>DATKST010000156.1:0-27987 GCA_035531475.1 Terriglobia bacterium
TCGGGAGCGATGAACGCTCTGCTGGAGCCCGCGCCGGGTCAGGATGCTGAAAAAGCATTCGGCCAAGTTGACCCAGGAGGCGTGCGTCGGAGTAGGGTGGAAGTGGACCTGGGGATGATGCCCGAGCCATCGTTGGGCGGCTCCGCCGCGCTGCGGAGACCAGGAGATTCGTCTCCACGGGTTTGGTGGTGAGGGCCTTAACGAATACGATGTTGGGTTCACGGTCGGAGTGCTCCACCTTGAACCACGACGGGTCACCCACCGCCACCGAGTTCACCGCCTCCGGCATACGGATCGCGGTCACGAAGTGTGCCCTGACTTCAACCACCGTGACCCTGCCGTCTACCGGTTTCGACACGATCTGCGGCTTGATGGTCTGGGCTGCGGCGCCGAGCGCGCAGCACAACCAGATGCTTACCAGGAACCTCATCGCTCACCTCCCGAAGCCGGAACCGGCGATAAATCGCAGCCACCCGGTACACGTATTCGCAAACAGAAGAATATGCGAGCTGCCGCGCCTGGATGGGCCCGGCTCCCGCGTAATAACCGGCCACCGCCAACCGCAGGTCTCCGTGAAACACCTGCATCAACCACGCCAGGTACTACACACCCGCGCTGATGTTTTCCGAGATCACAAAGCGGTTGCGCACGCCAAAGTCATAGGCCGTTTCCGGCATCAACTGCATCAATCCCACGGCGCCCTTGGGAGAGACGGCATACGGCTGCCAGCCCGACTCGGTCTCGATGATGGCCTCCACCAGTTCCAGCGGCACATCGTCCGTGCGAGCGTAATAGGCCGCCCAGCGCACACCGTAGTTCGTTAACGCTTGTGATTGTGCCTGCGCGAGCAACCAAAGATATGGACCTCGGCTTGGGCGGCAACCGCGCCATCACGTCAGCCAACGTATGGCATGAAGACTTCGTTCAGCGTGTCGGGGTATTTTCTCGAAACGGTTCGCTGTGGTAGTCTGTCTGCCGGTGGCCAGGGGGATGGGTTCCGCGCTGGTGGCCTCGCCAAGACCCAGATGCCAAGAATCTTCGACAACATCGACCAGCAACTTCTGCCCACCCTGAAGGAAACCATTGAATTAGCTGATCGCGCCGATTTCTGCGTCGGTTATTTTAACTTGCGCGGGTGGAAGCAGCTTGACTCTTCAATCGATCATTGGTCTGGCGGTGAGGGCCACTGTTGCAGGCTGCTGGTAGGGATGCAACGGTTGCCCTCGGAGGACCTTCGCCAAGCCCTGAGCCTTACCAAGCATGCAGAGGAGATCGACAACCAGACAGCGTTGCGGCTCAAGAAGAGGCTTGCCGAGGACTTCCGAAACCAGTTGGCAGTTGGAGCGCCCACGGACGGCGACGAGGCCGGCTTACGGAAGCTCGCGGCGCAGATCAAGGGCAGGAAGGTCATCGTCAAACTCTTCCTCCGCCATCCTCTCCATGCAAAACTCTATCTGCTTTTCCGCCCAGACCCCATTAACCCCACCGTGAGTTATCTGGGCAGCAGCAATCTCACGTTTGCTGGCCTTTCAAAGCAAGGCGAGCTCAACGTTGACATTCTCGATCATGACGCCTGCCTGAAGCTTGCCAAGTGGTTCGACGACCGCTGGAACGACCGCTGGTGTCTGGACATTTCTGACGAGCTGGTTCAGATCATCAATGAAAGCTGGGCGCGCGAGGAACCCATCCCGCCCTACCACATTTATATCAAGATGGCCTACCACCTCTCGCAGGAGGCACGCGCCGGGCTGGCGGAATTCCGCATTCCTAAGGTCTTCGAGAAAAAGCTTCTTGAGTTTCAAATTGCGGCGGTGAAGATTGCGGCACACCATCTGAACAAGCGCGGAGGCGTGCTTATTGGGGACGTGGTTGGCTTGGGCAAGACCCTAATGGCCACGGCGCTGGCGCGCATTTTCGAAGATGATCAGAATCTTGAGACTCTGATTCTATGTCCCAAGAACCTGGTGTCAATGTGGGAGGATTACGCGCATCAGTACGGCCTCCGTGCCAAAGTGCTTTCCATCAGCCAGGCGATTAATGAACTTCCCGAAAAGACGCGTCGTTATCGCGTCGTATTGATTGATGAAAGCCAGAACCTGAGAAACCGGGAAGGCAAGCGCTACCGGGCTATTCAGGATTACATCAAGAAGAACGAGAGCAAGTGCATTCTGCTCTCCGCCACACCGTACAACAAAACTTACCTTGACCTCTCCAATCAGCTTCGGCTCTTTGTCAAAGAAGAAAAAGACCTGGGTATCCGCCCTGAAGCGCTTTTGCGCGAATCAGGCAAAATCGAGTTTTTGGCGGAGCAGCAGGTGAACTTACGCTCGCTCGCCGCTTTTGAGAAAAGCGAGCATACGGATGACTGGCGCGAGCTGATGCGCCTCTACATGGTTCGACGGACGCGAAGTTTTATCAAAGATAACTACGCCCTGACAGATGAGAAAAATGGCCGCAAGTACCTCACGTTTGAAGACCACTCCCGCTCCTATTTCCCGGTCAGGCACGCGAAGACGGTTAAGTTCAAGATTGACGAAAGCGACCCACAAGACCAGTACGCGCGCCTTTATTCACCAGACGTAGTTAACACCATCAATGCGCTCAACCTGCCCCGCTACGGGCTGGGGCTTGCCAAGTATTTGGCTTCGACCCCTCAGGAACCGCCGACCCCGGCTGAAGCCAAGCAAATTGAAGACCTCTCGCGCGCTGGTAAACGGTTGATGGGGTTCTGCCGCACCAACCTCTTTAAGCGTTTGGAAAGCAGTGGTCAGGCTTTCCTCCAGTCCGTCGAGCGGCACATTCTGAGGAATTATGTGTTCTTGCACGCACTGGAAGAGGGTCTCGCCCTTCCCATTGGCACACAGGACGCGGCGATGCTTGACGCTCGCCTCTATGACGCAGACGCAGATGCGGAAGACGTAACCGGAAATGTCTTTGAAGAAGAGGACGTTGTAGCGGCGGTCTATGACCGCCGTTCAGATTCAGACAGCCCGGCGGTCATAGACCGCCGCTACAGCACGGAGGCGGACTTTCGCCTTCGCGCCGCTCAAATCTACACCCTGTACTCGACGAAGTTTAAGAAGCGATTCAAATGGTTGCGTTCCGGTCTATTCGTCAAAGAACTTCCCAAAGACCTGCAAAGCGACTCGTCTGCCCTGATGTGGGTCTTGCGCAAGAGTGGCGACTGGGACGCATCCCGAGATGCAAAGCTGAAATCGCTCAACGATCTCCTAACGAGGCGGCACCCGAACGACAAGGTCCTCGTTTTTACTCAGTTCGCCGACACGGTCCACTATCTATCCTCTCAACTGAAAGCCCAGGGTATCTCTCAACTCATTGGCGTAACCGGAGAATCGGAGAACCCAACCGCCGACGCCTGGCGCTTTAGTCCGGTGAGCAATAACAAGCGGGATTTTGTTAAACCTGAAAACGAGCTTCGAGTGCTCATCGCCACCGATGTACTGAGCGAAGGACAAAACCTTCAGGATTGTTCGATCGTTGTCAATTACGATTTACCCTGGGCCATCATTCGGCTGGTCCAGCGTGCCGGCCGCGTGGACCGCATCGGGCAGCAGGCTGAGAATATTTATTGCTACTCTTTCCTTCCCGCCGACGGCGTGGACCTCATCATCAAGCTTCGGTCGCGCGTGCGCCAAAGGCTAAAGGAAAATGCTGAAGTCGTGGGGGCCGACGAGGCTTTTTTTGAAGACGACGGTAACGATAATGCGGTACTCAACCTCTATCACGAGAAAGCGGGCATCCTCGACGGCGATGATGACACCGAAGTTGATCTGGCTTCCTACGCCTATCAAATTTGGAAAAACGCCATCACCGCTGACCCCAAGCTGGAGAAGACGGTCGCCGATCTTGCCAACGTGGTCTACTCTACTCGGGCTCATCAACCGAGCGATAAGGCGCCGGAGGGTGTGCTGGTTTATCTTCGCACCGGAGAGAGCAACGACGCTCTGGCATGGATGGACAAGCAAGGCAATGCCGTTTCTGAATCTCAGTTTGCCATATTGAAAGCGGCGGAATGCTCGCCCAACACCAGTGCGCTACCCCGCCAGGAAAACCATCACGAACTCGTCCAGAAAGCCGTTGAGCTGATAGTCCAGGAAGAAAAAACCGTGGGCGGTCAGTTGGGGCGGCCGTCCGGCGCGCGTTATCGCACTTATGAGCGGCTTATGCGGCACGCGGAGGCGGTGAAAGGCACACTCTTCGACTCAAAGGAGCTCGTCAAGGCGATTGAAGAAATCCACCGCTTTCCGCTTCGCTCTTTGGCCACGGATACCCTCAATCGTCAACTGCGCTCTGGCATTTCCGATCACGCCCTCGCCGAGCTTGTCATCGCCCTGCGCGAAGATGGCCGCCTCTGCCTGGTTCAGGAGGAAGAGCAGGTTCAGGAACCTCAGATTATCTGTTCCCTGGGCCTTCGCGCCCCCTGATTATTTCTGTAGCGGCGGTCTCTGACCGCCGTTTAAGAATCGTTTGTAGCGTCGATCTCTGATCGACGAAATAAGAAACATCGGCGGTCAGAGACCGCCGCTACAACAGAAAAACGAAGATGCCCGTCAACGTCGCCAAACTGCGCGAACGCCTCCAACAATTCGAATTCCAGCGTCTTTTTATCGAAGAGCTCGGCTGGGACCATCACGCTGCAAGCGTTCAGGCCTTGGCCGAAGGCCAAGCCTATAACCTCACTGCTTTTGCCGAAAAACGCGGCTTCCAGGTGTTTACTTGCATCCCGGCGGCAGGGCGCCCGATTCCTGATTACGCCACCCGGCGCAAGATCGAAACGCAGCTAACAAAGAGCGCGCACGAGCACCTGATTATTTACACGGACTCCGGCAGATCTACGCAAGTCTGGCAATGGGTGAAGCGTGAAACCGGCAAGCCCACTGCCTGCCGCGAGCACACCTACCACCGCGGCCAGCCTGGCGACGCACTGATTCAAAAACTACAGAATTTGCTCGTCGCGTTTGAAGAGGAAGAGGTTCTCACCCTGGTGGACGTTACCATGCGCACCCGCGCTGGTTTCGACGTTGAAAAGGTTACCAAACGTTTCTACGATCGGTTTAAGGAGGAGCACTCCGGCTTCCTTAAATTCCTTAAGGGCATTCCCGAAGACGAGATGCAGCGCTGGTATGTTTCCGTGATGCTGAACCGCCTGATGTTTATCTATTTCATCCAGAAAAAAGGTTTTCTGAACAGCGATACGAACTATCTAAGAACGAAGCTCGCGCAAAGCAAACAGCGCGGAAGAGATCGTTTTTATGCCGACTTTCTGTGCCCTCTTTTCTTCGAGGGCTTTGCCAAAAAGGAAAGCGCACGGTCATCCGCCGCCAATCATCTTCTTGGCAAGGTTCCATACCTGAACGGCGGATTGTTCCTACGCCACCAAATTGAAGAGCTTCATGATAAACAGATCCAGATTGGCGACGGAGCGTTTGAAAAACTTTTCGAATTCTTCGACCAATATCGCTGGCACCTGGACGAACGTCCGCTGCGCAAAGACGACGAAATTAATCCTGACGTCCTCGGCTACATCTTCGAGAAATACATCAACCAGAAGCAGATGGGGGCGTATTACACCAAGGAAGACATCACCGGGTATATCAGCCAGAACACGGTGATCCCGTTCCTTTTTGACGCCGCCCGGCAGAAGTGCAAGATTGCCTTCGAAGGCGACCACACGTTTTGGCGGCTGCTCGAGGCCGATCCCGACCGCTACATCTATCCCGCCGTCAAACACGGCATTGTAGCGGCGGTCTATGACCGCCGTTCTGATGAAACTGCGCTTTCCGACCCGCATTCTAACTCAGCGGTCATAGACCGCGATACCGATTCGGCGGTCACAGACCGCCGCTACAAAGGCCTTCCACCCGAAATCGCCGCTGGACTCAACGACGTTTCAAAACGCACGCAATGGAACAAACCCGCGCCGGCTGAATATGCATTGCCCACAGAAATCTGGCGCGAAGTAGTAGCGCGGCGCAACCGCTACCAGGAAGTGCGAGCCAAGCTCGCTGCAGGCGAAGTGCGGTCCATCAACGACCTGATTACCTACAACCTCGACATCCGCCAGTTTGCTCAAGATGTGATCGAGAATTGCGAAGGGCCGGAACTCCTGCGTGCGTTCTATCACGCCATTGAACAGGTGACGGTTCTCGATCCCGCCTGTGGTTCCGGCGCATTCCTTTTTGCCGCGCTGAATATCCTGGAGCCGCTCTATGAGGCCTGTCTTGACCGGATGGAGGCATTTTTGGAGGACCTGGAGCGTGAATCCGTAGGGGCAGGCCTCGTGCCTGCCCAGGAAGGGCGACCACAAGGGTCGCCCTTACATACGAAAAAATATTCCGACTTCCGCAAGATTCTCGATCGCGGAGCACAACACCCCAACCGCCGCTATTTCATCCTGAAATCCATCATTGTGAACAACCTCTACGGCGTGGACATCATGGAAGAGGCGACGGAAATCTGCAAACTCCGGCTCTTTTTGAAACTTGTGGCCCAGATCGATACTCCCGATAAAATCGAGCCGCTGCCCGATATCGACTTCAACATCCGCGCTGGGAACACGCTGGTCGGCTACGCAACCTATGATGATGTAAAGCGCGCCGTCACCAGCAAGTTCGATTTCGAAGGCACAATGCAGAAGATCGAAGAAAAGGCGCGGGAAATCGAGCGCCTGTTTGTCCTGTTTCGCCAACAGCAGACGGAATTCGGCGGTACGGTAACGGCCTCGGATAAGCAGGAGCTTCGGAAACGCCTAAAGGTGCTGGAAGATGAATTGAATCGCCATCTGGCTGGTGAGTATGGAATCAAACCTAGTGACAAGACCGCCCACGAAAGGTGGCTCGGGTCTCATAAGCCGTTCCATTGGTTTATTGAATTCCACGGAATTATGAAAGGCGGCGGGTTCGACGCCATAATCGGTAACCCTCCGTTCGTCGAGCTCGCGAAAGTCCAGAATGACTATAAGATCCGCGATTACAAGACGGAAAAATGCGGCAACCTATATCCGCTGTTCCTTGAGCGTGCCATCATGCTAGCAGGAATCTCGTGTCGGTCAGGGTTCATTATCCCTATGGCGGGTGTGGCATCACGTCGCACACAGGAACTAAGGAACCTCCTGACTCAGTCCGCGGCGGCCCTGCACGTCAGTAGTTATGCCGGCGACACGCATCCGTCTATCCTATTTGAGGGTGTGCGGCTACGTCTCTCGATTGTTATCTGGGCTCACAGCAAGACCCCGCAACCATCAATCTTGTATACGACAGTCTTTCAACGTTGGTATTCGGCAGAACGTAGCCAGCTATTTCCACGCATCACGATGTCGGCAACGGCTGCAATGCCGTTATGGCACATTTTCCCGCGGCTCGGTGGCGAGTTAGCACATTCCATATGGCTTACTCTCCTCGGGATTGGCGCGACAGAACGAATCACAGCCTACCTAGGAACAGGCGCCAGCGTATTCTACCAAGAAGCCGCCCAGTACTTCGTCAAGGCTTCCCACCGGCTTCCGTACTTTTCCAAGAATGGCAACATCGGAGCACCGCCACACGGGCGTTTCCTTACTTGCGCCGAGGCGCAGGCGCCGGCACTAATGGCGCTCTTAACAAGCACGCTTTTCTACGTTTGGTACCACGCTGTCTCGGACTGCTACCATCTCAGCGACGCTGTCGTTCAAGCCTTCCCATGCCCACGATCCGTCCTGTCTGACTTGCGATTGCGGGACGTTGGGGCGCGTCTCGAGAGGGATCTCCATGAGCAGGCGAAAATCGTAGAAATATCGACCGGTACAGGCGACAAGATTGCCTATGCCGCATTCAACTATCAACTTTCGAAGCGGTTAATCGACGAAATCGACCGCGTGCTGGCGAAGCACTATGGTTTTACGGACGAAGAGCTGGACTTCATCATCAACTACGACATCAAGTACCGCATGGGCCGCGACGCGGAGCTGTAGCGACGGTCTATGACCGCCGATTAGAATTCGTTTGCAACGCCGATCTCTGATCGATGACCAGAATCAATTTGTAGCGGCGGTCTCTGACCGCCGATTAGAATTCGTTTGTACCTTCGATGTCTGTTCGACGAAATAAAAAAACGGCGGTCATAGACCGCCGCTACAAACGTCGCTACAAACGCTGCTCCGGTTGCTGGTGGAAGAGACGAGGGACGAGCACGTTGTCATCACGGTTTACATTACGTCGAAAATCGATAAGTATATGAAGGGGGTTGCCCTATGAAAGTGACTTATGACCAGGAAACGGACACCATGACCATCTCCCTTCGCGACGAGCGCATTAAGGAGAGTGACGAAGTGCGTCCCGGCGTTATCGCTGACTTTGGTTTCGACGGTGGAATCGTTCGCTTCGAGATTCTCGATGCCTCGAAGGTGGTGAAGAACGCCCGGGAAATGCAGTTCGCCGTTGGGGAGTGAGCAACCGGTGTCCCCCGCGGACCGTTTGCCAGTGAAATTGGCGTGCGATTCTCCCCTATATCCGCAACAGGTTCGACTCTACCTCCGCAGCCGCGCGCCCGCAACCATCACCGCACTGGGAAACCTTGAAATACTCAGCGCCCAACGTCTGGCCCTCTTCTGCTCGGTCAAATGCCCCGGAAAACTCATCCTTGAAACTTACGACCTCGTCCAACAGTTGAAGCAAGAGGGTGTGGCCGTCGTGGGCGGCTTCCACTCGCCCATGGAACGCGAATGCCTGGAGATTTTGCTGCGAGGAACAGCGCCGGTGGTTGTGTGCCCAGCGCGCAGCATAGTGAAGATGCGGGTACGGCCTGAGTTGCGGGAGCCGTTGGAGAACGGCCGCCTATTGTTCCTTTCACCTTTCGACGACAAGCAGCGACGCGCCACGCAGGAGAACGCGATGGCGCGAAACCGCTTTGTGTCCGCTCTGGCCGACGCGGTTTTCATAGCCTACGCCGCGCCAGGCGGAAAAACAGAGCAATTTTGCCGGGAGGTTCTTGCTTGGGGCAAACGTCTGTATGTCTTCGATTCGCCCGAAAATGCCCACCTGATAACCATAGGCGTTACACCCGTCGCTCCAGACTCCGTCCTGCACGAACTCAAGAATATTGGGTTTTAGCTCCCAGTAAGCCTGCACGGGCTGTCACGCCCGCCTGCGCGCCGGACTCGACGGGCTTGTCGCCCACCTTTATGGCCTGACCGAAGGCGAATTCGCCCACATCCTCGGCACCTTCCCGCTTGCCGACGCGTCCGTGAAAGAAGCGGCGCTGGCCGGATTCAATGCTTGCGGATCATCTCAAACCAGCGGCGGCGAGAGCGGGCAGCGGCAAGCTCGGCTGGCACACGTTCAGGCACACAAACTCGACACTCCTACATGCTCTAGGCACTACGCCAGCCGTTCAGAAGGAACTCTTACGGCACGCCGGCATTCAAACCACGTTGAACATCTACACTCGAGTGATTTCCGCGGAAAGGCAGGAAGCCGCATCGAAGGTGGTACGGGAACTGTGGGAATCTTGATCTTGCACCGACTTGTACTTGCCGCTGAGCTGTTGTGGCGGCTAAGTTCTTTAGAATGAGAATCGGGGCGAGAGGATTTGAACCTCCGACCTCTTGGTCCCGAACCAAGCGCGCTACCAGGCTACGCTACGCCCCGATAAAAGCAGTGACAAGTGACAGGTGATGAGTGACGAGCAGCAAATCAAGAGGGAAGTCCAGTTTTCACTGTTCACTTACCACTCGTCACTCACCACCGTTGTTCTGGTCGGGACGGCCAGATTTGAACTGGCGACCCCTTGCACCCCAAGCAAGTGCGCTACCAGGCTGCGCCACGTCCCGAAAGGCAGGTACCCGGCACCAGGTAGAAGGTGTCGGGGGGAATCCGATGACGCATCTTTCGGGTTGTCCGCCAAACTCTGACACCTAACACCTGAAACCTTAGACCTGTTTCTCGACGCTAACATTTGCGGGAAAGGATTGTCAAGATTGTCTCCAACTCACGGCGAATGGCTTTGACCCCGGCGGGACTTGGACCGGGCTGAAACAGCGATTTCTGTTCGGGTTCGCCCTTGGAGTTTCCTGCAAGTTTCTTGCGCGCGCCATCGATCGTGAATCCCTGCTGGTAAAGGAGCCTCTTGATTTCGAGAATAGTCTCAACGTCCTTGCGGCGGTAAAGGCGGTGCCCGGTGGGAGTCTTCTTGGGTTTCAGGCTGGGGAATTCTGTTTCCCAGTAGCGCAGCACGTAGGCCTTGGTGCGCGTGATGCCACTGACCTCGCCGATCCGGAAGTACGTCTTGTCAGGTATCAGGGGATCGGTGAGGGCTGCCTGCGCTTGCGCATTTGCCGATAGATTGGAGTTTCTCTTCATCGATTCTCAAGTCAAAGCCGAACTGCCTGAAGCCATCTTAAGTAACCCGGAAGGCATCGTCAAGGCGCGTTATTCGGCATGTCGCAGCAAAGTGAGAAGATCCTATTCGAGCCAAGTAGAAAGTTCCTGTTGGTGTCCGACACCCTGGTTGGATGAGACCAGCGGAGGAGGTGGTGTTAAGCAGGAAAGATCGAGATCGTTTGAAGGTTTTACATGAAGCCGAACGAGGCCATCTGGCGCAGCGCGAAGCTGGGGAGTAACGGGAGCTGAGTGAGCGTTGGGCACGGAAACTGCCCGCCCGGCTGCGGCAGGAGGGGAACCGGGGCATTGTGCATCGGTTGCGCGGGCAGGCGTCGAACCGGCGGCTGACCAGGGCGGTGCAAAAGCGAGCCGTAAAACTGCTGAAGACCCGATAGGGGGATTCGGGCCGACGCGGGCGGCGGAGTACCTGGAGGAGAAGCACGGTCTACGGGTGAGCAGGGAGACGCTACGCCAGATGCTGATCACCGAAGGGGTGTGGCGGGCCCGGCGGAGTTGTTGGGGGGAGTGGGTGTGGCGTCGTGGACCACCGCGTCGTGGCCAACGACTCCACGCTGCGCGGGGAGGGTCAACTCCACCAGATTGCTTAGGCCGACATCCGGGGCGGGCTGCGAGGCGCACGGGTGCGCCTCGACATACGCTTGAACCGGAGCATCGCGGTAAAGTTTCGGGACTGCTGCTTGAGGGTGAGCGAATGTCGGTCGGTGGCCCGGCACGGTGCCGTTTTGGGGGCGAAGCCAATCGGGCAATGCCTTTGAGCGGCACCGGGAGTTCTTGAAATTCCTGCGCCATCAGCATCAGGAATTCCCCGGAGAGGCGCCGTTGCACTTGGTGATGGACAACTGGGACCCACAAGCATCCCAAGGTGCAGGCTTGGCTCCAACGCCATCCGCCCTTCATCTCCATTTTGTGCCCACCAGCTCCAGTTGACTCAACTTGGTCGAGCCATACAAGGGATTGTATGTCCGAACCGAATTATGCGCAATATTTAGTGTAGTCAACTGAGTGCCCACTTGAACGGGCGCGTCGTCCTGATCTCGCGGACTTTACCTTGCTCAACCAGGCGATCCAAGTGGCCTTTCAGGGGAAACATGATAAATACCCACATATTCTGAGGCCAGTCGCCGAAGGCTCTGCCGATCTCATTGATCAATTCTTGCATCCCGACCCCGGCCGGCCGGCTGGCCAGAGTTTTCAGGATAACCTCGTCAAAAATCTGCACGGTTTGCCGTGATACGGCAATGAAGTCGAGAATTTCAGCTCCGCGCATAGTCGGCCAGTGTCCCGTGTAAAGTGTGTCGATGGGGAGATTTTCAAAGAGGGTCAGTGTCGAAAGGTATGCATCCACATAGTAGTAGGTAACGGGCAACGCCATAGTTCCATCAGCATTCGGGCAACCCCGTCCATGAATAGCGTCACCGGCGAACGCCGCCTTCTGCTTGCGGTCAAGGAGCGCGAGATGGCCGTGCGAGTGACCGGGCACATGAAGCACTTCCATATCCCAATCGGCACGAATCCGGATTGGCTCGCCGCCAGTGAAGCAAACATCCATGCGGCGTGGCCGTCCGGCGTCAGGCGAGGGATCAGGGTCAATCCCGACTCCATAGTCCTGCTTGAGGAAGTTATAGCGTTGGTTCCACAGGGTGCGCGGGTCTTCCACCAAGGCCCGGTCCGCTTTTCCGCACGACAGCCAAGTCCGGGGTGATTCACGTTTGATGGCGTCGTTGCCGCCTTGGTGGTCTCCGTCTGCGTGAGTGGTAATAGCGAGCTTGATTTGTCCGGGGTTGAATCCAAGCTGCTTGAGAGCTGGGAAGATCGTCCGTTCAGGGGTGTAAGCCAGACCCGTATCGACGAGAACCGTATTATCCCCCACGAGGAGGTACTGAAACAGGTTCCTGCCGCCGAAGAGGGAGTGGATTTGATACGCCCCCGGATAGATTTCTCGCACTGGGCCCTCCACCGGCGGAACGCTGCCTCGAGACAGGATAGAGCCAGGACGCATCGCTAGTCCGATCGCTCCCGCTGAATTTCTCACAAACGCACGACGAGTGAGTGCGGGCTGATTTGGATCTGATTTCATGTTCTCGCTCCAGGAAGGCTCGCGATTTGGACTTCCCGTGCCTTCACGTCGTTCGAAGCCGTCCTCTATTATCTTAATACCTAAATTTGCAGCCGGTTTCAAGAAAAAGCGGAATTAGTTCCGAATATATTTGAATACCCCTGTTCACCTGTGTTAACTTGCCTTTAAGTCCGACGGACGGCGCTCCACAGACGGCCGTCTGAAAGGGCCCTCTTTGGACCCTAACAAGGATCATGATTTCTTGGAGTTCAGAAATGGAGGATAGAACATGGCATCATGGCTACGGGGCGTTATTCCAGCAGTCATTACTCCCTTCGATAGCGTAGGCGGGATTGACGAGAAGGCTTTGCGGGGGGAGATTGAATTCCACCTGAGTTGTGGTGTTTCGGCTCTTTGTGCTGGCGGGAGCACGGGTGAAGGTGCAGGTCTCAACCGGGACGAAATCCACCGGCTTAATTCCATTTTCGTGGATCAGGCCAGGGGCCGGGCGCCGGTGATTGGCGGCGTTATTCCCGACACAACCGATGAAGCCGTGGAGTTGGGTTTGGCAGCCAAAGAAGGGGGAGCTGTAGCTCTGCAAGTGACGCCACCTCATTACTTGTTCCAGCCGGAAATTAGCGAGTTGGTTGCATACTATTCGGAGATCCACAGGCGGACGGGGTTGGGGGTGATCCTATACAACGTACTGCCGTGGGGGCAGGTGACGCCGGACGGCGTGGCGAAACTGCTGGAGGCAGACGCGATCATCGCGGTGAAACAGAGCGGCTCGAACCTGCACCATGTGGCAGATCTGGTGTTCCGGTTCGGCAAAAGGATCCCCATTCTGAGCGCGGTCGATGACTTATTGTATCCGTCGTTTGTGCTGGGAGCCCACGGAACGCTATCAGCCATTGCCAGTGTCTTGCCGAGGCAGTGTGTGGAGCTGTATGAAGCCTTCGAGCGAGGTAACCATGCACGGGCCTTGGAGTTGCACAATCAACTTCTCCAGGTCTGGCGAGCGATCGAGGATATGAGTGGGTTCCCTGGCCGTGTGAAGTGTGCCATTGAGCTGCAGGGGCGGCCAGCGGGCTTGCCTCGTCATCCCCATCGCGCCGCGCGTGCAGACGAACGAGAGATCGTCCTGCGAGCCTTTCACGAGGCCGGTCTGCCTGTGGCCCTGTCGCAGGCGATTTAAGGATGCACTCCCCGGAGTGCATCCTTAAAAGGCGCGGGCCGCGAGGGTGTCTGATGAATCTGGTGGATGACGCAACGGGGACGACACTGCGCCGGATGGCGGAAGTGGAGACGGTTGGCACTGCAAGTTGAAATTTTTGGTGTTGGAGAAGGAGGGGGCGATGATTAACCGTCGAAGATTCATGGCCACGGTCGGAGCCACTGCCATCCTGCCCGCGGCTTCTAGAGCCGTAAGCGAGCCAGCGGCCGTTGCACCCATGCAGCAGGGGGCAGGTCGCATCCACATTGACCTGGCAGGCGAGTGGGAACGTTATGTTGCTGGAAGTCTTTACGACCGCATTCCGGTTCCTTCCTCGCAGCGTCCGCTTGGTTTCTATAGCCTCCAGCGCAACTTCCTTCTCCCTCGCCTCTCGCCACGTCAGCGAGCGATCCTGCATTTCGATGCGATCACCTATTACGGCCGAGCTTCCGTGAATGGAGCGGAACTGGGAACGATGGGTCCGTATGTGCCGTATGAGTTTGACTTCTCCACTCATGCGAAAGAAGGCGGCAATCGTATTGAGGCGGCGATCGCGGATCTGACGCCCGCTCCCAGCGGGGCCGGAAAAGATGAACTGGCTTTGGGGTTGAACCCTGGATGGGAGGCATACGGAGGGATCATCCGGGATGTGTACGTGGAAGTGCGGTCGGCGGCTTTCATTCACAATGTGAAGTTTGGCTACTCCTTGAGTAGCAACTATACTCGGGCAGACTGCCGGGCCACCGTGTTTGTCTCCTCGCAGGAAACAAGGTCAGCACGAATCGAACTAAGCTTGGAACAAGGGCAATCGGAAGTGGCTCATGCAGAGAAGAGCTTCCGGGTCACACCAGAAATGACCGAAGTTGATTTGCAGTTTAATGTCCACGCGCCGGCGCTGTGGTCGCCGGAGGCGCCGAACCTGTATCACTTGAAAGTAACACTGCAAAGCGAGGGTGGGGAGGACGAGTGGAGAACGCGGACGGGATTTCGGGAAGTAACGATTGACGGAAACGAGTTTCTGCTGAACGGGAAGCCTGTGGTGCTGAAAGGGGTCTGCCGGCATGACATGTGGAAGGATGAAGGGTTCACGCTGACGCGACCGCAGCGAGAGCAGGATATGCGGATGATCAAGGATCTGGGGTGCAATTTTGTGAGGCTGGTGCACTATCCGCATGATCGGCAGGTGATCGAGCTGGCGGACGAGTTGGGATTGCTGGTGAGTGAGGAGCCAGGGTACTGGGGAATGGACTTCACGACGATGCCGCGGTCGATGATTGAGGTGGGATACAACATTCTGGAGCGAACGATCCGGAGGGATTGGAACTCGCCGTCGGTATTTGCGTGGTTGTTAGGGAACGAATGCAAGCTGACGGTAGAGTACTTAAGGGAGGGAAAGGAACGGTGCCGGAGGCTGGACCCGCTGAGCCGTCCGATTTCGTTTGCGAACGACATGCCGATGGAGCAGGCTAAGCCGATTTTCGAGCAAGCCGGCCTGGACTTCTTCGATGAACACATTTACACCTTTAATCCCGATGACTTTACTCGCGCCGCTCACTTTTATGGTGCGAGTAAGCCCTTTATCGCGAGTGAATGGGGCGCCATGGTCTTCGGCCAGTCGCGTCCAATTATGGAGCAAACAGTTGACATCCTGATAGAACTGGCAACAACGAAGCAAATGGCGGGGCACTCCTACTGGGAATGGGCAGACATGATGGAGTTTAGCCGCACGGGATGGATGCTGCATGACGGAGTGCTGGGTGAAGGCGTGGTTACCCAGAGCCGCGAGCCGCGCGAGGAGGTTCACATGGAGTTGGGACGGCTCTTCGAGGGGCGACTCGAAGCAAGGGAGCAAGAATCCATCCGGCCCACCGTGATTCCTCTCCAGCGTTCTGTCGCCTCATTCGAGAGCAAATTCACTCCCGTAGACCTCCAGTCTCAAGTTGATGGATCGGATAGCCGAAGCTCCTGGGCTGCGTTTGAGGCTAGCATGGCGAAGCACTGGGCGGGAACGCGGATGGCGCGCCATCAGTGGCAGAAGACCGGGGCGCAATTTTTGCTTTGGCAGGCACCTGATGTAAAGGTTGCCGGTATTCCATTCCGCACTCCGCTCGTGGGCAACCACGTCCGTCCGCTGGTCCTGACACCGGAGACGCCCGAGATCACGATCCCTTTACGCTTGGAATGTCAGCGCCTGCACATTCTGGGTCAGGTGACATTTCCCGAAGGCTTTCCGATCGTGGGACGGGAAGGAGAACAAGTGGCCACTTATCGCCTCCGTTACGCTGACGGAAAAGAACAGGTGATCCCAGTGCGGAACGGGTTCGAAGTGGCCCAAGCGAACCTGATATGTGGGGCCACGCGAGTCAACCCTGTGGCGACTGCAGCACCGCGAGCACTGCTGTTTGTGAAGGACGCGGCCCTCGAGCACTATCAAGTTCTGCTTCTGCCGTTGCCAGTCAGAAAGGGAACCATTGAGAGCCTGACATGCAAACTGGAAGGGCAGAACCCGCCGCTCGCCATCTTTGCCATCACCGCCGAACACGCATGAGCGACCGGTGGACAAGGTCTGGCGCTTGCCCTCAGATTGAGCCGGGAGATTGAGCGATCCCAACCAGGACCTGTGGTTGACAACCCTAGTACGCAAAGGTAAGGTCGAAGGGTGTTTTTCGTCCACCTCGTTCTAGCCTTGGCGCTCCTCCAGGTTACGCCTTCCGCTAACCAAGTTATCAATCTGGTCCGGCAAGACATTCAAGCCGGCAAGTTTACGGAAGCGAGGGAAATGCTTCAGCGCGCTATCCAGCACGCTCCTCAAGACGTTGGATTGTGGACTTACCTCGGCGAAGTAAACGTCAGGCTACAAGATACCGATGCGGCGATCGCCGCGTTCCAAAAAGTTCGTTCTTTGACACCTCGGGACGCCCGGATCTACTTTGACCTCGGGGTGCTCTACTTGCACAAAGGCGGAACTGGTGAAGCCCTGGAAATGTACCGCCAGGGACTTGCCTTGGATCCCAGGAATGTGGCAGCCAACCAGAACTATGCCCTCTTATTGATGCATGAGGGGAAGTATCGCGAAGCTGTCGCGCCGTTGCAATGGCTCAAAGGCATGAAAGGCGGGGATCTCGCGGTGCGCGCGGCGCTGATCGAGTCGCTGTTGAAGTGTGGGGAAAAACAAGTCGGAGAGCGGGAACTCAAAGAGTTCCTGGATTTGCCCTCCGCAACGGTCGAAGACCGGATGAAACTTGCCAAAGTCCTGGTCCAGGACCATCTTCCCCAGGCGGCCCAGGCAACGCTCGATAACGTTATTCGGATTTCACCTGACTTTGCCGAAGCCCGTGCCGATCTGGGGTTGCTGCTTTTGCAGGAGAGGAAATTCGAAGAGGCGGTGCGCCAGTTGGGGCGGGCGGTGCAACTGGTGCCTACAAAGGCGGACTACTCCATGCAATTGGCCGAAGTCCTCCTGAAAGCGGGACAGTATCCCACCGCCCTTGAATTCCTGAAAGCAGTCAAGGACCGATTCGGAACACTTCCCGATTATCAATACAGGGTGGCTTGGTCCTACTATGGGTTGGGGCAAGTCCCCCGGGCGACTGCGGAGCTGGAACCACTGGTTCAACAGCATCCCCGCCTGGATCGGGGCCGCTACTCGTTGGGCGATTGCTACCTGGCTCTTGGGCAACTGCAGAAAGCCGAGTTCCAATATCGCGAGGCCATCGCCCTGAATCCGAAGAACGCGTCCTATCACGCCGCCCTCGGGCACGTGCTCAGGAAAGAGGGAAACGGTCGGGTCGATGAGGCCGTCGCTGAGTTGGAAAGGGCCTTACAACTCAATCCCTCTGACGTGGACAGCCGAGTCCAGCTCGCCATTTGTTACGAACAAAAAGCGGAACTCCCCAAAGCCGAGCGAATTTTGGAGGCCACGATCCAGATGCGACCGGGCCTGCTATCGGCGCATCGCGTGCTTGCCCGAGTCTACTATCGCCAAGGGCGGGAAAAACAAGGCGACCGCGAGACGGCGGTCATTTCGAAGCTGGATTCGGCCGAACAGCGCCGTCGCGCCAAGTTGATTGACTTCTCTCCTTGATGCGGCAAACTTGTTGGGTTTGAGTCAAGTTTTCAGGCAGCGAGCTTAGCCTGCTCGACTCGCCGATTGATCTCGGCCTTGAGTTGCTGGAAGCAGCGTTGCAACGCGAAATCCAGGGGTGGTGCGTTCGGCATCGCTTCCGAGAAACCGGGACGGAGAATCCGGGCATGGATGCGTGTGAAGAACAACGAAGCGCGCAGCCCGAACTCCGTCACCTGGTAACGATGCGTCCTCGGGATCCGCTCAATGAAGCCGTGCAGGCGGAGCCGCATCAGGTCACAGGTCATCCGGCCGGGGGTGATGGATTCGGGCTTCTGCCCGGTGAGCGCGGCGACCTGCTCGCGCCCATGGAGATGAGCGAAACCGCACGGCCGGAGACGAAACAAAGCCAAGTCGGTCCATAGACCAGTACACGGGGGTCGGTGAGGCGCAGTGCCAAAGCTCGCTGCCCGTTCACCTCCCGGGGACGATTGACTTGCTGGAACGCTTCTTCTCCCATTCTCGGCAAGATTCCGCCCTCAGTCAATATCATTACCTCTTTTACCACGTCAACCGTTTCGTCAGTGAGTCTTGCCTTTTTGTAGGAAATGGAATAGATTCCGGTTTCCGATAGAGGCCATCTCTGACCGCCATGCTCACAACTCTTGACTCGCGGGGGTTAACCGGACGCAATTATCTTCCGGGGCGGGCATCCAAACTGAGCGGCTTCAAAGGAGAACAATGAGTGACCTAACGCGTCGAAGGTTCATTGAAATGATGGCCACCGCAACAGGTTTACCCGTTTCGCTACACGGAGAGACATGGAGACCGAATCAAAAGATCGGTGCGAGTTCGCCAACGGGAGAACTCCGGAGGCCCTCTCGAAAGTTGGATTTTGGTCTGGCCCAAGGCCCATCCGCTCCCCAGCTCGAAAATTTAGCCCTGCACGCCCAAGCGGCCGGCTCACCTGGAGCAGTCAGCGAAGGATCGCCCTATCCGGCGACCGGAAGCGCGGAGGTTATCGCCGGGTATGTAAACGATGGAGATCTGGACACTTTGTGGGGATATACAGAGCCTGCTCCCACTGGGGCCTGGCTGTCATTGACATGGCCGCAGCCGATTACCTTTCGCCAAATCCTCGTGCGTCAAAATCTGGATAGAGACTTGACGCAAATCACTCTGGAAGTTCGAGAGGGAGGGCAGTGGAAGACACTCAAGATGCTCGGTGATGGCAACATTCCACTTCCCAAGCTGATCCTGATCGAGCTTCCGGCCCAAACCACAGACGCTATTCGGCTGACGAGGCTCAAAGGCGTCCCGAGCTTCTACGAGGTGGAGGTCTACGAAGGGCCGAATCCTCCCGTGATCAATCTCGCCGGGGATGCGGCAGGGCGCATCATCGGGATGGTATCTGACGCATTCGGGGCGGGGCCCAAGACTGGCGCCCCCATTACGATTTCCGGTCAGGCAGGTCACAAGCTGTGGCAAGTTCGGCTGTGCACCGATGAGCATGGAATGTTCACCGTCGCCACGCCCGCGGGACTTCTAGGCTTGATCCGGGTGGACGCGCAAGTCGGCGCGGAACACATTGAGCACAAGGTTGATGCGGCCGATCTTGCCCTTAAGTTGACGCCACCGAACGACCTTGAAAGCGCCATCGATCTGAATGGAAGTTGGAAATTTGCGCCCGATCCACCAGCGGAGTTTCATCGTCCTGACTTCGCCGATGTCCGATGGAGGGTTATCGAAGTCCCTTCGCACTGGGTGATGCAAGGATTCCAGTCGGAACATGGAGTTTGCGGATATCGCCGTCAGTTCCAATTGCCGACGGCCTGGACCGGGCAAAGAATCAAGATTCGCTTTGAGGGAGTCTATAGCGGCGCGGAGGTGTGGCTTAACGGCCAAAGAGCGGGGTGGCATGAGGGGGGATTTACGCCGTTTGAGGTGGACATAACCAACGCGGCAAACCCCGGTGTAAATGTGTTGGCGCTGCGAGTTACAGAAAACACCCCTTCAACCAGCCTGGATCATATGTCGTTTTATGCGGATTTTCCTTTGGCAGGGATCTTTCGCAGGGCTTACGCCTTTGCCGTGCCCATCGCCCACGTGGAAAGATTCCATATTGCCACTCTCTTCGATTCTAATTTCCAAGATGCTGTGCTGAGGATTGACCTGCGACTGGTGAATGAAGGAGCGGAGCGGTTCCGGAATGCAGAAGTGCGCTGGGAATTACAATCACCGGATGGAACGCCTGTGATGGCTCCATTCAGCAAATCGCGATTCAACTTGCCAGCATGGTCCCATCTGGAAAGGACCATCGACATCCCTATTTCCAGGCCGCAGCACTGGGAAGCTGAGCATCCAAAACTCTACCGGCTGACAGCCTCGCTTTATGTAAACGGCACGAAAGTAGAACAGGTGAGCCGTCGGATCGGCTTTCGGCAGGTCGACATTCGCGGAACGCAAGTACTTATCAATGGAACGGCCGTGAAGTTCCGAGGAGCGTGCCACCATGATTCGCATCCCGTCATGGGGCGTGCTGTGACGCCAGAAGTGACTCGTCAGGATTTGGAGCTTATCAAGGAGGCGAACCTCGACGCTTTACGCACTTCCCATTATCCGGCGGTTGAAGAGCTCTACGATTACGCCGACGAGATGGGAGTTTATATCGAGGCGGAAGCGCCTTTCTGCTGGGTGGATCGATCTCACGACTTGCGGCTTGTTCCCCTGGTCGTCCAGCACACGGCCGAGCTCCTGGAGCGCGACCGGAGCCATCCTTCGGTTATTTGGTGGTCGCTGTGCAATGAGAGTTCTTGGGGGCCCGTTTTCGAGCGCTCGCACGAATACGTCAAACGCTCGGATCCCACGCGGCCCACCAGCGCCGCCGCCACCCAAGATCTTGATCTTGCGACGCGTCACAATCCGATTACGCTCGACCGCATGCAACAGAGCAACTCATCGAAGGTTCCGGTGATCTGGGATGAGAGTTTATGCGTGTTCCAGGGTATGTATCAGGACGGCCCGGAGCTTTGGCGTGATCCGGGCGAAAGGGATTACTACATCGTGCCCCTGATTCCCATCTGGGACGCGCTGCTCGCGAGCGACGTGATTCAGGGTAGCATGATCTGGGCCTGGTCCGATGATATTTTCCAGGTCCCGGGCCGAGGTTCGGAGTTTGGCCGTCGCCAGACCAGGGTGCACGGTGTTGATCAACTTTATGGAGCGCCTGGGAAGGGGGTTGTCGGCGACGCCCCCTGGGGTGTGGTGGACGGATGGCGCAGGAAGAAACCGGAATTCTGGCACACGAAAAAGCTGCATTCGCCGATTAAAGTCCTGACCCTGGAGCTCCCGGCTCCTTCAGCGGGAAATCTGCCTCCGCTTCGGATTCACAACCGGTACGAATTTACCAATCTGGAGGAGTTGACGCTTTCATGGGAATTTGGCGAAGAGAAAGGGCAGATCCATCCGCGGATAGCTCCCCAGCGGATCGGAGAGGTTCAGATTCCCGTGAGGCAGGCTGCCACCCCGGGCAGTTATCTTACCATCCGCTTTCTAAACAGGGACGGCAAGCTGGTGGATGAGGAAGAAATTCGGGTTGCCTCCGAAGCGATCCCGGTGAGGAGGCCGGTCGTGACGCCTCTGAAACATCGCAAGGAGAAATTGCTGGAGGGCAATCTCCTCTGCATCCGAGGTGAACACTTCGAAATCGCATTTGAAACGGATGGATCGGGTATTCGGCGGCTTCTTGTGGATGGCCGCGCCCTGCTTTTTGAGACACCCGTGCCGCACATCCTGCCTACGAATCCGAGCCAATCTGAAGTGCCATCGACGTGGTCGTGGCAGCCGGTCAAACCCGTTGCGGTCGCACGGGAAGGCGAGAACATGATCGTGACTGCCGCTGTGCGGTATAGGGAGGTGGAAGGGAACGTAACGTATCGCATCATGCCAGCGGGAGAGCTATTGGTATCCTACGACGTGAAGTACCTCGGACCAGAGCTTTACGCGCATGAGGTTGGATTGCGTTTTGGACTTCCTCCTTGGATGGATATTTTGGAATGGGAGCGGAAAGGTGAATGGTCCGCCTATCCCGAAGACCACGTCGGCAGGAATCGCGGAAAAGCAAGCGGGCACCCTGGAATTCAGACCGAAATTCCGCCGGTCCATTCCTTTTCGCAGGACGACTCTGCTCTCGGGAGCAACGATTTTCGGAGCATCAAGCGCCATTTCAAATGCGCCTCTTTGGTCAGCCGGGAGGGATATGGATTGCAGATTCTTTCCGATGGCAAACAGCACTTGCGAGCGATGGTCAAGCCGGATCACATCGCCGTTCATGTTTGTGACTGGTTCGGCGGCACGGCTTCGACGGCGGAGGAATGGAAGCTGAATTATGGGAACGGGCGGGTGCTCGAAACGAACGACACCCTGAAGGGAGCGCTCCACCTACGATTAGTGACGCCTGGGCTGTAGCGGCGGCCGCTGGCCGGTGATTTCAGCGGGCGTAGCAAGCAGCACCCTTACAGGAAGCCCTACTTCATGTTGGGATCCTGTCCTGGACCACCGGTCCAAACCAGTTTTGGAATCCTTCTCTCAACGGGTGGCAGGGGTGGCAACGGTTCGTGTGGCTCGAGTTGATACCAATAGGCGACAGAGTAAATGTTGTCGGAGCGGAGATTGGCATGACCGTCTTCGATCGTCACTTTGATTGACTTTCGGAAGCGAATAGGAGCTTCCAGGTGCCAGCGGTACAGGGAAAACCGCGAGCCCGGCTCCCAACCGCTAAATTCGGTCAGCCCGACGAGCGGCAGCGAGTAGAGCTTGGAAAATCCCCAGGCGCCGTTGAAGTAATCCTCACCCCCGGTTCCATGGATGCGAGGTTCCTTCTCGCCATCCACCCAAATCATCTCGTCGCCTTCGTTCCATCCGCCCCACTGGTTTTGAAACACTGACAGTGTAACCCCGACGAACTGTCCGTCACCCGTGGCATCAAGAATCACATAATTGCCATCGCCGGACTTGTTGAACCAGCGTGGGTCCTTGCGCGCCTCGGAAAAGTCATTGTTGTAAAAATTGCCCTTATACCACCCCTTGCAAGGGGTACACTGGCGATATTGAGCGTGGAAATAGGCAATAGTGGGATCAAGGGAAGCCGGCCTGATCCAGTCGATGTTCCAATAGTAGTCTGAGATTTCTTTGGAGCCTTCATTGGTTACGGTGATGCGCCCGTGTTTGCGAAAAGGCATGGGAAAATAGGCATTCATCGCTTGATCAGGGGCCACCACGAGCAGTGCTGAGTGAAAAAGAGTGTAGGTTCCAAGCCCGAGCCCGAAGAAGTCACCCATGGGGGCCTCGACGCTGGGCTGCTTCTCACCGTCCCAATACATTCGGAGCACGACCTTCTTCAGATTATACGCTTCAGACCACGGTGGGATGGTCGTCCAGATGTGGCGGATTTCGCCCGGGCCGTCTTCATTGAAGATTTCTATTGTTTCTCCAGCCTTCAAATGACGATAGTCGGCGTTGCCACCACTACGATCATAGCTGCTGGCCCTCTCCGACTCATAATTACCCAACTGCGGCAGGCTGCTGATGGGAATCTGTGCAACGAGGAACTGAGAATAAAGCAGGGAAAGAACAGTGCAGAACCAAGATTTCATTGTGGGATCTCCTTTCCAATGCGCCCGTAACGGAAGCCGGAACTCCTGTCTTCTGGTCTCTGGTCCACCCCTATCATCGTAGGATTACCAGCCAGAAAGCCCGCCATCGTAACATAAATCGTGTGCGGAATGTATTCCGCCAGCCATTTTACTTGACTCACTGGAACGAATATCATATATCTGTTGTTCCGTTCTGCCGTCAACTAGATACTCGTGGGGAGAATAACGGGAAGATGAGAATCACAGAAATCAAGACTTATCTGGTAGGAAATCCCTGGAAAAGCTGGCTATTTGTCCGGGTAGAAACGGATGACGGAATTCATGGGATTGGCGAAGGGACCTTGGGACAGATGTCCCGAACGGTTGAGGCCGCCGTCCACGAGATGAAGCCGCTTATCCTCGGATATGAGCCGTTTCAGACGGAAGCGATCGTTCACCGCCTGACGCGGGACGTTTTCGCGGATGGTGGACAGATTAAAATGTGCGCCATTTCGGCCATTGAGATCGCCTGTTGGGATATCGTCGGTAAGGCCCTGGGCCAGCCGGTTTATAACCTGTTGGGCGGGCGTTGCCGGGAGAAGGTGCGCGCCTACGCCAACGGTTGGTATCGTTGCCCGCGGACGCCCGAGGACTTTGCGAAGAAAGCGAAGGAAGTAGCGGCGGCAGGCTATACGGGGATGAAGTTCGATCCTTTCGGTGTAGCTTGGAGAAAGATGACGCGCGCCGAAGAGGACCTTTCCATCGATATTGTGACGGCCGTCCGCGAGGCCGTCGGGCGCGACGTGGACTTGGCCATTGAGGCGCACGCGCGCTTCAGTGTGGAGACCGCAATCCATGTGGGCAAGCTTCTAGAACCCATCAATCCCATGTGGTACGAAGACCCGGTACCGCATCACAATCCACAGGCAACCACTGAAGTGGCGCGCCACCTTTCGATTCCGATCGGGACGGGAGAAAGCTTCAGTGCCAAACAGCAGTTCGTGGAACTGCTCCGTGACGACGCCGTCAGCGTGGTTACGCTCGAACCTCTGAACATCGGTGGCATCCTGGCCTGCCGCAAAATCGCCGACATGGTGGATGCTCACTATGGTGTGATCGTGCCTCATAGCGCCCAAGGACCCATTTGCACACTGGCTTGCTTGCAGATTGCTGCATCGACGCCCAACTGCTTCATGCAGGAGTATTTTGACGCGTTCAACGTGGGCTGGGAAAAGGACATCCTGACCTGGAATCCCCGTTTGATAGATGGACACCTGGAACTGCCGTCCGCTCCGGGACTGGGCGCGGATCTGAATCTGGATGTTGTCCGTGAACACCCTTATTCCGGAACGGACATCACCCTGTGGGACGAGAATTGGCACTTCCGTAAGGATGACCGGACGTGAGGAAACCACTCGGCCACTGTAACCAGCAGGAGCGCCCTCAAAGGCCGCAAGTTCTTGGCCGGGGATGAGTGCCACCGGCCATTCTCAAAATTAATACTAAGGAACAAAACATGAAAGTTCATGGTGTTATACCGGTCATGATGTTGCCGCTTAAGGCGGACGAGAGTATTGACGAGGCGGCTTTTCGAAAGCAAGTTGATTTTGCCATCGACTGTGGCGCTGCCGCCGTCTGCGCCCCGGGTTTTGCCACTGAGTTCTACAAGCTGACGGACGAGGAGCGCCGCCGCGTTATCAAGGTTCTGGCAGAGCAGGCGGCGAAGCGAGTGCCCGTGTTCGCCAGTACCGGATGCGGATCGGCCTATGCCACCATTGAATTGTCGCAGTTCGCGGAGTCGGTGGGTGCTGACGGTCTGATGGTTGTTGCACCCAAGTGGTGCGCACTCGGTGTGCGCGAGCAGGTGAACTTTTACGAAGCCGTCTGCCGCAATGTCAAGATTCCGGTGATGCTGCAAGACGCCGACTTTACCGGTAGCGGCCTGCCGGCCGCGCTCTTTGTGGAACTGGCCGAGCGTTGCCCCAACCTTGAGTTCGCCAAGCTGGAGACCCTCCTGCCCGGTGGCAAATGCGCCGAGATCATTCAGCGGTCGGCGGGTAAAATTCAGGTGTTCTACGGATTGGCAGGCGTGGCCCTGCTGGATGGCTTGGCGCACGGCGCCGCGGGCGTCATGCCAGGGTCCGGTTTCGTAGAGGCCTACGCGCGCCTCTTCGAACTCCACGATTCAGGCCGGATGAACGAAGCGAAGGCTTTGTTCTATCGAATGCAACCGTATCTGGTCTTCGCTCTTCAGCATCTGGAGATTGCGATTCAGATTGAAAAGCGTGTCATGGTACGGCGCGGCGTTTTCCCGTCAGACCGTCTGCGCGAGCCGACTCTGCACCTGGATCAGGCGTACCAGAAGCAGATGGACGAACTCGTGGATCTCATTGTAGGACTTTGCCTGGAAATAAGAACGGCCAAGGCAGCAAACCCCTGAGGCGGACCACTAGTCCGGATTATTCACGAACCTCTATGGAAAACCGTGCCCTGACGGGTCCCTATCGGAAGTTCGTGAATAATCCAGGCTGGATGATTTCCCGATCCAATTGCGATCGAGCCGCAGAGTAAGTCCACAATTCTGCTTCAAGGACCGATTCACTGTGTTGATGAAGCTCAGCTTGCTGGATTTTACCATCATCGGTTCGTATTTTGTCCTCGTTCTGGCCGTTGGATACTACCTCAAAGGCAAGATTCGAAGCTCCTCCGATTTTCTTCTCACCGACCGGTCACTCTCCCACTGGATCACCGGCATCGCTTTCATGTCCGCCAACCTCGGGTCACTCGAGATCATGGGTTTTATTGCCAACGGCGCTAAGTATGGCATGAGGACCAATCACTGGTATTGGGTCGGGGCCGTTCCGGCCATGGTTTTCTGCGGGCTCTTCATGGTCCGTTACTATTACGCGAACGGCATCCGCAGCGTGCCTGAATACCTGCGGCTGCGTTTTGATCACCGCGCTCACGTGCTGAATTCTATCAGTTTTGCCGTTGTCACGGTCTTGATGTCCGGCCTCAACATGTTCGCATTTGCCGTGGTGTTCCACAGCATGCTGGATTGGTCCTTCACTTCGAGCATATTGCTCTCGGCAGGCGTCGTTTTGATTTACACCTTCTGGGGAGGGCTGGCTTCATCCATTTACAACGAGGTCTTGCAATTCTTTTTGATTATTGTTGGATTCCTCCCGCTGTCGTTCATCGGCTTGCACGATGTAGGAGGCTGGAAAGGACTGGTGGCGCGATTGCCTGAGCAATATCTCCATACCTGGAAGGGTATGGGAGGACCGGGTGATCCATTGGGCGTCGATTGGTGGGTGGTGGTCATTGGGCTGGGATTGGCAGCCGGACCGTCTTACTGGTGTACGGACTTCCTGCTCGTGCAGCGGGCGCTCGCCGCCAAGAATGTGGACGCCGCACGGAAGACACCGCTGGTAGCCGCCATACCCAAGATGCTATTCCCGGCTATCGTCACCATGCTAGGCATGATCGCCCTGGTGGTGGCTCCCCAGATTGTCACCAAAGACTACAACCTGGCTCTACCCCTGCTGCTCGGGCGCTACTACCACAGCGGCATGTTGGGTGTGGGACTGACGGCGTTGCTGGCCAGTTTCATGTCGGGCATGGCTGGCAACATCACGGCTTTCAACACGGTCTTTACCTATGACCTGTACCAGACTTATCTGGTCAAGAATCGTCCCGACTCCCATTATCTCCGAGTGGGAAAAATGGCGACGGTCTGGGGCACGCTTCTGGGCTGCGCTACTGCTTACATTGCCCTCAACTTCGACAATCTGATGGACTACATGCAGTTAATCGGAATTCTCTTCATCTCCCCCTATTTCATCGTTTTCCTGCTCGGCATGTTCTGGAAGAGGGCATCCGCTACGGCGGGATTTTACGGCATGCTGGCAGGCACTTTGGGGTGCTTCACGGAGTACATTCTCTACCGCTTCCACTTCCTGCATTTCAGGACGGCCATGGCATCAAACGTATGGACCGCCGTGTGGGGACTGGTCGCGGGCCTGACCGCAATGGTGGTGACGACTTACCTCACCGACCCGCCAGATGCAAAGAAACTTGAAGGCCTCACCTATTCGTATGCTGCCCGCTTGGAAAAGGCGGGGGCGTGGTACCGGACACCCGAGTTCTATGCTCTGGTCGTCGTTGCGGCACTGATTTTCCTGAATATCGAGTTTTTCTGACCTTCGCAACATAAAACTTCGGGCAAAGGAAGCGAGATGATTAATCGACGCAAGTTTGTGGCAACACTTGGAGCCTCAGCGGTCCTGCCGGCTGTCCCGATGTTCGGCGGCCGGCCCGAGTCGATACCAGAGAATCGTTCCAGGTCGCGTGTCAATTTGAATGGGGAGTGGGAGCGCCATATCGATGGGAAGCTTTATGACCTTGTTGCCGTTCCCTCCTCTCGCCATCCGATCGGATTCTAC
Organism: Terriglobia bacterium; assembly: GCA_035531475.1. Classification (GTDB taxonomy): domain Bacteria; phylum Acidobacteriota; class Terriglobia; order UBA7540; family UBA7540; genus CALCEB01. Next base: position 27,808 of record DATKST010000156.1, read on the forward strand.
AGCTTGAAAAGAAGCTTTTTATTGCCCCGGCTCGCGGTACAGGAGCGCGTCTACGTTCACTTTGAAGGGATCACCTATTTTGGACGAGTGGCGGTGAACGGAGTGGAGCTGGGGACGATGGGGCCGTATGTGCCCTACGAGTTCGAGTTCACACCTGAAGCCAAGGAAGGGACGAACCAG
>DATKST010000157.1:0-17582 GCA_035531475.1 Terriglobia bacterium
TGCGCAGAAACATCGCCAGCGCGCATCCTGACAAATCCCCTCGGTGCTTGTAAAGGGGGTAGGTCGGCACTACAGCGCCTTTTCCATAGGCTGGCATTGACAACTCAGAAGTTGCACCGATACAGAGTCCGAATATCACCCAGAAAACTTGCCAACTGCGAAAGTTGGGCTAGCGATCATCGTTATGCAAGGCGACAAGGTTATTTGGAGCGCCCCCCAGAACCAAAGCCCCGGAGCATATTTTCCAGACTGTTCCGACGTTGATCGGAATGACTCAGTTCCGATTAAAAAGCACCACAATTAGGACACTGCCGGGCGGCGGGGCCGTTGACAACCTTATGCTTTTAACGTAGATTTTCTGGCGTGAAACGATCCGACCGGCGCGTCCGGCTGTGGTCGGGCCCCTTCCCGCGCCGTCATAAAATGAGGAGCGCAACCGCCGCGGCCCCAAGGCCTCAATGATCAAAAGGACCATTCTGATTCTATGGATAATGACCCTGGCTGTCCTGCTCACGATCGCGAACTAGGCATGGACCGGCGCATCACCCGCCGCGATTTCCTGAACGGAATGGCTGTCGTCATCGGCACATCGCTGCTGCCTGCTGGAGGCGATGCCGATGAAGGCGGCCTCACCATTCCTTCGCGGCCTCCCGAAGGACAGGGAGCGGACGACTCCGCGCAAGAGCCTTTGCTGGCAAAAGGTATCACCCCGCGGGATTCCCGATATTGCCCGCCAACCCTCAGCGGCATGAGGGGCAGCCATCCCGGCTCCTTCGAATCGGCACATTTGACCCGCGACGGCGACTTTTGGAAGGCGGCCACGCAACCCATCAACACCGGCGAGTCTTACGACTTGGTGGTGGTGGGCGGTGGCATCAGCGGCTTGGCCGCAGCCCATTTTTACCGGGGCCGCGCTGGCCGCTCTGCCCGCGTCCTCATCCTCGATAACCATGACGATTTTGGCGGACACGCCAAGCGCAATGAATTTCATATTGCCGGGCGGATGCTGCTCATGAATGGCGGAACCATGAGCATTGAGTCGCCTTTTCCCTATAGCAAGGAAGCCGCAGGTCTGATGACAGAGCTTCGCATTGATCCGCCAGCGCTGGAGGCCAAGTGCGCCGATCATTCGTTGTATCATTCCCTGGGTTTGAAGCCAGCCGTGTTCTTTGACAAAGAGACTTTTGGCGTGGATCGCCTGGTGAGCGGTTTGCCCGGCGGGCTCTATGGCAGTCACGCGGCGACCGTGAAAGAATGGGCGGAGTTCGTGGCCAAAACGCCACTGGCGGCGGAGGCACAACATGACATTGCGCGAATCGAGGCGGCAAACATTGATTACATGCCCGGCGTCCCGGAAACTGAAAAGAAAGGCAAGCTTTCCAGGATAAGTTACAAGGACTTTCTGTTGAAGATTGCGAAGGTTCATCCTGACGTCATTCCTTTCTACCAGACGCGCACCCACGGCCTCTACGGCGTGGGCATTGACGCGGTTCCGGCGCTCGATTGCTGGGCCATCGGCTTCCCCGGCTTTCAAGGCATGAATCTGGCGCGAGTCCCTACGCCGCGTTTGAGCTTCACGGCTGAGGGCGCGGTGACGCCGCAGAAGCCCTACCACTTTCACTATCCGGATGGCAACGCCTCCATCGCCCGGATGCTGGTGCGGTCGCTGATACCCGGATCTATCCCTGGACACACAGCGGAAGACGTCGTCACCGCCAAAGTGGATTACACCCAGCTTGACCGGAGTGGCTCGCCGGTTCGCATCCGGCTGAACAGCACGGTGGTTCGCGTGAAGCACGCGGGGGATCCGGCTTCGGCCCAAGAGGTAGAGATCGCCTATGCTCGCGGCAAAAGCGTCTATACCACACATGCAAAAGGAGTTGTGCTGGCCTGTTGGAATATGATGATTCCGTTCCTGTGCCCGGAATTGCCCGCGAAACAAAAAGATTCCTTACGATATGGAGTAAAAGTCCCACTGGTTTACACCACCGTGGGACTGCGCAACTGGACGGCTTTCCAGAAGCTGGGTATTGAAGCCGCATCCTGCCCGGGCATGTTTCATTCATCCGCCATGCTCAATATGGCTGTAAACATTGGAGACTTCACCAGTCCGAAGTCGCCGGAGGAGCCCGTGCTGCTGCGCATGTTGCGCACGCCCTGCCAGCCGGGACTCTCCGCAAGGGATCAACAGCGGGCGGGCCGCTTTAACCTGTTTGCCACTTCGTTTGAAACCTTCGAGCGCAACATCCGCGACCAACTGGCGCGCATGTTGCGCGGCGGAGGGTTCGATCCGGCCCGCGACATTGAGGCCATCGCCGTCAATCGCTGGCCGCACGGCTACGCTTACGAGTACAACCCGCTGTGGGATCCCGATTGGCCGAAGGGCGAAGCTCCCAACGAAATCGCGCGTAAGCCCTTTGGCCGCATCGCCAACTCCGACGCCGCCGCGGCTGCCTACACCGACCAAGCCATCGATCAAGGTTACCGGGCCGTCGAGGAGCTTTTCGCGGCGACGTAACCCGGCGCGGGTGTAGGGTGGATCGATTTTCTCTTCGTCAGCGCAAGATATACAGTCAGTTGTATATGTTCCCTTGCTTTGATGTTACAGTGGTCCCGTTGAGGGACAAAGCTGAAAAGCTCGCGTATGCGACCGTCGTTTGGAAGCGTGACTCCAGGGAGGTCCTCTGCGGCTTCCCCGAGGACGCCAGGCAGAACTTGGGTTTTCAACTTTGGCAGCTCCAGCAAGGCGAAAGACCCAGTGATTACCGGCCGCTGCCTTCGGTTGGGACAGGCGTTTTTGAACTACGGGATCAAGATGAGAGGGCCTGGTACCGCGTCGTTTACCTATCGAGAATCAATGATGTGATTTACGTTCTTCACTGTTTCGAGAAAAAGAGCCGTGGAATGCCGGGAAGGGATTTCGAAACGGCGGCTGAAGGCTGTGAGAGGGCGTTTGGAAGAGGAGAAGAAACGTGAAAAGTACTGCTAGCAAGTCTTCGCATGTGACGCGAGGAAACGTATTTGACGATCTCGGCTTTTCTCCGGAGCAGGCAATGGCCCTGAAGTTCAAGGCCGGGTTGTATCAGGCGATTCTAAGGTACGCCCGGAAATATACACAAAAGGAATTGCAAGTGATCCTGGGAGAACCGCAGCCTCGGGTCAGCGAATTGCTAAACGGAAAGATCGCCAACAAGAGCGTTGACAAATTGCTTTACTACGCGGGACGGCTCGGCATTGAAGCGAACGCCAAATTCGCGCAGACACGTAAGGCGGTCGTTGAGAAAGAACTCGCCACGGCCGGCACGACAGCCTAGCCCGGGTCTATTCACGAAGTTTTACGCGTGACCGCCGGGCACGTTTTAACTATGCCGTTACCGCGCTGTCTGCGATCCGAGACCAATAAATATTCGAGACGCCGTTCTTCGAAACGACTAAAACGTACCCTGAGGGTCCCCTACTTCGCATCAACGGCTTGGCGGTAATACGCTTCCAGGCCCATGTAATCATCATCCGGCAGATTAGCGAGGATCAAGCGCCGGACTTGGAGCGGATCAATCGCACCCTGGTATTTGTAAACCACTTCGCCCGAGGGGCTAATCAACATGGTATAAGGCACGGCGCCGTTCCAACCGGGATCGAAGGCCGCCATCAAGTCGTAGATTCTCGGGGAACCGAAGATGAGGTTCGAGGTGGTGGCGTGTTGCTTCTGGAGGTCGCGCAGAACGCCGCCCTGTTCGTCGGGGTAATTAATGCTGACGGTCACCAGCCTAAACCGGCGGTGTCCGTACATGCGGTACATGGTCTGAAGCGCGGGGAACTCTTCCAGGCACGGCCCGCACCAAGTGGCCCAGAAATTGACCAGCAGCAAATTGCCCGTGGCATTCTTGCGCAACGCCGTCAAGTCAGCAGCGGTCGCGGGCTTGATGGCCACTGGCTGGCTTTCGATCCGGGCGAGGGCGGCGGCGCTCGATGATTTCTTGTACATCCACTTGGTTGAGCAACCCACTGAAGGCGTTTGGGGCATCTGGACAGGCTCACCGGCCAGCAGTTCGTCAAGGGCGAGGCGGGCGTCCTGGCGGGTCACGTACTGCACGCGGGGGTTGTTATCGATGCGCCCTTCGTAACGCAATTTCCGTTGCGCGTCAAAGATGAAGACGTGGGGCGTGGCGGTGGGCCCGTAGGCGCGCGCCACCTTCTGCGTATCGCCATCATAGAGGTAAGGGAAATTGAAATGGCGGTAAGCGGCGCGAATCTTCATTTCAGCGAACGAATCGCTGACGTCGGTGTAGCCGAGCTCGTCAGGGCGGATAGCTTCGGGATTATTCGGCTGGATGGCCACAAACGCCACGTCCCGGCCTTTGTAATCGTCCACCAGCTTCTTGATGCGCGTTTCATAGAGCTGGGCGGTGGGGCAATGATCGCAAGTGAAGATCACCACCAGAACTTTGGCGGAAGCATAGTCTTTGAGGCAGTGGGTTTTACCATCGACGCCGGGCAGACAAAAATCCGGCGCCGAAGAACCAATGGCGAGCGTCAGCGGGTGCTGCTGCGCAAGCGCCGATCCGCAGACCAGGAAGATGGGTAAAAGCCAACGCAAGGTGGAGCGGAACATGGGTAACGCCTTTCTCTGATTCGCCAATGCCTACAGCCTGCGCCGTTGATCTCCCCTAGCCGGCGACTGTTCGGCCCGTCCACGGGCGGGCAACAAGGCCCGCCCCTACAACAGGAACTGGTTTCCCGAAGATGATCTCACGACCGGCGCGGCACATCAATCGTTTCGCTGGATTCCCGCCGGCGCGGGAATGACCTGGATCGCGGCCTTTGGCTCGGAAACCAGCGAAAAGCCGCAGACTTCCTGGAATTCGCGGCAAAATCGTGGGCTCAGGAAAAGAGGCGCGCGGCGGTAAGTGCTCGCAGTGATAAACTGCAACTGGCCAGGGGCGAAATAGCGAGGGCGCGTCTTGCTTCGTCAGAGTATAACCCAGGGAAGCATTCCAGAATCGCAGACCCGAAGGTCTGCGGCAGCCAGCCAGATTATCATCCCGATTGGGGGGTGCGGTGAAGGACTTCTTCATCAGCTACAACAAAGCTGACAGGGCATGGGCGGAGTGGATCGCCTGGATTTTGGAGGAGGCGGGTTATTCAGTCGTGGTCCAGGCTTGGGACTTCCGACCGGGTGGCAATTTTGTCCTGGAGATGCACAAAGCGGCACAGGAGACTCAAAAGACGATCCCGGTTTTGTCCGAGGATTACCTCAAGGCTGAGTTCACTCAGCCGGAATGGACCGCTGCCTTTGTACGCGATCCTCAAGGGAACAAGCGGACGCTGATCCCGGTCCGAGTTAAGGAATGCAAACCCACTGGGCTCCTTGCCTCGGTGACCTACGTCGACCTCGTGGGGCTCGGCGGGCAGGAGGCACGAGAAACCGTTCTCGGAGCTTTCAGCGAGCGTGCCAAGCCTGCACAAGCTCCTACATTTCCGGGGACTGCGACCAAGTCCCTCCTCGGGCAAGTCAGCCACGAGCCAGTACCATACCCGGGGAAGACGCGGAATATGCCTTATCCGAGAAATCCCTTCTTTACCGGGCGTGAGAAGGTCCTGAACGATTTGCATCAAGCGCTGGCGAAGAGCGGAAGGGCCGCGCTCACTGGCCTGGGTGGTCTTGGCAAGACGCAGACTGCCGTCGAGTTCGCCTACCTGTATCGCAAAGATTATGAATCGGTGTTCTGGGCCAAGGCCGAGTCACGGGAGACCCTCGTTTCTGATCTGGCATCGCTGGCAAGCCTATTGGGCCTGCCGGAGAGCGCAGCCAAAGAGCAGGAAATTGCCGTAGGCGCCGTGAAGCGGTGGCTTGAAGCTAATGCAGGGTGGCTGCTGATCCTCGACAATGCGGACGACCTGGCCCTGGCGCGCGAATTCATTCCTCACGACTTCAAGGGCCACATTCTTCTCACAACCCGTGCGCACGCAACGGGTGCAGTTGCCGAGCGAGTCGAAATCGAAGAAATGGAGCCCGAAGAGGGCGCGCTGCTCCTGCTCCGCCGGGCTGGCTTGATTGCGGAAGACGCTCCACACGATACCGCCAACCCAGCGGATGGGAAGTTGGCAGAGCAAATCTCCTCCGAACTCGGAGGGCTGCCGCTGGCGCTTGACCAGGCCGGAGCATTTATTGAGGAGACGCCTTGGAGCTTGGCGGAGTACATTGATCTCTACAGGTCGGAAGGGGCGAAGCTGCGGGAAGAGCGCGGCGAACTGGGCGATCATCCCTCCGTCACCGTGACATTCTCCCTTGCCTTCCAGAAGGTGGTTCAGAACAACCCAGCCGCCGCAGACCTGATCCGCGTTTGTGCTTTTCTCGCGGCGGACGTAATCCCCGAAGAAATCTTCACTGAGGGTGCGGCGGAACTGGGAGATAACCTCAACGAAGCCGTGAAGAGCAAGGTAGACTTTGCAAGAGTGATCAAGGACGCCGGACGGTTTTCGCTGATAGATCGGGATGTTCAGAATAAGGCGCTCGACATTCACCGTCTCGTTCAGGCCGTGGTTAAGGATGGAATGACTGGAAGCGAACAGCGGCGGTGGGCAGAATGCGCAGTTCGGGTGGTGAGTCGGGCCTTTCCCCGAGTTGAATTTTCGAACTGGCTGGAATGCGAGCGCCTCCTTCCCCATGCTCAGGTTTGCGCTGCACGGGTCGAAGAGTTTGGCTTCGACTTTGTCGAAGCAGCACTGCTGTTCAACAAAGCGGGGGTTTATTTGTACGAACGTGCCCGCTTCACGGAGGCCGAGCCGCTCTACCGGCGGACGCTGGCGATTCAGGAGAAGACGCAGGGACCGCAGCATCCCGACGTGGCCGCGAGCCTCAACAACCTGGCTTTGCTTTACTACAACCAGGGGAAATACGCCGAGGCCGAGCCCTTCCATCAGCGGGCTCTGGCGGTTCGGGAGAAGGCGCTGGGACCGGAGCATCCCGACGTGGCCGCCAGCCTCAATAACCTGGCGGAGCTTTACCGTGGCCAGGGGAAATACGCCGAGGCCGAACCGCTCCACCAGCGGGCGCTGACGATTTGGGAGAAGGCGCTGGGACCAGAGCATCCCAATGTGGCCTTCAGCCTCAACAACCTGGCTTTGCTTTACGACAGCCAGGGGAAATACGCCGAGGCCGAACCGCTCTACCGGCGGGCACTGGCGATTCGGGAGAACGCGCTGGGGCCGGAACATCCCGACGTGGCCACCAGCCTCTACAACCTGGCGTTGCTTTACGACAGCCAGGGGAAATACGCCGAGGCCGAGCCGCTCCACCAGCGGGCGCTGGCGATTTGGGAGAAGGCGCTGGGACCCGATCACCCTAACGTGGGCTCCAGCCTCAACAACTTGGCGGGACTTTACGATAGCCAGGGGAAATACGCCGAGGCCGAGCCGCTCTACCAACGAGCACTGGCCATTCGGGAAGTGGCGTTGGGACCGGATCATCCCGACGTGGCAACGGTGCTTGAGAACTACGCCGGCCTGATGCGAGAGACCGGCCGCACGGACGAAGCGGCGGAGCTGGAAGCAAGAGCCCAGGCCATCCGCGGCAAGCAGCGATGACGGCTCGCCTCGGGCCAGATCAACAGGTGAAAGTGGTCCGGCATCAGAAGCCAGCCAACCAACCGGAAGTCAAGCTCGGAGCGGACCGGTCTGACCGGTGTAATTCTTGACTTGTACCAATATTGGCCACGGCAGACCTTCAAAGTGGTTAGGTATCTGCACGCCGTCAGACGGGTACTAGGCGCTCTTCCTCGCACATTCCTGCATGTAGGCACGCAGCAGTGCATTGATGCGGGTTTGATAACCGGGCCCCTGTTTCTTATACCATTTGAGCACATCGCTATCGACCCGTATCGTCAGTTGCTGTTTCTGGGGCACAGGCTTCAGGCCGCGCCGCACGACCGCCCGGGCGAACATCTGCGGTGTCAATTCCGGCGTATCAGAAAAGTCGATTGTCGCGTCCTTCAGCGCGTCCACTCGCCTCCAGTCAGTCCGCGATTTCCTTGAAGTAGCCGATTTCTTCATGTTTCGTTGCCTTTCGAACGGAAAGGATTCGAATGACTTCATCGCTCTCCGTATGCGCGATGACGACCACGCGGCCGCTCAGCAAGCCCAAGGTCACGAACCGCGCCTCGCCGTAATCAAACCGGTCGTCCAGGATAGTGACCGTTTCGCCGGCAAACACCCCATCGATGCCAATGAAGTCGATTCCGTGTTTCTGAATGTTAGATCGCCGTTTGGCTTCGTCCCATTCATATCGCACAAAAACAGTGTAGCTACATAATGTCGTTACGTCAAGTTCGTGTACTCGTCCAGCAGATCTGTGACACTCAAGTTCGTTTGCATTGAGATAGGGCCTGGGCGAGAAGCTCGTCAGGAGTGAGATAGCCCAGAGCCTGATGGGAACGGACGGTGTTGTAAGTTCGTTCCCAGACTTCCAGTTCACGCTTGAGTTTAGTGACGGTGAGCGCGGGCCACCGGTTTAGAAGATCAACTTCAGCGCGAACTGGATGAGCCGTGGGTCCCTCACGCCCAGAACCTGGCCGAAGGTGCTGTCCGTGATGTTTCCGTCGGGCTGCAGGAATTGAGCCTGATTGAAAAGGTTATAAAACTCCGCGCGGAATTCCATCCGGGCCGCTTCGGTAAGCTGAGTGCTCTTCAAAAAGGCCATGTCGAAATTGTTGATGCCGGGCCCGCAGCAGACCGACCGGGGCGAGTTGCCAATGGTTCCGAGGGCCGGCTGTGTGAAGGCCGCGGTGTTGAAGAAGTAGTGGGTCCCGTTGCGAGGATTCATGGTTTGGAGCGTCCCAGTAAAGTTCGGCTCACCCGGATACTCGAAGTCGGCGCTGTTCATCAGCTCGATATCCGAAGATGAGGTGATGCGGATGGGGAAGCCGCTCTGCAAAGTCGTGATGCCTGACATCGCCCACCCATCCAGAAGTTTCCCGGCAAAGCCGCTGTACTTTGGAACCGGAAGCTCCCAGTAATAGCTCAACACAAACCGATTGTCGCCATTGAAAAGGCAAGGCGCATAGCTGCTCTGGAAGTTCAGGGGGTTCAAGATGTTTTCAAAGCTCGAAGCCTCATCAAAGCAGCGGCTGAAGGTGTAAGCGCCAAGAAATTGCAGTCCTTTTGCAAACTTCCTCTCCACCGAGACCTGCGCCGAATTGTAATTGGAATTGGCGATGGTATCCTGCGCGAAGATGCTGCCGAACACCGGAACGCCGTCGGGCGGGCAGCCCACGCCGGTGGTGGGCTGGCAGGCAGGAGATGAATACCGCCGCAGGCCCACCAGGGTGATCGCCGGATTATTGGGTCCGGTGACTTGGGAGACGGAACCGTAAGGCAGGTGCAAGGTCATACCCGCAGGGATGGCTCCCGCCGGAACGGAAAACGAGCTATCCGCAAAAAAAGACCCGCAGGCCAGGTTGGAAGACAGAGTGGGGTTGGAGTTGGCGTAGTAGTTTGAGATGTTCTGCAAATCCAGGCAGGTTTGCGCATTCCCAAAATTGAGGTCATGCGTGGCCAGCAAGCGATGGCCCTGGGTTCCGACGTAACCTAGCGTTAGGACCGTGGAGGTTGAGAGCTGGCGCTCAATGGTGAAGTTGTATTGGTCCATATATTGGGTGCGCATGTCCGGTTGGAATTGCCCGTAGAGCACGATGGGACGGAACACCGACCAATCCACCGGTTGGCCCGGAATTGGATTCCTGATGCCTCCAAAGGGATTGGGGCTGATGGAGCCGTTTTGGCCTTCAAAGGGCGTGTTGAATAGCGTGTTGGAAAGCACGGAGCTGCCCCCGAAGGGCGGCTCAGCGCTGAACTGCTCCAGCACCAGTTGCTCAATCGGATTGTAAAAGATGCCCCAACCCATGCGCACGCTGGTTTTTCCAGGGCCGCCGGTGATTTTGGAGAGAACCCCATCATTCCAGTTCGGGCTGAAGGCCAATCCAATGCGCGGCGCAAAAGACTTGTAATAAGTCTGGGTAAGGCCCGCGGGGATGCCTTTGTCACCCGGAATCACCAGGCCCGCGGGGAATATCGATGCGCCCGCTGTGCCCGGACCGCAGGCAGTGGAGGAAAAGCCCAGGGACTGCTCGCTGGCGGGCGAAAGCTGACAAGGATAGATGGTGTCATTCTGGCCGGGCCGGAAGGTCTGGACGTGGTGAGAGATGTCAGCCAGCGGCGTATCCAGCTCCCAGCGTAATCCGTAGTTCAATGTCAGATTGGGCTTAATCGTGAACAGTGCCACGAACCACCCCGGAGGTCTGGCCAAATCCCGCCGTCACAAATCCCATCGTTATGAAGAAATGGAAAACAAGAATAGTAGTCCACACGCGCCAGCCTGCCCTCATTTTGCTCACCTCATAACCAGAAAGTTGCTCTTAGACCCGATCCCCAACACTACTAGAATGCCCAAAAGCTATAGTAAGGAAGACAGCTTGTCAAGGATTAAAGCCCGCCGTGATGACTCATTATTTTTATCGTTATCGCCGGCCAGCAGCGCGACTTCGCGGCTTGTCAAAGGCCGGGTTCAGCGGCGATTAAAGTGGATATAATCATATCAAGTTGTCATGCTAACTTGACTCAAATCGTATCATCGCGTTATAAATGGTAATTCCGGCTTATTTGACGCCCGGGCTTGCTGGACCCCGGGAGCGATGAAAAGCCGGAGGCGTGCAAGCAAATCCATGACTGCGGCGTTTCTGTGAGCCAGGTCCGGCTAACCCCAATACTGTTCAGTTAAGGCGAGTTTCATGATCATGATCTCAGAGGCGTCGCCCGACCCCTCACCCCAACCCTCTCCCCGCCAGCGGGGAGAGGGTTGGGGTGAGGGGCTCTGGTTCAACTGTGTGCATTATTCTCGAACGGACCTTTAGTGAACAGCCTTGGGGCTAAGACCTCGCCGAATTGAGTTCACGAAGTCATAACACGAAGAGGAATCGATCGATGTCATGGGATACAAGGCGTTTCATCACTTGTGGACTTTGGTTGGTGGTGGGGTTTGCAGGATCATTGCGGCTGGCTCGCGCCCAAGTGTTCGCGTCCATTTCCGGCACAGCCCAAGATCCGTCGGGGGCGGCCTTGCCGGGAGTCACGGTCACGGCCAAGAATGCTGACACAGGATTAATCCGCAAGACGGTGACCGGCTCCGAAGGCCAATACGATCTGGCATCATTGCCGGTTGGCAAGTATGATCTGACCGCCCAGAAGAGCGGCTTCCGCTCGGAAATCCACCAAGGCGTCACCCTGGCAGTGGGTCAGGAGGCGGTGGTCAATTTGACCCTGGAACTGGGAGAAGTCCGGCAACAGGTCACGGTGAGGGGTGAACCGCCGGAAGTCAGCGCCACGACCAACGAAATTTCCGGCTTGGTGGGTGAACGCCAGGTGAAGGACCTGCCGTTGAATGGCCGCAGTTACGATGAGCTTCTGACCCTGGACCCTGGCATCGTCAATTACACTTGGGAGAGGACTGGAGGCGTGGGCGTCTCCAATTCAGCCGTGGGGAACATGTTCGCCGTCTCCGGCCACCGGCCCCAGGAAAATCTGTTTTTGCTGAATGGCGTGGAGTACACCGGCGCGGCGGAGATTGACATGCAGCCCGGAGGCACCAGCGGCCTGCTGCTGGGCGTTGACGCCGTCCGGGAATTCAATGTGTTGGCGGACACCTACCCCGCCGAATATGGCAAGCGTCCCGGAGCCCAGGTCGCCATCGTCACGCAAGGCGGAAGCAATCAGTTCCACGGCACCGCCTATGAATTTTTACGGAACAGCTCCCTTGACGCTCGTAATTTTTTTGACCACGGATCCATTCCGCCTTTTGAGCGAAACCAGTTTGGCGGATCCCTGGGCGGACCCATCCAAACAGACAAAACTTTCATTTTTGGCAATTACGAAGGCTTCCGCCAACGATTGGGATTGAGCGACGTGACGCTGGTGCCCGATCATAACGCCCGGAACGGCCTGTTACCCGGCGCCAATGGAAACCTGGTGAATGTGGGGGTTGCACCCGGAGTCTCGCCGCTGTTATCGCTCTGGCCGGTGCAGAATGGACCGGAGCTGGGCGGGGGCATTGCCGAAGCCTTCAGCCACCCCTTGCAAATCATCCGCGAGGACTTCGGCACCACGCGTATCGATCACATCTTCTCAGAAAAAGATTCATTGAGCGGCGCCTACACCATCGATGACAGCGCCGACGTTACGCCCACGATCAACCCCTTGAGTCTGGACCTCGAAAACCTTCGGGAACAAGTCCTGAGCCTGCGCGAAACCCACATCTTTTCACCCACGGTGGTGAACACGGCCTTGGTCGGCTATTCCCGAGGCTCCTATTTCTACACGGGTGAGCCCTCCGTAAACGTTCCGGGGTTTATCGCCGGACGTCCGATGGGCGCTTTGGTGATCGGCGGCAGCGCGTCACCCAATTCCGCAAGCCAGATCAGCCTGGCGGGCAGCAATATCGGCAGCAATCTCCGGATTGCCCGGAATCTCTTTACCTACGAAGATCAGGTCTCCATCACGCGCGGGGTCAGCCAGATCGATGCGGGGGTGTGGTTCCAGCAAATCCGTTCGAATGAGAATCTGGCCCTCACCCAAAATGGGCAAGCCACATTTTCAAGCCTGACCAGCTTCCTGGAGGGCAATGTCACCAATTTCCTGGCCGTTCCTACGGCCACCCCGCTCGGCTGGCGCTCGCTCGAAGGCGCGCTCTTTGTCCAGAACGCTATGAAGCTGAAACGCAACTTGACGCTATCCTTTGGCTTCCGCGACGAGTTCACCAACGGCTGGAACGAAGCCGATGGGCGGGCGGCAAACTACATCTTTAAGGATGGAATCATTCAAACCCAGCCACAGGTTGGGAATTCCGCTTTCACCGCGAACCACGCCAAATTCCTGCCCGAACCGCGAATCGGTTTGGCTTGGAGTTCGGCCGGCCATCCGAACACCGTGATTCGCGCCGGCTTCGGACTTTACGCCGATCTCCAAGACGCCCTGGGTTACCGCCTGGACCAGAACGCTCCGTTCAACACCACGTTCAGCATCAAGGATATCCCGGTGTCGCAGCTCCTGATCACTCCCGGCTCTCCTTTGCCAGCGGGAGCGAAGGTGGCGCCCGCCGGGGTTCAGCCCAACCTCGAAACGCCCACCATAGTGACCTACACTTTTAAGATTCAGCAGCAACTCTCGCCCAACACGGTTTTCAGCGCCGGTTACGCCGGTTCCCACGGCTATCACGAAATCGTGAGCATCGACGCCAATGAGCCATTCCCGTCGATTTGCCCGGCGGCGCCGTGTCCCGCTGCCCTGCCCTCCGGGACCCTCTTCTACCCCAAAGGTGCTCCCCTGGCGAATCCGGCGCTTGCCAACACCTGGAGTTGGTTCTCCGAGGGCAACAGCTCTTACAACGCTTTCGAGGCCGAATTGAACCGGCGTTTCAGCAAGGGCCTGGCCTTGCAAGGCTCTTATACGTGGTCTAAAAGCCTGGATAACGGCGACACCTTAAATGGCAGCGCCGCGTCCAATGCGCCCGGCCTCGTCATGGACCCGGGAAACCTGGGCATGGACTGGGGCTTATCCACTTTCGACGTTCGCAATGCCGCTGCCGTTAACGGAAGTTATGAGCTGCCGTTCGGACACGGAGAGAACTTCTTGAGCGGGTTGAGTGGCGCAAGCAATACCCTGGTCAGCGGCTGGAGCCTCAATACCATCCTGACCTTGCAGTCCGGTTTCCCATTCACACCGCAACTCAGCTTCAATCCCTCCAACAATGGAGACACGCGTAACCCCGATCGTCCTTCCCTCAATCCAGCCTTTACCGGCCCGGTGATTGTCGGCCGTCCCAACGAGTATTTCAATCCGAACGCTTTCATGGTTCCCCCCAACGGAACATACGGTAATCTCGGAAGGGACACCTACATGGGTCCGGGACTGGCAACGCTTGATTTCTCTTTACTCAAGGACTCGAAACTTTCGGAGAAGTTAGACGTCCAATTCCGCGCCGAATTCTTCAATATTTTGAACCATGCCAATTTCAATACACCAAACCTGATCGCGTTCACATCGCCTGCCGGCATTCCATCCCCGGCGGCCGGAGTCATCACCAGCACTTCCACCACCACCCGGCAGATTCAGTTTGGGCTCAAGCTGATTTGGTAGACAGTTGCGGGGGTAATGCGCCGCTTCTGCACGCCGTCATTCCTGCGGCGCGCCGTCATTCCCGCGAGGGCGGGAATCCAAGTCCTGCCGGTATGGAGGAAGGCGCTGCCTTAACAGAGTGCATTATCACCGGGAACTTGACTTTTTTGCTTCACGTTCTCCATATCACGTAGTCTGGCCGCGCAGTCAACCCTCTGTTATCCCAAGGCGGCGGGCGCGAACGAGGTTACAATAACTGAAATGGACCAAAGCGACGGGAGCATTCAGGCCGTGGATCAAATCGAGCAAGCGCAGAATGGTGGCTACGTGCTGACTCTGGAGGAAGTCAGCAATCTGGCGAAGGCAGGTGGCAAGCCGGCCGAGACCCTGATGAACGTGGTGGCCTTAATTGCCAAGCGCTTCAAAGCCGACGTTTGTTCAGCCTACCTGCTGGAGCCGGACCGGGCCAATCTCGTCTTGGCCGCGACGCTCGGACTTCGTCCGCAATGCATTGGCACTCTGCGCATGGGACTGCACGAAGGTCTGGCCGGCCTGGTCGCCGAGCAAGTGCGTCCGGTAGCCGTGGAACAGGTCAAAAACCATCCGCGCTTCAAGTACTTTAGAGAAGCCGGTGAGGATGCTTACCAAACGTTCCTCGGAGTTCCACTGATCGATCGCGGCGTGCTGCAAGGCGTTCTGGTGGTTCAAACGGTGGAGGCCCGCATTTTCCAGGAAGATGAGATTCGAATTCTAATGGAAACCGCGGCTCAAGTGGCACCCCTGGTGAGCGAGGCTCGTACTCTTGACCGCTTCATTGCGCCTGTCCATGAGCGGCTCTGGTCACTCGCCCGCAACCTCTGGTGGACTTGGGACCACGACTCCACCGGCTTGTTTCTGGACCTCGATCCGGTGCGCTGGAGCCAACTCAATCACAATCCCATCGCGCTGTTGGGCGAGATGCCCCTGGCCCAGATTGAGCGCCGGGCCGGGGAGCTGATGCTGCACAGCCGGATTAACTACGCCTACCGCCGCCAGCGGGAGTATCTGGAAGCGGACCGGACCTGGGGAACAAGATATGCCGGCGTTCTGCGGCCCCGACCGGTGGCGTATTTCTCCGCTGAAATCGGGCTGCACGAGTCCATTCCGGTCTATTCAGGCGGCTTGGGTGTCCTGGCCGGCGACCACATCAAGAGCGCCTCGGACCTGGGGATTCCGCTGACCGGGGTTGGCTTGTTTTATGGCCAGGGATATTTCCGCCAGCGCCTGGACCAGAACGGTTGGCAGCAGGAAGAATACCTGCAAACGGATGTCAACCAGTTGCCGATGGAACCCGCCATCGGAACGAACGGCGAGCCGGTGATGGTGGAAATCGAAACCCGCAGCGGCTCCGTCCGCGCCAAAGTCTGGCGCCTGAAAGTGGGACGTTGCGACTTGCTGCTGCTCGACTCGAACGTGGAAGGGAACGATCCCGAGGACCGCGAACTGACCTCGCGGTTGTATGGCGGAGACGGGCGCATCCGCATCCGCCAGGAATTGCTGCTGGGCATTGGCGGTTTCCGCGCTTTGAGAGCCATGGGAATCACCCCCAGCGTCCTTCATCTGAATGAGGGACACAGCGGATTCGCCGTGCTGGAGGCAATCAGCAGCAGGATGCACGATGAGGGCCTGAGCTTTGACGAGGCCCTGCCCCGGGTTTCCCGGGAGGTAGTCTTCACCACCCACACTCCGGTGCCGGCGGGTCATGACCGCTTCGGCGCTGGGTTGATTGAGGAGCATCTTGGGCCTCTGCGCGAGCGCCTGGGACTATCCGAAGAAAGGCTGATGGCGCTGGGCCGCGAGGATGCTGATAACCCGCATGAAGAGTTTTGTATGACCGTGCTGGGCTTGAGACTCTCGCGCCACGCCAATGCCGTTTCGGCCCTGCACGGCGAGGTGTCCCGCGCCATGTGGACCCAGCTTTATCCCGGCAAGCCGGAGGACGCGGTCCCCATCGGCCACATCACCAATGGCGTCCACGTTCCCTCCTGGCTGGCGCCGCAAATGTTCCGCCTTTATGACCGGCACCTGGGAACGGGCTGGCACGAGCACAGCAGTGAAGCCCGCATATGGGAAGGAATTGAAGGCGTGGATGACGGTGAACTCTGGGAAACGCACCTCAGCTTGAAATCCCGCCTGCTGGAATTTGTCCGCTCCCGCGCCGTGAAACAAGCCGAGCGCCGTGGCGAGCCGGCGAAAACTCTGCAAAGGCTCAGCCGTTTGCTCAGTCCCGATGCCCTGACCATTGGATTTGCCCGGCGCTTTGCCACCTACAAGAGAGCCAATCTGATTCTGTCGGATCTCGAACAATTGGCGTCGATGGTCAATGATCCGAAGCGTCCCGTGCAGTTTGTTTTCGCCGGGAAGGCCCACCCGCGCGACGAACCCGGCAAACGGATTTTGCAACAGATCGCCGAAATGATGCGCGACCCGCAGTTTGCCGATAAGTTCGTCTTCGTGGAAGACTATGACATCAACGTGGGGCGCCACCTGGTGCAGGGCGTCGATGTTTGGTTGAATAATCCGCGGCGGCCCTTCGAGGCGTCCGGCACCAGCGGTCAAAAGGTGGTGTTGAACGGCGGCCTGAATCTCTCAATCCTGGATGGCTGGTGGGCGGAAGCATACGACGGGCTGAACGGCTTTGCCATCGGAACCGGCAGAACCCATTCCAACTTGGAGGTTCACGATGCACGGGATGGAGAGAACCTGCGCCGCGTTCTTCGCGAAGAAGTGATCCCCCTCTATTATCAACGCGACCACGATGGCTTGCCGCGAGGCTGGATCAAACGCATGAAGCGCACCATCCGCACCCTCGGCTGGCGATTCAATGCCGATCGCATGGTGATGGATTACACGCTGAAGTGCTACGTCCCTGCGGCGGGCGGTACTTCCAGTGACATGCGGCCCACCGGGTGAGAACCTGTTAATGGGTCTGTGCGAGCCGAAGGGGGTGTACGCGTGTCCCAAAAGGTCTGACGGCGGATGTCGCGCGGCATGTTTGCCAGCGCGCCGGAAGCTCGGCGGCACGGGCGGTCTCGATCATCAACCGGGAAGTCGATCTGTCATCGGGCTGAACGCCCTACACTGCCGAACAGACGCATCCTTGCCGCGTCAAAAGGTGCCGGCGCCACGCCTCTGCCGCCTGGTTTCTGGCTCCTACTCCAATCCCGGAATGCCCAATTATTTCCGGAGCTTGCGCACCCTTGAGGTTAGCCCGCATTTCTCACCAGCTTTTTGAAAATCGCTCAGGAGGTCTAATTTTCGGTCCTCGTCCGGGTTTTCGACCCCGCTGTCGTCAAAAGTAGGGAGTCTGGCTTCTCCTCGAGACCCTCACCCGCGTTCGATGACCCGTACGCTCTGCATGACCAGGACTCGCCACGCGG
>DATKST010000158.1:0-27646 GCA_035531475.1 Terriglobia bacterium
TTGCGGACTCTTCCTCCCTCAGCACCACCCCCGCAGCTCCTGGCGACGCGAATAATCCCATGCGAATCTGGCCCCGGCGCCGAATGCACGCCACCACAACCACTTTTCAGCACTTCCCTTAATGGATGCGGAATCGCTGCTGCGCGATACGATTGTTTGCCTTTCAAGGCCAGTGCCCGTATAATAGCAGTGCGGGGTGGAGCAGTCAGGTAGCTCGTTGGGCTCATAACCCAAAGGTCGCTGGTTCAAATCCAGCCCCCGCAACCAATGGAATCATAAGGTTACCGGGATTTTGGGGAATCTCACGAACCCCCAAAAACCCCCATTAAGAAGAAACTGCTTGGGGAGCCGTTCTAATCGGCTCCCTTTTTTCTTGTTTCAACACCAAGCTGACAACTTTGCTGTTCGCTTCTCGCTTGATCGCTGGCATTGCTCTGCCGTAGATATTCATCGTGGTCGTGATGCTCGCGTGGCGCATGAGCTCCTGTTGCACTTTGAGCGGAGCACCCGTGGCGTCGAGCCACGAACGATAGGTGTGCCGGAACGTGTGCCAGCCTATCTCTGGCCCAATACCAGCGGCGATCGCTGCTCTCCTGAGTGGCTTTTTCTGGATCTCCTCTTGATGGTAAGGCCTGCCTGTCCGCGGGTTCGCGAACAACCAGTCTGCTTCCCCTTGGAGCAGATCTCGCTCTCGCCACTTGTGGAGAATGAACGCCAAACCCGGGTCGAGCGGAACGAAGTCACGCGAGTATTCCGTCTTCACGGCACCGATTCGACCGTGAACAATGCTGCGTTGCACCAGGAGGGTTAGATTTTGGAAATCAAAGTCGCCCCACTTCAATGCCAAGATCTCGCTAACTCGCAGACCGAGACATTGCGCAACGATGACCATGGTTCGATACGGCTCCTTGAGGTGCGGGAGGAGACCGCCGAACTCGGTCACCGTCAACACCCGGGGCCTTGTGAGGCGCTTTGTACAGTCTTTCACGCGAACCAGGGCGATGGGGTTTTTGCCCATCTCGATCAGTTCCCACCGCTCGGCGCACTTAAAAATCAGGTGCATGATGCTGCGTGTGTTGGCCTTGGACTTCGGCGCCAATGGCAACTGCCGTAACCACTCTTCAACCGCCATCGGTTTGACCTTGTCCAAGGGAAAATCGGCCCACTTGGGCCGGATGTGGGTGTTCACCAACGATAGGTAGGAGATTCGCGTCGAGAAGCGCTCAGGCAACTCCCCTTCGACGTATCTGTCCACCAGCGCAGCAAACGTCACAGGCCCGGCTTGTGGAGCCTCCGAGTTGAGTTTTAGAAGAAGGGCAGCAACGGCCTGGCGCGCAGCAGCTTCGTTCCGATACTACCCGACGGTCCCAACAGTCATATGTATGCGATGTCGTGTTCCGCCGACGCTCTCGTAATGCCGAAACTCCCATGCGTCTGGCCCCTTGGCTCTCTTCTTTTTCCGTAAACTTCCGAATTGGTATCGTGTCCGCGTAAACAAAGGTCATCTCCTTTCGTTTTCGCGGCACGAGTGGCAGTTCGAGATTACCCTGGAACGGAGCCATCCGTCCAGATCAGAGATGCGAAACTTCCAGAGCTTCCCAATGCGGTAGGCCGGGACATCACCTGTGCGTGCCATCTTTTGCAGCGTCTTCGGGTTGATGTTAAGGAACTTAGCCGCTTCCTCGCTATCAACCACCGGCTCGAACTCGGTCGAGTTTTCAAGTCCTTGGGGACCGGCACCTGATAGACCGGAGACTGCCGGTCTCGTCTGTTCCCCTAATCGCGGGTAAACATCACCACTCAAAGCTGCTCTCCGGCTAGGTTCAAAACGCACATGAGCTTTTTTCTAGCTCCACTCTGTGAAGCAAGTTAAGCGGGAAAAGTTCAAAGCGGTAAGGGATTGATTTCGGTCCATGACTGTGGTCAGATCCCCCGACTCAACGTCAAGCTCCGCTGGGATGCAATTTGGACAACATTCTGAGTACGCATCCAAATACCTTAAACTTTGTGATTATCCCGTGTTGCGTGGGCACTTCCAGGGCGTACGACCTCATAACCTTAAATCGCGAAACTTGCCGATCTCTACAGACTCAATGGTCTGCAGGAAAGGATTTGCTGTCAAATTTCTGAAATAGGCCGTTTGAGAGGACAGCGATGCCAACTGGAAACACCCCGTGAGGCGCGCCTTTGGCTGCGTATATATAGTGAAGTTTCGGTGGCGCAACCTTTTCCTGGGAATGGGGTGCAGGACGATTAATGGATTGATTACAGGATGGTTAGCGGAGACGCAGGAATGTGGGAGCCTTGGGCTTCCGTGCGATTAGACACGATACCTTCACATTGAGTCGAGACCTCCCCGCTTCGGTGAGCCTTGGTTCAAGGCAGTCGCACCCGGTGAGCAGAAGGAACAATGAGTTATAAATCGCTGGGAGGAGAGAGGGGCCATTCAGATCAAACGGGCAAGTGGAGCCGCCTGGGCCATGTAAAGCCGTCACCGGATGATCGCTGGGTATTCCTCCCAGCTTTCGTTGTTGCGCCGTATGGCCAGGGTGTATTTGCCTGGATGGAGCTTGCTGCAATCCATGTGCACCCGCACTGTCGTGATTCCATTCTTGAGCTTTCCCGGGCCCGCTGCCTGCACCAGCACTCTGCTGCCGTTCGAAATGGCCACCTGATATTCGTGGGGATTCGAGCCGATGGGCAGAAGGATTTTCAGATTCAGTCGAGCGCGCTTCAGTTCAACGGGCGCCTGCACGGGTTGCTCGCCACCGCGCAGAACCAACCAATGGCTGAGGTCGATGGTAAGATTTTGGGGCTGTGCGGCCCTTCTGGCGCTTTGCACATGGAACCAGACGCCGGCGGCAATTGCAATAACCACCACTGCGGCAGCGGCAGGGGCCAGCTTCTGATATCGCTTCTTAGCGGTAGGTGGTTCTCCAAGGGCTCTGGCCTGTAATGTTTCCAGGAATTGTTCGGGACTCTCTCCGGCAGTGTGCGTGCGCCACTCTTGATTTATCTTCCTGCCAAGGTCATGCGAAGCCGCAATCAAGGCGCGCGTCTCATCAAGGCGTTTCCGGCAATCTGGACACGCCGCCAAGTGCGCCTCAAAATCCGCCCGGGCAGGCGGCGAGAGGGCTTCTTCGAGATACTCCGTAATCAGGCCTTCAAGATTTTTGCAAGTCATGAGATTGAGTGCCACCAGACCGGGCGGGCAGCGTCTCGCCGAAGTACCGCTGCAACTCCGCTCTCAACTTTTGCCGCGCGCGGTGCAGCAAAATCCGCTGGTTTGCCGGGCTGAGGGCGAGAGCGGTTGAAACTTCCTCCGAGGTCCATTCATACACGTCCCTCATGATCCAGACTTCGGTCTGCCGTTTGGGAAGACCGCGGCCCGCTCGCAAAATCTGTTCCAGGCGCTCCTGCGCAAGAATCGCATGCTCCGGGCTTTCGTTTGCCCTCGACTCCACTATCCCACCATAATGCTCGTCACGCCCCGCTTCGACAACCCCAATTAATGCTTCTCGCGCCCGGCTGAAAATCGCCCGAAGCAACTTTCACTCTAGGTTTTGTTCGGCGCGGGCTTTATAATCGAATCAGTTCGCGATCAAGCAGCCAGCTTACCGAGCTTTCACTCTAGGTTTTGTTCGGCGCGGGCTTTATAATGCCCGTCCCCCATTTCTACTCCCAGGCAGGAAGGATCTTTCACTCTAGGTTTTGTTCGGCGCGGGCTTTATAATCGATTTCTACGTTGGGCGTTCCGGCGCTATCACAACCTTTCACTCTAGGTTTTGTTCGGCGCGGGCTTTATAATCGCATCGATTTCAACGTCAATGGCCCCAACACCTATCTTTCACTCTAGGTTTTGTTCGGCGCGGGCTTTATAATATGATTCGGGCATCAAGCGCGCTCAGAACGTTGTCCTTTCACTCTAGGTTTTGTTCGGCGCGGGCTTTATAATGCGTGCGCCGGTCCCATAATCAGAAATGTACTGCACTTTCACTCTAGGTTTTGTTCGGCGCGGGCTTTATAATCCGCGCCGAACCCCATTGTTTTTAACACGATAGAAGGCTTGACCCTCTAGTTTTTTCGCAGGCCGCATTTCTGCGCAAAACAGGGGGAGGTTTGCGAAATCGTGTATCAGGGGCATCAAAAGACATCCCCGCAGAAGTTTCGGAACTCACAGTGGGCGCAGCGAGCCCGCACCGGAGTGGGTTGTGGAAAGTCCTGTTCCTCCAGCATATGTCGCATCTCGATTAAGGCGGCGGTGACGCGCCCGCGCAATTCGTCATCTACCGCGATTTCCTCGATCTCTCCCCGATCCGCGAAGACCGCAAAAGCCGCGGGGCAAGGCTTGCGGAGTTGGCGCTCCGCGAGCATGGCATACGCGGCTAATTGGACGCGGTGATTTTCCGCCAGCGGCGCGTCCGACGCGCTAGCGCTTGATGGCGCTTGCTCTTCGCTCTCAGACTGCGGAATGGGTTCAGGCTCAGCGGACACTGGGACGCCTCTTCTCCTCGAAGTATTCGGTGAGGGCCCGTTTACCTAAGGTCCATGTTGCCTTTTCATCGCCCTCCGCTTCGTCAGCCGACTTGCTGTCGAGTCTCAGGTTCACCCGCCGGGCAATTTCCGCTGGCACCGCCTCTTCTGGTTGGACGGTGACGCCAGTTTTCTGGCATTTCGCAACCCGATAAAATCCTGCCAGGCGCTCCAAGTCCTGACCCAGCCAGATGATTTGGTGGCGCTGAAGCTGGCCAAGTATTGTTACGCCGGGAGGAATGGGCGGATCAACTCTGGGAAGACCGAACTTCTGTAGTGGCTTCGGACGCAGAATCGAGATGTTCACTTTCGGCTTTCCTTTCTTCCTGGGCTGCTGCCAGACCACCACCCCTTCCGAGGCAGGCTTGATTTGAACTTTGCGGAGCGGGCCATCCTCAGGCTCGACCCGCGCCAGCGTACCGCCCTTTTGGCTCGAAACCTGAAGGCGTCTCAAGCTGGGATACCTCCGCTCCAGCTCTTCCATAGCACGGGGTATTTCACGCTCAGTCTCGGCCCCCCATACCTTCTTCATCTGTTTGTCGCGTTTCTGGACATCGTTCTTGGGGTTTGAGTCCCACTCCAACATCGCTTGTTTGACGGCCGGTTCAGCGAGCCGCCGCGCCAAGGCGGTGACGGCCGTATCCTTTTCACCAAGCTCAATTTCGGCGGCAATGTCTTCAACCATCTTCCCGACAGAATCAGAAACGATGTTCTTGAAGTCTTTGCGCTGGATGTCCCTCAACAACTTATAGCGCTTCACTCTTGGTGTATCGTGCTCCGGCTCGCGCCAGAACGTAAGATCGGCAAACTTAGTTTTCCAGTTGACGGGGTAGCTGCCCAGAATTCGTATTAACGGCTTTTCACGCCCCGCGTAAAATGCCGGCCAATCAGGGGCGAGTTCAAGATAGGCAAGGCCGGGACGCTCTTTCCATTCTCCACTGCGGCTGGGCCGCTCGCCTTTTTGGCACAGAGTCCGCTCCCTCCATGTGTGAGGCGGAATAGCAGCAAGGATGGCCGCGTCCTGAGCATGGTTCGCGAGCGACGAACGGTCTTTGGGATATGGGAAGTTTTCCGAGCCGTCCGGCTTCCTGCACCAGGATAGACGGAAGTGGCTTGTCTCTCTGCCCGCGATCCGCTGCACCAGAGGCTCACCCAAGTGATAGTCCAGACGAGGCGGGGCTACTCCGTGTTTTTCGAACATCTTGCGCAGGGCCACCACGAATTGCCGCGGACGCGATCCCACGCGAGCAAGCGGCGTGGGGTCGCCTTCGGGGTATTCGTCTGTCTGGTTAAGCAGGATTTTCTTCTTACGCTCGGGAATCTTCAGCTTTTGAACGCGGGCTTCGAAAGCTTGCCACTGTCCACTCCTGTCACCGAACCATTGGTACGGGGTCTTCGATCCCTTCTCCTTGTTATGAGCCATACAGGCGGCGGCTAGATTAAAGCGCACATCCGGTCCTCCCAGAGAGCGCGGGAAAACATGGTCTTTATCCATTTCGCCGCCGCACCCGCCAAGCGCCTTATAAACGCAGCCTTCCGTTTCCTCCGCCAGCCTTTCCTTCAAGGTCATTTCCTGGCGCTCAGTCAGCTTTCCTTTCGGCGTGCGCTCCGTATCAGGCTCAGGAATTTCCAGGCTGATGTATTGAATGGGACCGTACCGCCAAGCCGCCTCACATTGAGCGCCCGGCTTAAACAGAATTTGCGCAAGCCGGTGCAGCACTCGCTCGTCGCGTCGCTCGCGGCAAGGATTGGGCGCCTTGCGCGGCGCGATGGTTTGCAAGTGCACTCCCGCGTCCTTCATCGTCTTGCCTTGGGCAGCCATTTTGAGATGGTCCACGCAGAGGCTCGTGCGGCCCTTCGGCTTTTCATTTTTGAGGAGGTCGTGAAACTGGCGCGCCATCTTTTTTTGTTCACGGTTTAGCTTTTCGATGCGTTTAACGATGGCGTCTACTCCAGGCGCTGTTGACCGGTCAGTCCACCAGCCGACGAAAATTTTCTTTTCATCGTCATTGAGAGGCCGTAGTTGGAAACCGTCTCTGGCTCGAAGATTTTGCACCGCAGCCCGGTAAGCGATCTCCCTGACCTTCGCTTTGCGCGGCGTCGCTTTGCCGCACCACGCGCACCCGGTTTTCAAACGGTTTTCAAAGCGAGCAGGGCGAAGAACCTTGTTGAGCAGGCCACACAGTTGCTTTTTCCAGCGTTCTTTCTGCCCGGCCGGAATGCCTTGTGAGGTTGTAAATCCTTCCACCGCGGCCTTAAGCTCCTCTATCTTCACGCTGCGGTGCTCGGCTCGGCGCGGCAGCGGGCCTCGCTTGCCACGCTCGCAGGCAAGCTGCAAAAAGGCTTCAAGTTCCTCCGGGCTGACCTTGGTCCTGCCGCGGGCGGGATCGTTCGGAGATTGCCTCCGGCGGTCGATATTCTCCCGGATGTCACTTGCCAGCGAAGCGTCATCACTGGGAATGCGAGCCGTCTGAAGGAAGTCCTTAAGCTTTGCGTCGCTCATCCCTTCCAGTTCGTCGCCATCCCACTTGTAGCCGCGCTTTTGAAAGATGAGCGTCAGCGCGCGGACGAACCCCTCTGCGTCGGTTTTGCCGTCCTTCGCTAGCTTGATCCAGGATGGCGCGGTGCGCGGATCAACGCCCTTCTGCTTGTAAACGCCGGGTTGGGGCATGTAGCGCAGATCACGCATAACCCCATGGGGATCAGGTAGGCGTTGGCCGTTGGGGAGTTTCTGGCGTAACACCCAGGAGCGCAGCCGGTTGATGCGCATCTTTTTCGCATGGCGGCTGCGCCGCCCACGGCGTAAGATACGGCGCTGTTCAAGCGTGGCTTCGTGGAAATCCAGGAATGTTTCCGCGTGCAGAATCTCATTGCCACGAACCACAGCAATGCCACCGAAATGTTCGCCGAAATCAATTCCTATACGGGTGCGCGAAAGGAACTCTTGGATGCGTTCCTGCAAACGAGGAAGGGTACGCGCGAGCACGGAGTTTTCCCTCCTTAAAAAGAATTCGCGCGGCTCGCTCGGGAACCGCGCGAAACCCTTGCCCTTCCGTCTATCCGAGCTCCGGTTGTCGGGGCACGCCTTATACCTGGATCGGCCGCTGGGTTACGGCGCATCTGCGGCAGGTTTACTGCCCGAGAGGATCGGCGGCGCCTGGGCTTCTTTCACTCTAGGCCCTTTAATGTACATCTATTTGAGAAGGATATCCAGCGTCCTGCCAAGTTGATATTCAGGTGATAGGAAGGCATGAGGGATGTGTTTAAAAAATACGAGAGCGAGCGGCGGGGGCGCACACGCACTGCGCGGCTGGAACATGGAAAAGCCGCCCTCGATCGCGGAGATGCTCGATCTGGCGAGTGCTCTCGAAATTCTTGGCGTTGAAGAAATCTCCGCCGATCTGCGGGATGTGCTGCTGCCGTTGCTTGCGAAGACAGAATCGGACCGTCGGCGGCTGCTGATGCGGGAGGGCTTCGAAGGCCTGGCAACCGGCAGATCGGCCGAAGCGTTGCGAACGATGAGCAGAGCCGCTGCGGCAGATAGCCAGCCGCTTCGAAATAGCAGCCTCAAAGTGTTGCTGGCGCGGCAGGAGCGCGCTCCTTTACCGATCCTGTATGGCGAGCATCCGGGATTAGACGGTGCGGGCGGCAACCCTGTCAAAGATGGAGTGAGTGAGGTGATCGACGGAGGGCAGCAGGTCATCGTGCTCTTCAGCGCGGTAAACCCCACGCGACACGCTATCTTGCTGGTGCCGCCGCAGATTCAACTTGGGGGCAAGACCCGGCATGGGCTGTTACATCGCGCGCGCTGGACGACGGCAGAGCAGTTGCCGGTTGAAGACTTCCGCCTCAGCAAGCGCCGCGTTGGTCCTGGAGAGCGTGCCGACGGGGTTGTGCTGTTTGAGCGGCCGCCGTACAAGCAATCGAACGAGACGCTGTTTCTGCAAATGGCGGAAGCCGGGGCAGTGGACCGGCCTGCGCTCGCGCCGATTGGGTTTGGGGTAAACACATTACCGGAGGACGAAGATGGCCGAGGAAAATAAGCCGCTGGATAACATAGAATTCGATCACAAGCAGGGCGTCGATGAGCCTGAGCCGGAAAAGCCCGAGACGCCTTTAGACCGAATCAAGAAGGCCTTGGCCGAAGTACGGCGAAGTTCTTCGGTAACCAGGATACCGGCGCGGCGGGAGATGGGCAAAGACCGCACGAAGTCGCTGGTGCTACTGGCAGGAGCAGCGGTAGGGATGGTGCTGATGTTTTTGGGTGTGTTTTCTTCCCCCCAAAAACCGCAGAAAGTGGCGTTGCGGCAGATGACGCCGGATTTGGGGCGACGGGTGACGCCCGGGCAGCCCGTGCCCGGCGCTCAAACGAGTTCGGTAACCCCATTGATGAATGTAACGGGGACTGGGAGCGGAGCAGGCGCTGACGGAAATCAACTCACTGCAGCGGATATCGACCGCACCGGCCGCATCGAGCCAGGGCGCGGGAACCCCAAGGTCCCGGCAGGAAGTTCGCACTCTCTGGGCCGCATCGACTTTTCGGATCCGGCCCTTCAGCGCCAGTATGCCCTGCATGGCTATGTTCCCGCCCCTCCCCCGCCCACGGCTGAAACACCGAAGGCGGCAGCAGTTGTTTCCGAAGATGACGATCTCAAGAAACCGTCATTGGTTTTCGTGCGCGCCGCCGTGGCACATGCCTCACGGAGCGTACAAATGCAGCCGGCGATCGAGACGGACACGGTTGCCGACCTGCTGCCCGCCGGGACTCGCCTGGTGGCCCGTCTCGAAGCGCCGGTCAGCACCGCGGTCAAAGCCCCGGTGGTGGCGGTTGTCGAATACAACTACGAGGATGATGGCCAGATCATTCTGCCCGCGGGTTCGCTTGCATTGGGCGAGCTTGAGAACGCGAATGCCGAGGGGTATATGGCACTCCATTTCGACCGGTTCGAGCTGCCAGACGGCACCGTCCAGAAGGCCGACGCAGGCGCCATGGGACTTGATTACAAGCCCCTCAAGGGCTACGTGACGGGAAGGAAGCGCGGGTTGCGGTTCCTGGTCGAATCGCTGACGGGCATTGGGACGGTCGCGGCGTACACGGTGGGGAACGCCGGGTCGGGCTTCAACGCGCCTTTCTCATCAAGCGCCCTGCTGCGCGAGCAGTTGGCAACCAATATGGGCATGGCCGGACAGAACCAGTTGAACGAGATGGCGATGACCCAAAATATTGTGGTGACCGTGCCGGGGAATACGCGGTTCTACCTTGTGCTTGAGAAGGGGAGCGCAGCGACGTCACGGCGAGCCAGGGGAAACTCTGCCTCATCATCGGCGACTGCGACTGCGGTCCCGAGCCTTGAGGAGTTACGCCAGTTGCTCGAACTCAAGCGAGAGATGAGCCAGATGGCCGAACCGGCCGCAAACTCCTCCAACGGTGCGCCCCAGCAGTAAAATCCCCTTACGACTGGCGCGCTTCGGAATCTTGCCTTAGACTCAGGCCAGGAGGCCACCCAGGTGGACTTGCTGGCCTATTTCTTCCTCGCTATCCTCATGGCCTATTTTCGAGCGTTGAAGTGGGCTGTGCGCAGTCTGGCGCACATCCTGCTTGGGCTGCAGGAATCTCTTCTGTGGACCTGGGGCTCGATCCGCGAAAAGCCCTCCCGCCTGCTTGCCATTCTGGCTGTACTCATCCCGATTACCGTCCTTATCCTGATTGAACCGTCCTCGTGGTTTTACAACTGGCCAGCGATGTTCGGAGTGGCGCTGGCGCTCTATGGCGCGCTTAAGTCACCGCTTGCGGCAGCGCCACCGTTTCTCAGAAAGCTCGTAAAACTTGGCATTGCTGTGTGTCTACTTGCAGGCTGGAGCCTGTTGCTGCGCTGGGAGCCAATGCTTCACCGCCTGGGGGTCTCGCGAAGAGAGACATTCTACCCATGGCTGGCCGGGCTCGCAACGTTTTGCGGCGCCGTGGCGTGGGTTCTGTTTCCGGAGGCGATCGTCTCAATGGCCGGTCACCGGTCGCAGGCCCTGGTCCCGCGGGCGGGAGGGTCAAGGAAGTTGCGCTACACGGATGTGGGTGGAATGGAAGAAGCGAAGCAGCAGATTCGGGAATTGGTTGAAAGCCGCCTGAATCCCAGCAAGTACCGGAAATACGGCATGATCCGCAACGGGATTCTGCTCTATGGCCCGCAAGGGAGCGGCAAAACGTTCCTCGCTGAAGCAACGGCGGGAGAGTTCCGGTTGAGGTATCACTACGTTTCGATGCCGACGTTGGTCAGCATGTGGCAAGGAATGACAGAAAGCAATGTTCGTGACCTTTTCAGAGAGGCAACAGTAAGAAAGCCTGCGCTTCTTTTCCTGGATGAATTCGACTCTCTCGGGGTGGCTCGGCAGATTGCTGGAAACAAAGGGTGATCCAGGAGGTGCGGGCAGGTCGAGTAACAGCACGGTGGTCCAACTCATGCAGTGCATCGACCAGTATCGCTCGATGGATGGGTTCGTGCTCATGGCCGCCACCAACCTCCTGGACGGCCTGGACCCCGCGCTCATTCGTGAGGGCCGGTTCGACCTGAAAATCCGCGTGGACCTCCCCGACGAAGCTGCTCGCCTGAAGATTCTCGAATCTCAGCTCGCCAACAGGCCCTGCGAGCGGTTCGACTTGCAGGAATTCGCGCGGCGCACGCCGGGGGCAAGCGCAGCGAAGCTCAAGGCGCTGGCCGACCGCGCGGCTGCTCTGGCCGCTCGTGAAAGGCGTAAGATCGGGCGCGGAGACCTCGACCGGGCGCTCAAAGAGATGGGCGGCAAAGACCGTCCGCTGGTGCAGCCGGTTCAATGGGAAGCTCTCGTTCTCGAAGAAGACGTCGAACGCGATTTGCGGACGCTGGCTCGCCTGCTTGATGATCCCAATGGCGCACGCCGGATGAATCTGCCGATTCCTACCGGGTTACTCATTTTGGGACCGCCCGGAACCGGCAAAACTATGCTTGCGCGCCTCCTCGCCACGCAAACCCGGCGAAGTTTTTACCCGCTCACGGCGGCGGATATTCTGGGCGGCCATGTGGGTGATTCGGTAAAATAGGGTGTCGCAGATCTTCGCCCGCGCCCTGGAGAATAGTCCTTCACTGATCTTCATTGACGAGATGGATGGTCTCCTTCCCCGCTCGTCCGGCCATGTAGGCCAGCACGACATTCAAGTAACCGAGCAATTCATGATTGAAATCAGCAACCTTCAGGCCGAACAGAACGTGTTTCTGGTGGGCACGACGAACCATCCCGAGCGCATCGACGCACGAGTGCTCAGGGGCGGGCGATTTTCGGAGAAGATTGAAATCGGCCTGCCCAGCCGTGCCTCACGGGAGCGGTTGTTGCGGAAGTACCTTGACAACGTGGTCTTAGGCTCGGACGCGGCGATTCCGGTCCTGGCCGAACGCCTCCATGACCTTTCACCTGCCGATCTTGAGGCTATTTCGAATGCCGCCAGGCGCTTCGCGTTCAACCGTGCGCCCGATGGCTCTGAACTTCCACCTCTTATTTGGGCGGACTTTGAGAAAGCCGTCCAACGGGTAAGAGGAACGGCCCTCAATCTCTGATCCGCGTTCTTTCGAACCCAGCTCCCACCCCCGCCTCTCCTCCCCTCGCAATTCGCCTTGCACGGATTTTTGACAGAAATCCGCTTCGGGTTTATCAACAAACTCAGCCGGGTTGCGCGTCCGCTAAATTCTCGGGCGGGCAGCCTGGCGGAAAGGAGAATTGCATGCGAATCAAGCTTGAGGCGAGATCGAAACGAGCTCTGGCGTTTCTCGGGATGGCGCTACTCATGGGCGGGACACACGCCTGGGCGCAGAACCTCGGCGGATCACCCCAGACTAACGTGGCCGTTCAAGGTGAGACGGGCGCGCAACCCGAGGGCGCGTTTCTGAACTTTGTTAACTGGATCGGCAACGTCATCGCCCCGGTCGGCGCCGGCGGGGCGGTGGTCGGAGCCATTATCGCATGGCTGACCGGCCGGGGGTTCGGGCGGTGGTTGTTTGCAGCCGGGGCGCTCTTGGGCGTCTCCGGCCTGACGCGGCTGCTCGAATTCTGGATTGCCAACGGAACAGGAGGTGTGACCTAGAGAAAAACAAGGCGAGTGGAAGGAACCCCGGCAGGCGGCAGGAGTTGATTCCGGCTGCCTGCCGGACGATACACCAAGTCTTGAGGAACCAATGCAGACCCCACAACTACTGAACGACATCATCAACGTCCTCTTGCTGCTCGCCCCCGCGGCGGCGGTGATCTGTCTGGTGCTTGGCGGGATCAGCCTGCGGCGCGAGGGCGGAGGGATCACGTTTGTGCTGGGCGGCGGCTTCTCGAAGTGGATGTTCTGGTGCGTGGTGTTTCTCACCCTCCAGCCGCTCCTGACCTGGTTCAGCTCGTTCGGAGTGGGCGTGCCGTTGCCGGGCGGCGGCATCAACGCCTCGCCGCGACGGGTTCGGTCGCAATCCAATTATCTCTTGTGTTATCTTATAGATACAACGAAGGTGGCCCTGAAAAGCACTTATCTTGCCTGTTTTCAGTAGCTTATACTGATATCGCAGACGGGTGGATGGCCATTTTCATGCGGCAATATCAATGATCCTTTGTCTTCAATCACTCTTAGGCTTCGTTCCGAAATTTTCCACCGCCGTTCCGGCAGCGCCCGGTTGCAGGCAGCGCGGACTTGTCCTTTAAGTTCTCGGCCTTTCCAAGTATTCCGGAGCAACCGCCGCGGAGTTACAAAACAACTCCGCGCTACGAGCTTTTAGGTCGGCACGTCGGGAGAACGTACAAAATGCCGACCTAAAGGTCGGCGCTACGGGGGGCGGTATAGAGGCCGATATGCTCCTCAATCACCTGCGCCGCCTCAATGGCCCTGTTCTGGTATTTGCGAATCGAATTCACTAGCAGTTCAGAAAATTGGCGCGATTGCACCACGTTTCGTCGCGAGCGAGTTCAATGCTTGATGCGCCGCTTCGCCGTATCCAAAGACAGACCACGCTGGAAAACCTGCTCACAATAGCGTATGCTCCGGCAGAACAATAAGGTGAATAGAATTGCCAGGAAACCATAACGAAATCGAGAAGCGCCTGTGGAGCGCGGCAGATGAGCTACGCGCCAATTCCAAGCTGAAGTCTTCAGAGTACTCGGTCCCGGTTTTGGGGCTGATTTTTCTTCGTTACGCCGACCACAAATTCAGTCAGGCTGAAAAAGATCTGGCGGGCAAGGGCACGCAGCGGCGCTTTGTAAACAAATCGGACTATCAAGCGCGCGGCGTGATGTACCTCCCGCCTAACGCGCGCTTTGGGCGTTTGCTGAACTTGCCCGAGGGTCACGATACCGGCAAGGCCATCAACGAAGCGATGAAAGCCATCGAGGCTGACAACGAAGACCTGAAGGACGTTCTACCCAAGACCTACAACCGCCTGGAAAATGCGACCCTGGTAGAGCTGCTCAAGACCATGAGCTCGATCCCCATGGATATTGAGGGCGACGCGTTCGGGAAGATTTACGAATACTTTCTCGGCAAGTTCGCCATGACTGAGGGCCAGAAGGGCGGCGAGTTTTTTACCCCCACCTCGTTGGTCAAGCTCATCGTCGAAGTCATCGAGCCTTACCACGGGCGCATTTACGACCCGGCGTGCGGTTCGGGCGGCATGTTTGTGCAAAGCGCCCGGTTTGTAGAGAACCACAAGAAGAATCCCAACGCGGAGATCTCGGTCTACGGGCAAGAGCGCGTGGAGGAAACCATCCGCCTCTGCAAAATGAACCTGGCCGTCCATGGCCTTTCCGGCGACATTCGGCAGGCCAACACCTATTACGAGGACATCCACCAAAGCGTGGGCAAGTTCGATTTCGCGATGGCCAACCCGCCTTTCAATGTGGACAAGGTGGATAAGGAGAAGATCAAGGACGATCCTCGCTTCCCCTTCGGGATGCCTAAAGCGGATAACGCCAATTATCTCTGGATCGAGATTTTTTACAGCGCGTTGAACCCGAAAGGCCGGGCTGGTTTCGTGATGGCGAATTCCGCCGCTGATGCCCGCGGCACGGAGCTTGAGATTCGCAAGAAGCTGATCGAATCGGGCGCGGTGGACGTGATGATTTCTATTGGGTCGAATTTTTTCTATACGGTTACGTTGCCCTGTACGTTGTGGTTTTTGGACCGAGGCAAGGTAGGGCCGACCCTTGGGTCGGCCTCTTCGGCGGCGAACAAAAAGGCCGGGGCAAGCCCCGGCCCTACAAGAGATACGGTGTTGTTCATCGACGCCCGGCAGACGTTTACGCAGATTGACCGAGCCCACCGTGAGTTTACCGAACAGCAAGTCCAGTTCATTGCCAACATCGTGAGGCTATACCGCGAGGAGCCGTTGACCGCCTTGCGCGATGAGGACACCAAAAAACATTTTCCCAAGGGGAAATATCGCGACGTGGCGGGCTTGTGCAAGGTGGCGACAGCCAAAGAAATCGAGGCGCAGGGATGGAGCCTGAATCCCGGACGTTATGTTGGCGTCACCGACCGCGCGCCGGATGATTTCGATTTCAAAGAGAGGTTGGAAGAGTTGAACGAGGAATTGGAGACGTTAAACGCCGAAGCGCGAGAGCTCGAAGACAGAATCGCCGAAAACGTCGCCCAATTACTCGAGTAGGGCCGGGGCTTGCCCCGGCCTTGTTCGATGACGGGTGCCTCGCTTGCCCCGGCCTCGTCGATGAATGGCATCATGATCAGGGGGCGGCACGCCCGATGAACGAACACAGAGGGGAGGGCAAGCCCTCCCCCTACGGAACGGCATAACAATCCCGTGGACGGCGAGCCCCAGGGCGACGCACAACAAGGGGCCAGCTAGCCCGGATGAACGAACAAAAAGGGGACGGCAAGCCGTCCCCCTACAGGCCATTGGCGAGAATGGCGGAGAATTACTGGAGAGTGAGTCCGTGAGCGCGACCGATGTTAAACAGTGGGATTATGCTGCCCTCGGTGATTTAGCCGCATTTCGTAACGGTGTCAACTACAACAAAAATAATTTTGGAAAAGGCATTAAAGTAATTAACGTAAAGGATTTTCAAGATTATAGTATTGCGTCATATGATGACCTCGACGAAATCAATCCTCATGGCGTAGTCCGTGAAGAGAGTCTGTTGCAAGATGGGGATATTCTCTTCGTTCGCTCTAACGGTAACCGCGACTTGATCGGGCGTAGCTTGTTCATTAGGGGCATGAAGGAGTCCGTCACCCACTCGGCGTTCACCATCCGGGCGCGTATCTCCTCACACCTTACGCTGCCGCGTTTTTACGCGTACTTATTCCGGTCCTCGACATTCAGAAGGAATCTTTCCGCGCGAGGTAGCGGGACTAACATATCTAATCTCAACCAAGACATCCTTTCGCAGTTTAAGGTGCCGGTTCCACCGATAGGAACGCAGCGCAAAATCGCCTCCATCCTCTCCGCCTACGACGACCTGATTGAAAACAACACCCGGCGGATCAAGATTCTGGAAGAGATGGCGCAGGCGCTCTACCGCGAGTGGTTCGTCCACTTCCGCTTCCCCGGCCATGAGAAGATCAAGATGGTGCCGTCGCCCCTCGGCCCGATTCCCCAGGGGTGGCATATGGTTAAGTTGGGGTCGGTAGCCGATGTAAACGCATTAAGCATCAAGAACGGCGAGCAGCCGGAGCACGTAAACTACATCGACATTTCCTCGGTGTCTCCAGGACGAATCGATAAGGTGGAACATTTGGCTTATAGAGACGCCCCTGGGCGCGCCCGCAGAATCGTACGTCACGGAGATATTATCTGGTCCACGGTACGACCAAACCGTCGTTCATACACTCTCGTTCTTGATCCTTTACCTAACCTGATTGTCTCGACAGGATTCGCCGTCATAACTCCCAACGACGTCCCCTTCAGCTACGTTTATCTTGCGCTGACAACAGACGAGTTTGTCGGTTATCTTACAAATCGCGCTCGTGGCTCTGCCTACCCGGCAGTAAATGGCGGTGATTTTGAGGGGGCGGACTTCCTATTGCCAGTACCGAATGTTGTCGCCGACTTTCACAGCGTCGCTGCGGACATATTGGTCCAATGCGAGACCTTAACGCAACGAAATGCAAACCTCCGCCGCACCCGCGACCTGCTGCTACCCAAGCTAATCTTGGGCGAA
This sequence comes from Terriglobia bacterium, assembly GCA_035531475.1. Classification (GTDB taxonomy): domain Bacteria; phylum Acidobacteriota; class Terriglobia; order UBA7540; family UBA7540; genus CALCEB01. Next base: position 16,705 of record DATKST010000158.1, read on the forward strand.
ATTGATGTAAGCTCCCTTGAGAAGGAACGCGTCTGAGTGAGGACTCCATGAAAGCGCTCCGGGTTTATGTGGACACCTCAGTGTTTGGCGGGTGTTTCGACACCGAGTTTGCGGCCGAATCGGTCCGATTCTTTGAGCTGGTACGCGCCGGCAAGGTCAAAATACTGGTTAGCGAGGTGGTGATGCGGGAATTGGCCAAGGCCCCGGCCCGAGTGCATGGGTTGTTAGGATCGTTGCCCGCCGGTGCTTTGGTACAGGTAAGTCTGACGCGCGACGTCATTGATCTACGTAATGCCTACCTGGCTGCGGGGATTCTCGATCCCCAATGGACGGATGACGCTACCCACGTGGCCGCCGCCACCGTCGCCCGCGCGGATGCCATTGTTTCCTGGAATTTCAAACACATCGTGCGGATCGACAAGATGCGGGCTTATAATCAAGTGAACCTTCAGACAGGCTTCGGCCTGCTGTCGATAGTTTCACCGCAGGAGGTGCGCTTCGATGAAGCGACCTAAGCCGGAAAAAGGATTTGACTGTATCGAATTCAAGCGCCAGGCACAGGCTGAGATTTACCAGGAGATCAAAGGACTGACGCCCGAAGAGGAAATCGAGTATTTCCGCCGCCAGGTTGCCGCCGGCCCTTTCGGCAAGTTGTGGAAGGCCCTCGAAGATCGCTCGCGGGCCGCGAACGGCCGCGAGCCTTCATCAGCGGAGACGGCAAGCCATCAGCTAACCAGCAAGTAGGCGCAGGGCTTGCCTACCCTCCGGGCCAACGGCCCGACAGGGAGGGGGGCGGCAAGCCGTTCCCCTACACACCCGAGATGAAAACCGCCGATTATTCCGAAGACGGCCTCATCGAGCAGCCCGCCATTGAGTTGTTTGGCAAGCTGCGCTGGGAGACGGCGAATTGTTTCCGGGAGTTCGACAGCGGCCGAAGCCCGCTGGGCCGCGAGTCGAAAGGTGAGGTCGTTCTAGTTCAGCGGCTTCGTGCGGCCCTCGAAATACTCAACCCTACTCTTCCTTCCGAAGCAATTAATGCAGCCATTGAAGATATCACGCGTGGCCGCAGCACGATGAGCGCGGCGGCAGCGAATCGCGAAGTCTATCGGCTGCTCAAGGACGGCGTGCCGGTAACGTTCAAGAACGACGAGAGTGAAGATACAAGCTGCAGGGTGAGGGTGATCGACTGGGATACGCCCGCGAACAACAACTTCTTTCTTGCCTCGCAGTTTTGGATTGTGGGGGAGATGTACGAGCGCCGGGCGGACTTGGTCGGATTCGTCAACGGATTGCCACTGGTCTTTGTCGAACTCAAGGCCTCGCACAAGGCCATTGAGACCGCTTTCGAGAAGAACTTGTGCGACTACCGCGCCGCGATTTCGCAAATTTTCTGGTACAACGGCTTCACCATTCTCTCCAATGGAAGCGAAAGCCGGCTGGGCAGCATGACGGCCGAATGGGAACACTTCGCCGAGTGGAAGCGCATCAACAACGAGGGCGAACAGGGAATCGTGTCGCTCGAAACGATGATCCGGGGAACGTGCGACAAGGAAAAACTGCTCGACTTGGTGGAGAATTTTGCGCTGTTTGAAGAAGCGGGTGGCGGGCTGCTGAAGAAGGTGGCCAAAAACCATCAGTACCTGGGCGTGAATAATGCGATCAGCGCGCTCCAGGCCATTGCAAAAAATCAGGGCAAACTCGGCGTCTTCTGGCATACGCAAGGCAGCGGCAAAAGTATTTCCATGATCTTCTTCGCTCAGAAAGTGCTGAGGAAGCTGCCGGGCAACTGGACATTCGTGATTGTGACCGACCGCAAGGACCTGGACGAGCAAATCTACAAGAACTTTGCCAACGTGGGCGCCGTTACCGAAAAGGAAGCGCACGCAGAGAGCGGGAATGACTTGCAGCGCCTGCTCCGGGAGGACCACCGCTATGTTTTTACACTTATCCAAAAGTTTGGGACTGAGAAAAACCAGACGTACCCGAAGCTCTCCGACCGCTCAGACATTATTGTGATGACTGACGAGGCGCATCGCAGCCAGTATGACACGTTTGCGCTGAACATGCGGAACGCGCTCCCCAACGCCGCATTTATCGGATTCACGGGAACCCCGCTGATGGCGGGCGAGGAGAAAACCCGCCAGGTGTTCGGCGACTATGTGAGCGTTTACAATTATCAGCAGTCTACCGAGGATGGATCGACAGTCCCGCTGTTCTACGAGAACCGCATTCCTGAACTCCAGCTTACCAATAAAGACCTGAACGAAGACATTTACGAGGTTGTTGAAGGCGCCGACCTCAACGAGGACCAACAGAAGAAGCTGGAACGAGAATTCGCGCGTCAATACCACTTGATCACGCGCGAAGACCGCCTGGAGAAAATCGCCGCCGACCTGGTGGACCATTTTATGGGTCGCGGCGAGATGGGCAAGGCCATGGTGGTGTCGATTGACAAGGCCACCGCCGTGAAGATGTACGACAAAGTGCAGAAGTACTGGAAGGGTTACCTCGTTGCGCTCCAGAAAAAGCTGCCGCGGGCAGAAGAAACCGAGCGGCCGCTTCTGGAAAAGAAAATCGGTTACATGAAGGAAACCGACATGGCCGTGGTCGTGTCGCAGTCACAGAACGAAATCAAAGATCTGCAAAAGAAGGGAGTGGACATCGCGCCGCATCGAAGACGGATGGGGAAAGAAGACCTGGATACGAAGTTTAAGGATTCCAGCGACCGATTCAGGATTGTTTTTGTCTGCGCGATGTGGATGACGGGGTTTGACGTGCCATCCTGCTCCACCATTTATCTCGACAAGCCGATGCGGAACCACACTCTGATGCAGACCATCGCCAGGGCCAATCGCGTGTTTGGGGATAAAGTGAACGGGCTTATTGTGGACTATGTGGGAGTCTTCCGCGATCTGCAAAAGGCGCTGGCCATCTATGCCCCAAGTGCCGGCGGCGTTGACCGTCCGGTGAAAGGCAAGGCGGAGTTGGTGGCGTTGCTTCGGCAGGCCGCCGGTGCGGCCACCGCGTTCTGTGAGGGTTTGGGAATCAATGTGAATAGCATTATTGCGGCCCAGGGCTTTGCTCGAGTGAAGCTACTGGATGATGCGGTGGCGGCAATTCTGGTGAATGACGACACCAAACGAAAATATCACCTACTCACAGAGGATGTTGTGAGGATGGTAAAAGCAGTTAAGCCGGACCCGGCCGTGAACGAGTTTCTGCCTCTGTGCGTGCTCCTGGCTGTGACCGATGAGACGATTCGCTCTAAGAATAAGGCGGCGGACATTTCAAGCGTTATGGCAGACGTTGAACAGGTCCTGGATAAGTCGATTGCTGCCGAGGGGTACGTGATTGAAGCCGAAAAGCCCTTGGACCTGAGCAAGCTCGACGTTGAAAAGCTGAGGGCCAAGTTTGAGCAGGGCCGCAAGCGCATTGAGGCGGAGAGGCTCCGGGGCGCAGTCAACGGCAAGCTCGAACAAATGATCAAGTTCAATCGGACGCGAATGGATTACCTGGCCAAATTCCAGAAAATGATCGAGGAGTACAACGCCGGAAGCTTGAATATCGAGGAGTTTTTCAAGCGTCTGGTGAATTTCACCAAGGATTTGAACGAGGAAGACCGACGGGGTATCACCGAGAACCTCAGCGAGGAAGAGTTGGCAGTCTTTGACTTGCTCACCAAGCCTGACATGATACTGACCAAGAAAGATGAGCAGCAGGTTAAGAAAGTAGTCAAGGAATTGCTTGAGAAGCTTGGAACAGAGAAGTTGGTTTTGGATTGGCGCAAACGGCAACAAACCAGAGCCGCAGTGCGTGTATGCATCGAAGAGACCCTCGATCAACTGCCGCGGGTCTATACCCCTGAGTTCTTTCAGCAGAAGTGTGATTTAACCTATCAGCACATTTTCGATTCTTACTTCGGATTAGGAAGAAGCGTGTACGAGAACCGGGTATAGGAAACCGCCCGAACCGGTAATAGCGAGGTTCATCTTGGCCAGGCGCCACGTGGTGTAGTTGGACTCCTGGCCGTAAATGGAGATGTCGCCAATCTTGCCGCTATGGGCCTCGATGAACTTCTCGCTACTCACGAACGTCCCGCAGGAGCCGCTTGACTCCTTCGAGCAGGGCCAGGTTGAGCAGTCCCTGGCCAAGCTCGAAATGGACGGGGTGCGTTACTCGCTGATCGGGGCGAGCGGGTCGGCCAAAAACGGCAAGTATTACGCCGTTGAGGCCGGCTACGAGCGCGCCCTCGCCGAGCGTTTCCAGCATTGGCCGGAAGCCGCCATGACCTACTTCGGGATTCTGGTCTCACCCTGCCAGGTGCGGATCGAGATTCCCGACTGCCGCGTCATGGTGGTCGAGGATGGCGAGCTTGGCACCAACGATTGCCGGGGCTGGATTGCGCGCTCGGTCTTCAACCGCCTGAAGCTCCCCGATCACCGTTTCTACCAGTTTCGCCTGGCGTTTGAGAAGACACAGGCGAAGGGCAGCTTCAAGGTGATGGAGGATGACTGCGCGGAGCGGCTGGAGGCGGAGATCATCCTGCCCCAGTCTTCCGTCAAGCCTGAGTACAAAGCCGCGCCCAAAATCTTGCGCTGGTTAACGGGCGGCGCAAGAACGTTTCGCGGGCCGGTCGTGCTTGGGATCAGGGAAATCTCCCGGCCCCTCACCTTCGAGTCCAGCTACACGCTCATCGAGCATGCGGGCAAAGACTCGATCGAGATGGAAATCAAACCGCACGCTCTTGAGCAGGTGCGAAAGCTCCGGGCGGCGGTTGAGGAGCGAAACTTCGAGGAACTCTTCCGGTTGCTTGGCACTTCCGAATCGCAGCGCGTCTATCGTGCTGACGAAGAGGGAGAGCCGGCGGACGGAGAGTATACCAGCACTGAGAACACCATCCTCGAAGCAGTGCTCAAGGCCGACCCAACGGGGTTCCTGGTGAGCCATCCCTGGGTCAACGCGCAGCTTGCGCGGCGCCTCGGGCACTGGGCGTTCAAGGTGGCGACAGCGGGCGGGCTGGAATTCGCGGCCTTCGCCCTGGCAGATGACGGATATCTTTTCTGTCATCAAGGTGAAATCTTTTCCGGGTCGGACTGGATGCCGAAGGAAGCGGCAGCAGCACATCTCACCTGCCGCGAGCTGCTGGTCGTCCGATATCCGATCCGCATGAAGCAGGACCTCTTGCCGTTGTTCAATCTGGGGACGCGAGAGACCGTCACGCTGCTCATGGAGGAACTGCGGCGGGTGGGATGCGGAATGACAGACGCGGAGGCCCTCGACCGGGTGGTTGAGCGGCAACTGCGCCTTGAAGGCACGCTTATGCTTCATTCCGAAACTGCAAAACGTAACGGCGGGGACTACGACTTCGACTGGGTGTGCGTGGTCGAGGGCGACAAGTTTCCGCGCTTCGTTCGCGACCGTTTTGCGCATCAGGAAACGGCCGCGAACCAGAAGAACAAACTCAAGAAAAAGCTGAGCCCCTGGTGGAACCTGCCGCAGGTGGCCGTGAAGGTGGGAAAGACGGTAAATGGCAGGACGTTACCGTTGAGTCACAGACACGACAAACCACATCGCGTCTGCGCCACCCGGGCGGTCTTCGAACGGGCGTGGCCGCCACTTCGGCCGGGACTTCATCCGCCGGATGATCGCAACGCAGAAAGGGTCCGATACTCATCCGAATAAGGGCCGATCTTTTCCATGGGGATGCGCTTGAAGCCGAGTTTGTATGCGGGAGAATCCTCGCGGAGCTGAAAGTTCTTGTGAGCAAAGCCCACAAAGCCGGGATGTGGTCCGATGTAATTCCTCTCGATCTTGATGCCTTTGTCGGTCAGGCCGTCTTGTAAGTGGAGCCATCGCCCCCCATAGCAGACGTTACGCACGATGGAGTTTCCCTTGGGCAAGGCTGGCTCATCCTGCCACAGAGTGACGAGTTGAGGATATTGAACACTATAGGGCGGCTGTTTGTAATGGACCGCATTCAATCTGTCCAGCAGCGTCGGATCGCGGCCGTCGAACCAAAACCTGGCCCACGTCAGGCCACGCGCGTCAACGTAAACTGCCGGATGGCATTCGACAAAGATGTTGTTGGCTACCGTATTATCTCGGCCTCCGCCAATCAAAACACCCCGGTGCGCGCGATAAAAAACATTGCCATACACGGTAGTGCCACTCCAGCAATCATCCAAATAAACGGCGTTAGGCTGGCCTTCCACAGGGAGGTCGTGAATGTAATTGTAGCGGATGATGTTCCCCCGTTGGGTATAATGTCTTCCCATGTATATCGCTCCCACATCTGACGTCTCGAGCGCAACGTTATGGATCTCATTTAACTCGATGATATGGTTGTTCCCCGAAACCAGAATCCCAACGTGAGGCGCTTCGTAAATCAGGTTGTGCGCGACCCGCGAAATTAGCCGCTTGGAGCAATCTTCTTCGGTAATCGCAAATCCGGACAGAGCGGGCGTCTGAGGAGTCTTTCGCTTCGGCCTATGAAGTCAACGAACGCGCCGCCACCAGTGGACGGTTTACTGAGGTGGCTTTGCCGCTCAATCTGGCACCTGCAGTCAAAACACCTGGAAATAGGCGAAGCAACGGCAAGACACACGCCACCGCCGCGGGCCTCATCGCCCAATGAGCGATCAGCCTCGCAGCATGAATGCGAGGCGCGAGAGTTCGCCGCCAGGCAGTCGAATAGTAATCCCTCACCGCATCAACCACCCGGCCCGACAGGACGTCAACCGGTCCCGCGGTGAGATACTCGCACAACAGCCACGCCGACTGCATCGCCATGCCGATCCCCTCGGCAACGACGGGATGGGCTTCGCCGGCAGCGTTGCCAACAAGAAAAATGCCGTCGAATCCGCACCGCCGGATGCCGGGCCGAATCGGCCCCGCCGCCAGCCACTGATCCTCGAGCCTGGCACCCGCGAGAGCCTCGCGCGCCGCGCGACAAGACTGTTTGATATGCGCGAGCACGGCCTCGCCGGCCTTTACCGGCCCTGCCCCGCGCCGCGCGCTCTCCAACTGGTCCCGGCGGATGCAACAGGATAGGCTGACACGCCCATGGTCGCTGTGGACCATCCCAGCGTATCCGCCCGGAAAAGCCAGGAGCGGCATCAGGCCCGCTGGCAACCGGCTGTCCAGAAAATGCGCCTTGAAACCAAACAGATCGGACGGTCGCGAGGCCGGGCGTGCCGGCTGCGTGGGCAATGGGCCAGGTTCCCACGAGCCGTGAGCGGCGACCACGATTCGCGCCAACAACTCCCCGGACTGACCACGCTCCCTGCTGACGACGTGACAAAGGTATCCGCTTCCCTTGTTGATTAGCTCGACTGCGGACCAGGGCTGCCACACGCTCGCTCCGGCAGCCGCTGCCCGGTCCAGCAACAGCGTGTCCAGGTGATCCCTCCCCAACGCCCGGCCCCACCCGTCGCACATCCCGTCACGAGTCCGAGGACGGGGCATGTCCGAGGTTACGGCATCATCGCCCGAAAACAGCCCGACTTGGCTCACATCCGGGCCCGCCAGTTCAAGGAATGATTCGGCCACGCCCAGATGCCTCAGCAAGGGCAAGTTTGTAACCGAAAGAAATTCTCCGCAGACCTTTCCACGGGGGAACCTCATCTTCTCCACCAGCCCGACCGACCAGCCAGCCTTCGCCAGCAGCAGTGCGACCGTCGCTCCACCCGGCCCGCCGCCAATGATCAATGCGTCAAAGGTCGGAGTCGTCATAAGACCTTCTCTCACCGATGCGCTACGCCACAAAGCTAATGACTGAACAGCCCAGCTTGCCGTTCCATCAATCGCCAACTCTAGTCGACGGCCACAACGACTTCGCGTTTCATTTTGTAGATCTACTCCACTTCCAGCAACGCGCCATGGCAACTGAACCCCGCGCCAAAGGAAGACATCCACCACAGTCCGCCGTCCACCCGATCGTCGAGCGTCGCCTGCAGGACAAAATACACGCACGGACTGCTCACATTTCCATAGTCGCGGAGAACACTTGCGCTCCAGCGCAGGTCGTGTTCGGTGAGTCCCAGCCGTCTTTGCATCGCCAGTAGAATCTCCCGCCCGCCTGCATGCATAATCCAGCCGGTAATCTGCCCCCGCGATACCTTAGTTCGCTCAAGCACTTCCGTCAGGACCGTCTCGGCATGCTTGGCGGCCAGCTCCGGAACTCCCGGCCCGAGGATATTGCGGAGCATCCCACCTTTTTGTTCGAAACGCAGAGACTCTCTGTCCACAGCGCTCAGCGTAGTCCCGGCGGCCTTCCACTGAATCCTTCGTTTACCGGCGATCGGCTCTGCGGCGAGCACCGCTGCGCCTCCGCCATCACCGAACAGACACGCGCTGATCAGGACGCCAGGAGCGTCATCCAGGAAAAAGGCCGCGCTGCAGATCTCCACGCAAATTGACAAAACCTGTCGGCATCGCCCTGAGGCAGTTAGCGCCTCGGCCACGCGCATGTTTGGCAAGGCGGCCCCACAACCCTGCCCGACCAGATCCAGGGCAAGTGCATCGGGTCGCAGTCCCAGCCGTTCACTGACGTAACTGGTCAGACCCGGACACAGATACCCCGTGCAGGTGCTGATGATGACGGCGTCGATGTTACCGGGTTGACTCCCCGCGTCACGCAACGCGTTTTCGCCAGCCTGTGCCGCCACGGTGGGCGCATATTTAGTAAACCGCGCATGCAACGTGCCCGGCGTTTCCACAAAGGCCTCGCTCAGGTTGTCAAACGCCAGATACCTGGTGCAGATGCCGTTGTCTCCCCCAAGCACTTTCTTCAGGATCGCTCGTGATCGGGAATTGAGGTTGGGAAAATGATCCGACGCCCGTAAGGCGTCCCAGCACTCACGCTGCGTGTAGCGCTGCAATGGCGTGGCCGTTCCGAGCCCAATGATATACATCACCCAACTCCCCGATTTGCGACTACAGCCCCTGTTGAAGAGTTTCTTAGCGGTTATCTCGCTGGGCTGGGTAGCCGAGCATATACGTTACGGGTGCGAGCCATCCGATTTCTTCACCGATTTCCCACTTATAGCCGGTCGTCTTAAGCCCCGAAATCAATTCTGAGAGTTCCGCTGGCGAATACGCGCGCAAGCATGAGAGCAGTCCATCGAACCATAGAACAAATGGGATCACCGGAAACAAGTATGTCCAAACGAGACGCCACAGCCGAAATGGACGAATGAAAGGCGTCAACAAGAGAGCTGAAAGTGGCATGAAGACAGTGAGAAAGATGCTTAGAGGACGCCGTCTTGGTGCTTCGAAGATTCCAATTCCTTGTCGATTATCAACTGCGTTTTGGAGGATGGCAGCTGCCTCGTTCGGAGCAAAGTGATGAAACGAAGTAAACATGGTCCGAAATCCGTTGAGCTGCGGTGGAATCCTTGCTGCTTCGATCGATTCGGCGCAATAGCGAATCCTACCGTGGGAGGCCTCTTGTAAACGTTCAAATGCGGTGATGTTCGGATATTTGTCTGTTAGCCAAACTTCCAAATCGGCCTCCTTCTGTGCTCCAAGGTTCCGATATAACCATAACCACGGCCCTCCTGCACCCGAACAAAGGTCCACGAGCCGATTGGCTCCAGTAGCGTTAATGGCTTTGCCGAGACGCAAAGCAATGGGTCGATAGATATTTCCAAAACTCAAAATGAACTGCAGGCCGTCCGTAACATAGTCTCGAAGGGTATTGGGAAACCAAGACTGCTCATGAATTTCGGAGACTTCGATGCGAGTCACAAATAACTCTAGAAAATGTCCTCTTTGAGATCCATGTCGACGGGAATTTCCGATTTCAACTTTATCTCTGGCCGCTCGTGGCTATCGCTGACTTTTTTCCGTACCGGTTCCGTCCTTAGAAGGATCCGCGGCCGATCCTCGGGGCCAGAGGGGGCTCGCCAGCTCGATCCGCCAGCTAGGCCCACCGTCGTAGAGCGGACCTTCTGATTTGACGAAGGCCGGAGCCGTGCCGCCTGGAATCCAGACGTAACTGTCTTGGGGCTGCTTCCCTACCAGCGGTGCCACTAACCCGGCGACTCCTCCAATCTCCACTTTAACGATGTAGCGCGCTGCCTTGCGAGCGGAGCCGCCGATCGAAAAAGTAAGAGGTACATCATACCACCTTCGCCTTGAATTCCCCACTGTACCGCTTCCGGGCCGTCGCCCGCTACAACGAGCACATCGAGAAGTGCAACCGCGCCATTGAAGCGCAGGAGTCAGGGCTGACATTTGCCGGTTCAGAGAACAGTGACGTGGACAGCTTGAAGAGAGAGTTGGAGGATGCGCGCAACCAAAAGCAAGCCGCCATCCAGGAGCGCGACAAGCTGCAGACGGAACTCCACCAGACCTCAGCAGCGATGGCGGATCTGTCGCTGCGGCTGGCCGGTTCGGCTGGCAAGGGCAGCGGAAATGGAGGGGGCACTGTCGCAGCGGGCGACGCGACCCACGCTGACCTCATGCAACACATCAACCGGCTGCAGCAACAGTTGCACTCTGAGCGGGAGAAGAACAAGCGGCTCAAAGGTGGGACTTAATAATGATGCGCGTGGCAGTTACCAGTTTCGGCAGCGTGTGGCGGCGGCGAGTGGAAGAGAGTCTATCCGATCCGCGGCGGTTTTGGAATGCGGCTTACTTCAACACCACCGGGGTCATGGCCAACGAGAGGATCGTACGCCACCGCAAGATCGCTGGCCATGTCCGGTTCAATGGGGCGGGCGGTTTCAACCCCAATTACTCCCACCGGATGATTGGCAAGGTCTTTGAGTGTCACGAGCCGTGTTTGTACAACGGACAGAACAAGGTGTTCTTCCGCAGCCTGGTGCGCACAGTGGCAGATCCCGACTGCTACTTGGTAGTCGTTCGTTCCCGGGAAGTTGGCTCGCTCGATCTCGGAGAACCAGAGTGGAAATCAGACGACAGTTTCCTGATCTCGTTC
>DATKST010000159.1:0-17971 GCA_035531475.1 Terriglobia bacterium
GCTTCCCACGTGGCGGTCTTTGTGCCGCTTCAAAAAACGCTCCATGACCTTCCTCCGCATGACTTTCCTTACAAACATCATGCCGGAAACCGTCATGGAGTGTCATGACTTTTGGTTGCGGCTCCGCCGCGCTGCGCTACCCCCTTCGAAAGGTACTTGCCTAGGGAGCGAGCAACGTCCGGGCTCATAGCCCGAAGGGTACAGTAGCTTGCGGGCTTGCGCTTCGCCGACCACAGATTCGGGTTGACTCCGTGCACCTGCCGGAAGGATATTATGCATGGTCCAAATGGAGGACCCAGGGCAGGGAAGCGACGATCCTGTCCCATCGCTCGGAGACATCGGGGACACAACAAACAAATGTTATCCAAATATTTCTCAACCACGAAGATCGCAAGCGTCATCGCCGTCTCGATTGCTTTTCTATTTATCGCGAGTTACTCCACGGCTTGGTGCGGAGATTGGCCGACGTTTGGGCATGACGCGCAGCGTTCCGGCTGGGCCGTGGAAGAAGACGCCCTGAATGCCCAAAACGTCTCAGGGCTGAAGCTTCTCTGGAAGGTGACGGTCAAGAATCAGCCGCGATCGCTGACCGCCCTCACGGCTCCGGTGGTGGCCGATGGGGTCACGACTCCAGCGGGAATCCGCACGGTGGTCTACGTGGCGGGAAGCTCGGACAATATCAGCGCCATCGACGCCGGAACCGGGGCGATTGTCTGGACTCGCACCTTTGAAAGCCACGTGCTGCCCAAAGACGCCGGCATGTGGCTGTGTCCGGACAATCTGAACGCCACGCCCACCATCGACGAACGCCGGAGGCTGATTTATGCGATTGCTTCGGACGGCAAATTCTACGGCCTGGACCTGGGGACGGGGAAGACCAAGGCCGGTCCCGTTCAACTCGTGCCGCCCTTCTCAAAAAACTGGAGCCTGAATCTGTGGAAAGAGACCGCATACACGTCGATTTCGCAGGAATGCGGCGGAGCGCGATCGGGAATTTACTCCATCAATCTTCGCCATCCGGATCGCCCTGCCATCCATGATCTACTGGTCACAAGATCCGGATCGGCGGGGATTTGGGGGCGCGGCGGAGTGGCGATTGGTGACGATGGCAGGATTTTTGCTTCCACCGGCGATGGCAATTTCTCGCCATCGCAGAACGAATACGGCAGCAGCTTGATTGAAGTTCGTCCCGGCAGGCTCAAGGTTATTGATTACTACTCGCCGCTGAACTTCAATCAGATTACCAAGCTCGATTTGGACATTGCGGCTTCCAGCCTGATTTGGTTTCCTTACCGGAATTACCGCCTGGTGGCGGGCGGCGGAAAAGAAGGCGCGCTTTACATGCTCGACGCAGATTCGCTGGGCGCCAAAGATCACCAGACGCCCCTCTACCGTCAAAAGCTGGCCAATGACCAACTTGAATTTGAGGGGCTGGGCATTTGGGGAGAACTTTCTTCCTGGATGGATTTGGAGGGAAACCGCTGGCTGTATGTTCCCATTTGGGGGCCCGTGTCAAAGGACGCGCTCCAATTTCCCGTGACCCTGGGTCCGCATCCGCACGGAAGCCTTATGGCGTTCAAAGTGGCGATCAATCCATCCACCAAGAAACCCACGCTGCAACCTGCCTGGATTTCCGGTGACTTTGATGTGCCCGAACCGGTGGCCATTGCCAACGGCGTCATCTTCGCTCTCTCCACCGGCGAGAATACGCTGCAAACGGCTGGACCCGGCTTCATCCACCACGGCCTGAAGCTGCTCACCGATCAGCAGAGGAGCGAGCACACCCATAATGCGGTTCTCTATGCCCTGGACGCGAAAACCGGCAAAGTGCTCTATGAGAGCAGCGATGCAATCGCGAGCTGGGTCCATTTCAGCGGCCTGGCGATCGCGGACGGCCACGTCTACGCGGTGGACCACAGCTCCACGCTCTATTGTTTCGGGCTGGCGAGCCAGTGAGCCAACGCGCCGGTTCGATGGCCGAACGGCCGTGGGCGCTCCGGACGTGACGAAGAATCCCCATGACTCCAAAAAAACTTTTGAGAGCTGCTTGGATTGTTCCCGCTCTGGCGGGAATGAGTTTCTTACTTGCGGCCTCCGCTGCTTGTGCGAAAGAACCGGTGATCCTTTCGACCGATGTTGGAAACGAGATTGACGACCAATGGGCAATCGCCTATCTGCTCACAGACGCCCAGGACTTTGACGTTCTGGGCATCATTTCCGCCCAAGCTCCAACCCTGCCCAGTCCATCCGCGCATTACACCTATCAGATCCTGGTGGATGAGGTCGAAAACCATCTGAACATGGTGGAGCACCCGCCCCTGCTCGAAGGTTCGAGCTTCCCATTGGAGGATACCAAGACCCCGCAGCGCAGCGAGGGCGCGGACTTTATTGTGAATGCCTCGAAAGCCTTTTCAGACAGGCGACGGCTTACCGTGCTGACGATCGGCGCTGCGACGGATGTGGCTTCGGCGATCCTGGAGGATCGCTCCATCACGGAACGTATTCGCGTGGTGGCGATGGGCTTCAAAAGTTGGCCCGAAGGCGGCGATGAATTCAATGTGGAGAACGACCCAAGAGCCTGGCAGGTGATCTTGAGTTCGGATGTTCCCGTGACCGTGGGCTGCGCGGATGTTTGCAGAGCCAATTTGTCATTGACTCTGGACCAGGCGCGCCAACTGGTAAGCCGGCACGGTCTGGTGGGCGCTTGGCTCTGGGCGGAATTCCAGGCCTGGTACTACCGGTTCGTAAAACCGCTGCGCCAGGATGATTTTTCAAAACCCTGGGTGATCTGGGACATCATCACGCTGGCCTACGTGCAGGGATGGACAACTCAACAGGTTTATCCGCGCCCGGTTTTGGGTGACGATCTGGAATTCAAGCCGGGCCCACCGGGGCAGACCATCACTTGGATAACAAGTTTGGATTCCAAGCGTTTGTGGGCTGACTTTCTTAAAAAACTCGATGCTTATGAACGCTCTCATGCTCTGCGCGGGCGCGGCCAAGACCGTTGACGCATGGCGGGCGCCAACTTGGGTGGGTTCGAGGGCGATTCGAAACTGGGTGTCTGGAACGGGTTTGGCAGTGGCGCAGTTCGCTGTAGCGGCGGTCTCTGACCGCCGACTTCTATTTTTCAAGAGCTTTTCGGCGGTCAGAGACCGCCGCTACAGCAAGCAAACGGCGACACAACCGCACCTCTCAAAACCTTGACTTCAACTTGACCAGAAGTTTAGAGTTAGGAATTGCTGGCTTGAGGGACGGCCTTCATTTCACCGGCAAATCTCAAGCATCTCTGGTCCGCCGGTAGCAATGCCACAGCCCTTCCGGGTTGCACGGTCACGCTGGAACCGTAATTGATTAGGGTTGGTGTTCAGAAGAAGAGTACCCAGCCGGCTCGTTGGACCGAGCCGGGCGGGATGCAAGACCAACGAAAATGCGGAAGTTCGGGACGGTTAAGACCATGCCCTAGAGTTTACCCATTTCTGGAGTCTGGGAGTTTCAGCCAAGCCTCCAGTGCTGTCAATGCTCAGAATGACAGGCGAAGGGCCCAGAATGACAGGCTTGCCGTCCCAATGTAGAAACTCGGGCACGCGCTTAAAACGTGCCCTGACGGCCCACGAGTAAAAATCCGTGAATAATCAGGGTTCCGAAGGTGGTCTTCCCGTGAGGCCATTGCAAGCCGAGTTTATGGAGCGACAGGCCGAGACGATTCTCGATGAAATTCTGGCGAGGCGCAAAGAGCGGATTCGTGCTGCCAAAGAGTCTGTGGCATTGGCTCACCTGGTGGAATCGGCCTTACGGCGCACTGACGTCCGGGATTTTGCCGCGGCGCTTTCAACGCCCGGCGTGGGCGTGATCGCCGAGCTTAAACAAGCTTCGCCCTCCCGCGGCGTGATTCGACAGGATTATCGAGTCCGGGAGATCGCGGCTTCATATCAGGCGGCGGGGGCGGCGGCAATTTCGATTCTTACCGAACCCGACTACTTTCGGGGGACGCTCGAAGATTTGCAAGCGGTGAGGCAGGCCGTGAGTTTGACCTGCCTACGGAAAGACTTCATCATGGACGCTTATCAGGTCGCGGAATCGGCCGCAGCGGGTGCGGATGCCATCCTTTTGATTGCAGCGGCGCTTCCCAATAGGGAGTTGGAAGAGTTTGCGAGGCTTGCCGGTTCATTCGGCATGGCGGTACTGGTGGAAGTCCATACCGAGGAGGAGCTTGAGCGCTCGCTGGCGGCAGGATCGAAAATCATCGGAGTGAATAATCGTGACCTGCGGACCTTCGAAGTAAAATTTGAAACCTCCCTCCGGCTGCGCAAGCGAATTCCGGCCGGTTGCTTGTCCGTTAGTGAAAGTGGTATTCACTCAGTGGATGACCTCCGGCGGCTTGAAGACGCGGGCTTTGATGCTGTGCTGATCGGGGAGCATTTCATGCTTGCCCAGGACCCTGGGAAGGAGTTAGCCGGGTTTCTCGCCGGGCTTCACTAACCCGCAGAAAGCATGTAAGGGCACAGTCCAGTCTCGATCAGGAGATTGTAGGAGCGCCCTGCCGGTCACTAACTCGCGAAGCAAATTTGGGGAGCGCGCTGGAACGGCGGGTAGTGGCGCATTTTCGCCGCTACAGCAAACTGACCCACTACCCAACGGCGGCGCGTGTTTCATAAGCCATGACAAGGGTAAAAATTTGCGGTATCCGCCGATGGGAGGACGCAGAGCTGGCAATCGAGCTCGGCGCCTCCGCACTGGGCTTTAACTTCTATGCCTTCTCCAAGCGCTTCATTGCTCCGGAAAGGGCGGCAGACATCATTGCAAGGCTACCTCTGTTCATCGCGCCCGTGGGGATTTTTGCGGACGAAACGGATGCCGGCCGGATTGTGGAAATGGCGCAAGGATCAGGCGTGACCACACTGCAAATCCACGGGGCGCGCCCCTCTTCGCTGCAAGAATTGAGGAAGCGGTTCCGGCTGATCCGGGCCGTGCAGATCGCGGCCCAGTTCGAGGATAGAATATTTAAGGAAATGCGGCCGGACGCCTTTTTGCTGGATGCTTATGACCCGTCGTTGCGTGGCGGGACCGGCAAGGTATTCGATTGGAACCTGGCATTGGAGGCCAAAAAATATGGCCCGGTGATTCTGGCCGGGGGATTGAATCCGGGAAACGTGGGCCAAGCGATCCGGTTGGTTCAGCCCTACGCTGTGGATGTAGCCAGCGGTGTTGAGAATTCGCCGGGAATGAAGAGCCACGAGAAATTAAAGGCATTCTTCAATGCCGTGCGGGAAGCAGACCGGATGAACCCCGCAAATTGAGCGATTCTCAGGCTTCGACCAAGACTTCGAAATTCCCATCGCTGCATATGGGTTGCGAGCCCATTTTTTCGATTTGCAATTTGTGTCTGTCAATCACTCAATCAGGAACATAGAGAGACAAGCCGATGCCGATGCAAACTCAACCCGTGGAATTTGGATTCAATCCCGATGCCAGGGGTCGATTTGGCCTGTTTGGGGGTCGTTATGTTCCGGAAACCTTGATGCATCCGGTTGAGGAATTAGAGCAGGCCTATGAAGAAGCTCGCAATGACCCGGAGTTTGAGCTTGAATTCAAGCGGCTTCTGAAGGATTTCGCGGGCCGTCCAACGCCCTTGTTTCACGCGCGGCGCTTGACCCAGCACCTGGGCGGCGCGCGGATTTTCCTGAAGCGTGAAGACCTGCTGCACACGGGCGCTCACAAGATTAACAATTGTATCGGGCAGGGTTTGCTGGCATTAAGGATGGGCAAGACCCGGCTGATTGCCGAAACCGGAGCGGGACAGCATGGCGTGGCAACCGCAGCGGTGGCGGCGCTGATGGGCCTCGAATGCGTCGTCTACATGGGAGAGGAAGACATGGCCCGCCAGTCCCCCAACGTGTTCCGGATGAGGTTGTTGGGGGCAAAGGTTGAGCCAGTGAAATCGGGCAGCCGTACCCTGAAGGACGCCATCAACGAGGCCATGCGCGATTGGGTGTCCAATGTCCACAACACTCATTATTTGCTGGGGTCGGTACTTGGCCCGCATCCTTACCCGCTGATGGTGCGGAACTTTCACCGCGTCATTGGCCAGGAAGCGCGCCGCCAGATTCTGGAAGCCTGTGGCCGCTTGCCGGATTGGCTCTTTGCCTGTGTGGGTGGCGGGAGCAATTCGATTGGCCTATTTTACGATTTCATCCCCGATGCGGGCGTCAAAATGGTGGGCGTTGAGGCGGGAGGCAAAGGCCAAGAACTGGGTGAGCACGCTGCACGTTTTTCGGGCGGACGGCCCGGCGTCCTGCACGGAACTTACACCTACGTCCTGCAAACGATCGACGGGTTGATATCCACAACGCATTCAATATCCGCGGGACTGGATTATCCCGCGGTGGGCCCCGAACACGCCTTGCTGTACAACCAAGGTAGAGTGGAGTATTCGCGCGTCTCAGATCAGGAGGCACTCGAAGCGGCAAGGTTACTATCGCGTTTAGAAGGGATTATTCCGGCGCTCGAATCCGCTCACGCCGTGGCGGAGGTTGTGAAGCGCGCGCCTGGAATGAGCAAGGATGAAGTTGTCATCATCAATCTTTCGGGCCGTGGAGACAAAGACCTGGGGATCTACCAATCAACGGGAACTCTCTAATTTATGCCTGCCATTTGCCAGACTCGAATCACAGCTTGCTTTGACAAGTTGAAAGCTGAAGGCGCGAAGGGCTTGGTGGTGTATCTGACGGCCGGCGACCCAAGCCTTGAAGATACCGGCAGGCTTCTCGCTGCCATTGAGCGGGGTGGGGCGGATTTGATTGAGTTGGGGGTCCCATTTTCCGACCCGCTGGCGGATGGCCCGGTGATTCAACGCGCCTCGGAGCGGGCGCTCAAAGGCCAGGCCACCCTCGCCAAGATTCTTGAACATCTCCCCAAATGGCGTGAGCAGGTGGCCACCCCCATCGTCCTCTTCGGCTACTTCAATCCGATATTGCAATACGGCCTTGAGAGATTTGCGAAAGATGCTTCGCAAGCAGGCGTAGATGGAGTCCTGGCGGTGGATCTGACGCCCGAGGAGGCGGGTCCCTACGTCGAGGCGATGCGCGCCCATCACCTCGATACCATATTTCTTGCTTCGCCGACCTCCACCATCGAACGGCTAACGAAAATCGGCAAGATTTCTACGGGCTTCCTTTATCTGGTCTCGCGCGAGGGCGTGACGGGCGAACGGTCCAGTATTTCAGCCGCGTTAAAGCCGCTGGTGGAGCGGGTTAAACGGACCACGGCGCTTCCGGTCGCTGTCGGTTTTGGAATTTCCACTCCCGCCCAGGTGCGGGAGGTGCAAAGCCTGGCTGATGCGGCCGTGGTGGGCAGCGCCGTGGTACGGGCCATTGAGGATCGCTATCCCAGCCAGGGGGTGAAGTTCATCGAACAGTATATTCGCTGGCTCAAGCACGGCACGGGAGAAAAACCCGAATGAAGGACATGGCGGACTGGCGCAAGCTCATTGACGAGATTGACCTTCAGATACTCTCGCTGCTCAACGAGCGGTCAAAATGCGCGCTGGAGGTCGGACGTTACAAAAAGGTAAAAAATCTTCCGGCGTGGGCGCCGGAGCGCGAGGCGGAAATCTTGCGCAATGTTGTAAAGGCCAATCGCGGCCCGTTGGATGACGGCGCGGTCCGCCGCCTCTTTGAGCGCATCATTGACGAAGCCCGCTCGCTTGAGCGCCACGTGATGGAAGGCGGCAGCTACAAGATTAAGGAGTAACGGAAGATGCTCGTGGTCATGCAGGAAGGCGCGACGGAAGAACAGATTCAGGCCGTGATCAGCCGCCTGATGCAGCTTGGTTTTGACATTCATCGCTCCACCGGCGCCCTGCAGACCGTCCTGGGCGGAGTGGGCGCCAAGGCTGACTTTGATACGCGCCAAATCGAGTTGATGGAAGGCGTGCAGGAGGTCCACCGCATCGTCTCGCCCTATAAGCTTGCCAGCCGGCATTTCCGTCCCGAAGGGTCCGTGATCCAGATTGGGAATGGAGTGGCGGTGGGCGGTCCCAACGTTGTGGTGATGGCGGGGCCGTGCAGCGTCGAAAGTCCGGAGCAGATTAACACCATCGCCGCAGCCGTCGCCCGGTCCGGTGCGCGCGCACTGCGGGGCGGAGCGTTCAAACCGCGCTCCTCGCCTTACAGTTTTCAAGGGATGGGGCCGGAAGGCCTCAAGCTGATGCGCCATGCTGCGGACCAGAACGGCCTGCTGGTTGTTTCTGAGGTCATGGACCAAACCCAAATTCCGATGATGCTTGATTACGTGGACGTTCTTCAGGTGGGTGCGCGCAATATGCAGAATTATAATCTGCTGCGCGAGCTTGGGAAAGTCACCAAGCCCGTTTTGTTGAAGCGCGGCATCTCCGCCACCCTCGAAGAACTGCTTCTCTCCGCAGAATATATTATGGCCGGCGGAAACTACAACGTGATCCTTTGCGAGCGCGGCATCCGCACTTTTGAAAATTCAACCCGCAACACTCTGGATGTTTCGGCGATTCCCGTCATTCATAAGCTGTCGCACCTGCCCATCATCGCTGACCCGTCCCACGCTTCAGGGCGGCGTGATAAAGTGATTCCACTGGCCCGCGCTGCGGTTGCCGCCGGGGCGGACGGCTTGCTGGTCGAAGTACATCATGATCCGGAGAACGCCCTCAGCGACGGGCCGCAAGCCCTCTATCCCGCGCAGTTCGATGAGCTGATGGCGCAATTGCGGATGATGGTCCCGGCCCTGAGCCGGACGATCTGAAATTCACGCTCCCCGGCGTCCAACTTTCGGATGACTCGATTTGTAGGCGCGACTCGACTCCACCGCCTCGGAGGCACACCACTGAGAAAGACTTCAAGCCTAACAGCCATTAATATTCCTTTCCGCCGGATCGCCATTGTGGGCACGGGCCTGATCGGGGGGTCCTGGGGACTCGCGCTCAAAGCTGTGGGATACCAAGGAGTGCGAATCGGCATTGACCGCCGCTCAATTCTTAGGCGAGCCCTCCAGCGGGGGGCAATAGACGAAGGTCACGAAAATCTGGAGGCCGCGGTTCCTGGCACGGACTTGATTATCCTTGCGGCTCCGGTTGGAAGAATTTCTCTGCTCATTCCCTGGTTTGCAAGGCAGGCACAGCCTTCGGCGCTGGTTACGGACGTGGGAAGTGTCAAATCGGACATTTGCCGGCGGGCCAAGGAGTCCTTCAATTCCGGAGCATTATTTCTCGGCGGCCACCCGCTTGCCGGGAAAGAGATCTCGGGAATTGACGCGGCCGATGCGGCGCTCTTCGCCCAATCTTCCTATGCGCTAACGCCGCTTAAACCCGCAGACATGGAAGACGCGCGCGCCACGGCGTTCTGCGAATTGATCCAGCGGATTGGAGCGAGGCCGCACGTGACCACGGCTGAAGTTCACGACCGGGTGGTTGCCTACACCAGCCACCTTCCGCAGTTGCTCTCCACCGGACTCGCCAGCCTGCTCAGTGAATTAAAGGAGACGCGGTCCATGGGAAGCGGTGGACTGGCAGGGCCCGGGCTGCTCGATTTCACCCGCCTGGCTGATAGCCCTTATTCCCTCTGGCGCGATATCCTTCTCACCAATCGTGGCAACATTCAGAATGCCATAGATACCTTCATCCAGAAGCTTGAAGAGATGAAGTTGCGGCTTTCAGAGCGCGCCATCGAGCAAGACTTCAAGCGCGCCGCCCATCTGCGCAATCGCTTGAAAAAACGCTAATTGAGAGCCGCAGTTGGAACCACGGCGAGATTATCAAGATTTCCACTTAAGGTATACTGTCCGCCAGGAGACCGTCCGATGCTAAAGGAAGCTCTTGAAATTCTCGCTACTACTCCCGAAAAATTGCGCCGCGAGGTCCGGCAAATCCCTCTGCGGCAAATCAAGTCGCGCCCGGCGCAGAGTAAATGGTCCGTTCAGGAAATTCTCGCTCATCTCGATGACGTGGAAGAAAACGGCATGCGCTCGAGGGTGGAAGCGATTGTCAATGAGGAGCGGCCGTTCCTCCCGCTCTTCGATCAGGAAAAACGGGTGGTTGAATTGCATTACAACCGCATGGACCCTCACCGTTCGCTTGAATCCCTTTCACGCCAGCGCCGCGCCAATGTCCGCTGGCTCCGCACCCTTCGCCCGAGCCAGTTGAAACGCAAGGGCGTCCACCATCAGGTGGGAGATATGACGGCGGCAGAATACATTTACGAGTGGGCCTTCCACGACCTGGGACATCTCAAACAGATTCTCGAGGTCCGGCGCTACGCGCTCTATCCGCTGATGGGCAATATGAAGACATATTACCGCCTCACTTGATGGTCATAACAGCACGGAACCCCGCCGAGCTGTAAGATTGAATTGCCATGAATAAAACTTTTCCCAATGCGGATGCTGCCATCGCTGACGTGCCCGACGGGGCTTCGATCATGTTCGGGGGTTTTGGTTTGTGCGGCATCCCGGAAAACCTGATTGATGCCATTCGCCGCAAGGGCGTGAAAAACCTTACGGTCATTAGCAACAATGCCGGCATTAATTCCTTCGGCTTGGGAAAGCTCCTCAAGAGCGGTCAGATTAGCAAAGTGATTGGCAGCTACGTGGGCGAAAACAAGACGCTTGAGGACCTGGCACTGAGTGGTGAAATCGAACTGGAGCTAACTCCGCAGGGCACTTTCGCCGAGCGCATGCGCGCTGCTGGCGCTGGCATTCCCGCATTCTACACGCCAACGGGTTTCGGCACGGTGGTGGCTGAAGGCAAGGAAGTCCGCGAGTTTGACGGCCGTCCCTACTTGCTGGAGCGGGCGCTGACGGCCGATTATGCTTGTGTTAAAGCCTGGAAAGGGGATCGTTGGGGAAACCTCATTTATCGTCGCACCGCCCGCAACTTCAACCCGGTAATGGCCACCGCCGCCAGGATCACGATTGCCGAAGTGGAGGAGTTGGTGGAGTTGGGTTCTCTCGATCCGAATGCCATTGTGACGCCTGGCATCTATGTGAAGCGGATTTTCCAGGGGCGGGACTACGAAAAGCGGATTGAGAAAAGGACCGTGAGGACGAGGCCATGATCGAGACAGTCCTTCGTAGCCTCGGCATGTTGCCGGGAAATGCCGCCTGGATCGGACTGCTATGCTGTCCAGTCGAGAACTAACGGTACGCGGTCCCTTCGTCTCCACTTGATATTATGGACAAACGCGAACAAATCGCCCGCCGCATCGCCCTGGAATTAAAAGACGGTTATTACGTCAATCTTGGTATCGGCATCCCCACGCTCGTTTCGAACTTCATTCCTCCTGGTATCGAAGTCGTATTGCAATCCGAAAACGGCATGTTGGGTGTTGGACCGTTCCCTTACGAAGGTGAAGAGGATCCGGACCTGATCAACGCTGGCAAAGAAACCGTGACCGAGATTCCGGGCACGGCATACTTCTCAAGCGCCGATTCCTTTGCCATGATTCGCGCCGGCCGCGTGGACCTGACCGTCCTCGGGGGCATGGAGGTCGATGAAAAAGGCGATCTGGCCAGTTGGATGATTCCGGGAAAGATGGTGAAGGGGATGGGCGGCAGCATGGACCTGGTGGCCGGCGCGAAGCGCGTGATTGTGGCCATGGAGCACACCACGAAGGACGGGAACCCGAAGATTTTGAAACAGTGCAGCCTGCCCCTGACCGGAGTTGGCGTGGTGGATGAGATCGTGACGGACCTGGCCGTGATTGGGATCACGCCGGAGGGATTGCTCTTGAAGGAGCTTTCCCCGCAGGTCACTTTTGACCAGCTTCAGGAAGTCACCGGGGCTGTTTTGCTGCCAGCGCCCAACCTGCGGCCTTACCGGGTCTAACCGCTCTGCCTTTGGCGCGCCCATGCTTGAGCCCCATAGTGTCGTCGTGGCTACGTTTGTCGCACCCCGCGAAAGAATTTGGGGTGAGCTCGTCGGTATCCGGCCGGAGGGCGTCACGCTGCGCGGCATCGGTCTTGATTCTTTTGAAGAATTTCTGCAACAATCACTGAGAGAAGGCAAGAGTGAAGTTTGCATGTCCACCGCCTTTTACCCCATGCACCGCGTCGAACGGATTGCGCTGGATGAGCCGCTGGGTCTGGTGGGCTCGCTGTCCGATACATTCCGCGACCGCGTGGGAATGACCATTCAGGAATATCTCGGCATTCCTGAAACTCGCTGAAATCCCCTGGCGGTTTCTGGTTTTCACTCCACCGCCTTTTTACCCCACTCAGAGCGATTTACGTCCCTTCCGCGTCCACGGATTGACACGATTCATCCTGTATTTCTATAGTGGTGAGTGGCTATGGCTTCCCGAGTCCTCACGCCTGCAAATCAAATAACGATTCTGCGCCTGGTCTTCGTTCCGCTCTTTGCCATCCTGGTGCTGGACCGGCACTATGCGGGCGCCATGGGCGTGCTGGCGGCGGCGGCAGTCTCCGACGTGGCCGATGGCTTGGTGGCCCGGCGATATCACCAGGTTTCCTCGCTCGGAATGGCGCTGGACCCGCTTGCGGATAAGACCCTGCTCACCACCGCCTATCTAGTCCTATCCTTCGGCGGAGTTCTCCCCTGGTGGCTCACCATCATCGTGCTCAGCCGCGATATTGGAATGCTGCTCATCGCGCTGGTCATCAGCCTGGTCGCCGATTATCGGCCCTTTCCGCCCACCATCCTCGGCAAGGCCTCCACGGCAGTGCAGGTGTCCACGGTCATCGTGGCGCTGGGCTTCAAGGCCCATGTGGGCGGAGTCACGAAGCCCTTTGTAGCTTTCTGGATTTATTTTGCGGCGGCACTCACCATTTTGTCCGGCATTCATTACCTGGTGGTGGCCCGCAACCGCTACAGCGATATCCTGAGTGATACGGTGAAGGCCCGTTGAGGGTGCGTCGACAGGCCCGCGGCTTATCACTCGTCACTTGTCACTCGCCACTTTTCTTGGGCAGCATTCTTTGTTGCGCACAATCAGGAAATTTCCGTTATAATTTCGCTCTGTGAGGTGATTCAGCATGGCCTATCTTTTTGTGATCGCGGCGGTGATCTTCCGGATTGTGCCGCATCCGTGGAACGTGACTCCGCTAGCGGCAATGTTCCTTTTCAGCGGCGCCACTTTCCGCAACAGGGTTCAATCCCTGGCGGTTCCCTTCGCGGCGTTGCTGGTGAGCGATTTCGCGGTGGATCGATTCCTTTATCATGGCGCTTACGCCTGGTTCAGCCCTTACACCTGGAGTGGGTTTTTGCTCATCGGACTGATTGGCTGGGTGCTGCACTCGAAGATCACGCTGCGGCGCGTGGCCACTGCTTCCATCGTGGGTTCGGTCAGCTTCTTCTTCCTCACCAATTTCGGCGTGTGGGCCGCTGGCGGCCTTTACCCGCACAATTTCGCGGGCCTCACGGACTGTTACGTGGCGGGGTTGCCGTTCTTCCGCAACACCATCCTGGGAGATCTGGCTTGGTCCG
Source organism: Terriglobia bacterium (assembly GCA_035531475.1). Lineage (GTDB taxonomy): Bacteria > Acidobacteriota > Terriglobia > UBA7540 > UBA7540 > CALCEB01. The sequence goes on from DATKST010000159.1 coordinate 13,469, forward strand.
GAATTCTCTTTGGGACTTATGAATGGGTGAATCATCGCCGGACGCTGGCGCCCGCCGAGACGCATTAACGGTCCGCGATTCTTTTGTAGGGGCGGGCCTCGTGCCCGCCCGCCGGCACTTCAGCCGACTTGCGACCTTCCATGCGAATTGTATCCCTCCTGCCAAGCTCGACGGAAATGGTCTTTGCCCTGGGCCTGGCCGATTCGCTCGTGGGCGTTACCCATGAATGTGATTTTCCTCCCCAAGCTCTGAATCTTCCCCAGGTCACTCGCAGCGCCATTCCGCCCGGTGCCAGCAGTCTCGAAATCGATAAGGCCGTCAGTGCTGCCCTCGTCGATCAGGGATCGATTTACGACCTCGACCTCGGCTTGCTGGAGCGGCTGGCCCCGGACCTGATCTTCACCCAGCGGCTGTGCGACGTCTGCGCCGTCTCTTTTGACCGCGTTCAGGCCGCCGCCAGCCAATTGAGTTCCCATCCTCGCGTCATCAACCTCGAACCGCACGGTCTTGGCGACATCTTTGAAAACATTCTAACCGTTGGAAGAGAGTTGGGCCGCGACCAGGAAGGGCGCTCGCTGGTCAAGACGCTTCTGGCACGGGTTTCTGCCGTTGCCGACCAAACCAAGGAAATCGCGGTGCGGCCCCGCGTCTTCTGCATGGAATGGGTGGATCCTCCTTACTGCGGCGGCCATTGGATGAAGACGCTGGTGGAGCTGGCGGGTGGCGAAGACGGGCTGGCCAATGACGGGCGTCCGAGCTATCGCATCGAGTGGGAAAAGGTTTTGCAATTTGCGCCGGAAATCATCGTGCTCACCTGTTGCGGTTTCGGCCTGGAGCGGAATCTGAAGGAAGGTGAACTTCTGGCCGGATTGCCGGGGGCCCTCAAACTCCCTGCATTTCAATCGGGACGAGTCTATGCCACGGACGGATCTTCGTACTTCAGCCGTCCCGGCCCGCGCATTGTCGAAAGCCTGGAAATCCTCGCTCACCTCATCCATCCTGAGCTTTTCCCGCCGCCGCCGCTGCATCGGGCTTTTGGCGCGCTCAGCGTCGTCGGGGCGAAGTAGGGGCAGGCCTTGTGCCCGCCCGTGGGCGACCCCAAGGGTCGCCCCTACAGCATCTCAAACCCCCGATCCATCCGGCACAATCTCAAAGGTCGCTTCAATTTTGGCGCTCTTCGCAATCATCGCCCCCACCGAGCAATACTTGGTCTCGGAAAGTTCGATTGCCCGCTTCACTGCCGCCGGATCGATCTTGCCGCGCAGTTTGTGCTTGATCGTAACTTTGGTGAAGGTTTGCGGATAATCTTCCCGCTGCTCGGCGCTGAGTTCGACTTCATAGCCAGTCACAATTTGCCGCTTCTTGCGTAGGATGGTAATCACATCCATCGCCGTGCAGGCCCCGGTGGCGAGCAGCGCCAATTCCACCGGTCGCGCCCCCGTATTCCCACCTTGCGTGTCTAACACCAGCGAATGCCCGGCGCCCGAGGTCGCCACAAACTGCTTTTGATCACCTTGAACCGTCACCAGTCTCAACGTGCCATTCAACATGATTTCCTCGCTTTCGAAGCCATAGTGCCCGACCTATTGTTGGATTCACCCAGCCGGAATTGGATACTCGCCTGGCGTGCGTGCGGGTCATTTCAAGTGGGGCATCGGTAGTGGTACGTTTTGGCGGCTGTAGCGGCGGTCTCTGACCGCCGAATTTTATTTATCAACACCTTCCGGCGGTCAGAGACCGCCGTTACAGCAAACCGACCCACTGCTCACGGCGCAGTTCAGACTCGGCGGCGTGCTAGAATATTCATACACAGGGGCCTGGGAAGGGTTTTAAGTTCATGCAACGTCGAACATTCATTGTTGCGGGTGTGGCGGGGGGAATCGGGCTGGTTGAATATGTCTTTTTCAACCAATACATGGACGGGCTGCGGAATCCCCACAGTTTTTCCGTGAAGGCTTATGAACAATTCGGTGAGAAGGCCGCGCTCATGGCCATCACCGCCAACGAGGATTTCTATGTAACCTCCAAGGGAAGCACCCCCCGGGTCGATGCCAGCCGATGGCAACTCCAGTTCGATGGGCTGGTCGCTCATCCCTTCACTTTAAGATACAAAGAGCTCCTCAACCTTCCAAGTTTCGAACGGACGATGACTCTGGAATGCATCTCTGATCCGATTGGCGGCAACGCCATTGGCAACGCCCGCTGGACCGGAACCGCATTGAAGCCCCTCATCGAGCGAGCCCAGCCCGCGGCGGAAGCCACCCATGTGGTGATTTACGCCGCCGACGGCTTTTCAACCGGGCATCCTTTGGAGCGGGTTTGGAACGAAGAGAATTTTTTGAGCTACCGGATGAATGGTGAAGACCTGCCCGCGGTTCATGGTTATCCGGTGCGCGTCTTTATTCCTGGCAAGTTTGGCATGAAGCAGCCGAAATGGGTGACCCGCGTCAGCTTCGTGAAAGCGCCCGTGCGGGGTTATTGGGAAAGCCAGGGATGGTCCGACAATGCCGAGCGATGGGCGCACGCCCGATTCACAGACCTTGGCAACGGCGCCACTCTTTCGGGCCGCAAGTTGGACTTGGCCGGTTTTGCCATTGGAAATTTGGACGGCATCAAGAGCGTGGAAATCAGCTTCGATCATGGCGGCTCCTGGCGGGCTACCGATATTTTCAGTAGTCCGTCATCGATGGTGTGGACCTTCTGGAAATACACCTGGGTCAGCCCGCCGCCGGGAAATTACAAGGTCCGGGTCAGAGCCATTGACGGCAAGGGCCGGGTTGAAGGCCTGGCGCCCAAAGGTATTTTTCCAGACGGTGCAACCGGACAGCAGATGCTTGAAATCAAAGTAGTCTGAGTGCTGCCCCTGGTCGGGGTTCGGGTCATCAGGTCAAGGTAGGAGGCCCTATGCGAATCAAAGTGCGCCCGCAATTTCTCCCGGTTGGGTTTGCCATTCTTATCTTTGTTACAGCCCTGATATTTCCTCTTGTGAATCCGCAACGGGCGAAGGCCCAGGATGATTCGCAAACCCGCGTGGTCCGCCTCAGTTTTGTCGAAGGAACCGTGGGCATCCTGACTCCCGACTCCCAGGAGTGGGCAGAGGCGCCCATTAACACTCCGGTCGAGCAGGGGTACGAGCTCGCAACCCAAAAGGATAGCTATGCCGAAGTTCAGTTTGAGAATGCTTCCACGCTCCGCCTGGGTGAAATTTCCGGCGTCATATTTGACCGGCTTGAATTTTCGGACTCCGGCCGCCGGGTGACCCGAATCGAATTTGAGAAGGGTTACGGAACATTTCACACGTTTTCCGATTCGAGCCAAAAGTTTGATGTGGAGGCTGGAGATGTGAACCTCTCTCCCCAAGGCGAAAGCGAGTTTCGGATCGACCGGAACGACCAGGCGGTGCGAATCGAAGTGTGGTCCGGTACCGTAAATTTCTCCGGGCCGCTCGGCAATGTGGAATTGGGCCAGAATCAGATTTTGACTTATGGTCCCGGTTCCGGCGAGCCTTATGACATTGAGTCCGGGCTCAGCCCGGACGAATGGGATCGCTGGGTGGCGCAGCGCGACCAAGCGGAGTCTTCCCAGCCCCAATCCGTCACGCCTGCCAACTACGGGGGAGTGGAATCCAATAATCTCTACGGCTGGAGCGATCTTTCAAGCTATGGCAGTTGGGGCTATTACTCAAATGTCGGGTACGCCTGGTTCCCATATGCCTCATACGGATGGTCGCCGTACTCCTTCGGGCGCTGGGTCTGGTATCCAGGGTTTGGATACACCTGGGTCTCCTCCGAGCCGTGGGGATGGCTGCCTTACCACTACGGGAAATGGGCTTTCGAACCGGGCGCCGGGTGGGCATGGTCGCCAGGCTCTTTCGCCAATTGGTCGCCGGCGTTGGTGAATTGGTATCAGGGGCAGGGCTGGGTGGGTTGGGCGCCCCAAGTCCCGGCAAACATGACTGGCTCGGGGGCTGGTTGTCCGCTGATGGCCCAAGGTTGTATGCGCGTCGTGAGCAACAGGCAATTTCAAACCGGAACTACGATTACACCCCAAACCAATCTTCGGGTTGACCCGCAGGGCGGGCGCAGAGTGAGCAGGCCGGATCTTCCGGCGACCCGTCTGGCCATGATGCCTGGCGCGCCCCTTGTGACTTCCTTCGCCGCTTCGGGAATGCCCACCCCGACGGTTGGCCAGCCTTCCTCCCGAACGCTTCGCGCTGGAAGGTCCAGCAGTCCAAACGGCAGTGTGGCCAGGAGCGCTCCAGGTTCAAGTCCTTGGAGTTCACGCCGCGGCCATACCGAACACACTGCTTCCACAACGGGCCATCACCCGCATTCATCGCCTTTCGCTAACGCAGTAGGGCAGGCCTCTTCAGTCTCCCCCGCGCATTTCAATGGAGCGCGTGCCCCTCAGTCCTTGCCCCGGTCCACGAGGGGCATCCAAGCAGGAGGACTCATTAGCGTTGGCGTGGTCCCGGTGAGGCCGGCGTCCGCGCCCCATTCTGCT
>DATKST010000160.1:0-5860 GCA_035531475.1 Terriglobia bacterium
CTTCTTCCATTTCCCGAGTTCCCTCCAAGCTGGTTAGCTTTGGCTGCTTTCCCGGTACAACAGAGTGGCTGGGCGATCAGGATTCGAACCTGAATAAATGCCTCCAAAGGGCATTGTCCTACCATTGAACGATCGCCCAACTGCGCGCCCGGTCTTCGCTGGCGCCCCGAACTGTGTTCTGGCAGCCGCCCGCGAGTCTCTCGCGGAGCCCCGGCGGCTGTCAATCCTCTGATTGCAAAAGCATTCGCTTCCAGTACCCGGGTCGTGGAAGGGTGCGTGTGAGGATGCTTCTCACGCCTTCCGCCCGCAGTCTTTCCGTGGCAGCTTCCGCATTCTCCCGGGCCAGGTAAAGGCCGAAGAGCGCCGAACCGGACCCCGACAGCGAGGCATGGAGGGCTGCCTCCGGCGAGCTGCGGCCCGAGAGTATCTGCTTGATTCCGCGCAGGGAGGGATGCTGGGGAAAGACGACCTGTTCAAAGTCGTTCTGGATCCAGCTTGTGATCCCGGTGCGGACAAGCGCGGACTCTTCGGGTCCGGCCAGGTCCCCGCGGCCTGGTTCGTTCTGTTGCGAGGGGACACCGGAGGAGCCGGTTCCGTGCCGGCCCTGCGGAAAAGCATCCGCAAAGGCGCTGGCGTAGGCGCGGCTCAACTGCTTTAGTTTATCGGCACTGGCCTCGGCGGTCAAACCGGTCTCGGCGCAGTGGCGGTCCCAGTCGCGGAAGGCCTGCGGGGTGGAGACGCCGGTTTCGGGGATGGCGAGGACGCACCAGAGAGGTTCGAAGTCGGGGAGGGGGTAGACTTCCTGGCCGCGGTCGAGGCCGAGGACGGCGCCGCCGATGAGGAAGAGGGGGACATCGGAGCCGACCTGGGCGGCGATCTCCAAACGGCGAGCGAGCCGGCGGTCCCCGTTTTCCCGGTCTCCATGGAAGAGAAGTTCTGCCTCCAAGCCAATCAGCGCGGCGATGGCGTTGGCGGAGCCGGCGCCGAGGCCGCCCTGCACCGGCAGCCGTTTGTCGATGTGGATCTCGACTTCAGCCGAGATGCCCAAGGCCTGAAGGGCAAGATCGACCATCTTCCAGGCGGTGTTGCGGGCATCTGTGGGGACGCGGTCGTCATTCGAGGTTAGGCGGATGGAGGTTGACGGCGCGAGCCGCGCGGTGACCGTGACAATGTCGTGTGCTTCGAGGGTCTGGTAGACGGTGACGAGGGAGTGGAAGCCGTCCGGGCGGGGCGCGCCGATGGCGAGGCCGAGATTGATTTTGGCGTGGGAACGGACGGCGGTGGGCATTTCACCGCCCTTTCGCTGGGATCGTCAGATGTCGAACTGGAGGTTGAAGTCCCTGCTGGATAAGCGATCTCAACTTGGGATAGCGACCGTTGAATGAGCATTTCCCCGAAGCGACCCAATAATATCGACTTGCATAGCTCCTCAGTGGAGTCCCCGATAGCCAGGTCTTGAGCCACTGGAGCTTCTGGGCGACTTCGCCAATTGTATGGTCGCCATTAGCAGGGTGAACTTCGACCCAATGCACTCGCGTAGCTGCACCTGACCGCTGGCCAATCAGATAATCCCATCGAGCGGCGTTCGGATAGTTCGACCTAAGTGCCGTGTCAACGTCTGCGCTGCCGACGGGATGCTCGATCTGAATCTGCTTGCGATCCCGTTGCTTCAGCGCTTTGAGTCCTGGCTGGTAACAGGATTCCAGGCCTTTAGTCTGCTCCACATCCTGTCTAAGGCTCATGCCACCTCAGCCTCATGCTCCGATGCAGATTCGGCGACTGCCCGATTCGCGCGGTCGGTAAATGAGAGCAACTCGCCCCAACTTGCCTCCAGATCGTTCTTGGCATCGGGGTTTAGTCCCGAAATCTCCGTTACTCGCTTGTCGCGCTCAAAAAAATATGCGCGAATTTCCTTTTGCATTACGTCGTCGAACACTTTGCGGACCGACGGCGTGAGCTTTGCTCCCAAAACCTTTCCTAGAGATCCACCATCCGCACCGTTTTGCTTCAGATTCTGCCACGCCCAAATCATTTCAAGTACCTGAGGAGAATGCGACGAGAGGCAGACACGGTACCCGCGGTGCAGCAACTCTAGAACGAGCATGAGCATGGTGGATATCGCTCTGGGGTGCAATCCCATCTCCAACTCTTCCAGCACTACCCATTGCAAGTCTTCGCGTTTGCTCACGGCGGCTCCGGGTATGAGCCAATACAAGCCAAGGAGAAGAGGAACGAACTCTCTCTGTCCAGCAGACCAGACCATGTAGGGAAGACGCTTCTTCCCTTCCTGCAGGATCAGCCTCTTCTGCGCGTTGACGCGTTGCACATTGAGCTCGAAGCCGGAGAAGAGGCTGTCATTCAGCATCTCCCTGTATTCCACTTTCAGGCGGTTTGCGCGAGGGAACAATGCAGGGTTCCGGCTGAGTTCGGTTTCCATGAGATTTCGCATCTTCTCGCTGTAGGCGCGTACTACGTAGGGGTCTCCGGACCTGTAATCGCCGAATGGCCTCGGCCAGCCGTCGCGCAGCGTAAGAACCCGTTGAGCCGGGACCAGGAATACGCGCTCCGCTCTTGTACCCTTTCTTCGCCTTCTCAGCAGTCTGGGTTTGAGGTCAAACTCTTTGTCATCGACAAGCACTTGGCTCGATCTTTCTGACCAGGTTCCTTCCATCCCTTCGCCAAAGTACGTGGAAAGAAAGGCGCTTGGATCCCTCTCCCAGTCGGTGCCGTAATCGGCAAGCTGTTTTTTAATCGGCTCAATGTCCTGCACCAGCTTCAACCATTGCAGGAAGATGCTCTTGCCGCTGGCTTGAGGCCCTACAAGGACGGTTAGATCCCCGAAGCGGACGGCGGCATCCGAGATGGGCCCCAGCTTCCTGATCGTCAGAGTGTTCATAATGGGGTATTCCCTGCAAATCCTAGCCCCAACTCAGTCAGATGTAAATGATTAGCTCAAAAGCCAGTGCATCGAGACGCGGCGCGCCGATATAGAGCCCGAGATTGATCTTGGCGTGGGAACGGACGGCGGTGGGCATACCGGTTCATTGTAGAGGGAAACCGGACTGCGACTTGCCTCAGCCATAAAACCTTGGCAGCGGTACGAAAGGCCTGAAACCGCGTCTGTTAGTCAGTCGTATCCTCCTGTTGGCTAGCGCTGCGGAGCCTGAGCCGGACCATTCCCAATGTTCCCCGCCCGGCAGAACCCCGAAACGCGGAAGGAGGGGCCATGAAAAGCTCGGCCTGTCGCGGAGCGGTTCTCCTTGCCTTTCTGGGTGCAGCAGCGGGTGCCTGCGCACAAATTGCCGAACATAGCGAGAAGATGGAAGAGCTGTACGGAAAGCCGTACGTCACCGTCACCATCAACGGGCGGGGGCCGTTCCGGTTCATCATCGACACCGGGACAGGGGCGGAAGCGTTGGTTTCACCCGCGCTGGCCGATCAACTGGGATTGCCGACCGTGGGTCATGCGAATTTGAGCGATCCCAGCGGACAGGGCGGGAAAAGGGTGCCAATCCTGCTAATAGAATCGCTGGAACTTGCAGGTGTGAAGTTCGAGAACGTGCACGCCGTGCAGTCCGGATTTTTCGCGGAGTCCGGCACCTGCCAGGGCCTGCTTGGGTTCACCTTGTTTCGCGATTTTCTGCTGACCCTGGATTTCCCTGGCCGCGTGGTAACGCTGACGAACGGGTCGCTGACGCCGGATGGAGGCAAGACGGTGCTGCCGTTCCGGATGCCGCAGGGGGTGCCGCTTGCGAGCCTGAAAGTGGACGGCCTGGAGCCGGTGGAGGCGCAACTGGACTCGGGCGGCGGAGGGCTGGTGATTCCGGAGTCGATGGCCGTGCAACTGAAGTACGATGTGCCGCCGGTGCTGTTCGCTTCAGGGCAGTCGGTGGCGACCTGCTTCAAGTTGAAGGTGGCCAAGCTGGATGCGGACGTGAAAGTGGGCCGGTATACGTTCACGCACCCGGTGGTGGAGATCCATCCGGCATTTCCGCTGGTGAACTTTGGATCGCCGCCGATGCAGAAGTTTGCCATCACCTTCGACCAGAAGAGCCTGCTGGTGCGGTTTGTGTCGCACCAGAGGAAGTTCACGCTGGAGGCGCCGCCGAGCCCGCCGCGCATGACCAATGCAATGAGCCATAGGCCGCCGCCTGGACTGGTGCCGGTGGGGTGAAAGAGCAGGGAACAGGGATTAGGGATCAGGGAACAGGAAAACAGGGACAATGGGACTAGGGACAGAGGGCTTGGGGGGCGGAGCTGTTCGTGCCTTTGCTCTTTCGTTCTTGTGTTTGCTTTTGCTCTTGTCTTTGCTTTTGCTCTTGCCTTTCTTTCTGTCATTCCCACAGGGAATCTGCTTTTGTACTTGCTCTTCCTTTGCTGTTGTATTTGTGATCTATGTCACATGAAATTAAATGAATTACAACTGTTCATTTCTAGACAATATGTTCATAACAAATAAGTTAACATGAAAATGTTCCACGTGGAACATTGCTCCGATGGCTCATCACGCATTGGAAAGCGGCCAGGCGGATTCAAGGCCCTTCTTTGCCTGGCGGAGCGCCTGGATGGGATCGCCGAGGGGAAGGAACTCCATGGCGATGCCGCGGTCGTAGTTCAGCTCGAAGAGCTTGCGATAGATGTTGGTGTAGTTGATTTCACCGGTGCCGGGCTCGTGCCGGCCGGGCACGTCGGCAACGTGAATGAGGCCGATGACGTCAATGTGCTTCTGCAGCTTTTCGATCAGGTTTCCCTCGGCGACCTGTTCGTGGAAGAGGTCGTAAAGGAACTGGACCTGGGGGTGATTGACGGCGCGAACGATCTGGATGGCTTCGGCCGCCGAGGTGAGGAAGTACTTCGGGTTCTCTTCCGGGTCGATGCACTCGAGGAGGAGGCGCACGGGGCGGCCGGCGATGTGGCGGCCCTCGATGAGGGCGGCGCCGCGCTTGAGGCCCTCAATGCAGCTCCGATGCTGGGCCTGCCGGGACAGGGTGGGAACGACGTTGCCGGACATGACGATCATGGCCGGGCAGGAGAGGGTTTCCATGACCGCGAGCGCCTGGCGGAGGTCGGCCAGGAAAGCGCTGCGGGCGGCGGGATCGCCCACGCCGTGGGCGAGGCCGGCGGTGGCATCGAACGTAATGCCGAGACGGCGCCGGGCGGCGTTGGCGCCGGCAAGCTGGGCAGCGGACCAGCCGCGATATTCGCCGACCAGTTCCACATTGCGATAACCGGCTGAAGCGACCCGCTCCAGGCGCTGTTCAAACGGCAGATCGCGGAAGACGGTCCAGAGCATGACGGAGAGTTGGAAGGACCCGCCGGAGGCTTCTGGGAGCGGACGGGCGGAGGAGACTGCGGGAGCGGCAGCGGCGATGGAGGAAGCGGCGAGGGTTTGAAGAAAGGCGCGGCGGTTCATGGCGGGGCTCCGAGGATTCGAGAGCCATGCTACACGCCGGATAGCGCGCACAACAAAACCCCGTCGGGGGGCGGGGCTTCAGGAAATCGCGGAAACGACTGCCGGAACTAGGCCTTTGCGACCTTGCCGCTCTTGATGCAGGTGGTGCACACGCGAATGCGCTTGGAGACACCATTAACCAGCGCGTGGACGGCCTGGAGGTTCGGGTTCCAGCGGCGGCGGGTGACGTTGTGCGCGTGCGAGATGTTGTTGCCGAACTGCGGACCCTTGCCGCAAATATCACAAACCTGTGCCATGACTTGAGGACTCCAAATCTGAACTTGCCCGGGCCGCCACGGTCACAATTGGAACTGCCATTGGCCGCCCGCAACGGCGAAACGAGCCAGGGGCGCAGAGGCGCGCCGGCTTCGGATTGCCGAATCTTCAGTATACCCGAAGGGTTCCGGC
>DATKST010000161.1:0-4748 GCA_035531475.1 Terriglobia bacterium
ACTTGCCTTTCGACGAATGCCACTTCCAGGCGCTTTGAATTATCGTATCGAGGTCTGAATACTGCGGATGCCACCCGAGCAGTTGCTGAGCTTTGCCGGGATCGGCAACCAGCACGGCGGGATCTCCCGCCCGGCGCGGGCCGTCTTTGGCTGGGACCCGCCCGTTGCAGAGTTTCCCCGCGCTAGACACCACCTCGCGCACGGAGTGGCCCTGGCCGGTCCCGAGATTGAGCTCGGTGCTCCCGCCTCCGGCAACCAGATAGTCGAGCGCCCGCACGTGGGCATCTGCCAGATCGACGACGTGGATGAAATCGCGGATCGCGGTGCCGTCCGGAGTGGGATAATCCGTGCCGTAGATTTCCACTGACGGGCGCTGGCCCAGCGCCGCCTGGACCACCAGCGGGACCAGGTGCGATTCCGGATCGTGCTCCTCGCCCAGATCCCCTTCAAGGTCCGCGCCCGCCGCATTAAAGTATCTCAGCGCTACGCCTCGAAGCCCGTACGCTACTCCGTACCAGTGGATCGCGCGCTCCATCGCGAGTTTTGACTCGCCATAGGGATTGACCGGGCGCTTCGGGTGGTCTTCAGGGATCGGCGCCTTTTCGGGATTTCCATAAGTTGCGGCGGATGAGGAGAAGACGATGGGCTTTACCTCGAAGGCTTTCATCGTGTCGAGCAGGACCAGAGTGCCGACCACGTTGTTCCAGAAATATTTGTGGGGATTCGTCATGGACTCCCCCACCAGCAGGCAGGCGGCAAAGTGCAGGACGGCTTCGAACCCGTAGTCCTTGAAAATCTTTTCCAGCAGATCTTTGTCGCCCAGGTTGCCTTCGATGAACGGCCCCCACTTGACCGCCGCGCGGCGCCCGGTCGAGAGATCGTCCAAAACAACCGGCTCATGCCCGGCCTGGGCAAGCGCCTTGGCCGTTTGACTTCCAATGTATCCTGCACCGCCCGTAACCAGCACTCGCATCGCCTGCCGCTCTCCTTTTGATTGCCTCGCGCAATTTGCGCCTTGCGCCAGACTTTGCAACATATCCTGCCGCCGCCCCTTCCGGCAATCCCTATTTTAGCAAGGGGTTCGCCACGGAACGTGTTGCGCCCCGTGGGTTTGTAGTGCCGCGCGCGCCGCACGCTATGTTTTCAACGGTCCGCGATTCCACCGAATTTGTAGCGCAGGGCCCGCTCTCCGGCCCTGCGGTTTTTGCGATCTGTGCGATCTGCCGAAGGAGCTGGCGGCGCCAAAATATGATTGACTTATTACATTCTTGTTATAAAATAAGGTTGTGATGAAACCAAGAAACCTGAAGGCTGCGCGGCTGAAACACGGATGGCGCCAGGTTGAAGCGGCCCGGCGCCTTCATGTGTCCCAGCCCTACCTGGCCATGCTTGAAAAAGGAAAACGCCGCCTTACAGATAACTTAGCGCGCAAGGCTGCACGGGTCTATGGGCTTTCCCCGGAGGAACTGCCCGTACCGGAGACATTTACGCCGGCCAGAGAAGCCGGGGCCGCGCGCCTGGTGGAGGACCTGTCGAGACTCGACTATCCGGGTTTTGCTTACGTTCGCTCACATGTGAAACGGAGGAACCCCAGAGAGGTCTTGCTCAATGTTCTTGCCCAGGAAAATCTCGAAGCTCGCGTAGCCGAAGCTTTGCCGTGGCTTCTGCTGCAATACTGGCGGATGGATTTCGATTGGTTGGTCGAACAGGCAAAGAGGTGTGATCTTCAGAACCGCCTGGGATTTGTGGCCAGCCTGGCGCGCCGGCTTTCTGAGAGGACTGCGGAGACTGAACGAACCAGAGCTCTGTCAAGCCTGGAAGCTATGCTGGATCGCAGCCGCTTGGTGCGCGAGGGTTCCTTTCCCCGGGCCCCGCGCAACCCTGCAGAACGAGAATGGCTGATGCACAACCGGCCGGAAGAAGCGCGGCATTGGAATATGCTGTCGGACTTGCAACCTGAGCATCTGCAATATGTCGAATAGTCACAAGGCGCAACTTTCCTCACCTTGGGCCGAGTTCCTGGAAGAACTTGATGCACTTCTTCCTGAACAAGTTGAATTGCATTGCGTTGGTGGATTTGTAGTCAGCCTCTTTTACGGGTTGCCAAGACCTACCGCGGATATCGATTATGTTTCCGTACTACCCGATGAGCGCGTGAACGAGCTTCAAGCCATGGCCGGACAGGATTCGGCGCTTGCCAGGAAATATAAAATCCATGTCCAGCATGTCGCGGTGAACAGTCTGCCGGAAGACTACGAAGCGCGGCTAGCGGAGATGTTTTGCGATCGCTTCAAGCACCTGCGCCTCCGCGCGCTTGACCCATACGACCTCATTCTGTCCAAATTGGAGAGAAACAGCCACAAAGACCGCGACGACGTGGGGTATCTGGCTAAAGCCCTTCGCCTGAAGCCTGAAGTGTTACGCGAACGGTACATGAAGGAATTGCGCCCATATCTCGTCAACCAAGACCGGCACGATCTAACCCTCGATCTGTGGCTGGGCTCTTTGTTTCAGGAGCCTTCCTCTTAGCCGTAGCGGGGTATCGCAGGGTCGTTTCCCGCGGGTGGCGCATCTGCGCCGAGAAATGTCTTGACAGCGAGGGCCTAGCGTGGTAGCCTTATTTCAGGTAGTGGGACAAATGTGTGTTGCTCGCAGTTCCCGCAGAAAGGGGGGAGCCGATGAGCAATTCTGAAAACTCAAATAAAACCAACAAAACAGACTTCTTCGGAGTATACTCCGGGCCACCGTTCGAGATGGAACTCCGGGGGTTGAACATGCGCCTTATCAATGTCTTCTCGTTCTATGAGTTGGGAGCCGCGCTCGGAAAGCTGCGGATTGTCGGCTGGCTGGAAAGGAAAGATGCGTTCGAAGCCCTATTCGACGCTGAGCGCCAGTTGAAAAAGCTCAAAGAACACGGCAAGGAATTCTTCGAGCCCCTTAACCATACTGCTTCCGGTATCAGCGTAGACATTGACGAGGCCACCAGGCACTTGGAAACTTCCGACCACATAGGCGAGGACAACGAACGCCTGCTGAATAAGAGTTTGGACGAGTTCGAGCACGCCTTCGCCCACGAGGGGTTTTATCAGCGGGTCTTCGGGGTCGAACAACTCCGGGCTTATATGATGCCGATCCTTGTGGATGGCGCGGACGAGGCTTTTTCTGCGGCGGTCGTCAAGTTGTTGCCAGAGGGTGTCACCCGAGACATCAAAGAGGCTGGCCGCGCACTCGCCTTCGAGCTTCCCACTGCAGCCGGCATCCACACCATGCGGGCTTTCGAGAAGGTTCTTAAGCAGTTCTATAAGCACGCCTCCGGAAAGGAGCCTGGGACGCGCGACATCTACACCCTCATTGACGAACTGCGCAGAGAATCGTTGGCCGAGTCCAAGACGCTGGCCGTCGTCGACCAGATCCGCCACGTGCACCGCAACCCGCTCGTGCATGAGGTCTTTATCGACATCGACGAAGCAGTAGACCTGTTCGACATCGCCAAGAGCGCGATCACCGCTATGGTTTTGGAGTCCAGGGCAAAGCTCTTAGCTCCATGAGGATTCAGGAATATACTGAGCAAACCGATTCCTTGCAGCAACTGCAGTAGAATCGGCAAAAAAATCAAAAGCCGCCACGGGTAGCGTCAACTGCCCGTGACGGCCAAATCTCCCAAGCGGACCTAACCCGCAAGGTGAGACCCAAGCCAATTTTCGGGTTCTCCGCTGGGATTGTCAAGGAGAACCCCAATGACTTGCCTCAAATGCCAGCATTCCAACGTAAGACGCTTTGGTAAGTACGGACGGCGGCACATCCAGCGCTACCGCTGCAATTCCTGCGGCACCACATTCTCAGAAGGCCGCGCAAATCCTCTCGGCAATCACTATGTCGGATTGGACAAGGCGACCCAGGTCTTATCCCTGCTTCTCGAAGGCGTGAGCATCCGTGCTGCGTCGCGCCTGACCGGGATGCACAAACGCACCATCCTCTCGCTGCTTGTTTCCGCCGGCCACCGTTGCCAGTCCACGCTCGACGCCAGGGTCCGAAACCTCCGCCCCCGCTATGTCGAGCTTGATGAGCTTTGGACGTTCGTCCACACCAAGGAGAAGAACCTTGCAAGCGATGATCCCGCGGACTGGGGCGACGCCTATACCTGGGTTGCGCTCGACGCTGAAACGAAACTCGTGATCTCGCATCTGGTTGGGAAGCGCGATTCCCGAAGCGCCAATGACTTCATTGCCGATTACAGCTCGCGCGCGATGAACCGGCACCAGGTCACTTCGGACGGTTTCAAGCCTTACGTGCAAGCCATCGAAACCTACTTCGGAGCGGACATCGACTTCGCGCAACTCATGAAGCTGTACGGCACGCCCGACAACGCCGGGCCGGAGTGGTACGGGCCGGGAAAAGTCGTCCAGATTGTCCCAACCCCCGTCAGCGGACATCCTGACAAAGCGCACATCTGCACGAGCCACGTGGAGCGGTCGAACCTGAGCTTTCGGATGCACCTGCGCCGCTTCACCAGGCTCGTGAACGCTTTCAGCAAAAAGCTGGACAACCTGAAAGCGGCAGTGACCGTTTACGTGGCGTGGTACAATTTCTGCCGCGTCCATCAAACGCTGAGAGTTACCCCGGCGATGGAAGCGGGAATTACTGATCACGTTTGGGAGATTGGGGAATTGCTGACGGCCAACGCAGAGTCGAGAGCCGCTTAAACTGCCTTCCCACCGGAGGGCCTTGGCAATAGAATTCTAGCCAAT
>DATKST010000162.1:0-7138 GCA_035531475.1 Terriglobia bacterium
AGGGTGTCAGTCTGGCAGAGTTCAAGTTCCGGCTTCAGAGCCGCAATGAATTCAGTTCGCAGGCCCTCCACCGCAACGCTTTCTGTCTGCGCCGCTGCGCTTTGCAATCGCTTCTCAAATTCCTCCAATGAGGATTGAAACCGATCGGCAATCTGCCTTTGGGTTTGTTCGACAACTTCCAATTGCCGGGATTCAAGCTGGGCAGATAGCCCCGCCATTGTCCCCGCACTCAATCGCTCCATGGCCGCTTGGTGCGCCTGGGCAGAGGCTGTACGGAGTCCCTCCTGGAATGAACTGAGGGCGTTGGTGAGATCGCGTTGAACACGGTCGTTCGTTTGTTGAAGGGCCTCGGAATGCCGGGCCTCAAGCTGAGGAGTTAGCCGGCCCAGAATTTCTTCGCTCAAACGCTCGGAGGCAGATTGGTGAGCCTGAGTCGCCGTCGCTTGCAGCCGTTGTTCGAATTCGCCGAGGGCCGCTTCCAGAGTTTGCTTGACCTGTCGCTGAGCTTGGTCGATGGCCAGCGCTTGGCGGGATTCAAGCTCCGGCGCAAGCTTGGCCAAGGCTTCCGCCTGGAGATGTTCGGAGGCAGATTGGTGAGCCTGAGTCGCCGTGGCTTGCAGCCGTTGTTCGAATTCGCCGAGGGCCGCTTCCAGAGTTTGCTTGACCTGTCGCTGAGTTTGGTCGATGGCCAGTGCTCGGCGAGATTCAAGCTCCGGCGCGAGCTTGGCCAAGCCTTCCGCCCGGAGTTGTTCGGAGGCAGATTGGTGAGCCTGGGTCGCCGTGGCTTGCAGCCGTTGTTCGAATTCGCCGAGGGCCGCTTCCAGAGTTTGCTTGACCTGTCGCTGAGTTTGGTCGATGGCCAGTGCTCGGCGGGATTCAAGCTCCGGCGCGAGCTTGGCCAAGGCTTCCACTCTCACGCGTTCCGCCGCCGCGTCCTGAGTTTGGGTGGCAGTGTCGCGTAGCCTTTGCTGGAAATCGCTCAGGGAGACTTCAACCGTCTGCCGTACCCGCTCCCGCGTTTGGTCAATGGCTTCCACTTGGCGCCCGACAAGTTCCGGCAAGAGCTTGGAAAGGGTCTCCGCCTTCAGCCTTTCTGAAACCGATTCCTGAGCTTGGGTTGCAGTGGTTTGCAACCGTTGTTCGAATTCGGCGAGCGCCGCCGCCAAGGTCAGTTTGACTTGACTTTGAGTGTGATCGACGGCTTCGGCCTGGCGCGCTGCGAGTTCCGGGGTGAGCTTTGCCAGCGTTTCCACCCGCATCTGTTCGGCGGCGGTTTCCTGCGTCTTGGACGCCAGGGATTCGAGTCTTTGTTCAAATCTCTGGATGGCAGCGTTCAGCTTTTCCTCGGCCATGCCACTGATTTGACCCATCGCTTCGCCGCGATTCCGCTCGATTTCTACCGGCAGGTTGGTGAGGACTTCCTTTGAGACCGTTTCCGCTTGTTCGCGCAAGCGATGCTGAATCTCATTCAAGGATTCCACGGTCTCTTGCTGCAGCCGGGAGTGTTGCTCCTTCTGGGCGCTGGTTGAGGCCAGAACTCGTTGGTTGATTCGCTGGTCGAAGTCCTCCAGCGCCGAACCCAGCATTTGTTGAAGCTGAAGGCGGAACTCGTCTTCGCGCAGCTTTGTTTCCTGGCCTGTTCGTTGGGCAATGTCCTGGGCTGATGTGAGAGTGGTTTCGGCGCGGGCCAGTGTGCCCTCAAGGGTCTCGGAGAGACTACTGAGCTTGGCGTCCAGCGCTGAGAGCGTTTGCTCTTTTTCTTGGACGCGATCCGCCGCCTCCTTCAGGCCGGATTGAATGCGCGTCCCCATTTGGGCGCCGAGCTTTGCCAGTTTCGCTCCGAAGGTTTTCAAAAGCGCTTCGGCACTCTGCTCAGCCTGTTTTTCAAACGCTCCAAGATCAATTTCCACCGTTGCCGGACGAACCGGAATCGGCTTGGACGTCACCGCGGCAGGTTGCGGACTGACCGCTGCGCCTTGAAGTGCGGTGGGAGCAGCAGTGGCGGGCGCCGAAGTTGGAATGACATTCTGAGCAGAGGTTGGGGAAGGGGAAGCGGCGTCGGGCACATTCCGCTGCTGCAAGGGCCGTAGCCAATCCTTCGGAGGGTATTGGATGCCCCAGATGTTTTTCAGCTCAACCAGTTCGATTCCAACGTGGTCGGGGTCCGCCGCTGACATTCGATTCTGGAAGGAGATGACGCGGGCGCGTAACGAAATCTCCAGGAAACGATTTTCAATGATCAATTCACTGCCAATGTCCACGCGCCGGTGCAGGGCCAACAAGGCGCCCAGCTTGTTGATGTTGAGGGTATTCGTTTCTTCCTGGAAGGTTTCGCCTCCTGCGTCCTTGCCGCTGACGGTGACCGGAACGGCAATGGAAAGCCGCGTAGTCCTGCGCATTTCAGTGGCAGGAGAATTCGATTCCTGACCGGCCACTAACCCGGACGGATTGGCGTCGAGACGGTCCATCATTTTACGACTATCGGTCAACTAATCCTCTTTCTTGAACCATCGGCCCATAAGCCGGCCTCCCCGTGGTCCGGCGCAAGCACGGGCGCGGCGGACAAACCCAGAATACCCGTCGGGACCCTACCCATGGCGGACTTCCTCTTACGAATTTGCTTCAGGGGATCCATAGCAAAACTTGATTGCAGACCCTTCGCTCTTCGGCGCAACTCTCCTACTGGGGGATGACGTATGTTTATTAGTATATCAATAATTTAATATGAATCAACTGTTTTGGTAATTTCGGTGGTGTCGTCATTTGCCTGCTGTAGCGGCGGTCTCTGACCGCCGACTTTTATTTTTCAACAGCTTTCGGCGGTCAGAGACCGCCGCTACAGCAAACTGCGCCACTACCGTAATTTCGGTAGTGACTGAGTTTGGCGATTCCTTATCAGTTTGTTCCTTTAACGTCATTCCCGCGAAAGCGGGAATCCACTCCGCAAACCGGAACGGCATTTTGAACTCGTGCGGAAAAAGGCTGGTCTCCAGCATGGATCCCCGCCTTCGCGGGGATGACGGCCGCGAACAATGTCAGGCAACGTCAAACCGAATCACTACCGTAATTCCCGGCTTGACGAGAAAGGGGCCGTGCCCAGAGGGTGCTTGGGTGACATTTGAAGAAATAATCCGGATTAGCGGCTGGGTTTATCCGTTTTGACGATGCCGGATCCCTCGCGGATGGTCAGGATGTGGTTGGCGGGAATGTTGTGGAAGGTTTCGATCTTTTGGGTCGTAGGCCATTTGACTTGAATCATATCCACCACCTTCGCCTGGCCGATCCCAAAGTGCAAGCGCAAATCACTTTGGGACATCACGCTGGTGCCGCAGTGAACCTCGTCCATTTGGCGGTGCTTTCCGGTGGTCACATAGACGCGGGCGCCGATGGCGGTGCGGTTGCATTTTGTGCCGGTAAGCTTGAGCTTGATCCAGTTGTTCTTGTTACCGCCATCATTGCGGAGGAGCGACGGCGGATCGTTCATGTTGAGCACCAGCACGTCTATATCGCCGTCATTATCGTAGTCACCGAAGGCGCAGCCCCGGCTTGAGAATTTTTCCGTGACGCCGGGTCCAAGCTCTTTTGAGACATCCTTGAACTTACCGTTGCCGAGGTTGTGGTACATGACGCGCGGCATTTTGAAGGTTTGGTCCAGATGGAACGAGTCAATCTCAGGATAGACGTGGCCGTTCACCTGGAAAATGTCCGGCCAGCCATCGTTATCGTAGTCCATGAAGCCGCAGCCCCACGCCACAAACTGGGTATTCACGCCCACGCCGGAGACGAAGGTGACATCCGTGAAGGTGCCGTCACCATTGTTGTGGTAGAGGTCGCAGGTATCGTCGGAGAAATTTGTTTTGAATATGTCAAAATTGCCATCGCAATCGTAATCGCTCACGCCCACACCCATGCCGGCTTGCTCCTGTCCGTCCTCGTTGTAGGCGCATCCGGCCATCACCGCGACGTCCGTGAAAGTTCCATTTTTATTGTTGTGGAACAGGATACTCGGCTCGGAATCGACGGCCACGTAGATGTCCGGCCAGCCGTCATTGTCAAAATCATAGGCAACCGCAGTAATGGAATAGCGCGGTCCGGGTTTCAGGATGCCGGCTTTGGCGGAAACGTCGGTGAAGGTCCCGTCGCCGTTGTTGTGATACAGAATATTGCTGCCCCCGGGAAGGCCGCGCGGGCCGCACATCACCGGGATTCCTTTCCATTGGCAATATCCGTTTTCTCCAGGCGCCGGCACCTTCGAGATATCGAGATCGATGTAATTGGCCACGAAGAGGTCCAGGTGGCTGTCGCGGTCGTAATCGAGCCACGTGCAGCCCGAGCCCCAACGCACGCGGTCGTCATAGAGGCCGGCTTTCTTGGTGACGTCCATGAAAGTGCCGTCACCGTTGTTGTGCCACAGAACGTTGTGGCCCCAAGACGTGCAAAAAAGATCGTCCACGCCGTCATTATCGTAGTCACCCACGCAAACGCCCACGCCCCATCCGGTCCGCGCCAGGCCCGACTTGGCCGTGACATCGGTAAACGTGCCATCGCGGTTATTCTTGAGCAAATGGGAAGTGGGCGCCTGGCCGGGAGGCCACTTGGTGTCCAGGCGGGTGCCGTTGGTCAGATAAATATCGAGCCAGCCGTCCATGTCGTAGTCGAAGAAAGCCAGGCCGCTGCCCTTTGCCTCAATGATGTACTTCTTGTGCAGGACGCCGCCCCAAACATTTTCAACGGTCACACCGGCTTGCTTGGCAACGTCCACATAAGTCACGGGTGAAGCATTGGGGGGCGTGGGAAGCGTCGAAGCATTCAAAATGAGCGGGCCCGTCCACTTGCGGAGCGGAGTGGAGAGCGCTTCAAGCAATGGGGTTCCAAGCAGTACAGTTGATGATTTTAGAAAACTTCGGCGGAGTGATTTCATCTTGGAGGTTGAGGTTGCATCCTTGCGGCTACGGCGCGCAATCAGCAGCGCGCCGGGCTGTGGAATCGAAAGATTGATTATACAACAGAAACGTCGAACCGTGAACGCAGGCAGCACGAACCACAGGCAGAGCCTGACACCGGACGGCTGCGCATCGCCTTGGCGCCGGTTCGGAGCGCCAACCGGGTCCAGAAATCAGGCTCTGCGCAGGAATTTGGCAAAGAGGGCGATTGAAGGGGTTTTCAGCGAGCCTGCGGGTTGGGTAGACTCGGTGGTTTGAGAGACAACGACTGGACGAAGATTCTGGGGTGGCCGGGTTACCCGGTCTTCCGCGCGGAGATCGATGAGGGGGCCAAGGCGCTGAAGTTGTGGGTGCGACGCAAGCCGGGCAACCGGAGGGTCGTGTGCTCAGGCTGCGGGTGTCGGGTGAGCGAGATCTGTGTGGTGTATGAGCGCGAAATGCGGGACAGGGCCTGCTTTGAGTACTCAACTACAGTGGTGCTGGAACTGTATCGGGCGCGGTGTCCGAAGTGCGGGGTGAAGGCCGAGAAGGTCGAGCAACTGCCGAGCCAGGCGCCCTTTAGCAAGAGGTTCGTGGGTGGCGCCGACGCCGGCTTTTGTGTCGGCGACCCGGTGACATCTATGCAATCACCGCTGAAAGCGTTGGGTTGGCGGGCACGGCTTTGCCGCAGATTCGGGAGAAGCGCATCCATCAGAAGCGATGGATGCGCCACCCGAGAGGAAAAGCGGTTCACACTACTCCCTTACGTTCCACACGTACAGGAAGTTGGCATCGCTGGCGGTCGCAACATTGCGCTCGCCTTTCCGAGTTGCACGATTCAGAGCTGAACGTACCTTCTCTTTGCTTTCCACCAATTCTGCCAAGGGCACTTTGAGGGCAGAACCGTCCTTCAACTCGTCGAGATCCTTGAGGATTGTGGAAACAATCTGCTTGTGCTTCCCGTTTCGCCCTTGCGGGACGTCCACTTGCGCCATCGTCTTGAAATGGGCTGGAACTTTGTTGGTCCGAGGATTCATACCTACCTCCGCGACTCAAAAACGTTAAACATGCGTAGCGTAATCGTATCTTAACCTAACGAGAACTGCAAGTAAAAAACAGCACCGCTCAAGTGCCGGGCTGGAGCCCCGGCTAACGCCGCGGCATCGCTAAACGGATAGAACTATAAATACCGTTAATTCAGCAGCTTAGTCACGTTAATGGGCAAAAGCCGGTTTCCAAAAGATTTAACCCGTATCGGTTGCGGCCTGCTAGGATTCAGGTGAGAAGTAAGGAGGAAACGCAATGTCCAAATGGAAAAAACCGAAAACACACTTCGAGCAGGTTCCGCTGGAGATCGTCAAAAAGATTGCTAAGGAAGATATTCCGGACGACGAAGCGAACGGAAACGACGCGATCGTCGAAACTCCCGAAAAACCCTGAGCCGTATTCCAGAGTCTCGGGTCTGCCATGGTGAATGCCCTTCAACATCCATCCCGCGTATCGCTTGAGGGGAGCCTGAAAGTGGTCAAACGTCCAGAGAGATCGATGAAACTTGGCGAGCAAACAACGACGCCCTTTAGGGCGGCAGTGCCGGGCATAAAGCCCGGTGCTACAAGCTCGTTGCAGAAAGGTTTTTCTGGAGAAGAAGAGGAGGAGGTTGTTATGGCGCACGAGAAGAGCCAGCCTAAGATTGTCAGGACCAACGGGAATGGCCAGCCTGCAGTTTTACCGGCAAATAAGAAAAGCGTGCCTGTTGATTGGGAAATTCTCCTCGCTGGAATCTCCGGTGCGAACACCCGTAGTCTAGAGTACGGCGCTAACCGCAGCATCTTCCGGCAAGGAGATCCTGCGGATTCCGTGTTCTATCTCCGGCAAGGCAAAGTGAAAATTTCGGTGACTTCGCAGCAGGGCAAAGAGGCGATCGTGGCCATTCTGAATTCGGGTGACTTCATTGGTGAAGGGTGCCTCGCAGGCCAACCGCTGCGCATTGCATCGGCGACGGCGCTGACCGATTGCAGCCTCGCCAAGATTGAGAAACCGCTGATGGCACGCATGCTCCACGAACAGCACGACATCTCGGAATTGTTCGTCACTCACCTGCTTTCGCGCAACATCCGGTATGAAGAGGACCTGGTGGATCAGCTTTTCAACTCGAGCGAGAAGCGGCTGGCCCGGATTCTATTGCTACTCGCTCACTTTGGCAAGGAAAGTAGATC
>DATKST010000163.1:0-2138 GCA_035531475.1 Terriglobia bacterium
CAATGCTTCGTCTAATCGACGATACAATTCAGCGGTTGAAAGACGCCGAGGTTTCGAATGAGTAAGCGCTGCTTGCATTCGGGCACACTCCTATGATATCTTCGGACTGCACCCAAAGATTCAAGGAGGCCCCGACTGCGAATCGGGGCTTTTCTGTTTCCGCTAGTGTAGCAGTTCTTCCCGCACTTTGTCACGGTCCCAGCGCAACGTTCTGATCGCCCTGAAAGAAACGCCTGCGGTCGATAGCATGCGTCTTGACCGTTCCATGGGGAACGGGATTTAGCGTTACGGTGAGGTGGGAAACCTTGTAGCCCCAGTCGAACCACGTCACCTCAAAGGAGAGCGGCTTATCAAATTCCTGGGCGTTTTCACCGCGCAAAAATCCTCGGCACGCCGGAATCCAGTCGGACCCCGCCTCAAACATCAGCGAATAGAATCCGCCGTCCACGCCGATGACGGTGTAAGTGTCGCGCGCCCTAATGTAAAAGAACCGCGCCGTCGCCCCCGTAAGATAGTCCGCCAGCCTAACCGCCGCGTCTCCTGAAGTGCCGTTAATAACTGTCAACCTGCACCTTCCAGAGCCATAGCCATCAGCGGTTCTACCCAGCAGCTCCCCCGTGAGCGGTTCATAGCTCTGCTGGCCGACGGCACAAGGGGGAATCAACACGCGCGCTGAAGCGGACGCCTCAAGCCGAGGAAGCTTGGTAACTGCCAGTGCACGTAATCCCGCCGAAGCCTCCCCGCTGCTGCTCCTCTCTCTCTGCCGATGGCTAGCGTCCGTGCCCTCTCTCCCTGTTGGTCCAGTACTCCGGGACGGTACTTGGCTTTTTGGCTGAACCCACGTCCCTGCAGCGGCTGCGGGGGATTTGATAGCCGGGCCTTTATGGGGGAGATCGTGATGGGTCGAGAATATCGTCAGCGACGCCACCCACAAAGCGACCGCTACCGCCAGGAAGACCCCGAACGCCGCCCCGATTCGTGGAGACCACACCTTCGCTCTGAAACCAGTAGCCCTCTCCACAACCTTGCGGGCGTTCGCGGCTGGTCGAACATCCACGACCACAGGCTCTCGCATGGAAATAGGCGCGGGGGTTGGCTTCTCGATGGGCACGACTGTGCCACACTTCCAACAGCTTAACTTCTTGCCAATTTGGGATTCTTCGGCGTGAAACGTCAGGCCGCATGGGCAACGGACATCAATCATCAGGGCCTCTGGACCGGGCGAAAGGATGCTACCACCCCGAGTGGATTGGCGCAAGTGAAGATTCATGGTGACTTAGGGCGCCAAAAGGTGGTAAGTAAACGGAAGACTGGAAAGGAGCAGAAATGGCAGACGACAACCAACAGGATACCCAGGTGGGTGCGACGATCCAATCGGGAGTGTACGACTCAAGGACCGGAAAGACCACGTGGGGCCCGACCTTACCGGCTCGAACCCACCAGATCAACCGGCAGCAGTTCTTCCGCGGCGATCCCAATGCCCCGGACGAAAATCGCATCTCTCCAGTTCCCGACCACGCACGCACGACGACCTCTCAGATGCGTCGTGGCCGCGCCAAGCCTTCGAGATAATCAGGCTTTTGAATTGACTCAAGCAGGGCTTTGCTGCTATTTAAAACTAATGACGGACTCCGAGATGTACAGCCTGAAGGAACAGGCGTTCCTTAATCGCCAACGGGCACTGGATGAACTTGCCGCCCAGACCTTCAAGATCGATATCATCGCCGACCGCTTTGAGAACCTTGTCAAAGGACTCCGCAAGCACCCCGAGCTTGTCACCGGGACACCCCAAATAGGAAACCCGGACTACCGTGAAGAACTTCGGCTCCTTGACCGCCAGACTGTGACCACGGCCTGCGATGACATCCGGCAACTGAAAGAAAAAGCCCGGATCGCCGAAAAACGTCTCGCCACCCTCGATCACGGTTCCCGCCAGAGCCTCATCGAATAGCTACCACCTGCAATTCGCCTCCCCCTTTTCAAATGACACCACTACCAAGTATTTCGAGGTGAGAGCGGAGACCGCAGGATGAGGATATTTGCCGGTGACGTTAGTGCTTGTGAGAGCTCAGGAGGATGGATTATATACCGGCTGCGCCTACCGTCCCGCCGCTGCGAATCTTTCCGTTGGTTCGAAG
>DATKST010000164.1:0-49843 GCA_035531475.1 Terriglobia bacterium
TTGCATCCTGTCCTGTTCCTGTGTAGGGTTTCTCGCTCAAATTACCCATACAGGAATTGGGATGGGATGCGCTATCTTTTTCTCCGCGAAGGGTCAAAAACTATCCCCGCTCCACCCACAAATTCTGCGGAGGAACCAAAAATAAAAGTCGGCGGTCAGAGACCGCCGCTACAACAGGCAAATGACGCCACCACCCCAGTGGCTCGACGATTTCTGTTAGAATGAGACTCGATGGCCACCTCGAATTTTGTTCATCTTCATCTTCACACGGATTACAGTCTGCTCGATGGCGCTTGCGACGTTTCCAAGCTCATGCGGCGCGCCGCAGACCTCAAGATGCCGGCGGTAGCCCTTACCGACCACGGCAACATGTTTGCCGCCGTCAAGTTCCACCAAGCGGCCGTGACGCACGGCATCAAGCCCATCATCGGCTGCGAGGTCTACGTTGCGCCGGCCAGCCGCTTTGACCGCACTACTGACACGGACCGGCCCAATCACCTGATCCTGCTCTGCGAAAACGAAACCGGCTACCGCAACCTGATCAAGCTTTCCTCGCAGGCCTACATTGAGGGTTACTATTACAAGCCCCGCATCGATAAGGACCTTCTGGCCCGGCATTCCGAAGGACTGATCGGGCTTTCCGCCTGTCTGCGTGGCGAAGTGGCTTGCGCGCTCAGCGCCGATCAGTTTGACCGAGCCAAGCAATCCGCTTACAACCTGCAGGAGATTTTTGGCAAGCGGAATTTCTATCTTGAGATTCAAGATCAAGGCGTTCCCGAAGAGCGGCGCATCAATCCGAACCTGGCCCGCGTTTCGCGCGAGACCGGAATTCCGCTGGTTGCCACCAACGATTGCCATTACTTGACCCGCCAGGACGCCCGGGCCCAGGAAGTCTTGATGTGCATCCAGACCGGCAAGACCATGAGCGCCACGGACCGGATGAAGTTTGCCACCGACCAGTTTTATTTCAAGACGGCCGAGGAGATGTCCGAAGTTTTCGGAGAGATTCCGGAGGCGCTCAGCCGCACCCTCGAAATTGCCGAAAAGTGCAACTTGCACTTGGACAAAAAGCAACACGTCTTCCCACGCTTTGAAGTGCCGGAGGGCGAAACACTCGACAGCTTTTTCGAAAAGGTGACGCGGCAAGGCTTTACCGAACGGCGCATGGCATTGGAGCGATTGCAGGCCGCAGGCCGCCTGCGCTATCCCATCGAGGCCTACATCGACCGATTGGAACGGGAAATCGAGCTCATCAAGCAAATGAAGTTCGCAGGCTATTTCCTGATTGTCTGGGATTTCATCCGATTTTCCCGCGAGAAGTGCATCCCGGTCGGTCCGGGGCGCGGCTCGGCGGCGGGCAGCCTGGTCTCCTATTCGCTTCACATCACGGACATCGATCCGCTGCAATATGACCTGCTTTTCGAGCGCTTTCTGAATCCGGAGCGCATCAGCTTCCCGGATATTGACATCGACTTCTGCATGAGGCGGCGCGGCGAGGTCATTAACTACGTCACTGAGAAATACGGCCGCGAGAACGTCAGCCAGATCATCACTTTCGGCACCATGGGCGCCAAAGCGGTGATTCGCGACGCCGGACGTGCCCTGGACATGCCCTACGCCGAAGTGGACCGCATCGCCAAGCAAGTCCCGAACGTTCTGAATATCACCCTGCAAGAGGCCGTCAGCCAATCCACCGAACTCAAGCAGATGAAGGAGAGCGATCCAAGAATTGCGGACCTGATCGAGGTGGCGATGAGTCTGGAAGGTCTCGCCCGGCACGCCTCGACTCACGCGGCGGGCGTGGTGATCTCGCCGCAGCCGCTGCAGGAGATCGTGCCGCTTTACAAGAGCAACAAAGATGAAATCACCACGCAGTACGCCATGGACGATCTGGAAAAGATCGGCCTGCTGAAGATGGATTTTCTGGGTCTCACCACGCTCACCGTGCTGGATGATTGCGTCAAACTGATCGAAGCCACGCGCGGTGAAAGGATTGACATCAATTCCTTGCCCCTGGATGACGCGCCCACTTATGAGATGCTGGGCAAGGGTCTGACCAGCGGCATCTTCCAGTTTGAAAGCCGCGGCATGACCGACATCTTGCGGCGTGTCAAACCCAACCGCCTGGCCGATCTCACCGCTTTGAATGCCCTTTATCGTCCAGGTCCCATTCAAGGCGGCATGATCGATGACTTCATCAACGGCAAGTCCGGAAAGAAAAAGGTCACTTATGACCTGCCGCAACTCCGCGACATCCTGGAAGAAACCTACGGGGTGATTGTTTACCAGGAGCAAGTGATGCAGATTGCCGCCAGTGTGGCGGGTTTCAGCTTGGGCGAAGCGGACGTGCTGCGCCGCGCCATGGGCAAGAAGAAGCTCGAAGAAATGGTGGCGATGAAGGAGAAATTCCTGGCGGGCGCCCGTGGCAAGAAAGTGCCGGCGCCCAAGGCCGAAAAACTGTTTGAGCTGGTCAGCCAATTTGCCGGATATGGCTTCAACAAATCGCACTCGGCGGCCTACGCACTGATCGCCTTTCAGACCGCGTACTTGAAGGCCCATTATGCGGTTGAATTCATGGCGGCTTTGCTGACGGCGGAAATCGGCAACCAGGAAAAGTTGACGCTCTACCTGAATCAATGCCGCGATCTCGGTATCGCCATCCTGCCGCCGGACATTAATGAAAGCGACTTGACTTTCACTCCGGCCGGCCCCAATATCCGGTTCGGACTGACCGCCATCAAGAACGCCGGAACGGCGGCCATCCAGTCGGTGATTGAAGCTCGCCAGCGGCTGGGGCGATTCGATCATATCTTCCAGTTCTGCGAGAATGTCGACCTGCGCCTGCTGAACAAGCGGGTGATTGAGAGCCTGATTAAGGCTGGCGCCCTCGATTCTCTGGGAGGCCATCGCGCCCAGCTCGTGGCCGCGGTGGACCGCGCCATGGACCAGGGACAAAAGCGCCAAAGGGAAATTGCCGCCGGCCAACAAGGCCTTTTTGGGGGCGGCGCAGGAGACGAGCCCGTAAGTCCGCTGCCGCTCTCCGGCGTCCCGGAGTGGCCGGAAGCCGAAAAGCTGGCGGCGGAGAAGGAAGTGCTTGGTTTTTACATCACCGGGCATCCGCTTGAGAAATTCCGCTCGCGGATCGCTTCGCTCACGCGGTTTGACAGTCTGGCGCTGGACGAAATCGGCCACGAAGCGCCGGTGGTGCTGGTGGGAATATTGAATTCTCTGCGCGTCCGTCCCACCAAGAAGGGTGACCTGTGGGCGAGCGGAGTGCTGGAGGATCTGCGAGGCATGGCCGAAATCCTGATATTCCCGCAGGCCTTCCAACAACTCAAGGACGTGCTAAAAGTGGAAGTGCCGCTGGTGATCAAGGGGCGCGTTCGCCATGAGGAAAATGCGCGGCCCAAGGTGGTGGTGAGTGAAGCCGAACCGCTTGAGAAAGCCCTCGCCAAAAGCTGCGGTGAAGTTTTGATCCGGGTGAATCTGGATAGAATTGAACAGGGCCGTATTGACGAACTCGAGCAACTCCTGGCGGCTCATCCGGGCCCGCAAACCCTGGTCTTTGAATTGTTACGGCCTGGAAATTTCAAGGCTCGCATCAAGCCCCGCAAACCCGGCGGGGTTCGAGTCAATCCTCAGCTTCTCGGACAGCTTCACCAGATGCTCGGCGCCGATGCAGTCCGGGTGGATGGTCCAGCCGAGGCATAAAGGCAGAATGAAACAACCGGATGGAGGAACCGCGGCAGCCCGGGCTCTCGATAGGAAGCGGGAACACCCTGATCCCGAGCAAGAAGCCAGCCTGCCACCGGAATCGAACCCTCCGCGCAAGGAGCAGGACAAATTGCGTCATGATACTCCAACTCAGCCGCTTGAGGGCGATGCCTGGGAACGGGTTCTTCTCGCCCGTCATGCCCAGCGCCCCTACTCGCTCGATCTGATCCATATGCTGTTCACCGACTTCACCGAGCTGCACGGCGACCGCCGTTTTGGAGATGACCAGGCCATGGTCTGTGGACTGGCGCGGTTTGAAGGGAAGCCGGTGATGGTGGTGGGACAGCAAAAGGGGAGAGACACCAAGCAGAAAGTGGCGCGCAATTTCGGGATGCCGAACCCGGAAGGATACCGCAAGGCGCTGCGCCTGATGCAAATGGCCGCGCGGTTCGCCATCCCCATCATCACTTTGGTCGACACACCCGGCGCCTCACCCGGCATCGGTGCTGAAGAACGCGGACAAGCTGAAGCCATTGCCACCAACCTCAAGGAGATTCCCAAGCTCCGCGTGCCCATCGTCGTGGTCATTCACGGCGAAGGCGGCAGCGGCGGGGCGCTGGCGATTGCCATCGGTGACCAGGTCATTATGCTGGAAAATGCGATTTACTCCGTGATTGCGCCGGAGAGCTGTTCCTCCATTCTGTGGCGCGACTGGGATCATAAGGAAGAAGCGGCACGAATCCTGAAGCTGACCGCCGGCAACCTGCGGCAATTCGGCATTGTGGACATTGTGTCGCCCGAACCCGCGGGCGGCGCGCACACGGATCCGGAGCAAACCGCCGCCACCCTGCGCTCCATCCTTGCGGCAAGTCTCCTGGAGTTGAGCGCGCTTCCGGTGGATCGCCTCATCAGTCGCCGCTATCAACGGCTGCGGCAGCTCGCCACGTACGTTACGGGGGCCTGAGGGATGGCGGGCTTCACCGCCCCGCTCATGGGCAGCCACAAGGTTCACGTCCAAAGGATTTCGGGGGTGGCCACAAGGGTCGCCCCTACGAGAACGCAAGGCTAAGCTTTGGGTTAGGAGTTAACGGCTTCGACGACGCGCACCGGAGGAAGATCAAGATGATGATGCAGGGTGTACAGCACCAATTCCAACCGGTCGGAAACGCCCACTTTATCGTAAACGGCGCGCAGGTGATTTTTGACTGTCTGCTCGCTGATGGAGAGTTGCTCGGCAATCTCCCGGTTTCTGAGACCTTCAACCAGGTAGCTGATCACCATTTTCTCCCGATGAGTCAAGGTCTCCGCCGGCCTCGGCATGTGATCCGGTGACGTTTCCAGGATACGGGCCATCTTGGCGACGTCCGCCTTGGGAAGCCAAACTTCGTTGTCCATCACCTTGCGCGCGCAGCGCGTGAAAAGGTCGGGATGAACGGACTTCAGGATCACACCGGAGGCGCCGGACTTGGTAAAGCGGATGGCTTCGCCGTCCTGCAAGGAGTTGATGGTAACCACCACCCGGCAGTTGGGAGAGGCGCGCCGGATCCGGGCGATGAAGTCGCTCGAATCTTGCGCGAAAATCTCCGCCTGGACGAAGGCCAGGTCGGGCTTCAAGCGGCTGGCCAAGCGCACCGCTTGGTCCGCGTCCTCGGCCTCCGAGATCACGTGAAGATCCTCTTCCACCGCGAAAAGTCTTCGCAGACCGATGCGGAAGATGGCCTCGTGATCGGCAATGAGGATGCGGATTCGCTTTCGCATGAAATTTTCTTCCCTTGCCCGGCAGGCCGCTCCATGGACGGGGTCTACTCCGGCCCAGTGCCTGCCTATGGCTATATCGGCCAACAGAGCAAAGACCATGAGACTTGGAGAAATCGCGGAGCGGCTGGGGTGCAGACTGGAAGGCCCGGCCGATCTTGAGATCAACGGCGTTGCGGGCATTGAAGAAGCGGGCGGCGCGGACTTGACCTTTGCCGCCAATCCTAAATACGCGCCTCGAGTTCAAACCACCGGAGCTGGCGCGGTGATTGTCGGGCCTGACTTGCAAGCTCCGGGCCGCCCGCTTCTGCGTTCCGATAATCCCTACCTCGCCTTCGCCAAGGCCATCGAGATATTTCACCCGCCCCAGCGTCCGGCCGTGGGCATTCATCCCACCGCCGTGATTGCGCCCTCGGCGCGCATCGGACGCAACCCGTCGATTGGCCCTTACGCCGTCATCGAGGACCATTCGGTGATCGGTGACGATTGCGTGTTGAAGAGCTTTGTGGTTATCTATCGCGGCGCCCACATTGGCGACCGGTTCCTGGCTCACGCCCATGCCGTGGTTCGCGAAGACGTGAGGATCGGAAATGACGTGATCCTGCAGAACGGAGCGGTGGTGGGATCGGATGGCTTCGGGTTTGCGCGGCAGAGCGACGGCTCTTACTACAAGATCGTGCAGTCGGGAATCGTCACGGTGGAAGACGGCGTTGAGATTCAGGCCCACTCCTGCATTGACCGCGCCACTGTGGGCGAGACGCGCCTCCGGCAGGGGGTGAAAGTGGATAACCTGGTGCAAGTGGGCCACGGCTGCGACGTGGGAGATCACACGCTGCTCTGCGCGCAGGCCGGACTCGCCGGCAGCACCAAACTGGGGCGGAACGTCGTCATGACCGGACAGACGGGCGCCGCCGGCCACCTGACCATCGGTGACAACGTGATCGTCACGCCTCAGTCTGGAGTGCCCAACGATATCGCTCCGGGCCGCATCGTTTCAGGAAGCCCCGTTATCGACCATACGATTTGGCTTAAATCCACAGCCTTGTTCGCGCGCCTGCCGGAGATTTACCGAAGCCTCCGCAAGATTCGCGAATACCTCGTTAAGAACGGCGCCGACCTCTGAGGCGCCCCTTGTGGTCGCCCTTGATGCGGACCCTTTCCCAAATCGGGCGGGCACAAGGCCTGCCCCTACTAATCCAGCGCCTGCTCCTCCGGCGTGAGCGCCGATGCAATCGCCTGGCGTACGCGTGCTTGCAACTCCGGCAATCGATCCGCGCCGAATTCCTCAACCGCAACCGGATCATGGAACGTGATCCGAATCACGCCCGGCCGCAATGCGTTTGAGCCCTTGGGCATGATGAAGCGGCTGCCCGAAACCGACACCGGAACGATCGCGGCGCCGGACTTGACGGCCATCAGGAAAGCGCCCTTCTTGAACCGTTGCAGCCGTCCGTCCGGGCTGCGCGTCCCTTCCGGAAACACCAGGAAGGAATGGCCGGCCTTGAGTGAACGCACGGCCTGCTCCACCGCCTCCTTGGCGCGCTCGCGGTTCTGGCGATCCACCGGGACAAATCCCCGCAGCCTCATGCTGGGGCCGAGCACCGGCACGCAGAAGGACTCCTTCTTTGCCATCGCCAGGACCGGCGGCAAGTGGACGAACACCGCCGGCGGATCCGAATTGCTCTGGTGATTGGGCATGAAGATCACGGCCCGCCCGGCCGGAATTTTCTCTTTGCCCGTCACCTCGATTTTCACACCTGCCAGCCACAGCGCCAGGCGCGCACCGAGCACGCCCACCGTGTAAAGCGCGTCCGTCCTCTTGCTGACCACGGCATAAAGCAGGAACGGCCCGCCTACCAGGAAAATGTAAGCGAAGGTCAGCGTGAAAGTCAGTGTGGTGCGAATCATGGCGAATCCGGTCCTGCGGCGAGGGCGGTTTTACCCGTCAGCCAACTCTCGCGGATGGCCAGTTGTTGCGGCGAGGCGTTGGCCATCTCTTCGATCTGGTAGGCCGTCACCGGTATGGACCCCAGCCGGTACTTCACGTCAAAAGTTTTGCCGTTGCGCCGCACACGAAACTTAACGTTATGTTCTGGCACGACGCCGCCCACCGATTGCGGCAACGCCACCAGGTTCTGCCCATCGATTTTCAAGAGGACATCGCCGGCCTTCAGACCGGCGTTCGCCGCGCCGCCGCTGGGGTTGACCGAGGCAACGTGAATCAATCCATCCGAAGCGCGCTCGGCGCGGAAGCCGAAATCGGCGCGGAAGCCGGCCTGTTCAACCAAATACAACCCGGCGTAACCTAAATAGGTTTTGTAATCAAGCTCCGCCGTTCCATCCACATCGTTGCGGAAGAATCCGCTGACCCAGCCCGGTGATCCGGAGAGCGAAGCGAGGATGGCCGCGAGGTCCGTATCCGTAAAGAATCGTCCGCGCTTGGCAAAATTCACGTTGAGCCGCCGCATCAGATCGTCCAGGCTGGTGCGGTTGCCGCTGGCGTGGCGAATGCCCAGGTCGAGCAAAAAGCCCAGCAATTCGCCCTTGTTGTAATAGGAGATGCTGCGCTCGCGACGGAAATATCCGGGGTATTTCTCCAGCCAAGCCTCCATCCCGGAAAGCTCGGCGCTCTGAAAGAGCCGCGCCGGTCGGCTCTCGAGCTCCTCAATCTGGCGCGCCACTTCATTGTAAAAATCCGGCGTCGAAATCAGGTGCGAGCGCACCAGTGACAGCTCTCCGTAAGTGCTGGTGAGGCCCTCGGAAAACCACAAATCGCGCGTATCATTGCCGTGAACGTAGTCCACCGGCTCCAGTCCTTGCGGGCGGATGCGCTTGACATTCCACAGATGGAAAAACTCATGGGCGATGGTGCCCTCCAGGCCCACCCAGTTGGTCTTGATCCGCGCCGCCGGGAAGCTGATGGCGGTTCCATCGGCGTGTTCCATGCCACCCCCGCCGCCCTGGCGCGGGAAGTGGAAAATGAAGGTGTACTGCTTGAAAGGAACATCCTGCATCAGGGCGGTCTCGGTTGCGGTGATTTGTTCGATGGAATCGAGCAGCAGCTTTGAGGAATAATCTTCGGGGCGGGCGCGGACGATCACGCGATACGTCGCCGGGCCTTGCTGGTATTGGTAGGACTGGAAATCTCCGGCTTCCACCGGGCTGTCCACCAGAGTGTCATAATTGGCCGCGGCGATTTCATCGGCCTGCGGGCCCACCGGCAGCAGCGTCGCCATCTTCCAACCTGCGGGAAGCAGAATGTGAACATCGACGGGCCGCGCCCGTTGGTCCGGCAGATAAAAAAGAAGGTCTGCAAGATTCAGGAAGGCGTGCTGCTCGATCAACTCACTTGAAAAAATGCTGGGCTGGTTGGAATAGGCGGAGTAGCTGACGGTGAGCGGATTGCAGGGTTGGTTCCGGCTCCGCCATGTCTCCAGGTTCAGTGGAACCAGGTCCAGCGCCGCCCCGCCGCACTGGGCCCGTAACTGCTGTACGTTGCGGACGAAATCACGAATCTGATACAGCGCGTTCCAGGCGGGAAATTGCAGGCGGATTCCAGGTGCGGCGTTTGCCACCGTCATGATAATGCCAACCAGGTGTGAGGCGGGACTGCGAAGATCGATTTGGTATTGGATGGGACTGGACGCACGGGCGGTATCCGGCGAGGCCGCCTGCGGGCTTTGCGCCGCCTTTGCGCCGGCCGCGAAACACACCGCCATGATGACGATGGGGAACCAGCGGCGATGGCGGAACTCGAACCCTGTGCTTTTGCCAAATGACATTGCAGCGTGCTCCGTGTCGTGGATTCCCGCCTGCGCGGGAATGATATTCCTATAAATTCGCGTCCCCGCCTGCGCGGGAATGACTACCATTGCACTCGCGTCAGACCCTCCGTCGTCGCCCCCGCGTAGGCGGGGGCCCATGCCGTCAGGCAAGCAGTGGATTCCCGCCTTCGCGGGAATGACGTTCCCCCTCGATCACGCCTTGCCGCGCACGCGGCGAATTGCGTAATATAGCATGTGAGGGAGCGGTCAAACTTGGATTACCTCTTCAAAGCCGATCTGCATTGCCATTCCCATCATTCCGGGCGGGTGAATCACCTGAAGTTTTTGTGCGCCAAGGACTGCTACTCGAAACCCATCGACGTTTACCGCCGCGCCAAAGCCCGGGGCATGAACCTGGTGACGATCACCGATCACGACTCCATCGGCGGCTGCCTGGAGCTGCTCGACCGGTACGGCGAGATGCCGGACTTCATCATGGGTGAAGAAGTAAGCGCGGCACTGCCGCAGTTCAAGCACACCATTCACATTGCGGTTTACGGGCATACGGAGGCGCAGCACCGGGAAATCCAAAGCCTGCGGCAGGACGGAGCGGAATTGGTGGCCTATCTCCGCGCCTCGGATCTGTTATTTGTGCTCAACCACTTCTTCCATGATTTTTCAAACTCGGCGAGCCTCCGGGAATTCATCGAGCAGATGGCTGAATGGTTCGACGTTTTCGAGGTGCGCAACGGCACGATGCAGCGGGAGCACAACAAGTTCATCGTCGATCTGCTGGAGCAATACCGCAATCGCACGCGGCCCCTGAGCATGGTGGCGGGCAGCGATTCGCACACGCTTCGCCGCATCGGGCGCAGCTTCACGGCCAGCGCGGCGCGCAACCGTGAGGAATTCCTTGCGGACGTTCGCGCCGGACGCACCCAAGTGTTCGGGCCCCATTCCAATCACCTGACGCTCGCCGCCGACATTTACGGTGTGGTGCTGCGTTATTACCCCATGGTCTTTTCGGTGCGCAACGGTGAGTTCTCCCCACTCGCCCGCCTCCAGAAATTTTTCCTTAGCGTCGTCGCCGCCCCGTTTCTGTTCACGCCTTACGTCGCCGCCGTCCGCCACTCCGCCATCGAGCGGTCCCGCATCCAGCAATACACGCGCCTCTATTTCGGGAGCCAAACTTCCTGAGAGGTTGGAGGCGCTATTTTGGCCCCTCACCCATCGCTTCGCGGCACCCTCGCCCCGCGAGCGGGGCGAGGGAAGCGAGGCGATGGGTTTCCGGCTGACGGCCTGGGTCTTGCTTCCGGACTGCGGGCACGCCATCCTGTTTCCACGCTATCCTGCCATAATCTCTCGAGTGATGGAGTCGGTTAAGGTAAGCTCGACTCGGCTGGTTCATGGGGAGCGAAGGGAGTCCGGGCGGTTCTGGCAGGGCCGTTTCTTCGACCGCGCCTTGCGGACTGTAAAAGAGCATCGCGAAAAGGTAGAA
The DNA here is from genome assembly GCA_035531475.1 of Terriglobia bacterium. Lineage (GTDB taxonomy): Bacteria > Acidobacteriota > Terriglobia > UBA7540 > UBA7540 > CALCEB01. The sequence goes on from DATKST010000164.1 coordinate 10,732, forward strand.
CACATCCACTTGAACCCGGGCAGGGCTGGGCTGGTGAGCAAAGCGAAAGAATGGAAATGGTCGCGCGTACGCGATGACACGGGCAGCGTGGCAGCAGCAGCGCGGTGCCTTGTCCGTGGACCGGGTGCTGTTGCCCGCCGGCGGAGAGGCACGCATCTGAAAGAAATGGCAAGCCGCAGAGCTTCTGAGCAGCGAAACTCCGCGCTACCTACTACGGTAGGGCCCGCCTCCTCGGCCGTCGAAGGAGAAGTCACGCGCACGGTGCGCGTCATAGGGCTGGTCATTGCCGGTCTGGTGGCGGGCGCCATACTCGCCGGCATTTGGAAGGTGAGCACCGGCGTGCAACCGGGTACAGCGGCGCTGGTGGGCGGCCTGTTTCTGACCGAGGTGATCCTGGCCGGTGTCCTGATTCTTCTCGGCAGCGTTGTCGAGGGATTTGGCTATGGGCTCTCCCTGGGGACGCGCTGGCCCTATACCCGCAACATCGTGGTGTTGATGGTGCGGGGGGATCCCGAGGCGGCGCATCGGGTGGTGGCTACCTTGGTGGGCCTCATTGCGCTGGCCCTGGCCGTTCTCGCGCCGAGTTCGGCGACCCTTAGCGGTTTGGCGCTGGTGGTTATCACCGCCCTGCTCGGTATAGGGACCCTCCATGTCCTGGCCGGCCGGGTTCCGGCCTTTGTGCATGGCGCCCACGGGCTTCTCGCCTATGGGGTCTTTCTCAGTTATCTCACCGGCCTTGCCTTTCCCGGCATCCCTTTTTGGTCTTATCTCGGCGCCGTGGCGGCCCTCCATCCGCTCTTGCTGGCGGTGTTGCTGGGGGGCATGACCACCGGGCAACGCGGCTTCGGCCAGCCCATCGGGGCTTTTTATAGACCCCAGCGACTTGCCCATTGGACCGTGGCGGCCCATATCCTGGCCGCCCTGTCCGTCGTGGCTACCTTGGGCTGGCTCATGCCGGCCTATCCCCTGGCCTTTTATCTGGCGGTCGTGCAGATTGCGGTGGGATTCCTGCTTTTCCATGCGGTGAATCTCAAGCCGAAAAATCCGGGGATCATCGTGGCCTTTCACCAATGTATGGTGCTCCTTATCACTGCGGCCATCGTCCCCTCACCACTGCGATGATGGGCTATTGGTCTCGTGGAGCGCGGCACATAGGGTGGGCGTTCAGTTTGCAGTATCGGCGCTACGGAGTGCCCACCGTGCTCCGTTCTGGCGCCCGCAGAAGCTAAGGCCCAAGAGAGCCTATAGGGACAAATGCCAAGTGTGGCAGAAAGGGCCACTTTTCCCGTATAGAATCGAGACAGATGATGTATGAGGGTCTAAGCCGTTCATTGCAAAGGTCGCAGAAAATCTGTCTCACCCGTCCCATGCATCTTCACTGTCTCATTCACGAGGTATCGCATTGAACTGGAGGCAGACTTTGGCGGCTATTCGAATCTACACTGTGCTTACGTCGAAATCTTCTGCATCCAAATACATGGCGGCGTGCAAACCCTTGCGGCTGCCAGACCGTTGAGCAATCCGTATTGCTTTTGGTTTGATCGTTTAGAATTGGGGTGATAGGAGTTGATCTCGGAAACCATTATGTTATCTGAGCTTCAGCAAAAAGCCGTTTGGGAGACTTGGCTGTCATCCGAGATGCGAGCCAATTACTTCGCGGATATGGGTAGCAGTTACCGGCGGCGACAGAGCGCACTCACGTGGCTGACTTTGGTTTTCTCTTCTGGAGCTTTCCTGGCCATCATAACAAATGCTCCTGCAAGCTGGTCCAATTGGCTTAAGCCAGGGCTGGCCCTGATTACGGTCGCGGTAAGCCTTCTCTTGCTCGTCATGCAGAATCAGAAGAAGGCCGCCGACTGTTCGGACCTCCATTACAGGTGGAGTCGATTGGCCAGCCAATACCAGAGGCTTTGGGATAACATGTATTCCGACCAAGCCCCTGAGAGATTAAGAGAGCTTAATGAAAAGAGCGCGGAGCTGTCCAAGAGCAGCCTGGGTATTCCCTACAAAGAAAGCATCATGCTTAGGTGGGAAGACCACGTTTTGCGACACCACGGCGTAGCTGCGACGGCATGAGTAAAAAAGTAGAGTTGACCGAGAAAACGCTCTATCGGCCCATTCCCAAGCCATTACCACCACCTCCGCCCCCTCCCCCACCAAAGAAGAACCCCTAATTCGACGGTTCTGTGCTATAGACGTTGTTATCCAGTATTTCAGGTGAGAGGAACAGGGAATATGGACTTAGAGGGAATTCAACGGGCGGTCAGGGAATCCGGGCTGGACGGCTGGCTGTTTTACGATCACCATTTTCGCGATCCGATCGCTTACCGCGTTCTGAAGATCAAACCGGCCATGTGCTCGCGGCGCTGGTATTACTTTATTCCGGCGAATGGTGAGCCCGCCAAGCTGACTCACAAGATTGAGAATGAAAATCTGGACGGATTGCCTGGGCGGCATGAATCTTACGCCACATGGAGCGAGCAGCGGGAGAAGCTCTCGAAAATGCTGGGGGGGAGCAAGCGAGCGGCCATGCAATATTCGCCGTTGAATGACATTCCTTATATTGGCTTGGTGGATGCCGGCACGGTGGAGTTGGTGAAGAGTTTTGGCGTTGAAGTCGCATCGTCCGCGAATCTGGTGCAGATGTTTGAGGCGCGATGGTCCGCGGCGGCGCTTGAATCGCATCTGAGCGCCGGGAAAGCGATTCATCAAATTGTCCGCCAGACGTTCCAATGGATGGGCGAAGCAGTGCGGGGCGGCAAGGCGATCGGTGAATATGACGTGCAGCAGGAAATGGTCCGGCTCTTTGAGCTGAACGGCCTGGAGGCGAACGCGCCGCCGTTGGTGGCGGTGAACGCCCACAGCGGCAATCCCCACTATTCACCGGACGCGAGCCACACGGCGCCGGTTCGGGCCGGTGATTTTGTGCTGCTGGACGTTTGGGGCAAGCGGCGCGAGCCCGGCGCTGTGTATTTCGATATCACCTGGACGGGCTTCGTGGGGGATCAAGTACCCGGCCGTTATCAGGAGATTTTCGAGATCGTGCGCGCGGCGCGGGACGCCGCGGTGGAGAGAGTGCAGCAAGCCTTGCAGCGCGGCGAAGAACTTTGCGGATTTCAGGTGGATGACGCGGCGCGGTCGGTGATTGCGCGGGCGGGATACGGAGATTACTTCATCCACCGCACCGGCCACTCGATTGGCGAAGACGTGCATGGAAACGGCGCCAACATGGATAATTTTGAAACGCACGATGACCGCCGGGTGATGCCGGGAACGTGCTTCTCCATTGAGCCGGGCATTTATCTGGTGGAGTTTGGAGTGCGAAGCGAAGTAGATGTTTACGTGGAGGAGAGCGGCGCGCGGGTGACGGGGGAAATTCAGCAGGCGGTGGTGCCGATTCTTGCTGCCGGGGCATGAGCTGTGTTACTTTGATCTTGCCTGATGCCGGTGGCGAGTGTGCGGCGCGCAAAGCATCTTGAACCGGCCCCTGATATGGCCCGACGAAGTGTTGAGGAAGAAGAAACGGCAACGAAGCCGCAGCTCAAGACCGCATCGAGCCGCCTGGTTGGAATTTGTGTGGCGGCGTGGCTGGTTCCCGGCTTGGGCCACTATCGGCTGGGGCGGCGCTGGCGGGCATTGATCTTCTTCGTTTGCATCGTGACCATGTTCCTGCTGGGCGTGGCCATGAAGGGCACTTTCTTCTCGACCGGTTCGTCTTCTCTGCTTCGCACCTTGGGCTATTTTGGCGAGCTGGGCGTTGGCCTGCCCCTGCCGGTCGCAAAATTTTTTGGGTATGCCGGCGGAGATCCTTTTTTCATCAGCAGCGATTACGGCACGGCTTATTTGGTGTCCGCTGGGATGCTGAACGTGTTGACCGTTCTCGATGCGTTTGATATTGGTATGGAGAGAAAGCCCTAAGTACTGCAATGCATCATTACAGTGACGGACTCGCCCCACTGGCCTCAAAAACCCCCCACCCTCTCCCCGCAAGCGGGGAGAGGGTGGCGCAGCGCACCAGGTGAGGGGTTCAAATTGCGTCAGCGAACTTGCGAAATATGGTGATCCACCACTTTCCCGCGTTGCTCATCTTCTCCGTGTTGGTGTCCGTAGTCTTTGGGGTGCTTGCCAGAGACACGCCGCGCGAGCGGTTCTTCTACGGTTTGAAGTCGTTTGCGCTGTTCGTGGGCATTGCCGTGGCTTTGGGATGGGTGATGTATTTTTTTCCGCCAAAGTAAGACCCGGATTGCGGCTGGGGATTTATTCGCAAAGTTTTACTCGTGACCCGTCAGGACACGGTTTTAACCGTGCTGCTACCGCGCCGGTAGGTATTCATATTTGTCCCGCATCCCGAACGGCTCGTTCGAACGAGTCGTTCGGGATGTGGGACAAATGGAGATCCGAAATGCCGTTTTCCAGCACGGCTAAAGCGTGCCCTGAGGGTCTCCGAAGGGAAGTCCGTGAATCGTCGAAGTTAACGGGTCTAGTGATCGGACTCCCGGTATTTGTCTTGAGCGCGAAGGGTAGCGGCAGATTTTCGCTGCTGTAGCGGCGAGTTTACCTCGCCAACTGGCGGCATAAAGCCGCCCCACCATCCAAACTGACCCAACCCGCGAAGGAAAGGATTGACAGGCGTCGAGTTGGTGTTACACTTAGTAACGGGGTTCAAGACGGCTCCATACCCTCAGGACCGCGCAAGCGTTCGAAAGCTAACCCCAGGCGCTGTGAGCGCAATCCCCGTTGCAACTGGCATCCAGGGAATCTCGCACGGTGGTTTTTTGACGTTGGGTGGCCGCGCCGGGCGGGACCGTTAGCACGAGCGGCATGGAATGCCGGGACGCGCCAGGTTCTGGTTTTCAGGAAGCAATACGATTTTTGAATCCCAGCCATCAGGCGGTCTCTCAAGGCGTATCTTTAGTGCGGGCAGGCCGGCCTTGATCAGTGAAAAGAAGAAGTGATCGAATTAGGACCTTCCTGCATCAAATCTTAAACGAGAAGATAAAACGAAGTGGAAGCGACCGATTGCAAAAAAGAGCTGGTGATTGAGATACCGCCGGACGTATTGGCCAAAGAATCGGACTCGGTGGTGGGCCAGTACGCTCGCAAGGCGAAGATTCCGGGATTCCGCCCGGGACGGGTTCCGGTGGAATTGATCCGGCGCCGGTTCCGGGAGGCGATTGAAGGTGAGATCGCCCAATCCCTTTTCCCCAAATACTTAAAAGAGGCGGCGGAAGGTCAAAACTGGCGAATTGCCGGCCCTCCCCAATTCAGCGACGTGCACTTTAAGGATGGCAGCGCCGCCACCTTCAAGGCGGTGTTTGAAGTCTACCCGGATTTCGAGCTCAAGGAATACAAGGGCTTGGAAGTTGCGGAAGAAACCAAGCCGGTCACGGACGAGGACGTTGCCAAACTGCTGGAGGGCATGAGGGAAGATGCGGGCGTGCTCGAACCGGTTACGGATCGTCCGGCCGGGGATGGCGACTTCGTGGGCGTTTCCTATGAGGGGCGGGATGTGCAGTCCGCGAAGGCCCAACCGGTGGAAGTGGAGGAAGGACATGTGGTGGTGGGTGGACCGCAGACGGTGCCCGAGTTCAGCGAGAACGTGCGGGGCGCGAAAGAGGGCGACAGTCGCGAATTTGATGTCACTTATGCCTCCGATTTTCCGCGCCCGGCGCTGGCCGGAAAGACGATGCACTATTCTTTGAAGGTTCGCAGCGTCAAGCGCAAGGTGCTGCCTGAAGTTGACGATGAATTCGCCAAGAGCGTGGGAAAATATTCGACGCTGGACGAGTTAAGAGTCGGAATTCGCGCCAAACTTCAAGAAACCCAGCAGCGAAACCTGGAGAGAGAAACGCGGCTGAAGCTGCTGGAGCAGTTGGTGACAAAGCACGATTTCCCGGTTCCGCAAGCTCTGCTCGATCGCCGGCTGGATGAGAAGATTGAGATTCTGGTCCGCCAGCTTCTGGCGCAGGGCGTTGACCCGCGAAACACTTCGATCGACTGGCGGAAGATGCGGAACGATCTGCAACCGGCGGCGGAAAAAGATGTGCGGGGGGCGCTGGTACTGGAGAAAATCGCAGAAGCAGAAAAGCTGGAAGTGAGCGAAGAGGAGATGGATGCCACGCTGCGGGAGATGGCCGGAGAAGGTCCGGAAACGGCAGCGTCCCTGAAAACCCGCTTGACACGGGATGGGAAGCTGGCTAGACTGAGGTCTAAACACCTCAGCCAGAAAGCACTGGAATTCATCTACCGCAACGCTCAAATAAATCACCCATGAGATTAACCTAACCCCCCAGGGCTGGCGAAGACCAGCCGGAATGCCATGACTGAAAAACCAATACAGATGACGCTGATCCCCATGGTGGTTGAGCAAACCAACCGTGGCGAGCGGGCTTACGACATTTACTCCCGCCTGCTCCGCGATAACATCATCTTCATCGGAACTCCGATTGACGACAATGTGGCAAACCTGGTGACCGCGCAGTTGCTGTTTCTGGAGGCGGAAGACCCGGAGCGGGACGTACAACTTTATATCAATTCCCCGGGCGGATCGGTGACGGCAGGGCTTGCCATTTACGATACCATCCAGTTCGTGCGGCCGGACGTGGCCACCATTTGCATTGGCCAGGCGGCGAGCGCCGCGGCGCTCCTGCTGGCGGCGGGCACGACCGGCAAGCGCTTCGTGCTTCCCAATTCCCGCATCTTGATCCATCAGCCCAGCATGGGGGGACTCTCCGGCCAGGCGACCGACATTGATATTCATGCCCGCGAAATTTTGCGGATGAGATCCAATATTAATGAAATCATGGCGAAGCATACCGGGCAGAGTCTGGAAAAGATCGAACACGACGTGGAGCGCGATTTCTGGATGAGCGCGCAGCAGGCCCGCGAATATGGGATGGTCGATGAGATTATCTATAAGCACAAGTAGGGCAGGGAGGACGACTTGAAGCGTACCGGGACCGAGGAAGGTGTCCGCTGCTCGTTCTGCCACAAGGGTCAGGATTCCGTCCGCAAGCTGTTTTCTTCCCGGGATGAGCGCCTGCGGGCTTACATCTGCGACGAATGCGTGATGGCCTGCAATTCCATCCTGGACGAGGATCAGGCGGCGCGGCCACCGGCCCTTCAGACGCGGTTGCCGCGGCCGGTGGAAGTGAAGGAATTCCTGGACCAATACGTGGTGGGGCAGGAGCGGACCAAGAAGAAGCTGGCGGTTGCGGTGTACAACCATTACAAGCGGATTTCGATGGGACGCAGCCGCAACGAAGTGGAACTGAGCAAAGCCAACATTCTGCTCATTGGCCCCACCGGAACCGGCAAGACGCTGATGGCCCAGACGCTGGCGCGATTGCTGGATGTTCCGTTTGCGATGGTAGACGCCACGACGCTCACCGAGGCGGGCTACGTCGGCGAAGACGTGGAAAATATCATCTTGAAGCTTCTGCAAAGCGCCAACGGCGACATTTTACGCACCCAGCAAGGAATCATCTATATCGACGAAATCGATAAGATTTCCAAGAAGGATGAAAATCCTTCCATTACGCGGGACGTTTCCGGGGAGGGCGTGCAGCAGGCGCTGCTGAAGATATTGGAAGGGACCGTCGCCAACGTCCCGCCGCAGGGCGGCCGCAAACACCCCCACCAAGAATTCACTCCGGTGGATACCACCAACATTCTTTTTATTTGTGGCGGCGCTTTCGTGGGACTGGAACGGATCATCGAGCGGCGCACGGGCAAGCGCACGGTAGGATTCAACGCCGGACCGGGTGCGGCGGAGCCGGGTGCGGCGGGCAAGAGAAATATCGAAATATTGTCCCAGGTTCAGCCGATAGACTTAATTAAGTACGGTCTGATTCCTGAATTTGTGGGACGGCTGCCAGTGGTTGGGGTGCTGCATGACCTGGACGAAGCAAGCCTGATTGAAATCCTGACCCGCCCCAAGAATTCGCTGGTACGGCAGTACCAGAGGCTGTTCGATTATGAAAACGTTAAACTCCGTTTTACGGACGAAGCGCTGAAGGCGGTGGCCCGCCAGGCTCTGGAACGCAAGCTGGGGGCGCGCGGACTGCGCATGATCCTCGAGGATCTGATGCTCGACTTGATGTACCACCTTCCCAACCAGCGCAAGCTCCACGAGTTTGCAGTGACCGAGGAGATGGTTCTGAGTCACGAGATCAGCTTCAATTCCATCGTACTTGAAAAGGCAGGTTAATGAACCCCACGATTCTTCCCGGACGTGAAAAGAGCGATACCCGCTCGCTACCGATGATGCCGATGCGGGACCTGGTGATCTTTCCCCACATGATGACGCCCTTTGTGGTGGGCCGGGAGACTTCGATCAACGCCTTGGAAGAGGCGCTGGCCACGGACAAGAAGATTTTTCTTGCCACCCAGAAAGACCCCTCGGTGGACGATCCCAAACCCAATGAAATTTACCAGGTGGGGACTGTCTCCAATATCGTGCAGAGCGTCAAGCTGCCGGACGGGAACATCCGGGTGCTGGTGGAAGGTGTGGAGCGGGGCAAGGTGGTGAAAGTTGCGAATGACGGCGGCTTCTTCCGCGTCACGGTTAAGACTTATTCCTACCGCGTGGTCACAACCCCGAGCCTCGACCAGATCATCCAACGGGTCACGGCGCTCTTTGAGCAATATGTCAAGCTCTCACAAAGCCTCAATTATGAGACGATGATCTCCGCCGTGAAAGTAGACGAGGTGGGGAAGCTCACGGACACGATCGCCGCCAACCTGAATATCCCGATTGACGAAAAACAGACCTTGCTTGATATTTTCGATCCGGTGGACCGGGTTGGACGTCTGGCCGATATGCTGGAGATTGAAATTGAGAAGCTCAATGTGGACCGCACCATCCAGGGGCGGGTGAAGCGCCAGATGGAGCGTGCCCAGCGCGAGTACTACCTGAATGAAAAAATCAAGGCGATTCAGAAGGAGCTGGGCCGCAACGAGAAGAGCGAGACGGACGAGCTGAAGAAGAAGATCGAGAGCGCGGGGATGACTGCGGACGCCAAGGAGAAGGCTTTGGCGGAGTTGAAACGGCTGGAGATGATGCCGCCGATGTCGGCGGAATCGACCGTCTCCCGGAGTTATCTGGATTGGCTGCTGGCGGTACCCTGGAAAAAGAAGACCAAGGAAATCCGGGACATCCGCCGCGCTGAGAAAATCCTTGAGGAAGACCATTATGGTCTTGAGAAGATCAAGGAGCGTATTCTGGAGTTCCTGGCGGTGCGCCAGTTGGTCAAGACACCGCGCGGATCCATCCTCTGCTTCGTGGGCCCTCCCGGAGTGGGAAAGACTTCGCTGGGGCGCTCGATTGCCCGGGCTACCGGGAAAAAGTTCGTAAGGATGTCGCTGGGCGGCGTGCGCGACGAAGCGGAAATTCGCGGCCACCGCCGGACTTACATCGGAGCTCTTCCCGGCCAGATCATCCAGATGATGAAGAAGGCCGGTTCCTTGAATCCGGTTTTCCTGCTGGATGAAGTGGACAAAATGAGCATGGATTTCCGGGGCGATCCTTCAGCCGCTTTGCTGGAGGTGCTCGATCCTGAGCAAAATCATACGTTCATGGATCACTATCTGGACGTGGAGTACGACCTTTCCAAGGTGTTTTTTATCACCACGGCAAACGTCATCCACACGATCCCACAGCCTCTCCAGGACCGCATGGAAATCCTTCGCCTCTCGGGTTACACCGAGCCTGAAAAACTGGAGATTGCGAAGCGGTTTCTGGTCCCGAAAGAGTTGAAGGCAACGGGTCTCAAGAAGGAAAACCTGACGTTGACGGACGAAGCGATCGTTGAGGTGATTGGCGGCTATACGCGTGAAGCTGGTGTTCGCAACCTGGAGCGCGAAATCGCCAATGTTTGCAGGAAAGTCGCGAGGCGCGTGGTAAAAGAGGGACGCAGCCTCCAGATCACGGTCAAGCCGGAAGATCTACAGGATTTTCTAGGCGTCGTGAAGTTTCGCGACACGCGGTCCGAAGAGAAGAACGAAGTGGGGCTGGCGACGGGACTGGCTTGGACGGAAGTGGGCGGCCAGATTCTGCACATTGAAGTGACCACCATGCACGGCAAGGGCCGGCTGATCCTGACCGGGAAGCTTGGCGACGTGATGCAGGAATCCGGGCAGGCAGCGATGAGTTACGTGCGGTCGCGTGCGGCGCGGTTCGGCCTGGACCCGGAATTTTACCACCATCTTGACATTCACATCCACCTGCCGGAGGGGGCGATTCCGAAAGACGGCCCTTCCGCCGGAATCACTCTGGCCACCGCCGTGGTCAGCGCTCTTACCAAGATCCCCGTGCGCCGTGACGTGGCCATGACCGGTGAAATTACCCTTCGCGGCAAGGTGCTGCCCATTGGCGGCGTGAAGGAGAAGCTGCTGGCCGCGCATCGTGCGGGCTGTAGAACGGTTTTGCTGCCGAAGGACAACGAGAAGGATCTGGTGGATATTCCGCTGAGCGTTCAGCAGGAAATGGCCGTCCGGTTCATCGATAGCATGGATGAAGTCCTGGAGATGGCGCTGGAGCGTCCGGTTGCTGGAATGGATTCCTTGGTTCCCGAAGTCGCGCCACCGGCCCTCGAACCCCCGACACGAGAAGGTGACCGGGAGACTCTTGCCAACTAGCCGGCGCGGGGCAGCCGGGTTTTCAGAGGATCGTTTCAAGAAGAGGTGGTCCGGAACGGGCTGTTTTTTATCTTTTGATTCCTGGACCAGCCGCAGGGCTGAAAAGTTTGGGGCCGCCAAATGGGCCCGGTGTTTTTTGCAGGATGCTGGCTGGGACGTGATGCGTGCTGGGCCTGACGAGGATTAGCCTGGAATATTCACGATGTTTTACTCGAAGACCGTCAGCCGTTTCAGCGCCGGAACGTTTTTCTTTTGTCTTGCATCCCGAACGGTCCGTTACAACGGACCGTTCGGGATGCGAGACAAAAGACGATCGAAATACCGTTCTTCGGCACGGTTAAAACCGTGCCCTGACGGTCGCCTATCGGAAGTTCGTGAACAATCCGGGTTAAGGCGGAGGTTCGCAACGGGCACCCTGGGTCCGAGGTTGCTAAACCGTAGAGAATTTACCGGCAAAGAAGAGTTGACCGTCGCTTCGCCACTATCGTGAGATTCGACCGCGCTTTGAGCCATTGACTATCCATATTTATCATCCCTAAGCCCCGGCGAGCTGCTCTGTGTCCGGCGGCTGCATTGACGCCTTGAATGAGCGAAGCGCTTTAGCCCGGATTAATCACGAAGATTTGTCCGAAGACCAGAAGGGCACGGTTTTAATCATGCCGCCAGAGCGCACGGACACTTTTCCATGGTCTCCCATCCGAGGTGCTGGTTACGGCGAGCCGTCTGGGATGCGAGACAAATAATGCTTGAAATGCCGTTGTCCGGCGCGGTTAAAACCGGGCCCTTACAGTCCTCCAAGGGAAGTGTATGAATCATCCAAGTTAGGTCTACGGATTTCCGGGACCGTTTGAGAAAACCCATTATTTGAATTGAGAGTAGGAGCCATGCCAACAAAGAAACAAGAACCCATTGAAGACGTCCAGGAAGAAAAGATTCTGGATCTGAAGGACGGCGAAGTCCTGGACATCGCCAAGCTGAAGGAGATGAACATCGCCACGCTCACCCAAGTGGCCAAGGACCTGGGTGTGGTCGGGGCCAGTTCCATGCGGAAGCAGGAACTGATCTTCAAGATCCTTCAGGCTCAGACGGAAAAGAGCGGGCTCATCTTTTCCGAAGGCGTTCTTGAATGCCTGCCCGACGGCTTTGGCTTCCTGCGCGCTCCGGATTACAACTATCTGCCCGGGCCCGATGATATTTACGTCTCGCCCTCGCAGATTCGCAAATTCGACCTGCGTACCGGCGATACCATCTCCGGCCAGATTCGTCCTCCCAAAGAGGGCGAGCGGTACTTCGCGCTCATCAAAGTGGAGGCGATCAATTTCGAGCCGCCCGATGAGTCCCGGAATAAGATCTTTTTCGACAATTTGACACCCCTCTATCCTCAAGACCGGATTCGGCTGGAGACCGCGAAGGACAATATTTCCGCCCGCGTGCTGGACCTGCTGACTCCCATCGGCAAGGGACAGCGCGGTTTGATTGTAGCGCCGCCCCGCACCGGCAAGACCATGCTTCTGCAAACCATCGCCAACTCCGTCAGCACCAACCATCCGGAAATCACATTGATCGTCCTGCTGATTGATGAACGCCCGGAGGAAGTGACGGACATGCAGCGTACCGTCAAAGGCGAGGTCATCAGCTCAACCTTTGATGAGCCGGCCGCCCGTCACGTGCAAGTGGCGGAGATGGTGATTGAGAAGGCCAAACGCCTGGTGGAGCATAAGCGGGACGTGGTGATCCTGCTCGATTCGATCACCCGCCTGGCACGCGCCTACAACACCGTGGTTCCTCCATCCGGCAAAGTGCTTTCCGGCGGCGTGGACTCCAATGCTCTGCAACGGCCCAAGCGATTTTTCGGCGCAGCCCGCAATATTGAAGAGGGCGGCAGCCTGACCATTATCGCTACGGCTTTGATTGACACCGGAAGCCGCATGGATGACGTGATCTTCGAGGAATTCAAGGGCACGGGTAACATGGAGATCAACCTGGACCGGAAGTTGGTGGACAAACGCATCTTCCCGGCCATGGATATCAACCGCTCCGGGACGCGAAAGGAAGAGATCCTGGTTCCGAAAGATGAGCTGAACCGCATCTGGGTTCTGCGCAAGGTGCTCAACCCCTTGTCGCCGGTTGAGAGTATGGAACTCATCATCGACAAGCTCTCGAAGACTCAGAACAACGCGCAGTTTCTGGCCTCGATGAGCAACGGCAGTCGGTAGTGAACTTCGTCCGCAGAAGGCAGCCGGTGGTAGGCAAATGCTGGTCTTGAGACCGCAGCGGTTGAAAACCCAGTCGCGACCCACCCCATTCTCTCCGATTTCGAAAAGCCGTGGCCGTTCCGCGTTCTCTTATTCCCGGCGCCGGTCCATTCCCGAAATGAGCTTCATTTCTTCCAACCTCTGCAGGATTCGCTGGACCACTTCGCCGGCGCTGAGGCCAGTTGAATCGATGAGGGTGGCATCCGGCGCAGGAACCAAAGGCGAGACGTTCCGTTCGGAATCCCGCCGGTCGCGCTGCTGAATCTCCAGGGCAACCTCCCCCAGCGATACTCCCCGGCCCTTTTCATCCCCCATTCTGCGGCGAGCCCGTTCGAGCGGCGATGCGGTGAGAAAGACCTTCAGCGCTGCGCCGGGAAACACGATCGTGCCGATGTCTCGGCCCTCCATGACTACACCCCGTCCGCGCGCGAAGTTCCTTTGCAAGGCAATCAACGCCCGGCGGACGCCGGGAATACGGGAGACCATCGAAGCGGCCTCGGTCACTTCGGGAGAGCGGATCTGGCCGGTCACATCCTTGCCATCCAGCAGAACGTGGAATGTATCGTCTGCGGGCATGCCTTCCAAAACGGTGGCCGACAACATCGCTGCGATGCGGTCTTCAGACGTGGGTGGAATCGCGGTTTCGAGAACCTTCAGCGCGGCGGCGCGGTAGGTTGCCCCGCTATCGACGTAGGGCAACTCCAGCTCGCGCGCCAGCCCCAGCGCCACCGTGCTCTTGCCTGCGCCGGCAGGTCCATCGATAGCGATCACCAGGGGCTCAAGCATGATTTCAACTGGCAAGTTTGGCCTCGATCCATCTGTATCTGTCCGGAGTCAGGACCACGATACAGAAGGATGTCATGAGGTCCTGCCTCCGGCAGGGTTGAAATCCCGGTCTGACGTCGGAATCATGAATCATCCAGGCTAGAGGATAGCACGTCAGATGTGGCATCTTGCTGCTACAAATGGAAATGGTGATTGACCTGAAGGCCGTGGTTTGTAGAACATCGTGGCAACAGCTATTTCGCCGGAGGTTCCGCCAAGGGGAATAAATTACGACCGCCGCCACCGCAGTAAAACCGTGGCACGACCCGCGACAATGGGTAGTGACGCAGTTTGAAGTTTTGTGACATGGTTCGCCACCGTCATCCCCGCGAAGGCGGGGATCCATGCTCCGGACAACCCCTTTATCTGCACGAGTTCGGAATGCCACTGCGATATTCGGAGTGGCATTCCCGCTTTCGCGGGAATGACGATGAAGGAACAAATTGAGTCACTACCCGGCATTGGGTTCACTTGACTATGTTGCGGCACTCAAGATAGTCTCTATCCAACCGCAGTGCGGGATCAACCCAATCCGGACAACGGGGGCCGGAAGACTCTGGGATGAACCGGCGGGCCGGCCCGAATGACCCGCAAGCTCCAGCCACGGGAGACAGGCTGAGGGATCTGGATGCCTCCTGCGAACGAGGGACAGAGGGGAAATCCATGGCCAGAATTCTTGTTGTCGAAGACGATCCCCAAGTGCGTGAAGTGGTGTGCGCCATCGTGGCCATGGACGGACACCAGGTTGTTTCCGCCCACGATGGCCAGAACGCCGCAGAGCGCATGGAGAGAGAATCGTTCGACGTGATAGTTTCAGACGTGTGGATGCCGAGGATGAATGGCATGGAATTGCTGGGTCACGTCCAGGCGCAACAGTTGCCGTCCCGGTTCATCATCATGACCGGCGACAACACGCCGGAAACCGTGTTGGATGCGGTGCGCAATCAGGCCTATGGCTATCTTCGCAAGCCCTTTGAGCCGAAACAACTGCTGGTCCTTTTGAGGGCAGCTTTGGAGTCGCCGCAAGTCCTGGCTCCCATTGAGGTCATTTCCTCGAAGGCGGAATGGGTCGAGTTGCTGCTGCCTTGTTCTCTGGAGGTGGCGGAGCGGATCGGTTCATTCATGGACCAACTGAAGGCCGACCTTTCCGGAGAAGTCCGTGAGGCCGTGGGGAAGGTCTTCCGGGAATTGTTGCTGAACGCGATTGAATGGGGCGGACACTTTGATCCCAAGCGCAAGGTGCGAGTCGCCTATCTTCGCACGCCTCGAATGCTGCTCTACCGGATTGCCGATCCGGGCGGCGGCTTTAAGTTTGAAGGCCTGGACCACGCAGCCGTCAACAACCCGCCGGACCAACCTGCCGGGCACCTGCGAGTCCGGGCTGAAAAAGGAATCCGGCCGGGAGGGTTTGGTATTTTCCTGGCGCGTCAGTTGGTGGACGATCTACTTTACAACGAAGCGCAGAATGAGGTTGTGTTCATCAAGTATTTGGGCAACAAGGCTTATTGATGGTCGCAAGAAATATCGCGGCCGCCACCCACCTGCCGGGCTTCCTACCGCAAGGCTTCGTTGATTGCGTTGCCAAGGGTTTCAAGGCCCTTTTCAATATCGCCACCCAAGTGAACTCGCAACGCCCGGCGTTCTCTTGCGGCCAGGACTTCAAAATCACCTCGCGCTTGCGCAGCCTTGACCGCGCCAAAGCTGAACCGATGTCCGGGAATGGCAAGGTCGTTCGCGTCATCACAAGTCACTTGCAGGAAAACTCCGGTGTTGGGTCCGCCCTTGTAAGCCTGCCCCGTGGAGTGCAGGAAGCGCGGACCAAAGCCCAGGCAGGTTGCCACCCGCTTGGCGTCACGCACGGCGTGACGGACCGCTTGCAATTGCTTCTCGTGCGCCTCATTCATTTCGACATATCCGAGCAGCGCAAAATAATCTCCCACGCGAAGGCGCGAGAGGTGGGCGCGCAGGGTGTCCGCAAGCGACCTGGAACGGGCGTTGCTGGAGATGGCATTGGCATTCTTTGGATCGGCAAAGAGTTTAACGCCGCAATCCTCGAGGAATGGCGTCTCGGGCGGCAGCGAACCGGACTTCTCAAATTCCGAAGTCAGCTTGCGCGTGGCCACCTTGCTGGCTTCAACGTCGGGCTGGTTGAAAGCGTTGATGCCGATCACCGAGCCGGCCACGGCGGTCGCAATCTCCCAACGCAGAAACTCCCGGCCCAGATCATAAGTGTCTTCCAAAGAGATTCGCACGACGGGCTGGCCGGCTTTTTCGAGAGCCACCAGCGCGGCGTCCTGCCCCGCGTCGGCGCCTTGCTCAAGCCGCAGGTAAACGAAAAGCCGGTCATTGCCGTAGACTTCGGGAGGTCCGAGCTGCTCGCGATCCACCGGGATCAGTCCCTTGCCCTGTTTGCCAGTGGATTCGGCCAGCAGTTGCTCCAGCCACGCTCCAAAATCGTAGATGGCGGGTGAGGTGACAAGGGTCACTTTGTCCCGGCCGCGGAGGGCAAGCTGGCCGAGGATGGAGCCCAGAATCACTCCCGGATTCTTATCAACCGGAACGCACGAGCTACACGACGTGGCCATAATCTCCGCGTTGTCCAGCAGCCGCGCCACATCCACGCCCATCACCGCCGCGGGCACCATGCCGAAATCGGAGAGCGCCGAATAGCGGCCGCCGATCGAGGGCAGGCCAAAAAAAATGTGGCGGAACTTATCGTTTTCGGCCACTCGCTGCATTTTTGATCCCGGGTCGGTAATGGTGATGAACCGGCTTCCCGCTTCTTTGTCGCCGGCGGTTTGCTGGGCGCGGGAAAAGAAATAGTCCTTGAAAATGTTGGGTTCGAGGGTGCTGCCGGATTTACTGGAAACGATGAAGAGGGTCTTCGAAAGATCCACCTTCTTTTCCGTGGCGCGCACTTGGGCGGGATCGGTGGAATCGAGCACGTGCAATTCGGGAAAACCGGCGACGGGCCCGTAAGTTTTTGTCATCACTTCGGGACACAAGCTCGATCCGCCCATGCCGAGCAGCAAAACGTGGGTGAATCCCTCGCGTTTGGCCTCGGCGGCAATTTCCTCCACGTGGTGCTTGTGGGCGAGCTGATCCTCCGTGATGCCGAGCCATCCCAACCAATCCGCCTCATCCGTGCCAGTCCAGAGCGAGGCATCGCGGCCCCACAACCGCCGCACTTTGCCCTTGATGCGCCAGTCTTCAAGATTGGCTTTCACCGCCTCCGCCAGAGTTTGGGGCAAGGTATAGGTTTGGCGGTCCGGCCGGCCGCGCACCCCCACTTTGCACTGACGGTCGAGGGCGTTCAGAAGCTGGTCAAAAGCGTCGGCAAAAAGGCGGACTCCTTCTTTCAGGACTTGATCCGTCACTTCTTTCATAGAGATGCCGGCCTTTTCGAGCGACTGCATGGTATCGTGGGCTTCTTCAAGGTCCTGATCCAGGCTCAGCCGCGGACGCCCATGATCGCGGAAGGCTTCGAGGGTCTGCATGGGGATGGTGTTCACCGTTTCCGGACCGATGAGCTCCTCCACATACATCACATCGCGATATTTCTGATTTTTTGCGCTGGTGCTGGCCCAGAGCAGCCGCTGGGGCTGTGCGCCCTTCTGGGCAAGTGCCTGCCAGCGCGGGCTGTGAGTAAGCTGTTTATAGCTCTGGTAAGCGAGCTTGGCGTTGGCAATGGCGGTGCGACCGGGAATGCCCTGCAGCAGGGTTCGCTCCGCCGGACCGGTGGCGGTCTTGAGGCGCGCCTCGACGATTTTGTCCACTAACGAATCAATCCGGCTAACGAAGAAGCTGGCTACGCTCGCGACCTGATGGACGTTGCCTCCGCTTTTCGCAAATTCTTCCAGGCCGGCAACGAACGCTTCCGCCACCGCTTCATAGCGGTCTACGGCGAAGAGCAGCGTCACATTGATGTTGATGCCTTCGCTGATGAGCTGGCGGATGGCAGGAACTCCCTCGGAGGTTCCCGGCACTTTGATCATGACGTTGGGGCGGCTCACGGCTTTCCAAAGGCGGCGGGCTTCCTCCATGGTCTCTTGAGTTTCGTGGGCCAGGAAAGGAGAAACTTCCAGGCTGACGTAACCGTCAAGTCCCTGGGTCGATTCATAAACCGGCTTAAACACGTCCGCCGCGGCCTGAATGTCCGGAATGGCCAACGCCTCGTAAAGCTTCATCGGGTCTTTTTGGTCGTTTTGGTAAAGGGCGTCCAGCGACTCCGAATAGTCGTTACTTCCTACGATGGCTTTTTCGAAGATGGCGGGGTTTGAAGTCACGCCTCGCACCCCGTCCTGTTCCACCAGATTCTTCAGTTCGCCGCTGGTAATCAGGGTCCGGCGGATATAATCCAGCCAGACGGCTTGTCCCATCTGTCCAAGAACCTTTAAGCTGTTCATTGCTTTGCTCCCGTAAATATTCTTCCAACCTGCGTTTTGGCGGTCAGCGAGTCATTCATGGCACGCCGGTTTCATCCTGAAAACTTTGCTTGTCATCTTGAGCGGAGCGAAGGATCCCGGTATTCCCGCTCAGAGTAAACTCCGCGAAGAATCTCCAATTCGCTGCGGGGGAAAGATCAAATGCAGTGATCCTTCGCTCCGCTCAGGATGACAGCCCTGGAGGTTTGGCTGAAACTCCGAGGCTCCACAACCGTAGAAGCTCAAACGGCACAGTAAAAACCGTGCTTCGCCGGCACGCAAGCGAAGCGCCGTGAATGATCCTGGTTACCCGTTGCCGGCTGCCTGGCCGCAGGCTTTTGCTTCAATCGCCAGCACCTTGGCAAGCCGGCGCCGATGGCGCTCCTCGTTGGTGAAATTGGCGCCTAGGAAGGCTTTCACCAAATCGTGGGCCAGCTCCACACCGATCACCCGCGCGCCGAGCACCAGGACGTTCATATTGTCGTGCTCGACGCCCTGATGAGCAGAATAGGTGTCATGGCAAATGCCAGCGCGGATACCGGGGATTTTGTTGGCGGCCACCGAGGCGCCGACGCCGCTGCCACAGATCAGAATGCCACGATCCGCGCTCCCATCCTTGACGGCATGGGCGACGGCCTCGGCAAAATCAGGGTAGTCCACGGGGGCGGTGCTGCGAGTTCCCACATCCAGGACATCATACCCTAAGCCCGGCAGGAATGCCGCCAGGCTTTGTTTGAGATCAAAACCGGCATGATCCGAACCAATGACGATGCGCACAAGACCTCCTATCCCGGAGTATTCATGAATTGTTTGTGACGAATGCATAGGAACCCGGTTGTCCGCGGTCGCGGGCCACCTCCTGGCCCAACACCGTGATGGCACAGTGTTGACCATTCAAACCGTTCCATTGATAAACCGCCGGATGCCGTCTTTCAGCAGCGTTACGTTGAAATTGATGAGCAGCGCCAGCTTGCATCCCGAAAGCCGCAAATAGGAAATCGTCTGAGCCTCATGAACCGGCGCCAAAGCGTCGACAGACTTCACCTCTACGACCACAGATCGTTCCACCAACAAATCCATTCGGTATCCGCATTCGAGCTTGACCTCCTCATAAACGAGCGGCACGGGTTTCTCTGGCTCGACGACCAGTCCTCTTTTTCGCAGCTCGTAGGCGAGACACGCCTTATAAGCGGACTCGAGCAACCCAGGACCCAGCACCCGGTGGACCTGGATCGCTGCGCCGATAGTGACCTCCGTGATCCTGTTCAACCGCTCTCGCTCGGTCATTGAGGAAAAAGAATATAACACGGAGGTCACGAAGGGCCGATCACATCAGAGACCACAAAGCGGTCGCGAGCTGCTCGCCGACTCCGTGTCCTCCGCGGTGAAGCCATGCAAAGAGTCAATGAAACTGAGGCTCAGTGCGCTCTGTGTTAAACGTTCTTAAAGCCGCATCCTCTCCCCTGCGAGATGTCCCCTGTGAATCACCCAGGTTAGTGCCCCCCGGCGGTGGACATCTCGGCGTTCACCGCGGCGCCGATGATACCGATTTCATCGCTGGTGCTGATAATCTCCATTTGACTGCCCTGGAGCGGACTCATCTTCACCATCTCGTGGACGTAGATGTTCAAGGTTCCAATTTCCACGTAGTGAGCGTTGGGACCGGTGATAAAAAACTTACCAGGGCCCTCCATGTGAATGGAAGTGGCAGTGGCGGCGGCCAGAGCGCGATGCCAGAGCTTGACGAAGGCGCTGCAACGCGCATCTCCGGTCTTGGCCGCAGCAAAGACTTCCTCCGGTTCCATGTCCAGGAAGCGCAGCCGCATGGCGCGGTGGCCCATAATGCCTTCCAGGTGTCCACGTCCGCCGCAGCCGCAAAAGTGTTCTTTGGGATCGAGTGTTACCACGGAATGTCCGCCTTCCCACACGCCTTCCGCCCAAGGGAAACGGCCGAAGCCGATGCCATGCCCGATCGTCCAGGCGCGGATCAACTGGTTAAGCTGGCCGTGGGTGGCGGCAATACCCGCGGCAATGACGTCGGCGTCATTAAATACACGGACGGGAACGGGCTGGCCGCCGCGTAACAGCGACGACTTTAACATCTCTTGAAGGTTGAGTCCCTTGATCTGTTGGAGGTTGGGCGAATCCTGGACGATGCCATCCTGGACGATGCCAGGGATTCCCACTCCAATGGCTTGGATTTCCTCGCTGCCGGCGGCCTTCTGGATCTGGTCGCGAAGGCATTCGCCGAAGCTTTTCGGAGGCAGGCCGAGCAAAGCGTCGCTGAGCGGCCGCCCTTCGGGGAATACGTGGACGGGACCCGCCACGCGATATTCCTCCACCAGGGCGGTGGCAACGTGTTCGGTGGCCAGCAGTCCGATGGTTCGTGACATGGTGAACCTCATTGAAGAAAAGCGGCTTCACGCGCCGGCTAGCGGTTAATGAGCTTGTTGAGGCCATTAAACGCAGCAGCTTTGTAGCACTCCGCCAGCGTCGGATAATTGAAAACCGCATCCACAAAATACTCGACGGTCCCCTTCAAGCTGAACACCGCCTGGCCGATGTGAATCAGATCCGCGGCATTGTCCCCAATAATGTGAATGCCGAGTAATTCCCGCGTCTCCCGATGAAAGATCAGCTTCAAGCGGCCGGTGGTGTCCCCAAGAATCTGCCCCCGCGCGATTTCCCGGTAATAGGCCACTCCAACCTCGTAGGGAACGTCCTCATCCGTCAAGTTTTCCTCCGTCCTTCCCACAAAAGAAATTTCCGGAATCGTATAAATCCCGTAAGGATAGTTGGCGGGGTTGGAATGAACCGGAAGGCCCAGCGCGTGGGCGGCGGCGAGGCGGCCCTGCTCCATGGAGACGGAAGCCAGGCTGGGGAATCCGATCACGTCACCCACCGCGTAAATTTTGGGCTGCGCAGTGCGGAAATCTGCATCCACGGTGATACGGCCGCGACCGTCAACGGGGATGCCAGCCGCCGTCAAGTTGAGCTCATCCACGTTGCCCTGGCGACCCACCGCATAGAGCAGGGCATCACCGGTAATCTTCTTGTTGCTTTCCAGGTTGGCCACCACCTTGCCGTCCGGCATTTCCTCCACGCTGTGCACTTCCTCATTCAGCCGCATGGTCACCCGGCGGTCGCGTAGATGATAAGAAAGAGCTTCCACGATCTCGGCGTCGGCGAACTCCAGGAGCCGAGGGCGCTTTTCCACCAGGATGACGCGCACGCCCAGCACCGCGAACATGCAGGTATATTCCACACCGATCACGCCGCCGCCTACCACGATCAAGGTCTTGGGAATTTCCGGCATCTGCAAAATCTGGTCGCTGTTGATGATGCTGCGGTTGTTCAGAGGCACGCGGGGCGAGGTGGCGGGCTTGGTCCCGGTGGCGATGATGATGACCTCCGCGTGGTAGTCCGCCTGGGTCTGCACACCCTCCATGTGGACCGTGGTGGGATTCACAAAACTGGCTGTCCCAAAAACCACGTCGATCCCGTTGCGCGAAAGCTGAGCCTGAGTGACATCAATTTCAGTCTTGATGACATGCTGAACGCGAAAGGCCAGATCGGAAATCGTGATCTTTTCCTTCACCCGGTAATTCATCCCGTAAACGTTCTGGTAATTGTACCCGGAGAGATGCATCACCGCTTCCCGCATGGTTTTGCTGGGAATGGTGCCGGAGTTGATGCAGGTACCGCCCACGACCGTCTGCTTTTCAATTAAGGCTACCCGCTTGCCGCTCTTTGAGGCCTGGATGGCGGCCCGCTGGCCCGCGGGTCCCGAACCGATCACGATGACGTCGTACTGTAGCATGCGTCCACCCTCACCCTGTCAGCAAACTGGTTTCCTCATCGCCCGTGATAACGCTCCGCGCGGGCGCAGCCGCTTTCGACTGCCTAGTCATTTTACACTGGGGCATGAATTGCATGGACAAGTCTTTAATCTCTTGTTCCCCAAAGCTTCAGCCCAAAGCGTCGAAAAAACCAGACTTCAAATTACTTGATTTTGACAGCGTATGGATTCCCGCCGGACCGGGAATGACTGAGGTCGTGGGGCGACCCCAAGCCTGCCCGGGTATAAACCTTGGCGGGATTGACGGTTGGACCCTTCGCCTTTCGCTTTCGCCTCCACCCAACTGGTCATTCCCACCGATGCGGGAATCCATGCCGTCGATTTTTGCTACCTTGTCGTGTCTCGTTTCCGTCTCCGGCACCTCAATTACCCATGGAGAGGTCTGTCGAAAAGTGCCAAAGGGAACCCATATCCCGTCCGGTTCCGTTTCTAACCCATTGATTCTAAATAAATTGCCGTTTTTTATTGTGGAACATCGATAACCTTATCATAATAAATAGGTTCACGGCTGTCCCATCATAAGTTGAACAACTCCAATTGGATAGCGGAGTCGCTCTCCAGGAGTTCGGGCGGAACATTCGTAAATACCTGAGAAATCGGGCATTTCTCGAAAATGGTCAGGCTCAAAATCTGTAGAATTGTGTAGAGACTCAAGCTCAGCCCAAGCTGCTTTTTGACCATGGCGACGAGGACATAGAAGGAGATGGCCGTCCAGATTTGAGTTTTGACGGCGTTCTCCGAAGTGCCGTAGAAAGCCTTGATGCGTAGATGCTGTTTGATCCAGCGGAAGAACAACTCCACCCGCCAACGCGCCTTGTAGAGTCGGGCGATGGTCAGCGATGGAAGGACAAAGTTGTTGGTCAAAAAGACGAGGTCGTTGAGGTGCTCGGCATCGAAATAGCGAATGCGGCGCAGGGGGGCCGGATAATCGGCGGCCGAGGTGACACCGGTGAGAACAATGGTTTGGTCGGATCGCAGTCCGGTGGACTGGTCGACCGGATGGGAGTATCGCCTCTGAAACTGCGTATTCGACTTGGCGCGCGCGACAAAGAACGCGGCGCTTTGCGTAAAGACGTACAGGCGGGAAAAATCCAGGTAGCCGCGATCGAAGATGTAAAAGGCTCCGGGTTCGAGCTGCAGTTGATCGAGGGCGTTGACGTCGTGCACCGCGCCCGGAGTCAGATGGATAAAGGTCGGAATGCTGCTCCGTAAGTCGAGAAGCGTATGCAGTTTGATCGCGCCCTGGTGCCGCCGGAATCGAGCCCAAGGGAACAGTTCCAGGCACAGGTCGATGGTGGTGGAATCGAAGGCGTAGGCGGTCTGATCCAGTTCGGCTCCGAAGTCCTCGCTGGCATACAGAGGTCGAACTTGGCGAATCAGGACTTGAGCCAAGTCGGCGTAGATGCGCCAGTCGCGGCGCTCGTTGGCATGGGCCAGAGTGTTGCGCGCCATGCGGCCCCGGAATCCCAGGTGGTAGAGCTTGGGTTGCAGGGCACGCAGACCGGCTTCGATGTCGCGCAAACTCTCGCGACCGGTCAGTTGCGCAAAGGCGAGACACAAGAACTGATCGAGACAAGAAAAGCTGAGCACTTTGTGCTCGCCTCGATAGTGCGCGACACCCTTGCGGAATTCGTGAAGGGGCAGCAAGTCCATGAGTTGGGCAAAGATGGTTCGTCCAGTGAACATAGCCATCACATTGTGCGATGGCGAAAGACGGAAGCCAAATTTCCGCTTCGGAGTTGAAGTCGATTATGCTCGATTTGAGAGGTAACATCTCTACCAACTATTACTTACAGCGAAATCCCAATTCAACGTTGGGACAGCCGTGAAATAGGTTATTAAATTTGTCTCCATCTGCATGGTTTGCCGAATGGGCTTCTTAGGGTTCGTTCCGAAAAAAAATTTTTTTCCGCAAGTTCACTTTCCGGTCACAAGTCGAAAGATTGGAGAAGCTTCCAAGAGCCTTGCCTTGCCAACAGCCTGGCGGTGGATGCCGAAGAACCATCCCAGAAAGAAATAGCGAACAAATGGCGAACCTGGGCGTTTACTCAATAACCGCCTGGGGTGACTGGTTCCCGTTTCAGGGATTATCGGCGGTACGAAAAGCCGCAGAGCGGGGGGTAACTCCATAATCGTAGACTCGCTCGAAGGCGGTGTCAATGGGAAATTGGGTGGTGGGTCAGTTTGCCGTAGCGGAAGTTCGTGACCGCCGGAAGGTGTTGATAAATAAAAATCTGCGGTCAGAGACCGCGGCTTCAGCCGCGAAAACATACCACTATTGAAATTGGGAACAGGGCGGATGCAGGGCCTGCTCCGGGTCCGGCCGTTTGGGGGACAGTGGCCCGAAGCTTCAGTCCGCCTCCAGAACCATGCGGGTGAGCATTTCAAAATGGTAGCCCATGATGGCCAGCGTCATGGCGGTATCAAACGTATCGCGGTAACGCGTGGCGGCCTCAAGAAGGAATTTCCAATACGAGGAACGGGATTCACCCAGAATTCCCTGCTTGAGAATGGAGCGGGCCACGGCCAAGTAATCTGAAAATGACCGGGAGCGGTGATGGGCGGGCTTGTAACGCTCCAGGAAGCGCAGCACGCGGTCGTAATAGGCTTCGGGCGTGTAAATCCGCCGCAGAATATCACGGTATCCTTCGACCAGGCGCTGGGCGTTCATCTTGGGAATGAAGTTCAGCCTCAGATCCATATTGTTGCCGTTGCCTTGCTCTAGGATTCGCCCCTCTTTCAGAAGGCGCCGGAACAGTTGGGTGCCGGGCAGCGCTAGCAGCAGGCCTACCATGGCCAGTGGAATGGCGCTCTCCTGAATGAATTCCACCTGCCGGTCAAAAATATCTTCGGGGTCGTTGTCAAACCCAACGATGAAGCCTGCCATCACTTCCATGCCGTAGCCTTGAATGCGATGCACGCTCTCCAGAAGGTTCTTGCGCGTGTTCTGCATCTTCTGGGCTTCCTTCAGGCTTGCCTCAACGGGCGTCTCAATGCCCAGGAAGACGCGCGTGAAGCTAGCCTTGCGCATCATCTCGAGCAACTGGGAGTCATCCGCCAGATTGACCGAGGCCTCCGTGAAAAAGTTAAAAGGCTTGTCGTGACGGCTATTCCAATCCGCAAGCTCTGGCAGCAACTCCTTGACCTTGCGTTTGTTGCCGATGAAATTGTCATCCACCATAAATACGGAGCCGCGCCACTTGAGGTCATAAAGCAGGTCGAGCTCGGCAAGAACCTGAGCCGGGGTTTTGGTGCGCGGCTTGCGACCGTAAATCTCAATAATGTCGCAGAATTCGCAATTGAAGGGACAGCCCCGCGAAAACTGGATCTGCATGGAACTGTAATGCTTGAACTGGATCAGGTTCAGGTCGGGGAGAGGCGTGAGCTCGACGTTGGGCAGGGAAGCCGCCTTGTAGCGGGGCAGGGCGCGGCCCTGCTCGAAGTCCGCAGCGAAGTCCGCCATCAATTCTTCCGCTTCACCCACCACCACATGGTCCGCGTACTGCGGTAACTCCTCCACGCTGCTTGAGACGGGACCACCCACCACGGTTTTCAGGCCTCGTGCCCGGCAACGCTTCAGAATTTTCAGGATCTCTGGCTTGTGACACAGCATGCCGCCGATCAGCGCAACGTCCGCCCATTTCAGGTCGGCATCCGTTAAGTGCCGGATATTCGTATCCACCAGGCGCTTCTTCCAATGTTTCGGAAGGAGGGGCGCGATGGTCATAAGACCCAGGGGAGGGTACGCGGAACGTTTCCCTTCAAAGGGGATGGCGTGCTTGAAACTCCAGTACGTATCCGGCCATTCCGGATAAATCATCAAAGCGTTCATAAGGGAGAGACCCTCGGGGTCAGATTGGGAATGCGAGTTAAAGAGATGCAAGTTAAAAAGTTAGCCTACGCTATCTTAGCCACCAAACACAACAAGAATGGTATGAAATGCTAAAAAAGCGGGTTATGTGGCGATTCTGACCGGTCCACAAGTGTCGTGTCCAGTCCTGTGTAACGCCGCCGTCCCGGCGGCATCGTGGACCGCAGCCGGCAGGATGCCGGCGCTACGGCGATTGACCGTTCAAACCTGAAGATGGTGGAGATAATCGTAACTGATCTTGATGCACTGGAACACCGGGTCGGAGCACACGTCCTGCTCCACGAAGTAGTACTTCATCCCCGCCGTGTGAGCGTGTTGGAAGATGCGTTTCCAGTTGATGACGCCGCGCCCGACCTCGGTGAAAGCCTTGGCGTCTTCGCCGATGTCCGTGGTGGGCGGAAAGCCGGGCTTCATATCTTTGATGTGCAGCAAAGGAAAACGTCCCGGAAACTTCTGGAAGTAGGCCACCGGGTCACGGCCGGCGCGCGAGACCCAGTAACAATCCATCTCAAAATTGACCAGCTTGGGATCGGTGTTTTGCAGCAAGTAATCATAAGCCACCACGCCGTCATACTTGCGGAATTCGAAGTTGTGGCCGTGATAGCAGAAGTGGAGGCCCGCCTGTTGACACATTCCGCCCACGTGGTTGAAGAATCCCGCCAGCCATTTCCAGTCGTCCAGCTTCATGTCGCGAGTAATGTTTCCCTTGAATTGATGGGGATGGGCCGGAGAGGGAAAAGCGCAGACCAGGTACTTCAGCCCAAGCTGCTTGGCGTAGTCCACCTTCGCCTGCGGATTCACACGCAGGTCCCCGGCGGTGGAGTGGCCGCTCGGCGCCGTGAGGTGTGCCTCATCCAGCAATTGCCGCATCTGGGCGGGAGTCTTGCCGAAGAAGCTGAAGAGTTCAACCTCCGGGTAACCGACGGCTGCGACTTTCTTCAAGGTCCCCTCAATATCCTTCTCCATTTGTTGCCGCACCGTGTATAACTGCAAGCCTACCGGAATCCCAAACGGGTCGGCTTGCATCGGCCTTGCGGACTGCAGCGCGAGCGCCCCGCCTCCGAGTCCGAGGGCCGTATCAAGAAGGAACTGGCGGCGATTCGTTGAGATCATCAGAAAACCTCCGTCTATGGAATAGGGCGTGAAGTTATCACAAAGGGGATGCGATTGCCAGGACCGTTTGTGAGATTGTTTCCGGAACTGCAATCCTTCCGGCTTGGATCGCTTTTATGAGATATAGTCCTCTAGCCGGAAGAGTTACGCCGGACGCGACCGGCTGAACCGTTGCCTCGATGGCAGTCAGAAGCCAGACTGCCGCCTTGTTTATTTCCAAGCCTGACGATAATATCGTCAATCTCGGTGGCATGAAACATTTTGCGACGGTATGGTTTTTTTGAGACATGACAAATTCAGAAGGCCAGTGCCGCGCCGCTTCACGATTTCCCTCAACTCGACCATTCCTGGCAATGCTCACGCTGGAATTGTCATTCGCGGCGGCTGCGGCAGGAGCCCTGCCGGACACAGCTCCGCATTATGTGGGATCACAAGCCTGCCAGCCTTGTCATGCTGCGATCTACAACCGGTGGAAGCAGACACGGATGGCGAACGTTGTCCGGGACCCTCGCGTCGATCCTCAAGCCTTCTTATGCGACTTTTCCAAGCCCAACACGTTCTTCACATTCCGCAAGAGTGACATCGCATTCGTCTACGGCAGCCATTGGAAGCAGCGTTACTTCGTCAAGCGCGGCAATGATTACTTCGTGCTTCCGGTGCAGTGGGATATTGTGAGGCAGAGATGGGAAAAATATCATCCGCACCCGGGCGACGACTGGTGGGTGCCGGATTACCCTGATAGCCAGATGCAGCGGCCCACCGGTCCCCTTTGTGACGGCTGCCACTCCGTGAATTACGACGTCAAGACGAAAACAGTGACGGAATGGAACGTGGGATGTGAAAGGTGCCACGGCCCGGGCAGCGAGCACATTCAAGCGCCTTGGAATTTCCGTCACAACATTGTGAACCCTGCCCGCCTGGACTTCGTGCGCGCCAACGATGACTGCATCCAGTGCCATTCCCAGTTGCGCCCTCTTGCCAACCCCATTCAGGGCGTTTACTACGACTGGGCGGTGGGCTACAAGCCTGGAGACCGTTTAAGCAACGTGGTTCGGCTGGAGAATCAGCGGCTGGGCGTGCATGATTTCTTCTATTGGCCGGATGGCTCCGCGCAGAAGAACCGCATGCAGGGAAATGACTTTGTGACCAGCGCCATGTACGAGCACGGTGTTACATGCTTTGACTGTCACGATCCGCACGGAACGGACAACAAAGATCTGTTGATCAAGCCCGGTAGCCAAATGTGCTTGGAATGCCACGGACCGAATTCCCCCAACGGTCCGCGCGGATCGCTCGAGGAACACACGCATCACCAGGCGGGCAGCCCTGGAAGCAGTTGCCTGGATTGCCATATGCCCCGGATCGACATTCAGGTTGATTCCTTCTCGGTTCGCAGCCACACGTTCCGCTTTATTTCTCCGGCGCTGACCATCCAATACGGCATTCCCAATCCCTGCACGTCCTGCCACAAGCACAAAACGAACCAATGGGCACTCGATCAGCTTCACCAGTGGCAAAACGTGTCCCCCTGGAGACTGGAAAGGCGGAATTGAAATGCTTTTGAGAAAGAAATGCGGCAGAGATTGTGGACCTTCGTCACGCTCCGAGAGTAGGCTTCCACCGCCGGAAGCTGTGCCAGGGCAAGTTGCGGGTGGAATGTCGATGCGAGGTGTAGAGACTGTGACTCAAAGAATTTGCTTCTGGGTGATGCTGGTGATCTTCTGCGCCTCCGCGGCGCACGGGCAGAACGTCTTGCGCCTGGTTCAGACCATTCCTATGGCGGATGTCGAAGGCCGCATCGACCACTTTGGGATTGATCTCCAGGGCCACCGGCTCTTCATGTCCGCGCTGGGGAACAACACGCTGGAAGTCTTCGACCTGCGCGCCAACGAGCGAATCCACACCGTCCACGGTTTGCGCGAGCCGCAAGGAGTAGTTTACGTTGCGGAATCCCGCCGCATCTATGTGGCGAACGGAGGGGACGGCGCCTGCCGCGTCTTTGTCGGTGACACTTACAAGCTTCTCCAGGTCATTCGTTTCGCGAGTGACGCGGATAATGTGCGCTACGATGCAACCGCGCATCAAGTCCTTGTGGGCTATGGCGAAGGGGCGATCGGCATCTTGGACGCCGGGACGAGGAAATTGCTGGGGACGATCCGGCTTGATGCTCATCCGGAGTCCTTCCAGATGGAAACTTCAGGCCGCCGGATTTTTGTGAATCTCCCTTCGGCGGGCCATGGGATCGCCGTGGTGGATCGCGCCCGGCGCAAAGTCATCGCCCAGTGGAAGCTCGAAGCAGCGGGTGATAATTTCCCGATGGCCCTGGATGAACCCGATCACCGCTTGTTTGTGGTCTGCCGCAGGCCCGCGGAAATGATCGCTCTGGATACGGCCACTGGAAAGGTTGTGGCGCGCATACCCTGCGTTGGAGACGCTGACGACGTTTGGTACGATGCGGGCCGCAGACGGATATACATTTCGGGAGGCGAGGGCTTTATTTCTGTCATCCAGCAACGCGATCCCAACCATTACGTTTCCATTGCCAGGATTGAAACCGCACCCGGCGCGCGAACTTCTTTCTTCGCGCCGCAACTCGACCGGCTCTACCTGGCTGTTCCCCGCCACGCCAGCCGCCCTGCGGAATTGAGGGTTTACGAGGTCCAGAGCACAGCCGCACTCTTGGAAAGGCCTCGCATCCAGCGCCGTAGCATGATAAATGTAGAAACTGCGGGTTCCCTGCTGGACGGAGAGGTTGGCGCGTGGCCCCGGTGGCGGGAAAGCCTGACGGCATTGCCTTTGAACTATGACCAACGGCCCTGAAATCCGCCGGTTTAACGGCATCGAGGACATGAGTGAAGCTGCGGCCGGCCTGATCGTGGCCCGGACTGGAGAAAAAGCTGCAAACGGGAAACCCTTCAGCCTTGCTCTATCCGGCGGAAACACGCCGCGGCGGCTTTACCAGCTTCTGGCCAGCGATGCATTTTCCGCACAGTTGCCCTGGCAACAGATTCACCTCTTTCAAGTGGATGAACGTTGTGTTCCTCCGGATCATTCCCTAAGCAACTTTCGCATGATCCGCGAGGAACTGCTGGATCGCGTGCCCGCCGCCAAGTCTGGCTTCCACCGCATGGAGGCAGAGCGGCCCGATCTGGATCAAACCGCGCGCGACTATGCGAATGAGCTGGCCCACATCCTCCAACCCGCGCCCGGCCAGGTTCCCCGGCTTGATCTGGTGCTGCTGGGCATGGGAAATGACGGCCACACGGCATCCCTGTTTCCGGCATCGAAGGCCCCGGCCGAAATGAAGCTCTGGGTGATGCCCAACTACGTTGAAAAATTCCACATGAATCGAATGACCCTCACCTTTCCAGTGCTGAACGCCGCTGCGGAATTGGTCTTCCTGGTGGCGGGCGCGGACAAGGCGGAAACGATTCAAAAGGTGCTGCACCCAGGGCAGGGCGCGCCGCAGTTTCCGGCTCAGGGAATTTGTCCGGCGAACGGCCAGGTACGATGGTATCTGGACGCCGATGCGGCGCGGCTGATTTGAGTGGCGGACCGATTCTCCCGATGGGCATTACTCAATGCACCCCTGATTCTGAATCATGTCCCTCTCCCTTGGGGAGAGGGTGGCGAGCAGCGCCGGGTGAGGGGGAAATACGGGACCGCAACTGCCAGTGGATGAGCTTAGGCATCAGGGATTCGCGCGACAATGGTGTCCATTGATTAGAATTGCCCCATCGATTCTCTCCGCCGACTTCATGTGCCTGGGCGAGGAAGTGCTCCGCGTGGAGGCGGCGGGCGCGGATCGCGTGCAGATTGACGTGATGGATGGCCGGTTCGTGCCCAACATCACTTTTGGCGCCGTAGCCATCGAGTCCCTACGCCCCTTGACCAAGCTCATCCTGGAAGCTCACTTGATGGTCCAGCCGCCCGAGGATTTCATCGAGGATATCGCGCAAGCCGGCGCGGACACGCTCATCATTCACCAGGAAGCTACTCCTCATCTTCACCGCGCCATCCAGCAGATTCATGCTCTCGGCAAGAAGGCCGGTGTGGCGCTGAATCCTTCGACGCCGGCCAGCCTGCTTTCGGAAATCCTACCGATGGTGCAACTCGTCTTGGTGATGACGGTGAATCCGGGCTTTGGTGGACAGCAGTTTATTGCGGGGACGTTGCCCAAGATTCGCCAGGTTCGCCGCATGATTACTGAACTTGGACTCGATATCGAAGTGGAAGTAGACGGCGGGATTTCAGTAAAGACGGCTCCCCTTGTGGTGGAGGCGGGAGCGAACGTGCTCGTTGCCGGATCGGCGGTTTTCGACCATCCAGCAGGCGCAACGGAGGCTCTTCGCGAATTACTGGAGAGTGCGAAGCCTGCCAGCGGACGGACGAGGGTGTGAAGGCTTGCCAGAGAAATAGCGGTCATCGATGCGGGGCGATTATTTCAAGTTGCCTAATGGGCCGGCCCACTTTGGAAGCGGGCCGCTCAGCGCGAAGCGGGGCGGCCCACTGGTAAACCTGAAACACCCGAATTCTACGGATGCATGAATTTTGAGGTATAGGGGGAATTGCGTTCGAAGCCCGTCCCCGAGCGGCGGAAGTGGCCCGAAGGTCCCTCGCCAATAAACTCCGAGAACCACGCCTCGTGCTCAATCTCCTCATGGAGGATGGCGAGCGAAAGGTCATAGGTGCGATGATCTTTGCCCGCTGTCATGTTGCAGATGGCGGTATAGCCGCCGATGGCGCAGCGCTCGGCAGCGACCAAGACCTGTAGCATGGCCTTGACGTCCGTCGGATCTTTGGGAAGATTGGCGGGCGGACACGCCGAGATATCGTGGAAGGCGTTCATGCTGTCGGGCAGTTTGCCGCCCAGTTCGTAAATGCGGGGAACCAGCACTTCGAAATGGTTGCGGTCTTCAATCCGGGCGTCTTCGGTGATTTCCTTCAGGCCCTCGCCCTCCAGACCTATCAGGTTGACGCGAAGAATGGTGTAATAGTAGAAAGTGGTCAGTTCAGCAGCGGCGTTGCGCAGCAGCATGTCCAGAAGCTTATCCACGTCCACGCCAGCCTTTTGCACCACTTCCCGTGCAACTCTTGCCATACTTGCCTCCTTTTCGTTTGTGATGTTAATTCATTCCC
The DNA here is from genome assembly GCA_035531475.1 of Terriglobia bacterium. Taxonomy (GTDB): domain Bacteria; phylum Acidobacteriota; class Terriglobia; order UBA7540; family UBA7540; genus CALCEB01. The sequence continues at coordinate 42,856 of DATKST010000164.1, forward strand.
ATCTAATCTATCCTGGCGGGCTCCATAGGTCCAATATATGATAACTATGAAAGTGATAGGCAACGCATATGGAGCTTCACCAACTCCGTTATTTCCGGGCCGTCGCCCGTTTCCGTTCGTTCACCCGCGCCGCCGAACACGAGCACGTGGCGCAGCCCTCCCTGAGCCAGCAAATCCGCAAGCTTGAGGACGAGCTCGGCGCGCGGCTTTTCAACCGCCTGGGCCGCCGCGTCACACTGACCGCCTTCGGTGAGCGTTTCCTGGATCATGCAGCCCGCGTCCTCCAGGAATTGGAAGGAGCACGGCAGGAAATCCAGGAAATTCAGGGCCTGCGAAGAGGGAGTGTTTCGCTGGGAGCCATTCCCACCCTCGCTCCATTTCTTTTGCCCCGGATATTGAAGGCGTTTGCAGAATCGTGTCCGGGAATTGCCGTGAAGGTGCAGGAAGACTTGACGGCCGCACTGCTCGCGCGCCTGTCCGAGGGTGAGCTGGATTTGGCTTTGCTGACATTGCCCATTCGCGGCAAGGAGTTTGCCGCCCGTCCGCTCATGGAGGACCGGATGCTGCTCGCCGTACCAACCAGTCACGCCCTATGGAAACGGCGGCCGCGGCGGGTCACTTTCCGCGAAGTTGCCAACGAGCCGTTGCTGCTGCTGAAGGACGGCCACTGTTTTCGCGATGATGTCTTGAAGATCTGCAAGCGCGGACGGGCGAATCCCAATGTGGTTTTCGAAGGGGGACAGTTTGATACGTTGATTTCGTTGGTTGCTTCCGGCGCCGGTATTACCCTTATCCCGGAAATGGCGCGCGAGCATTATCGCCACTCCGGCGTTGGTCTGGTGGAGTTCCAGCCGCCGGAGCCGCGCAGGACGGTTGGAATCGTAAGAGCAAAGGACAAGTTTGTTGCGCCGGGCGCCCAGGCGTTGATCGAAGTCATCGTGAGAATTTTGGGTCCCTCGCGGCCGGTTGTTGCTGAGAATCGCCGCGAATGAATGGGACGATGGTAAGATCAATCGAACTTGGCCGGTGGGCCACCCTCATCGCGGCGCCAGCGGCAATCCTTGGAAGACTAATGAGAGGAGATCGTTCGATAATGAGGAAATCATGTATTGGCGCATGGGTAGCATTGATCTTGACCTTTGGTTTGCTGTCGCCGGCGCCGGCCCGCGCCGGTTCGGCGGCGATTGGCTCCGTGGCCGGCAGCTTAAACGCAACGCTCGGCGGACAGACGCTGTTGCCAAATAGCGTGATCTTCAGTGGTGACCGGTTGCAAGTGAAGGACGGCACCGCGGTGGTCGCGTTGGAGCGCGGCAGCCGGATGGTGGCCGGCCGTGAAACCGAAGTGAGCTTCCTCCGGGATCCGAAGGGTATCGCCGTGTTGCTGAAAGCCGGAAGCGTCACCATCTATCACCCGGCTTCCGGCAGCGCCATCCGGGTGGTGGCGGGCAAAGTAGAAGTGCGCCCCGTGGCCGGTTACAAGTCACTGGGTGAGATTGCCATGGCAAATGGCGCCATTTATGTGACCGCCAAAGAAGGCCCGCTTCAAGTAATGGGAGATGGCCATACCGTAGACTTGGCGGCGGGGAAATGGCTGGTCATCCGGCCAAAAACCGCGGGATTCCCGCAAGGCGGGCCAGCGGCAAACGCGGGCGCTCCGCCAACAAGCGGTGGTGGAGGGGGTGGCACCTGGCGCATCGTTGAACTCTCAGCGGCTGGGACCGGAGTGATCCTGTCGGCGGTAGCCTTGGGCCACGCCGGCAGCTCCAACTCAACGGCCAATTCAGCTTTGAGCACGGCGCAGTCGGCGTTGACCTCCGCCTCCGCGGCGTCGGCGGCGGCACAAGCTGCGGCCGCGGCAGCAACAGCCGCCACGCAAGCTGCCAACGCTGCCGTTTCGGTGGCAGATGCCACCGCCGTCGTACAAGAAATTGCGAATAACCTCCTGGGGTGCAAGCTGAACGTCTTGGCCAACGAACTGGGGCAGGCAAGTCCCTATACGCCGCCTCCCGGCTTTTCTTGCAAAGGCTAGACCCAGGAAGGCAACCCCGTCCCGGTCCGCAAAGGCTGGAGTGAATCATCCGTGGAGTCGCGGGTCACATCCTTGAGCCCGGACGTTCAGGAATCCGAAATGCGTGTGATCCGGGCTCCGGCTTTTGCCAGCTTCTCCTCGATGCGTTCGTAGCCCCGGTCAATGTGGTAGACGCGGTCGAGGGCGGTTTCGCCTTCGGCGGCGAGGCCTGCCAGCACCAACGAAGCGCTGGCGCGCAAGTCCGATGCCTGAACTTTGGCGCCGGTCAGCCTGGTCTTGCCTTGAACCACGGCGCGCCGTCCCTCCACGCGGATATCCGCGCCCATGCGCGCCAGCTCCAGGGCGTGAGTGAAGCGATTCTCAAAAATCGTTTCGGAAATCACCGAAGAACCTTCGGCTTGGGTCATCAGCGCCATGTATTGCGCCTGCATGTCAGTGGGAAAGCCGGGATATTCCTGGGTCACGGCGTCCGTTGCTCGCAACTCGTCAGCGAATTCGGCCACCAGATTCTTCCACGGGCCGGGAATGCCTCCCGGGATGGGCGCGGGCGAGATTTTGACGCCCGCTTCAGTGAGCTTGGCCAGCAGGGCGGTCAGGTGATCCGGCTCCAACCGCTCCACGGTCAGCTTGCCGCCGGTGATGGCCGCCGCAATGATGAAAGTTCCGGCTTCGATGCGGTCAGGAATGATGGTGTGTTCCGCGCCGTGCAACTTGCTAACTCCACGAATGGTGAGGGTACTGGTTCCACCGCCTTCGATGTGCGCGCCCATGCGGATCAATAGATTTGCAAGATCTTGGACTTCCGGCTCGCGAGCGGCGTTCTCCAGAACCGTGACGCCTTCGGCCAGAGTCGCTGCCATCAGCAGATTTTCCGTGCCGGTTACGGAGATGGTATCGAAATAAATGGTCGCTCCCTTCAGGCCGTCGGCGCGCGCCTGGATGTAGCCGTGCTCGATGCTCACGGACGCGCCCAGTTTTTCCAGGCCGCTCAGGTGCAGATTGACCGGCCTTGCGCCGATCGCACAGCCACCGGGCAAGGAGACTTGAGCCTGGCCGAACCGGGCAACCAGTGGGCCCAGCACCAGAATGCTGGCGCGCATCTGCTTCACCAGCTCATAGGGGGCGACCGGATTCAGGAGCTTGGGAGTGGAAATCTTCACGATGTTGCCGTGGGCGGCGTGAGTAACTGAAGAATCGACACCCAGTTCGTCCAGCAAGCTGCGCATTGTTCCAATGTCCCGAACGCGCGGCACGTTGTGAAGTGTGACTTCATCACCGGTGAGCAGCGCCGCCGCCATGGCGGGCAACGCTGCGTTCTTGGCGCCGCTGATCTTGACCCGGCCTTCAAGCGGCCTTCCACCTTGGATGATAAACTTGTCCATATCGGCGGCTTACCTTTGTTTGGTTGCTTCCCTGCCAATGTCGGTCATACTCGCAATTTTCCCGACCCTCTCAGGGCCTTGTAAATGGCCTCTGCAGCACTCTTCGAAGTTGCAAGCTCCTGCTCGGCCTCCGGCAAGCTGACTTTTCTTAGGATCATCAAGATGGCCAGTGGCAGGCTGCCTTTCGCTTTTGTGAGGGCACTCGCCGCGACGGAGGGGCTTGCTCCGGCAATTTTGGCCACCATGTCCTGGCCTCGCTTGCGGAGTTTCGCATTATTGATTTGAACCTCGACCATTAAATTGGAAAAAACTCTACCCAGCCGCACCATCGCAGTGGTTGAAAGCATAGTGAGCACCATTTTCTGTGCCGTGCCGGCCTTCATCCGCGTGGAGCCGGTGAGGACTTCAGGTCCTACGACCGGCACCATGGCTACATCCCCCAACCTGATAATGGCACCACCAGGATTGCAGGTGAGGGCGATTACCGGCGCTTTCAGTTTTCGCGCATAGCGCATAGCGCCCGCCACATAAGGTGTGCGGCCGCTTGCGGAAATGCCCACCAGCACGTCGCCCGATGCGAAGCGAATCTTGCGGAGATCCGCAGCGGCTTGCGCCGGTCTGTCCTCCGCAGCTTCGACGGCCCGGAACATGGCCTTTCGGCCTCCGGCCAGGACCGCCACCACCTGATGAGTTCCAAAAGTGGGGATGCATTCCGCGGCGTCAAGCGCGCCCAGCCTGCCGCTGGTTCCTGCGCCCACGTAAATCAGCCGCCCACCTTTGGCTAAAGCGGGCACGATGATTTCTACCGCTCTTTCAATGCTGGGGAGCACTCGCCTTACTGCAGGCGCCACGCCATGATCCTCGCGGCTGATGATGCGCAGGATTTGCGCGGTGGACTTGCTGTCCAGGGATACCGAGGCGGGATTTTCGCGCTCGGTGACACGAAGTGGAGCCCTCTTCACCATAGGTTTATACGAGCCAAAAGCTCTCAGCCGTCCGCGGTCAACATCACTTCTGCCCCGAGAACGTCTGCCAGCCACGTTTTGAAAAGTCCCAATAAATCACGGCGCCGCACAGCACGCCCACAACGGCGTAAATCCATCCAACCCAGGCGGGGCCCAGAATAATTCTGCCCACTCCAAACATCATCAAGTAAACCATCAGCGAGCCGAGAATCCAGTGAGCCAGGTTGAACCACCCTTCGCGGTCCGGAGGAACGTCCGGGGCTTTGGCCGCGATGTGCTTCCAACCCCATACCCCAGGGTGCGTACGGCGATAGAAGGCGATCAGTTTTTGCTCCGGTTCGGGCGAGGTCAGGAAGGTGCAGGCCAGCCAGACGATGGTGGTGATGCCGACCGTCGTCAAAATGGATTGCGCAAAGCCGTGGGGTGTGGAGTCCGAAATATGAAAAATACCATGCAGTACCAACGTGGTCACGAACGCCGTGGTCATGGAAGAAACCTCGGACCAGGCGTTGATTCTCCACCAGTACCACCGCAGCAAATAGACGGTTCCCGTGCCGGCTCCAATGGCCAGCACCAGTGCCCATCCGCCCGCTACGGAAGTCATAATCAGGGAGACGGCAGCGCCCGTCACGGCCAGGCCCACCGTGGCCAGCTTTGAGGCCGCCACGTAATGCGCTTCGGTACGGTCCTTTGCCATGAAGCGGCGGTAAAGGTCATTCACCATGTAAGAGGATCCCCAGTTGAGCTGCGTGGCGATGGTGGACATGTAAGCTGCGGCGAACGCCGCCAGCATGAGTCCATTCAGGGCTCCAGGCAGGAATTCCACCCAAACTTTGATGTAACCAATCTCTGGATCTTTCAAATGGGGCCACATTGCGACAGAGACAAGAGCCGTGAGGATCCACGGCCAGGGACGGATGGCGTACTGGGCAATGTTGAACCACAGGGTAGCAAGCAGGGAATTCTTTTCGTCTTTGGTGCTGAAAATGCGCTGCGCAATGTAGCCGTCGCCGCCTGGCGCTGCGCCCGGATACCAATTGGCCCACCAATTGATGCCGATGTAGACGAAGAAGGTGACAAAGGGCATCCAGGGCGAACTGAAGCCTGGCACGAAGTCGAGGATCGAACCGTGACCAGGGTGAGCCGCCTGGCGGGCGGCGTCAATCGCTGTCAGCTTTGCGAGCAAGCTCTTCATGCCGCCCACGGCCTCAACTCCGTAATAGGCGAGCACGATGACCATGGTCATCTTCAGTATGAATTGGAAAAAATCCGTCCAAAGAACCCCCCACAAACCGGAGATGAAAGAATAAAAGCTGGTGAAGCCCATAATGGCGAAGATGATGACCAAGGCCCAAAGTGTGCTGATGCCGAGGACGGTCTTCAGGATTTTTTCCATCGCCAGGTTAACCCAGCCCAGGACCACGCAATTCATCAGGATTCCGAAATAGATGGCGCGGAAACCGCGCAAAAAAGCGGCGGGCTTGCCGGAGTAACGAAGCTCCACAAATTCTACGTCGGTGACGATCTCCGCGCGCCGCCACAATCGCGCGAAGCAGAAGACGGTCATCATGCCGCTCAGCAGCAGCCCCCACCAGAGCCAATTGCCGGCGATGCCTTGCGTGGCCACAAGGCCGGTGACGGCCAGCGGCGTGTCCGCAGCGAAAGTGGCCGCTACCATCGAGGTCCCCGCCAACCACCAACTCACTTGGCGCCCGGAAACGAAAAAGTCGCTGGTGCTGGCGCTTGACTTTTTGCGATAGTAGAGCCCAATTAGAAGATTCAGCAGGAAATAAGCACCGACCACCAACCAGTCTGCGAGTGAGAGTTTCATGAGTCTGCTAGCTCCGGCCCCGATTCGCCCGGAAGGATCGCCCGGCCTTGCTTCCCGCCGGAATCCTTCCCGGATGACCCCTTCTTGCCATCCTATTCTCAAACAAAAAGCGGCTCAGTATATAGCAGTTCGTGGCCGTATCAAAAGTAAATGCATGTATTGGTCTCCATGAGCCGTATTGCTCCTGCTGACGGCGAGTTGAAGTGCCCAGTCGCCCCACAGAAATTTCTTTCCGTTTCGTCTCCGGCGCGTTAGAATCGGCGGCTTCGATTCCTCAATGGGAGGTTTTGCCATGTTTGGTCCAGGGAAATGGATCTTTCGCGTAACTCTGTCTCTGATGGCACTGGCGGGGATAGTGATGGCCGTGGCTCTTGCAGCCCATCAGGGGACGCAACCGGCCGCGGCGCAAACCGTAACAAAAGCCAATCCGAGTTGGTTGAAGGGCATGAAGTGGCGGTTGATTGGGCCATTCCGGGGTGGGCGGTCGATTGCCGTGGCAGGCATCGCTGGCAACCCCGAGGTCTATTATTTCGGCGGGGCGAGCGGCGGAGTGTGGAAGACGACGGACGGCGGGGTGAACTGGCAGCCGATGTTCGACAAGGAGCCGGTCTCATCGATTGGCGCGATTGCGGTGGCGCCCTCGGACCCCAACGTGATTTACGTGGGGACGGGCGAGGCCTGCATTCGCGGCGACATTTCACACGGCGACGGCGTCTACAAGTCGGTGGATGGAGGCCAGACCTGGAAGAACGTGGGGCTGAAGGACACGCAGACGATCGGC
>DATKST010000165.1:0-4159 GCA_035531475.1 Terriglobia bacterium
TTGGGATTGCCGTGCGCCGTGATGTATTCGGCGGACATCAGCAGTTCCTTGATGGTTGAACTCATGCCGCGCTTCAGCAGCACCGGCCGCTGGCATTTGCCGAGCGCCTTGAGCAGGGCGAAGTTCTGCATGTTGCGCGCGCCCACCTGCATCAGGTCGGCGTACTCCGCCACCGAGTCCACGTCGTTCTCGCTCATCACTTCCGTCACAATGGCGAGGCCGGTCATTTCGCGCGCCTTGGCCAGCAGCTTGAGCCCCTCCAGCGCCAGCCCCTGAAAGTCGTAGGGCGAGGTGCGCGGTTTGAACGCGCCGCCGCGCAGCACCCTGGCTCCGGCAGCCGCAACGCTCTCGGCCGTCTCCAGAATCTGCTTCTCGTTTTCCACCGAGCACGGTCCGGCCATCACCACAAACTCATCGCCGCCGATCTCCACGTCCTTCACCCGAATCCGCGAGCGGCCCTGCTTGAACTCCTTGCTGACGAACTTGTAGGGGACGGAAATCCGCACCGCCCGCTCAACCCCGGGAGTCGCCTCCAGCGATTCCAGACACGCCGTTACGTCGCCTATGCCAATCACTCCGATCACCACCCTTTCTTCGCCCTCGATGGAATGCAGCTTGTAACCGAACTCGCGAATCCGCTCGCAAACGTAATCAATCTCTTCCCGGGTGGCATGCGGACGCATGGATATGATCATGGTTTATCTCTCCTGTGCCAATAAAAAAGCCCACTCGGTCGGAGTGGGCTGGCTTTTTGAAAACTTGTTTTTCCCGGTCAGGCCAACGCCACTCTACTGTATCGAGGCAAAAAAGCCCCAATAACGGTAGCTAAAGCTAAACGCGTTGGCAAAATTCGCACTGACCATCGACTAAATAGTATACCTTAGAAAACCAGGCGTGGCAAGCAAATGTTTGCGGCAAAAGAAGCGGAGATTGCGGCCGTGCCCGGCCTCAAGCGGGTGGGCGGCCTGAACTGAAAAGGGCGGCCCTGCATCGAACAGAAAAGTCAGAGTTTTCAGGATCGCGGCTCGGCGTCGAATCTGCGGACGATCGAGTGTGCGGGCAAAAAATCATTAAGGAGAATTGCCATGGAATATCGTCCGTTAGGGACGTCGGGAATTGAAGCGTCGGCCGTGGGCCTGGGAGCGTGGGCCATCGGCGGATGGCTGTGGGGCGGCACGGATGAAGGAAAATCTGTTGAGGCCATCCAGGCATCGCTCGACGCCGGCATTAATTTTATCGATACCGCGCCCGCCTACGGACTAGGCCTTTCAGAAACCCTCGTCGGGAAAGCGATTGCGGGCCGCCGCGACCAGGTGGTGATCGCCACCAAGTGCGGAGTGATCTGGCATATGGAGAAGGGTACGCCTTCTTTGACCGCGAACGGCGTAACCCTCCGCCGGTATCTTGGGCCGGAGTCGATTCGCTATGAAGTGGAACAGAGCCTGAAGCGGCTTGGCACCGATCACATCGATCTCTATCAAACCCACTGGCCGGACAAGACGACTCCCATCGAAGAGACCATGAGAACGCTGCTGGACCTGAAGCGCGAAGGGAAAATCGGAAACATCGGCGTCTCAAACGTCACGGTGGAGCAGATTGAGGCTTACCGGCGCCTGGGTCCGGTGGTTTCCGGCCAGGAGAAATACAGCATGCTGGACCGGGGACTTGAGAACGAATATCTGCCCTACGCCCGGAAGAACAACATCGCCGTGCTGGCCTATTCGCCGCTCGCTAGCGGACTGCTGACCGGCAAGGTGGGGCCGGAACGCCAGTTTCCCCCGGACGACCTGCGCCATAACAATCCGAGGTTCAGCATCGAGTCGCGGAAGAAGGTCCTGGCCATGCTGGACAAGATGCGTCCCATCGCGGAGAAGCACGGGCTGACGCTGGCGCAACTGGTGATCGCCTGGACGCTGGCACAGCCGGGCTTGACTCACGCCCTCGTCGGAGCCCGCAGCGCCCGGCAGTCAGAGGAAAACGCCGCCGCCGGAAACGTCCGACTCTCCCCGGAAGAACTGGAAACCATCAACCAGTGCGCGTCAAGCAAGGAACTCGCCGCACAGCAGTAAGCAGGCTCAGTGGGTGACCACGGTCAGTCGGTTCTTGATTGACCGTGGCTCGTCCCCGGCACAACCCTGGATCCAATCGCCGGTAGCCGCGATGGTGAGTTATGCCGTCACAGCTACCAGCCTTAATAATGGGGCATGTCTGGGCAAGAGATGTGTTGGGCAGGCAGGAACCTCAGCTATGCTACGTGCGTAATGTGAAATAAATCTTGACAAATTAAACTGGCGGCGTATCGTACCAAAGGAGTGGTGTACAATGAAAGTTCGACCAGCAACCGATGTGGTATGTACGGGCATCCAACGACTAGGGGATCAATGATGGAGTCATTGTATTTAGCATCAATGCCGGGGTTCTGGGCCGGAATGGGGAGGCTCTTCGACTTCGGGAATACCTACGACACGTACAACCAAACAGCGAGCCCTGAACAGGCCGATGGAATCGGGATTATGATGGACTGGCACGTGGTGACAGAAGATTTGTGGAAGGCTGTTTATGATTTAGATCCGGAAATAAGGGTAATTGAGACCAACCGATTTCACGCGGTCGAAACCGCGCCGCGCTAAACCACAGTGGCCAAGAGAAAACACAGGCTTCTCTCCTCTGAGCACCTTGGATCCCAGTCGAGTACTTCGGAGACTCTCGCCAAGTTCGCGATGACGTCTCAGCACTTCACTGGACCACTCCCTCCGCCCACAATGCTTCGCCAGTATGAGGAACTCCTTCCTGGATCTGCAAGCAGAATCATTTCTATGGCAGAAAGACAGAGTTCACATAGGCAGGGCTTGGAAAATAAAGTTGTTAGCTCCAACATCATAAACGAAAGATTGGGAATGATACTGGGGTTTGTAATATGTGTCTTAGCTATCCTCGGAGGCTTCTATGCAGTTATGAAAGGAAGAAGCGGGTTCGGGATAGCTGCCATTGTCGGGGCGCTTGTCGCTCTCGTCACAGTCTTTGTCTATGGAAAGTCTGAGCAAAGAAAAGATTCGGAACGACGCCAGAAAGCAGTAGCAGAAGCTGCCAGCTACACTAGAAGCCACTAAAAACCCGCGCCTACAATTAGCTAAGATCATACCATCCGGTAGCCGCGACACCGGTTTTTGTGTCGCGGGTTCTTCATGACAAAAGACCCGCGACGGTCAAATCGCTGTCGCGGCTACCCCGCTTGGACCCTAACAAAATCACGAAATTGGAGTTTTGACTGCAGCCATACGGCGGTGGGGACACCGCCGCCATAGAGAGAGAGCTGGAAATTATTCGGGATGGCTGGTTGCGGCACGGATGAACCCGTGCCCTCTCGCCCAAGGCAAGGAACAGACCGGGGACCACAGATTGCCGCTACAGGAAAGAGGGCGGCAGGGGCCGCTAGCGGTTCTGAATCGAGGCGGTCAAGTCGGGCTGTTCGATCGGGGGATTCATCTCGATAACCGCCGGGACCTCCGGCTTTCTCCGCGCGGGCATGAATTTCATCCTGAGCGCCTGGAAAACCAGCCGAAGGATGGGGCGGCGATTTTCAAAGAGCACTTGCGCCCACTCCCGGCGCCGCATCTGGGGAAAATAGATACCCCGGAATGCGAGCCGGGCGCACAAGAGGGTGAGTTGGTCCGAGAGGCTCTTGGACTCCATCCATTCCAAAGCCCTGTTGTTGACCGCCGGTGAATAAGACACCCTCCAGGCTTTGCGGACTTCCGCTTCCGCGTCTTCCGAGGAAAACCCCAGGGGCGTGTGGGCCATGACGAAGGGTTTGAAGTCCAGCCAGTGCTTGGGGCGAGTGAGCCGTCCCGCAACCGCCAGCCGGTCATAGAGCGGCGTTGCCGGATAAGGCGTCAACAGGCCGAACACGGGCAAGCCGGGCGGCCAGGAACGGATTTGATCGAGGGTGCGTTCGGCAACGCCCGGGGTGTCGCCATCCATCCCGAAAATGAAGGAGGTGATGGCGTAGAGATTGTGCCGCGCCAGGCGCTCCAGAATCGCGCTGTATTCACCGGGTTTATTGAAACTCTTGCGCGCGACCTTGAGGTTTTCAGGATCGATCGATTCCAGACCCATAAAAATCCATCGGCCGCCGCTTTCGGCAATCAGCGAAACCAGT
>DATKST010000166.1:0-18514 GCA_035531475.1 Terriglobia bacterium
CGTACACCCGCTGCGCCACCAGATCCTGCACCGTGTGCTCGATCCGCTCCGCGTCCCGATGGTCCGTAAAGCAGGCCGCGAACCGCTCGATGATCCCCGTCCGCTTCTCCACCTCACGCAGCAGCAACCCGCCCCCATCGCTGGTGATCGTCCCCCCATCAAAACTCGCCCGCACTTGCCGCTTCCCCAGAGGCTGACATTCAAAAGGGTTTCCGTTACACTCTGTAGTCACAAAGGCTGTCTCCTTCTCTGGCGCAAGTTTTTCTCATCAAAATGCTTATGCCAGAAAAGACAGCCTTTTTCAATTGTTTAGTGAGAAATCCGGGTTAGCCCAGTTCTACCCCTCTTCGTGACGAACTTCGGTTAGCAGTTCGGGTGATCCAACGCGGGGGGGTAGGCCAGCCCTCGTCCCGGTCATTGCCGCTCCTAGTCTAACCGTTATTCCCGACTACTCGGCCATCCCAGCTCAAACCGTCTCACCCGCATAGGCGGCAATCAATATTTACCATTCAATAAACATTGACAACAGCAAACTCATGGATTATTATGGCAACCGACTAACGTGCTGATGAATCCAATGGATTGACAGGACTACTAAATGGCTCCGCTGGAGTCCGTGGAGGAGATTTGAAATGGCAAAAATTATAGGAATTGATCTTGGGACCACCAACTCGGTTGTGGCCGTCATGGAAGGGGGCGAGCCAACCGTTATAGCCAATCCCGAAGGTGGCCGGACCACCCCATCGGTGGTAGCTTTCACCAAATCCGGCGAGCGGCTGGTGGGACAAACCGCCAAGCGCCAAGCGATTACGAACCCGGAGAATACGGTTTATTCCATCAAGCGCTTCATGGGGAGGCGATTTGACGAAGTCCAAAGCGAAATCCAGACGGTCCCCTACAAAGTAGTTCCCGGCCAGCGCGGTGATGTGAAGGTGCTGGCGCAGGGGAAGGAATATACCCCGCCGGAAATTTCGGCCATGATCCTGCAGAAAATGAAGGATGCCGCGGAACAATATCTGGGTGAAAAGGTGACGCAGGCGGTGATCACCGTTCCCGCTTACTTTAATGATAGCCAGCGGCAGGCCACCAAGGACGCGGGCAAAATCGCCGGGCTTGAGGTTGCGCGCATTGTGAACGAGCCGACGGCAGCGGCGCTCGCCTACGGGCTTGATAAGAAAGATGATGAAAACATTGCCGTTTACGACTTTGGTGGCGGCACGTTTGACATCTCGATCCTTGAAGTGGGCGGCGGCGTGGTCCAGGTGAAATCGACCAACGGCGACACCCACCTGGGCGGAGACGACATTGACAAGCGCGTCATGGATTGGATCGTTGACGAATTCCGCCGCGATCAGGGTATCGACCTGGCGAAGGACCGCATGGCCCTGCAGCGGCTGAAGGAAGCAGCGGAAAAGGCCAAAATGGAGCTATCGACCGTTCTGGAAACGGAGATCAACCTGCCGTTCATCACGGCGGATGCCTCCGGGCCGAAGCATTTGGCGTTGAAGCTGACTCGCGCCCGCTTTGAGCAGATGTGCGAGGACATCTTCCAGCGGTCAGTGGGACCGGTGAAGCAAGCCATGAGCGACGCCGGCTTTGGGCCGGATAAAATTAATGAAGTGGTGCTGGTGGGCGGCTCCACGCGCATCCCCCGCATCCAGCAGATTGTAAAGGATTTGTTCCAGGGCAAGGAGCCTCACAAGGGCGTTAACCCGGATGAGGTGGTGGCCGTAGGAGCGGCAGTACAAGCGGGCGTTTTGGGTGGTGAAGTGAAAGATTTGGTGCTGCTCGATGTGACGCCATTAACCCTGGGCATTGAAACCCTGGGTGGCGTATTCACCCAACTGATCTCGCGCAACACCACCATCCCCACCAAGAAGAGCGAAATCTTCTCAACGGCGGCCGATGACCAGACTTCCGTGGAAGTACATGTGCTCCAGGGAGAGCGCCAGATGGCTCGCGACAACCGTACGCTTGGGAAATTCCATCTAGTGGGAATTCCACCGGCTCCGCGTGGATTGCCCCAAGTGGAAGTGACGTTCGATATTGACGCCAACGGCATCTTGAACGTCTCCGCCAAGGACCTGGGGACGCAGAAGGAGCAAAAAATCACCATCACTTCTTCGAGCGGCCTTTCCAAGGACGAGATTGAGAAGATGACGAAGGACGCGGATCTTCACGCCGATGAGGATCGCCGCCGCAAAGAAGAAATAGAAGTAAAGAATCGCGCTGATGCGATGATTTACTCGACGGAGAAATTGCTGAAGGAGCACCGCGACAAGATTTCCGGCGACGACGCCAAGAACATCGAGGAGGCGATCGCGGATGCCAAGAAGTCGGTGGAGTCCAATGACACCTCACAGATCACGGCCTCGATTGACCGGCTGACGCAGGCCTCGCACAAGCTGGCGGAAGCCATGTACAAGCAGGCACAGCCCGGGAGCACCACAGCTCCGCCTCCGCCCGGACCGGGCGCCAGTGCAAGCGCCGGGGCGGATGGCAGCGGCCCGGCAAAATCAGGCGGCGACGGCGAGGTCATCGACGCCGAAGTCGTCGATTCCGATGAAAAGGGGAAAAACTGATGACCGTGCCCAATGGACCGAGTCAAACCGAAGAGCAAAACATCGAGCATCGGGCCCACATCGGCGTCGAATGCCCTCAGTGCCATTGGAAGCAGTTCGTGGAAATTCACCTCGATCAGCCGGTCGAGGATACACCGATGGGCCGGGAAATCCGGAGCCATTTGGAAGCGTGGATGGCCTCCCATTGCCCGGACCACCTGAGCGCCATTTCGAGATTCAGCAAGAACTGAATTGTGTGCCGGGGCGCGCCCGACGTGCCCCGGCACAACCGCTGGTGGTTTGTTTATCGGGATATGACCCAGTGTGCCTCAAACGAACCTTTGAGTAACCCATGCCAGCAACCGCACAAAAAGACTATTACGCCGCCCTGGGTGTTGACCGCAAGGCCAAGGCGGATGACATTCGCAAAGCCTACCGTCATCTGGCCCGCAAGCATCATCCTGACCTCAACCCCGGCAACAAGAAGGCCGCCGAGGAAAAATTCAAGGCGATCACTGAGGCCTATGAAGTCCTGAGCGACGAAAAGAAGCGCAAGATTTACGACCAATACGGGTTTTATTCGGACAATATGCCGCCCGGCGGCGCCCAGCCCGGTGCAAGCAAGGGCGCGAATAGCCCAGGGTTTGACTTCTCTGGCTTCGACTTCACCAGCTCCCCGGACGCGGGCGCTGAAGAAACGCCGGGTGGTTTCGGCTCTTCCTTCCGGGACATCTTCTCGCAAATGTTTTCGCGGGGCACGGCCCATGAGGAAGCAGAGGCGACTTTACGCGGCGGCGACCTGGAGCACCATCTTCATCTCGGTTTTTGGGATGCCATTCGCGGCACCCAGCTTCGCCTGACCCTGTCGCGGACTGAGACGTGCCCCACGTGCCACGGCACGGGCGCGGGAAGCGGACCGGCCGCCACCTGCACCCTCTGCAAAGGAACGGGCAAGACCAGCCGCCAGGTTGGGGCGATGAAGTTTTCCGGACCTTGTCCGCAATGTGGCGGTACCGGCAAGCAGCATCCGCTCTGTCCCACCTGCCACGGTGAAGGCGTCCTGCGCAAGCCGGAAACGTTTGAGGTCCGCATTCCTTCCGGCGTCGATACGGGGTCCCGGGTGCGCGTGCCGGGAAAAGGCAATGCCGGCAGAAAAGGCGGGCCGCACGGTGATCTCTACATCGTCACCGAGGTTGAACCGCATCCGTTCTTTGAGCGCAAGGGAGACAACATTTACGTCAAAGTGCCGGTGACGGTGACCGAAGCAGCTTTGGGCGCGAAGGTCGAGGTTCCGACCCTCGATGGCCCCAGCACCATCAAGATTCCGCCGGGCACACAGAGCGGGCAAAAATTGCGGCTGCGCGAAAAAGGGGCGCCTTCTTTGCGCGGGAACGTTCGCGGCGACCAGTTCGTGGAAGTCCAGGTGGTGGTTCCGAAGGTGGCGGACGAACGGTCGCGTGAAATTCTGCGCGAATTGGCGCGGCTGAATCCGGAAGACCCCCGGAGGAATCTGACGGCAGAGAGCAGAAGGCAGTAAGCAGATGATGAACTGATCGGCCGTATTCAGATGCATCCGAGTCCACGCAATTGCGGCAAATGTGGGCAACCATTGCGATTCGAACCTGATCCAGTGACCAAGAGGATCACTATTATCATCGATCCTTAGTTTATGCGAAGAGGCAGGAAAACCCGAAGCAACGCCGGCTACATGATCAGTGCGGTGGCGGAGATGTACAACCTGCACCCTCAAACGCTGCGCCTTTATGAGCGTGAGGGCTTGTTGGCGCCATCGCGCAGCCAGGGCAACACGCGCCTCTACACGCAGGAGGACCTGGACCAGCTCGAATCCATTCTGAGTCTCACCCGGGACCTGGGTGTGAATC
The DNA here is from genome assembly GCA_035531475.1 of Terriglobia bacterium. Classification (GTDB taxonomy): domain Bacteria; phylum Acidobacteriota; class Terriglobia; order UBA7540; family UBA7540; genus CALCEB01. The sequence goes on from DATKST010000166.1 coordinate 4,445, forward strand.
TGGCCGGTGTGGAAATCATCCTGAACATGCGGCAGCGGCTGGGGGAAATGGAAAAGCAGATGCATCAGTTTATGACGCTGGTGCAGACCGAACTGGTCTCCCGGGTAGAAGGTTTCGGCACGGGATCGAGCACGGCGCTGGTGCGGGTCAAGCCGCCGCAATTGATTCGCGTGCGCCAGGGCGCTGCGGCCACGGCGGCAAGAGCCAAGACGCAAGGAGAGTCCAGGTAATCCATGCCGAAAGTGATTTGCGAGAAATGCGAGGGAACGGGCTGGAAGCCGCTGGAGACGGACGGCGTGAGGAGCGTGGTGCGCTGCGAATGCAAGCTGGAGCAGCATTCCGATGAACTCCTGGCGCGAGCGCGCATCCCCCGCCGCTACGAGCACTGCGCCTTTGAGAACTATGACATTCGCAAGGACCCCGCCAGCGGCCAGGCCAATCGTTCTCTCGCCTACGCCAAATCCAAAGCCGGTCAGCTCGTTGACGAGTACCCCACAGATTACGGACTGCTTTTCATTGGACCGACGGGAGTGGGAAAAACCCATTTAGCGGTGGCCGCGATCCGGGAGCTCATGCTGCGCAAGGGCGTGGAATGCATGTTCTACGACTTCCGCGACTTGCTCAAGGAGATTCAGGACAGCTATAACCCGGTCTCGAAATCTTCCGAGTTTCGCGTATTGCAACCGGTGCTCGACGTGGACGTTCTCCTGCTCGACGAACTGGCGGCGCTCAATCCCAGCGATTGGGTGAAGGAGACGCTGGCCCACATCATCAACTCCCGCTATAACCAGAAGAAAGTCACGCTCATCACCACCACGCTTCCCTTCGGTGAGTCTTCATCCCGCCAACAAGTGGCAACTCCCTCCGGTGAGTCCGTTCCCGACACCGCCAAGTCCCTCAACCAGTATGGCGTCACCCTGCGCTCGCGCCTCTACGAGATGTGCAAGGTGGTGGAAATGCAATCGGACGATTACCGCAAGGCCATCAAGCAGGCCGCGTGGGCGGTTTCATAGTTCGTGATGGCGAGCAGACGAGGGATAGCCGGGAATTCCACGCGGTTGGCTGCCGATATTTCAGCAAGGGACACCGATCGGGGCGAGGGTGGTCGCACTACGAGGTGCTGCGCATGAGGATTCAGTGAACGACGAAGGCATGTTCAAATTGGCAGTGGCCATGCACGATAGCCCGGGGGTGTACGCTCTGTTGATCGGTTCAGGCCTGTCAACTGCGGCGGGAATCCCCACCGGACAGCAGATCACTCTGGAACTGATCCGGCGAATCGCGGTCCGCGAGAAAGAAAAGCCGGGAAAGGACATGGAGGCGTGGTACAGACAAAAATTCGGCGCATCTCCGAGCTATTCAGGTCTACTCGATTCTCTGACCTCCAACCCTGCCGGCCGCGGAGCCCTTTTACGGCGATATATCGAGCCCACTGACGAAGAGCGCGCCGAACACAAGAAGGTTCCGACCGACGCACATAAAGCGATCTCCAAACTTGTAAAGGAGGGACTCATCCGGCTCATATTGACGACAAACTTCGACCGACTTCTTGAGCAAGCTCTGCAGGATGAAGGGATACACCCAGACGTCGTCGCGACAGACGACGCGCTCAAAGGCGCCGTTCCATACGTTCACTTCAAGTGCGTACTTGTAAAGCTCCACGGAGATTACAGGGATACTAGACTTAAGAACACAGAAAGTGAACTCGCGAATTATTCCGACGAACTGAACGAGTTTTTGGATCGCGTTCTGGACGATTTCGGGTTGGTCGTCTGCGGTTGGTCGGCCGAGTGGGACGTTGCTCTCCGGGCGGCAATCCTGCGAGCACCAAACCGAAGATTTTCAACCTACTGGTTATCGCTCGGATCCCTTACGGACGCAGCACGCGATGTCGTCGAGGCTCGCAGGGCGATTGTCTTACCGATCAGCGGGGCTGACGCGGCCTTCGAGCGCTTGTACGAACAGGTGACGACACTTCGGGAACTCAATCAGCCTAGCCCGCTTTCCACATCCGCAGCAGTCGCCACCGTCAAGAGGTACATACCCGATCATGTGCAACGAATCCGATTGTATGACCTCATTACAAGCGAAGTCGAGGAGGCTTACGAAAGAATTAGACAGTTTGAGCCTGTTCACAAGGATGAGACGTTAAGTAAAGATGATATCTACCAACGCGCCCTTCGATACTATGAAGCGACTGTCGGAAGATTGGCGGCAATGCTCGGAGCGCTGGGTTACCACGACACCGGAGAGAATGCCTATTTGTTGACCCAATCAATAGAACGGCTCGCACAGCAACCAAAAATTGAGAGTTATCCAATGCTGGATGCTCTTCTGCGGTACCCGGCGCTCCTGCTCATGTATACAAGCGGTATCAGTGCTTTGGCTGGCGGGAGATACCGCAATCTTGCCGCGACCATTAAAGATCCGACCCGCAGGGACCCAAACGGCGATAAAAGGGTGCCCGCCATTGAAGCCCTTACTGTGCCGCTGGTGTTCTCGATTTCCAAAGGAGGTGATAAGCTGGTCCCTTGGCCCAATGCCAACATTGAACGGCTCCCTGCCTATAGCTACATTCGCGACGTGATCCGGCCAAGCCTTAAACCGTACATACCCGAAGACAGAAAGTTTCGAGAGATGTTCGACATCTTTGAATTCCTGCTTGCACTCAACCGTGCATGGTTGGGACACAAGAATTCCGAGGTGCTTTCTTATGGTCTCTTCGTTTATCTCTTGTACACAATTTGGGATGAGACTGATGGTGACAAATCGCGTTATGAGCCGATTGGGGAGTTTCTTCGGGAGGGCTCAGCACGCGGAGAGGATTGGGGCCTTATCAAAGCAGGTTTCTTCGAGGGCTCCACTAAGAACTGTATCACGGCCGTAGAGTCGCTCAAGGCAATTGAGGCGGGCTTGAAAAAGAAGGGGTGACGGAACAGAAAGGCAAGGTCTGCGCCACCCCTCGAATGCTTATTAGCGTGTCTTCACTTTGCCTTTTTGCCTCTCCGACCGGATGTCTTTGCGCAGCCATTCATTGACGATTGTCGCCATGTTGGTGCTTCTCTTCCTGGCGTGTTCTCGAACTGCGTCGGCAACTTGCGGCCCCAGGTAAACGGGGATGTTCAATTCGGCGTCGGGACGGAAAAACTTCCCCCGTTCACCTTTCGAAAAGTCATCTTGTTTCTTCATCGCTAGACACACGGTCGTAAGTCGGCGGCGCTCGGTTCTGTAGTGCCGGTCTGTGACCGGCGGATTTCGCCGCTCCCTGTCAGGGCAGGCTCCGAGCGGCGCTACAGCGAGTGACTGTCGCAGATTTTGCGGTGATGACGGTCCCACGGGTTGCGGCTATTGCGGGAATGATTGGTTTCTCTGAGCAGCCACAGACAGTGCCTTTCTGTCCGTAGGCTCTTACTCGCGGCCACGCACATCCGTCCAACGGGCGAAGGGCCGCAGTGTTGGGTGGATTGCCTAGTCAAAATGTCCTTCATCGGCGGGCGTAGATTGCCGACACGGTCGCGTTTTCGGGATCAATTCCACTTTAGATCCTCAGAAGAGCGGCTTCATGGCCTCGCCGGTCAGGTCGCCGAGAAGCTTGTGCCAGGGGTGGTTCTGACGCTGCTCGACTTCGCTCACCATTCTCCTCATCACGTCCAGCACTTCAGGGGTGTCTGTGTCGTACAAGTCGCCTTGCAACAGCTTGAGCACGTCCAGCCGGTAGCGCGGGTCCTGAATGAACGCCGTGAACAGCACATTCAACCGGTAATAAAGGGATATGAACTCATACCAGTTCTTGGTCCCCCGCCGCATGGTGGTCTCAAACGTTTGAAAATTGTCTTTGGTGAACTGGCCGCCGTTGCTGGCGGCCTTGATAATGTCTTCGCTGGCCAGCTTGGCGCTGGTCAGGGCAATGCTAACGCCGCTCGAGAAGATGGGATCGACAAAGCGCGCCGCATCTCCCACCAGCACGAAGCCGTCACCGCAAATCTGCTTCATGCCGTAGCTGTAGTCGCCCTCTTCTTTTAAGGGACGCATTTGGTTGGCGGCTTTCAGCCCGTCGTAGAGTTCGGGCCGGGTGCTGATGCAGTCCCAGAAGAACTTCTCGCGGGATTCGGCGGTCTTCTCAAAGTTCCTCTTCTGGGTAACCACGCCGATGCTGGTCACGGTCGCTGAAATGGGGATTTGCCAGATCCAGCTATTGCTGATGGGCAGGAAGTGGATGAAAATGTAGTCGTCAAAACCATGCTTGGCGGAGGCCGCCTGGCGGTTGTAGCCCTCGAACCAGGTATGGAGCGCAAACTGGTTGAACACTTGATCGGGCACTTTGAACTTCAGTTGATTGCCGAGCACGGTATGGCGGCCAGAGGCGTCCACCACGACGCGGACCGTGGTTGAGAGATCTTTGCCATCGGCAGAATAGAGGATCTTGGGCCGCGTGGAGTCGGAGAAATCAACACCCTTCACCCGCACTCCTTGGTGGACCTTGGCGCCGAGTTTGGCAGCATGTTCCAGCAGGAGTTGATCGAACTTGCCGCGATCCACATGCCACGTGTGGTTCAAGTTCACCCCGGGCTGCTCGCGCTCTTCGAAGCGAATGTCGGCATGGCAGTCCGGCTCCAATCCCTCCCAATCGTGGTCATAAACCGGACTGTTGGAAGTGGCCGTCCACACGGCGCCAAACTTGGGAACGAAACCGGCCTTGTCCATCTGGTCGATAAAGCCGATCTCCCGCAGAATACGCGTGGAAGAAGGGACCAGTGATTCGCCAACGTGAGGACGGGGAAACAATTCCCGCTCAAAGACGGCGCAACTCAAGCCGGCCTTCGCCAGATAGGCGGCGGTGGATGAACCGCCCGGCCCCGCTCCAATAATTCCAACATCGAAATCGTAATCGTTCATCTGCATATCCTTTCGACCCCTTGAGGTCATCGATGAGTGGCGTCCGGTCCTGCGGCGGACGTTCAATATCCAAGATCAATTCGCCTTCTTCACCAGCTTGGCCTCCACAAACTTCTCAATCCCATTAATACTCTGAAAGTTTTCGTCCACAATCTCTTCATCCGCCACACGGATGTTGAAAGTGTCTTCCAAAAACGATACGAGCCTGAAGATCACCAACGAATCCATAACTCCGTTTTGGCTCAGGGACTCATCATCCGCCAGGGTCGATACGCCCTTGCGCTGCGCGGACTGCAAGATGAATTGCCGGATCTGATCCTTGGTTGTACTCGTCTGCTCCATAGTGCCTCCTGCCTTCTTTCTCTTCTTATCGTGGATCATTCACGAAGTTCCCATGGAGGACCGGAAGGGAGCGGTTAAACCCGTGCCCTTCCGGTCCTCGAATAAAACTTCGTGAATAATCCAGGTTAAATGTTCTTGCACGTGGCCCGTCTTGACTGCTTCATATCAAGCTGCAACCGGCCCACGGTTTCATCCCTAAAACATCGGCCGGGATGCTTCCGTGGTTAAATCACCAAGGAGTTTGTGCCAGGGGTGGTTCTCCCGCCGTTCGACTTCGCTCACCGTCTTCCTCATCACTTGCAGGACTTCCGGACTATCGACGTCATAGATGTCTCCCTGCAAGAGCTTGAGCACATCCAGCCGGTAGCGCGGGTCCTGAATGAATGCCGTGAACAGCACATTCAACCGGTAATAGACGGAGATGAATTCATACCAGTTCTTGGTGCCCCGCCGCATGGTGGTTTCAAACGTTTGAAAATGGTCCTTGGTGAACTGGCCGCCGTTGCTGGCGGCCTTGATAATGTCTTCGCTGGCCAGCTTGGCGCTGGTCAGGGCGATGCTAACGCCGCTCGAGAAGATGGGATCGACAAAGCGCGCCGCATCACCCACCAGCACGAAGCCATCACCGCAAATCTGCTTCATGCCGTAGCTGTAGTCGCCTTCTTCTTTTAAGGGACGCATTTGGTTGGCGGCTTTCAGCCCGTTGTAGAGCTCGGGCCGGGTGCTGATGCAATCCCAGTAGAACTTCTCGCGGGATTCGGCGGTCTTTTCAAAATTCTTCTTCTGGGTAACCACGCCAATGCTGGTCACGGTCGCTGAAATGGGGATTTGCCAGATCCAGGTGTTGTTGATGGGCAGGAAGTGGATGAAGATGAAGTCATCCTGCGATTTGTTGGTGGCCATCGCCATGCGGTCATAGTTCTCAAACCACGTATGGAGCGCGAATTGGTTGAAAACCGGATCAGGAACTTTGAGCTTCAGTTGGTTGCCGAGCACGGTTTGGCGGCCGGAAGCATCCACCACCACGCGTACGGTGGCCGAAGCGTCCTTGCCATCTGCGGAGTAGAGAATCTTGGGCGCGGCGGGATCGGAGAAATCCACCGACTTCACGCGACCCGGCTGCTGGAGTTTAGCGCCCTGCTTCACGGCGTGTTCCAGCAGCAGTTGATCGAACTTTCCGCGGTCCACGTGCCAGGTGTATTTCTGGTTCACTCCCTCCTGGGGGCGCTCCTCAAAGGTGATTCCCGCGTAGCAGTCGGCTTCCAGGCCATCAAAGTCGAGGTCGTAGATAGGGCCACGCGCGTCCGTGGTCCAAACGGCGCCGTATTTCTTGACAAAGCCCACTTGGTCCATCATCGGGATGAACCCAATTTCTCTCAAGATGCGGTTACTTGAAGGGACCAGCGATTCACCCACGTGGGGGCGCGGAAAGCTCTCCCGCTCAAAGATCGCACAGTTCAGCCCGGCTTTTGCCAGGTAGGAAGCCGCCGCCGAACCTCCTGGTCCTCCTCCGATAACTGCAACGTCAAAATCGTAATCTGCCATGCCGTGTGCCCTCTCCTCGAATTGAAATTGAACCCCATGCCGTGTGCGGCTCACTTGATTTCAAGAGAACCCGCCCATGAGTGTCACATCCTCGTATTCTCCGGTACGTTTTGTCAAAAAACCTCTCCATAAAGCCAAGCGTGAAACCTAACGAGGCTTCCCTCAGACCGGCGAGCTGTGACACCCCCTCACCCTGACCGCTAGGCGGTCTACCCTCTCCCCCGGTCGGGGGAGAGGGGTTGGGGGTGAGAGGCAACGAAAAACCTGAATCATTCACACCAAAGTTCCCAACCTAAAGATTTCTAGGTTGCCGGCGTCACGGCTTCCGAGGCCAATCGCACCCGGTCCACCTTGCCAGTTGAAGTCTTGGGGAGCACTTCCCTGAATTCGATGGCTTCGGGAACCATATACGAGGGAACCCGGATGGCGCAATGCTGTTGTAAGTCAGCGGCGGAAATTGACCCTTCCTGGTGAAGCGCCACAATCGCCCGGATGCGATTGCCCACTTCTTCGTCCGGGACGGGCACGGCGACCGCCTCCTTCACCCCCGGGTGGTTCATCATGGCCGCTTCTATCTCTCCCAACTCGATGCGATAACCCCGGCTCTTAATCTGGCTGTCCCTGCGGCCCATAAAGTCGTAGTTCCCATCCTCCAGCAGCTTGACCATATCCCCGGTGCGGTACAGGCGTTCTTCATAATGCGGCTGGAAGCGATTGGGGACCACCATCTTCCGGGTCTTTTCCGTGTCAGCCCAGTAGCCAGGGGTTACAGAAGGCCCGCGCACGTAAAGCTCGCCCGTTTCGCCGGGCCCAACCCAACGATCCTGGTCGTCAACCGCAAAGACTTCGGTATTGGCGCAGGCCTTGCCGATGGGCAGCCGTTCCTGGAAAGGAAGCTGGGCGCGGTCTACACGGTAGTAGGTGCAGACGTTGGTCTCCGTGGGACCATAGAGGTTATAAAGCTCGGCACTGGGCAGCACCTCTGCAAGCTGGCGCAAATACTTCATGGGAAAAACCTCGCCCGCAAACAGGATCAGGCGAAGTTTTTCGAGGTTGCGGGATTTCAAGCCGCCGTGGAGGATCAGGTGTACGAGCGCCGACGGCACTGAATACCAGACGGAAATGCCATTTGATTCGATAAAGCCAGCCAAGCTGGCGGGGAAAAGTTGGGTTTCCGGCGGGATCATGTAGACCGTCGCGCCCGCTTTCAAGCCGTTATAGATGTCAAACACCGAGAGGTCAAAGTGTAAAGGCGCGTGGTTTGAAAGATGATCGTCCGGCTGAATCTGGAAAGTATCCGCACACCACTCGACGAAGGTCAAAGCGTTCTGGTGGGAGATCATCACGCCCTTCGGCTTGCCGGTTGATCCCGAAGTGTAAAGGATGTAAGCCAAATCCGTGGTCGTGAGGGCCATCCCAAGAGGAGCGGTCGTAGGAAGAGATTGGAGCGTGCTCCAGGGATAAACCGTGGCGCCGTTCGTAACTTCGGCCTTATCCTCGGCCAGAACTGAGAATTCAACGGAACGAACATCATTGGGATCGAGACGCTTGAGAAGTCCGGCGGTCGTGACGAGGGCTTTCATCTTGCAATTGTCGATGATCAAGCCGACTCGCGTAGCGGGAGCAGTTGAATCCAGCGGCACATAGACGCCACCGGCCTTCAGCACTCCAATCATGCTCACAACCGAGGCCACGGACTTTGGAAAGTAGATTCCAACCCGGTCGCCTTTTCTCACGCCGCGCTCATGGAGCAGGCGGGCAAGCTGGTTGGAACGCTCCTCAAGATGGCGATAGGTAAGGCTTTCACCTCGCGCCCAGACCGCTACTTGATCGGGGAGCCGTGAAGCGCTGTTTTCCGTAAGGTGCTGAAGAAGAAAACCCATGGTTTTGTGGCCGCCTGCCTTACGTTAGGGCCCGTTCAGAAATAACTGTTCCATTTTCCAACCGGCACCCCTCACCCGCCGCGACGGGAAGCACTGCTTCCCCGCGGCACCCTCTCCCCGCTGGCGGGGAGAGGGCAGGGGTGAGGGGATGTATTGGGTCCGAAATGGAACGGTTGTTATCTGACAGCCCCTTAGTCAACGATCCCATTGGAGCCTGATTCCCACGCGCTGTAGGGGCGGGCCTTGTGCCCGCCCGGGGGCGACCACAGGGGTCGCCCCTACGAGGATAGCCCCTTGTCTGAACAGTATGGGGCTAGAGGCCTTGCAAAGCCGCAATGATCATCTTATGAATATCGGAAGTGCCGGAGTAAATCGTGCTGCCGATGGCATCCCGCAGGTCACGCTCAATCTCATATTCGGTCATATATCCGTAGCCACCATGAATCTTGATGGCGTCCAGGCAGGTCTGAACGCAGGCCTCGCTCACATAAGCCTTGGCGATCGAAGCCTCGCGCAAGGGATGTTTGCCGATCTTCTTGAGCCATGCCGCCTTGTAAAGCACCAGCCGGGAGGTTTCCAGGCGAATATCCATCTCTGCAATGCGGTTTGCAACCGCCGGGAACTTGCCAATGGGCTGGCCGAATTGCTGCCGCTCGGCAGCGTACCGCGCGCTGGTTTCAAGCAGGCGTTGCATCAAGCCCAGATGGTTCGCCAAGATGCAGATGCGCTCCCATTCCATCGCAGAGGTAAACACGGCCTGGCCACCGTATTCCTTGCCCACCAGGTTCTCCACGGGTATCTCGCAATCCGTAATCGCCAATTCCGCAATGGGTGAAGTCCTAAGCCCCATTTTCTCCAGCTTCCGGCTCACGGCAAGCCCGGGCGTTCCTTTATCCACCAGGAAGGCCGTCACCCCCGCCGACTTCATTTCCGGATCCAGATTGGCGAATATGATAAATACATCGGCAACCGGAGCGTTGGAGATGAACGTCTTGCTTCCGTTCAGGATGTAACGGTCACCCCGCTTTTCTGCCCGGGTTCGCAAGCTGTAGGCGTCGGAACCCGACATTGGCTCCGTCATGCCCTGGATGCCGATCCACTCGCCGCTTACCAGCTTGGGCAGATAATGCTGCTTCTGGGTTTCGGTTCCGTGGTTCAGGATGGGTATTTCCGCGCTCCACATGTGGGCATTGATCGAAAATACCAGGCCATTGTCCCGGCACCCGTAACCCAAAGCTTCCAGCGCGCAAACCGTGGTCAAAATGTCCGAACCGCCACCGCCATATTGCGCTGGAATCGGCAATCCGTGGATTCCAAATTCAGCGCATTTGTTCCAAGCCTCGCGCGAGAACTCCTCTTGGCGGTCGCGCTCGATCAGATTATTATTCAGTTCCTGGCGGGCAAACTTAATCACCGACTGCCGGAAAGCGTTTTGTTCCTCGGTCCACGCAAAGTCCAAGAGTGCTCCTTATCATCATGGGGGGATTCGTCCCTCAGCCAGGCTTGCCCATCGGCTTAACAGCCGCCAATGAGTAGGATCTGCCTCAGCAAGGGAATTCCGAGACCCTGCTCCCCTCCATTTACACTTCTAGCAATGGGATCGTCCCAAGGATAACCCTAAGCTGCAAGGCCTCCTGATGAATCCAAACCTAAAGAGGGCTAGAACTGCGTCAATTATGTTTGCCACAAGCACTGAAAGAAGTCAAGTTATTCACCATCGGTTATTTAGCTCCCATGTAACACTTGCCGTTGATGCCCCATTTCGGTAGTGGTTCAGTTTGCTGTAGCGGCGGTCTCTGACCGCCGGAAACCGTTGAAGAATAAAGTTCGGCGGTCAGAGACCGCCGCTACAGCAGCGAAAATGTACCACTGCCCCCATTTCGGCTCTTTTTCCAAGCGCTTGCCGCCGTGCTATGATGCAAACAAAATCCGGTTGGAGGTCATGGTGATGTCCCACGCTGCGCAAGCTACCCCGAAAGTATACGGATTCTTCCTCAACGGCGAATGGCTGAAGCAGGGTACGCCCGTCGAAATCCGTTCTCCCTTCGATCAAGCCGTCGTCGCCACCATCTTCCAGGCCGACCCGTCCCACGTTGAGAGGGCCATCGAGGCTTCCTCCAAAGCGTTTCAAGTGACTCGCAAGATGCCGGTCTACGAGCGCCAACGCATCCTCCACGCCGTTTCGGAGGCCATCCACGGCAGCCGCGAGGACCTTGCCCGCACGGTGGCGCTCGAAGCAGGCAAACCCATCAAAACCGCCCGTGTGGAAATTGACCGTGCCGCCCTCACTTTCGCCATCGCCGCCGAGGAGAGTGCCAGGATTTACGGCGAATGGTTGCCCCTGGATTTACAGGCTTCGAGCGCCGGCCGCTGGGCCATTGTCCGCCGCTTCCCTTTGGGACCGGTTGCCGCCATCACTCCGTTCAATTTTCCGGTGAATTTAGTGGCCCACAAGCTGGCTCCGGCCATTGCTGCGGGTTGTCCGGTGATTCTGAAGCCGGCGCCGCAAACGCCTATCTCCTCCCTGAAGCTCGCGGCCTTGATCCATGAAGCAGGATTGCCTGCCGGGGCGCTGAACGTGCTCCCGCTTACCAACCGGGACGCCGAACCTTTGGTGACCGACGAACGCATCAAAATGCTCACCTTCACGGGCAGCCCACAGGTGGGATGGGAACTGAAAAAGAAAGCCGGAAAGAAGCGCGTGACCCTGGAGCTGGGCGGCAATGCCGGCGCCATCATCCATCACGACGCTCCGCTGGATTACGCTGCCGAGCGTTGCGTGGCGGGCGGTTTTTCCTACGCCGGTCAGAGCTGCAATTCCGTCCAGCGCATTCTGGTGCATGAGAGTGTCCACATAAAGTTCCTCAGCCTGTTCATCCCCCGCGTCCGGAGCCTGAAAACCGGAGATCCACTGGACGAATCGACCGACGTTGGCCCCCTGATCCGTGAAAGCGATGCCCAGCGGGCCGTGGAATGGATCGACGAAGCGGTGGCAGCAGGCGCCACGTTGATTTGTGGCGGGAAGCGCCGGGGACCGATGTTGGAACCGTCCGTGTTGACCGGCACGCGCCCGGAAATGCGCGTCAACTGCCAGGAAATCTTCGCTCCGGCCGTCACGGTTGAGCCTTACCGCGATTTTGCGGATGCCGTTCGCGCCGTGAATGACTCGCGGTTTGGACTGGAGGCCGGGATTTTCACCCGCGACGCCAAGCTGATCTTTGATGCTTACGATACCCTGGATGCCGGCACGATTGTTGCTGGTGACGTTCCCACTTTCCGCGTCGATCACATGCCCTACGGCGGCATGAAGGATTCCGGCCACGGACGCGAGGGCTTGCGCTATGCCATTGAAGAAATGACCGAGCGGAAATTGCTGGTGATGAACCTGCAGTGAGAAGAACAGTGACAAGTGATGAGTGATCAGTGACAAGGGACAGGCATGGGTGAGCTGGGGCAATCGTCAAGGCGTGGCTTCAGCCATGCCGAGAGCATTGGCATAACTCCCAACGGCTTTAGCCGTGGAAGGTAGTGGGTCAGTTTGCTGTAGCGGCGGTCAGAGACCGCCGCTACAGCAGCGAAAATGCGCCACTACCCCGCAGAAGGTCAAATTTCTCTTCGCCCTTTTCGGAGTTATCATTTGGCCGTCTCATCAAATTGACTCGATGGACCCAGGCTCCCGATGCCAATCGTCGCCATTGAAATGAGCCGTACCGCCAAGCCGCAGAGCCGGCCACCCCGCCTCAACTATGAACAGCGCCTGCTGGGGCTGGCTTTGCTCGCGGGATTACCCGCAGTCTTTGTGGCGATGCTGCTCCTCTGGCGCGGGCACTACTCCCAAAACCTTCAGTGGACCGTCACGGTTCTGGTGATTGTGTGCTGGCTGGGGTTTGCTTCCATGATGCGCAACCGCGTGGTCACTCCGCTTCAAACCCTTTCCAACCTCCTGGCGGCGCTGCGCGAGGGTGATTACTCGCTACGGCTGCGCGTGAGCCGGTCCGATGATCCCCTGGCCGACGTCATGCGTGAGGCCAACGCCCTGGTCTCCATCATGCGAGCGCAGCGGCTGGACGCCCTCGAAGCCACCACGCTGCTTCGCAAGGTGATGGAGGAAATCGACGTGGCCATCTTCACCTTCGATGGCGAAGGGCGCCTGCGCCTGATAAATCGTGCCGGAGAACGGCTGCTGGGCTTGCCTTCGGAAAGGTCGCTGGGGCTGGGGGCGCAGGATCTGGGCCTTGGAAAGTTCTTGCAAGGTGAGCCGCACCGTATTCTGCACGGCCCGCCGGTATCTTTTGCCGGAGCGCCCAGCGGCAACGTCCGCTGGGGCGTCAGCCGGTCGATCTTCCGGCAAAGCGGCTTGCCCATGCAATTGCTGGTGGTGGCGGACCTGAGCCGGGCGTTGCGCGAAGAGGAGCTTCAAGCCTGGCAGAAGCTGGTGCGCGTGTTGGGCCACGAGATCAACAATTCCCTGGCTCCCATCAAGTCGATCGCCGGCAGCCTGGAGTCTCTCATTCAGCGCGAACCCCGCCCCGCCGACTGGGAGCAGGACGTGGAGCGCAGCCTGCGCATCATCAGCTCGCGCGCCGAAGCCCTCAGCCGCTTCACGGGGGCTTACGCCACCCTTGCCAAGCTGCCCAAACCGAAGCTGGGCGCGGTGGAGGTGGCGGCGTGGGTCGAGCGAGTGGTGGCCCTCGAAACCCGCCTCGCCGTCCAGATCACGCCCGGCCCGCCCGTCGTTCTCCGCGCCGACGGCGATCAATTGGATCAGGCGCTCATCAATCTGGTGCGGAATGCTGCCGATGGATGCATCGAGACCGGCGGCAAGGCTTCCGTGAAATGGAGCAAGACAGGGAATGTTCTGCAATTGGTGGTGGAGGACGAAGGACCGGGCATCTCCAATCCTTCCAACCTTTTCGTGCCGTTTTTTACCACCAAGCCGGGAGGCGCGGGCATTGGACTGGTCCTGAGCCGCCAGATCGTGGAAGCGCACGGCGGGTCGTTGACGCTCGAAAACCGAACGGACGGCCCGGGCAGCCAGGCGATAGTGACGCTGCCGGTATGAGGAGGAGTTCCCCGTCATTCCCGTGCAAGCGGGCATCTACCACCGTCACGAAAGAGTAGCCCCGATTAATCGGTTTTTGATTGACCTCGGGTTTCTCCCTCACCGAAGGGTCCACCGACAGGTAGGCGGTCGTCGCGACCCAGCTTCGGGCAGTTGAGCAACCCTTTTCTCTCTGTTATTCTGGCATTAGGGAAAGGATGGAAAGCGGGTAGCGCAGCGCGGCGGAGCCGCAACCAAAAGTCATGACACTCCATGACGGTTTCCGGCATGATGTTTGTAAGGAAAGTCATGCGGAGGAAGGTCATGGAGCGTTTTTTGAAGCGGCACAAAGACCGCCACGTG
>DATKST010000167.1:0-6046 GCA_035531475.1 Terriglobia bacterium
CCTGGAGGCAGGATTACAACGAGGTCCGGCCTCACAGCTCGCTGGGGAACCGGACCCCCCACGAGTTCACAGGCGGCGGGGCGGCTCTGCGGTCGCCTACGGCTCCCTTCGAGCCGCCCCGGAGAGAAGAACAAAAGCAAGCCCAACCCCCCGGAACTCACATTATGATTGGTACAAAGAATGGGGGCAGGTCACACCGCCGTACAGAGCGGCGTGACCCTGACGGTGGGCGCCACCCAATTGCTGAACTTCACATTGCAGGTAGGGCCTGTGACGCAGAAGGTCCAGGTCACCGCGGCTCCGCTGTTCATACACCGCCTTTGGGTACATGTGAGGTAGGTTGACATGCATGAGATCAGCGCGGAATCTATAGAAAAGCTTCACGATATTTCGGTATCGCAGTTGGCTGATTGTTTCGGTTCATCTTGTCCCATCGAAACCGGAATCCGCCCTCTCGACATTGAATTTCGAATCTGCGGGTCGGCCCGAACTGCCCGTTGCGAGCCGGGCGAGAATCTCACTTTACACCATGCTCTGTACCTTGCGCAGCTGGGCGAGGTATTGGTAGCTTCGGGATCGCTCGACTGCGGCCTTTGGGGCGAGTTGATGTCAACGTCGGCTAAATTCAGGGGGCTGGAGGGCACTGTGATCGACGGCGCCGCCCGGGATCCACTAGAAATCAAAGCGTTAGGATACCGTGTGTTTTCACGTTGTATACATCCTCGAAAGGCGAGCAAAGATAAATACGGAGATGTGGATGTTCCAGTTCATTGCGGTTCGCTGGTGGTAAATCCCGGAGATATCATCGTCGCTGATGCCAACGGGATAATAGCTTTTCCGCAGGGCCGCTTGGCAGAAGCCCTCCGATTGGGCCTCGAACTGGTTCGGGAGGAGGAAGAGATAAAGATGCGGCTCTGCCGTGGCCGAACAAGCTTTGAGATTTCCGGTCTGGAGCGGTTTGTTCCAAAGCACAAGCCGGAGGAATCTCGTCCCTGATCGATTTAGCGACCGGCGCGGAAATTTGTGCCATCGAAGACCGGTCTTGTGCTTATCGCCCGCAGCGGTTGGAGATCGGTTGCGGTAGAAAGCTTTCGTTGACAACCTCAAGGTGCTCCGGACTTACCTGCTCGAGAAAGGCTATCAGCTTTTCTGTGAATGCCGCTCACTACTCTTGGCGCGGAAGGTTCTGAAGGGTTGGTGCCACCGGACTCTGCGTTTCCAGATCGAGTTCATGAAAAAAGGGCTCGACCGCTGCGGGAGCGCCAAGGCCGATTCGGT
This sequence comes from Terriglobia bacterium, assembly GCA_035531475.1. Lineage (GTDB taxonomy): Bacteria > Acidobacteriota > Terriglobia > UBA7540 > UBA7540 > CALCEB01. The sequence continues at coordinate 1,279 of DATKST010000167.1, forward strand.
GAATTACGTCGAGGCTGACAGGGACAACTCCAGCGGAGTTACCGGGAGTCTCAAAGGACGATTGAAATTGATCCTGAGAAAACGTACGGTTTTCGAGCCCTCAAAACCGCTGAGGTCACACTCTTTCGTATACTGTGCTCATTGCCGGAACCAAAATGAACCCGCACATTTTTCAGTGGATTGTTCTTTAATGTAACAACTCGATACTTTCAATTCCATTCCGATCGACGCAGAACTAGAGGGAGGTAAGCTTGGAAACTTACAAAAGGCCTGTCGACAACGCCCACACATATTCTGAATCAGTTCTACCGTCAGACGGAGTACTGGCTGGCGTGAGAGTTTTAGAGTTTGGAGAATTCGTGGCTGGGCCTCTTATGGGAAGGATCCTAGGAGACTTCGGAGCAGAGGTTATCAAGATCGAGTCACCGAAGGACGGCGACCAGCTACGCCAGGCAGGTAAGCTCCATGACGGTACTTCTTACTGGTGGTACCTGCAAGGACGTAACAAAAAGAGCATAACGTGCGACCTCCACAATTTGAAGGGGCAGCAACTTGCTCGCCAACTGGCAGCGAAAAGCGACATTTTGCTGGAGAACTTTCGACCTGGACGAATGGCTGGTTGGGGCCTTGAATACCAAACCCTCCGGTCACTCAATCCGAAGCTCGTCATGGTTCATATCTCGGCTTTCGGGCAGGTCGGCCCCTATCGTGACCGGGTTGGGTTTGGATCGGTCGGCGAAGCAATGGGAGGGGTACGCTACCTGACCGCCGAGCCTGGTCGGCCACCTGTCCGTTGTGGGTTCAGCTTGGGCGACTCGGTAGCGGGCCTCTACGCTGCATTCGGAGCCGTAGCTGCTTTACGGCAAGCAGAGCGAACCGGCCGCGGACAGGAAGTGGATGTCTCGATCACGGACGCCGTGGTAAGTCTTCTGGACGCAATTGTTGTAGAGTTTTCCGGTACTGGAACGGTGCGCCAGCCGATGGGCACCCGGTTGGGAGGGGGTGCACCAAGCAATACCTACCCCTCCAAGGATGGACGCCTTGTTGTGATCGGTGGAAATTCTGATTCCATCTTTCGCCGCTTAATGAACGCGATTGGTCATCCAGACCTTGGAGATGACCCAAAGTACCGAACGAATTCTGACCGCCTGGCAAACGTCAGTGAGCTTGATGAGACCATTGCTGTTTGGACGCGCCAACATCCCTCGGAGGAGATCGTGACGAAACTCAATGCTGAAAGAATCCCTTCGGGCTTCATTTACAACGTTGCCGACATCGTGCAGGACCCTCACTACCGTGAACGCCAAACGGTTACTGATGTCCTTTTGCCCGAATCCGGCCGGCATCTTACTATGCAAGGCGTCGTCCCGAAGTTTTCGGCGACCCCCGGAGAAATCCGCTGGGTGGGGCCTCCCCTGGGTGCACACAACCGTGAGGTGTACTGTGACCTTCTCGGCCTCGACGATCACAAAATCAGAGCACTGCGCGAGGAAGGAGTGATTTAGAAGAACGCAATGCGTGGATCGGCAACCCTGGAGGATCTGCTTTTGAGCAATCTGTCGAAAATATTTAACCGCGCTGTCCAGAAGGGCGATCGAACGGCGAGTACGCCTCTTCGTGTCCAAGCAACACGCGTACGGTGGTCGATGGCGGGCTTGGTGGTAATTATCTTGCTTGTAGATTCCATCGATCGCGCAAGTTTTGGAATAGCTGGGAAATACATCCAAGATGAGTTTAGATATAGCACTCAGACAATGGGATGGATCCTGAGTGCTTTCACACTGGGTTACGCGCTCTTTCAGATTCCTTGGGGATATGCCGGGGATCGGTACGGCCCACGTGGGGTGTTAACCATCGCGGTGCTTTGGTCTTCGCTGTTTACCGCAACTATGGGACTGATGCCACGGTTCCACGCAAGCACATGGTTTAGCCTTGCCTCGCTGTTCTTTATCACGCGATTTCTTGCAGGCGTAGGCGTGGCAGCAGCGGCTCCAAACAGTAACAAACTTGTAGCGCTTTGGATGAGCAATGAGGAGCTTGGAATTGGGAGCAGCTTTTCCTCTATCGGCACTGGAATAGGAGGCGCGATGGCGCCGATACTCATTACGTCAGCCATGGAGCACTGGGGCTGGCGGGCGTCATTCTATTTGTGTGGTGTTGCGGGAGTCATAGTTGCGATAGCGTGGCGGTCTTATGTGACCAACCGACCTGAAGAGCATCAGAAAGTCAACGCAGAAGAACTCGAACACATCTACTCCGGAAAGGGCGCAGACGCCACGAGTCTTCGCTACGCTACACACCTCAGTACGCAGCCTCCGTGGAAAACGATCTTGTCGAGCCGCTCAGTGTATAGCTTAATCCTGAGCTATGCGTGCCAGGGCTATGCAGCATATATCTTTTACAACTGGTTCTATATTTACCTCGTCCGCGTGCGTGGTCTTACCTTGACCCAAGGAGGGTTGTGGGGTTCAACCCCGTTCATAGCCATGACAGTACTTGCACCGGTGGGTGGATGGTTTTCTGATCGTGCAGTTCGTAAGTTCGGAAAGCGTCGCGGACGGCAGTTCGGTGCGTGGCTCGGTATGGGATCCTCAGCGGTGCTGCTCTGTGCGGGTGCGCACACAAAAAATTATATTTTGGCGATTCCGTTGCTAGCTCTCGCAGCGGGCTGTAACTTTTTTGCAGTGGCAAGCTGGTGGGCGGCTTGTATCGACATTGCTCCGAATTATAGTGGTTCGCTGTCTGCCTTGATGAACACGTGTGGAAACCTCGGCGGCTGGATATCACCGATCATAACAGCGCTTATTGCCGCGAGGTTCGGTTGGACTCAAGCCCTGGATGTGGCCGCGCTGGTTTCGGTTGGTGGTGGGTTGCTGTGGCTCGCGACCGACGCGTCGGAGCCTCTCGAGAAGCCTGCATAGCTTGTAAGCTGAGCCAATAACGGTTGATTTACTGCAAGTTGTGGAAAGCTCGGCAGGCTCGGTATTCGGCTGCGCGAATCAGATTCGGCCTGTCGGTTTTGGGGCATGTCAGTGAAAAGGGAAAGGAAAGATCGCAGATTTCCCATAAGAGAAGGGATTCATGTGTTGCAAAGGATAAGGAGTGACTCAAAATGACTGAATACGTCGAAATAATCGATGTGTCTCCCCGCGACGGACTACAAAACGAACCAAGGCCGGTCTCGACAGAAGAGAAACTGAAATTGATCGAGAAATTGGTCGAGGCGCGAGTTCCATCCATTCAGGCAACTAGCTTCGTCCATCCGAAATGGGTGCCACAGATGGCTGCCGCCGAGCAGGTCAGTGCTGGTCTTGCGAAGTTTTCAGGGGTGGCATTTTCAGCTTTGATTCTTAACTTCAAGGGTTATGAACGGGCGCTGGCTGCTGGTTTTCGCAAAATGGATTTTAGTTTGCCAGCCAGCGACAAGTTTAATCGGCAGAATGCGAATCGAAGCGTTGCCGAATCGCTGAAGCTATTCGAGCAAATAGCTCGCGCAGCGGAGCGGGACGGTATCGCACTTCGCGCCGGTATCTCAGCGAGTTTCCACTGCCCTTTTGAAGGAAGAATACCCGTCTCCACCGTTGTCACTCGCGTTAGGCAGGCGCGTGAAGTTTGCCTCTGCCGTATCGGGCTTAGCGACACGGACGGCATGGCCTTCCCCGATCAGGTGAAGGAGGCCATCGCAGCCGTGTGCGAAGAGGTGAAGCTAAGCCCAGGCGAGATGGTACTTCACTTTCACGACACTTACGGCCGTGCGCTTTCCAATGCTTATGCGGGTCTTGAAGCCGGCGTCCGGACGTTCGATGCCTCGGTGGGTGGCCTCGGCGGATGCCCGTATTGTCCGGGCGCTAGCGGGAACGTCGCGACGGAAGACTTGGTTGCGCTCGTCGAGGGGCTCGGCTATACAACGGGAATCATAATGGATAAGCTTTTGGACGCTGCGGAGCTGGCAATCCATTATTCATCCCGGCCGTATGAAGGGCACGCGCTGCGAGCCAGCCGCCCTGGCGCTGTTTATGGCGGAAGCTAGGCGGCGACCGCAGCGGAGCCGGTGGTGGAACGCCGCTGACCCATTGGCGGAAGCGCGGCTTAGTACTGATGTTCGCAATTACGGTGACGTATAAAGCAAGCCGCCGATCCTGCCCCCAGCCCTCGCCCCCTTTGGGGGAGGGCTGGCCCGCGGTGCGGGACGGGTGAGGGGTCGCTTTAACTTATATCACCGTATTACGAATAGGAGCGATTAGTGGACTCCTGCTTATCCGGTTGTTTCAGCATGCCCCAAGCAGTAGTATATGGCCGTGCCGCGCCCAGCGTTTCCAAAGACCTTGCGTGAATTCCAGTCGATGTTCGCTACCGAGGAGGCTTGCCAGAAGTATCTGGCTGAGTGCCGCTGGCCGGAAGGCTTCATCTGCCCGCGATGCGGGAACGGGAGCGCTTACGAATTCGTGAGACTGCGGCGCTAGCAATGCACCCGTTGTCGGTATCAAGTCTCCCTTACGGCCGGGACATTTTTGCATAACACGAAAACGCCTCTGACGGTTTGGTTCTGGGCGGCTTACCTGATGACTACGGATAAGCGCGGCATCTCGGCGCTTCTCTTGCAACGGCAGCTTGGTCTGCGACGCTACGAGACGGCGTGGATGATGCTCTGACCTGCCCCCCTTCTTTGTACCAATCATAATGTGAGTTCCGGGGGGTGGTCTTGCTTTTGTTCTTCTCTCCAGGGCGGCTCGAAGGGAGCCGTAGGCGACCGCAGAGCCGCCCCGCC
>DATKST010000168.1:0-41661 GCA_035531475.1 Terriglobia bacterium
GTCGGCTTCATCGGGGATTACGTTGCCGGCGCGGCCGCCGGAAATCAGGCCGATGTTCAGAGTAGACCGGCCCAGAACCGGGTCCTCCGGGAGTTTAATCCGGCGCAAATCGTTCAACACGTCCAGCATTTTTTCAATGGCGGATTCGCCAAGATGGGGATAGGCGGAGTGGGCCATCTTGCCGCGCGTGCGAATGTCCACCCGCATCAGTCCCTTCGAGCCGAGCGCCAGCTTATTTTCCGTGGGCTCGCCGTTGATCATGAAGCGCGTGCCGCGAGGGACGCGGTTGGCGGCTTGGGCGCCGTCGCTCGTCACCTCTTCGCCCACCAGGTAGAGCAAGCCGAAGTTTTCCATGCCTTCGCGGCGCAGGCGCTCGGCCGCAGAGATCTGGCTGGCCAGAATGCCCTTGGCATCGCACGACCCACGGCCATAGATGAACTCGCCATCCTCGCGGGCCTCCTGGAAGGGCGGCACGGTGTCCATATGAGTGCTAAAAACAATTTCCGGCTTGCCGCAGGCCGCAAACACATTGAATCGGTCCGCAGTCACCGGCAGCTTCTCAACTTGGAAGTTGCGCCCGGCCAGGTAATCGTGCACGTAATGTCCGCAGCTCGCCTCTTCGCCCGAGATGGAATTGATGTCCACCAGCGCCCGAGTGAGCGCGAAGAGTTCCTCAAATTCGTGCTGTTGGACCATGAATGCTTTCCAAGTCTCTGGCCGCCTGCGGAAAACCCTGCCTTCGTTCACCCGCGCGCGTGGAGTGAAACGTGTGGATTCCCGTCCCCGCCTGCGCGGGGACAAGCCTGCGCGGGAATGACGAGCTGCTTCACGCGCAGGTGGAGCGAAAGGTGGAACCTATTTGAAGGTAGCCCACGGCGGAAAGTAGCGTCAAGCCCATTTGCCCCGGTGCCGCCGTCCTCACCCTGAATTTTGACCTATTGGGAAAGCTTTCCGGCTGGCCGGGAGTGGCGCAACGCACGCCTATCGCAAATACATCCGGCTCACCACAGTGCGGCCGATGGCTTTGTTGGCGTAGTGCCGGGCGATGCGCTTGGGGTTGCCGCTCGAAAGCACTCGAACGTCATTGGCGATACGGGCGACCTTAAAGAGGCTGCTAACCAGTCCCACTGTGATCCTCCTGATACTTCTTCCAGGATTCATTCAGGCATTCGAGGAAGTTTTCAAATTCGCGCTTGTGGAAACTCAGGTGTACAAACTCATGCTGCACCACGAAGTTTTCCTCATCGGAATCAAACCATACCGCCGCCACTGTGCCGTGCGGCGTCTCTTTCTTCGCCAGATCATGAATTGCCATGCTTCACCTCGCTTTGTTCTCTTCAGGGGTCCGCCATCTATGTTGCCGGCCTGAGAGCATCGAGCCAGCGCCAATCTCACTCGATCGGCCATTTGGGGATGGCGGAGTCAATCGCGGCCATCAGGCGGATCGTCTCACTCAGGGCCGTGACAACTTTGCGGTAATGCTCCAGGTCCTCATAGGTCAGGGTTCGGCCACGGCGGTCTTTGAGCCACTTTTCGCAAACCTGATAGCCGCCGATGTGAAAATTCCAGACTTCGGGCGGGACACCTTCGAAGTATTGGCCCGTTGTAGCGGCGATGTCCTCATCGCCGGTTTTTGCGCGGAGTAGCGCCGCTCTATGAGCGGCGCCTTTGGACTGCGGCGGCTTGCCGCCGCTTCCGAAAGCGGGAGCAAGCTCCCGCACTCCATACTCGTCCCGGCGGTCAGAGACCGCCGCTACAACTGCGTCGCCTTTGTTGATATACACCCGGCCATCTTTCAGCGGCTTGCCCGTGCCTGGTTCTGGCTCGCCGGGAGCCACATACCTGGGGAAACCCTTATCCACCTGATTCGAGCCTTTGACGGGAAACCGCGCCATGGGTTTCTGCAGTGTCGGCGATTCGAGCAAGTGCAAGGCCACAAGCTCCGCGCCCAGACCGCACAAAGAGCGGAATAGGTTCACGTCGGAAGTGAGCGGCACGCGAGGGAAATCGCTTTTCAGGAATTCCGCGTAGCGGCGCCGGTAGGTTGGCGAGTGAAAGACCGCGTAAATGTAATTGAAAACATCTTCCGGCCCGAAAGTTGTAGCGCCGACCTTCAGGTCGGCATTTTGCTCGGATGCCGGGCTAAAGCCCGGCGCTACGTCCCCCTTGCCTTCCGGCACAAACTTGAGCCCGAGTCGCTTTTCGAGGTCGGCGATGAATTCCGGATTCAGGTTGGGCCTACGGGTGGCGGCATGGAGCACCGCAAGCTCAGTCTGGCCCGTGACCGGCGGGCCTGCACCTTCGTTGCAATAGAGGGGGAACACACCTGTTATGTCGTATCCCGCAACGGATTTGTGCGCAGCGATGTGGCGAGTTGTTAGCACGTCCCATTTGTCGCGCGTTTGCCGCGTGGCTAATAAGGCCGGATTTTGACCCCCGAGCATATGCCGCATCACTTCCGGCCGGGGCATGCAGATGAAGCCCCTGGTTTGTGCCGTGTAGTAAGTGAACCGCAAGTCGAAGGGCCGGTAAAGAATCTGCGCAACGTATTGCTCCTTGACCCCGTGTCTGCGAATGTCCTCTTGTGCCAGAGAGACTTTCCAATCCCGCGCGTCGTCGCCCAAGCCGTATTTAACCCTTGCTTCCTCCCCGGGAAGCGAAATGAAGTCGCGTACGCGGTCAAGTAACGCAGTCTCCGAAAAGTCTATGGCAAGGGCATCGCGAGCCGTTGTAATTCCCACCGAATTTACCGGGAACACATCCGGCAGTTTCCAGCCCTTCCCGTATTCCGCCGCGAGGTCGCGGTTCTGCTCCATAAAGAGGTAACTCGGTGACTGTGGCTCGAGCTTTGTCCATCGCGTTGTCTGAACCTCGGCCTCAAACAAGCGTTCATACTTCGCTTCTCTCAGGCCCCAAAGGTCAGCGTGGAAGACCCGTGCTATACCCGGACCCGCCGCGCCCGCGTTCGTAGCGCCGGCATCCTGCCGGCCCGTTGCCGCCGGGACGGCGGCTTCTTCCATTCGTGCCAGCGGGGACGCTGGCGCTACGGGATCTTTGACGAAGATGCCGAGAGTCACCCCTTGCTGTATGTCGAAGACGTTCTCATCTTTCGAGCCATCCGGCGCGCTCTCTTTCTTCTTGGCGTTGCCGTGCAAATCGAGAACGTAGATTTCCGAAAAGGCATTCATCAACTGCTGGCGCATGCCGCGAAACGTGGGATTGTCGAGATAGCCGTGATTGGTGATGAAAGCCAGAACGCCAGCGCCGGTCCGCTCGATTCGCCACTGACCCCAGCGGATGAATTTCACATAATCATCCTGGAGCCACTTGGGGTTTTTCTCTCCAAGAGGCTGTCCGTCCACTTTGTAGTAATCCTGAATCAGCCGCCCGATGAAGGTCAGTTCCTTCTTGCCGTTTTTGACTTCCCAACTCCGGTTGGCGGAGTGGCCCGAATACGGCGGGTTGCCAATTACAGCGAGAATCGGCAACTCGCTCTTGATCTTTGCGGCCGCGTTTCCTTCCTGAGTAATCACGCGCAACGGGCCGAAGAGCGTTTCCGCTCTGCGCTCCGCCTCTTCCAGCGTGTTGGTGAGATACACTCCCAACCGTTCATCGCCGGAAAAGTCATAAGCCCACTTCTCCCGCAGTGCCGGAGTAAGATCGTTTCCGGCAAGCTGCATCCCCAGCTTGAAGTGCGCCACAGCATAGGGGGCCATCAACAATTCAAATCCAAAGATGCGGGGCAGGAGATGACTCCGCACATAGCCGGACCACATGCCGGCGTTGCCTTGCCGCATGAATTCGGCGCGGATGTGGTCAATGACCGCGTAAAGAAACGTCCCGGTCCCGCACGCCGGGTCAAGAATCAAGACACGGGGGGAAGTGGCTTTTTGTAGGGGCGATTCATGAATCGCCCCTACGTCGCCGCGCTCATATTCGATTGTTGCTGTGTCTGCAAGGCCGTTCGCGCATCCGAAGCGCGCCTTCAAGAGATAATCCACGGAGCGCACCAGATAGGAAACCACCGGCTCCGGCGTGTAATAGACTCCACGCGCTTCGCGCAACTTGGGATCATAGGCTGCAAGGAAGGTTTCGTAAAAGTGGACAACCGGGTCTTGGCGGGCGGTCCGCCTGCCGAAGTCCGCCAGCACCGCGCCAATGTCCGTATCGGCCAAGAGCTGGGCCAGGTCATCCACGAATCCCACAAAAGGCTCTTCATCCAGAGCCGTGCCGGTGATGGTTTCAAAGAGTTGGCGAAGGAAAGGATTGGTTTTCGGAATCTCCGACGCGGCGCCCAATCGCTTGAATGAGCCCGTCGGCCCGTGATGATTGCAACGGGCCGCAAACAGGCCATAGGCGAGAGTTTGGGCGAACATGTCCGCAAACTGCGGGATGGGTAGATCGGGAATCAGGGCTTTCTCAAAAGCCCCGTGCAAGTCGCGGAGAGTGGCAGAGGCCGCCTTCGCTTCAAAAGCCTTAACGATCATGTCCCGGATGAGATGAGTGAGCCGGGCCATGCGAAGGGCTAGAGTTTTGGGATCGTTAATGGGTTCGGCTTCGCGGGCAAGAAAGCCGGTGAGCAATTGCGTGACGGCTTCGGCTCCGTCCTGCTCCGGGACGAGCTTGCCGCCCTTGCTGGCGCGGGCGAGCCGGGCCGTCTGCCGGTGCTCTCCATCCACGTACCAGCGGAATTCCAGATAGTCGGTAAGAATCAGGTTGGGCAGAGCGGGAAGATACCGCTTCATTTGCTCCGACTTCTGGGCTTCATCCAAGTCCTTGCCCACGTCTTTGGCTTCAAGGTGGCCCATGGTGACGGGGCCGTGAGCGCGCTTCTCCGTGACCGCGAAGTCTGGCGCTCCGCACTCAACACGCTTCGGCTCGTTCGTGGCCGTGATCTTTGGGGCGAGAGCTTGAAGAAGGGTCTTTAGAGCCGGGCGGTGAGTGTGCTCGGTGGCGTTGCCGTCTTTGAGCTCTTTCTCGATCTGCCGGCGATAAACCTCGATCGGGCTAGCGGCCATGAACCTCTGCAAGGCAAGTGGATTTGGGTCCGGGAGAATAGGTACCACAAGGGAGCGGGCCGCGCAATCTGAAATCTACCTTGTTCGGCAAGGAATCTGCGGATCATTTTTCTGTTCCCAACACAAAGAGCCATCGGTGGGCACGCTGGGGCCAAACGGCGGGCTTGCTAACCAGAACAATTAACTGGTGGGCCTGGGTAGAGTTGAACTACCGACCTCACCCTTATCAGGGGTGCGCTCTAGCCACCTGAGCTACAGGCCCAAAAGGTTGAACATCCGCGGACGAGACTTCCCGGAGTTCACCCGTGCTTGAAACTGTACCAGTATAGGAAACGCTTGGCATTCAACGCAAGAGCATTTCTTTAGGCGTGTGGCATTGTTTCTCACTCGATTAATGGTAGCACTTCAGGAAGTTCCAAAAGGAATACATACCAAAAGGAAAAACTGTCATAATACGGGGAAATCATTTTCCTACTGTCTTTCAGAATGGCACTGTCTTTTCAGTAAGATACGTTTGGAACTTGGAATGCTCGTAAAAGGCCAAAGCGAGGCTTGCCTCTCCTTCGAGGGGCGGCGATTCAAGAAGAGAAGAATAAGTGGGTGGGTAGCCCACGAAGGAACTTTGAACCTTTAAGGAGAGCGATCCAGTGAGAAAACATTTGTGGTTAGCAGCATTGTTAGTATTTGGAATTGCCCTGACACCGGCCAAAACCCTGTTTGCAGGCACAACGGCCAGCATGACTTTTGTAGGATTCGGAAGCATTTACGACCCGGAAGAGCCCAAAATACCGGTGGGTCCTTACAACCTGACATTGAACGGCGCGCCCGTCCAATTGGTTTGCGACGACTTCGTAGACAACCCCTCCCACCAGGGTTGGACGGTCAACGTGCTGAGCCTTTCAAATCTGAGCGGCGCGGACTTCACGACGGGGACCGACACGGCGCTGACGCAGCTTCAGGACTATCAGGCTGTCGCGTATTTGACACAGAATATGCTTCAATACCTGGGCCAAAACAATGACGAAGAGGTTGCCGACATTCAATTCGCTCTATGGGCGATCTTTTCGCGCCAAGCCATGGGCGCAAAGGGTTTCCATAACGACGCCGGCGGAGACGCCCTGGCGTGGTACAACCAAGCCACCAGCATGGCGGCTGCGGGCGACTTCAACGGCCAGTTTGGAAACTTTGTGGTCTATTCACCGGTCAGCGTGAATGGCACACAAGGCTACACCCAGGAGTTTGTGGGCTTTACCGGAACTCCGGAACCCGCATCAATTCTGCTGCTGGGCAGCGGCCTGTTGGGTCTGGCAGGTTTCCGCCGCTGGCGTTTGGCGTAGTGTCTGCCACCTTCGATTTCTCTTGAATCGCGCGGCAAGGGCCGGGACATTCTCCCTGCCCTTGCCGCATTTCATTGTGGATACGCGAACCACTGAACCTGTCTGGATCTCGCAAAACCGGGTTTGCTGGCGCGGGCATTCACAACGGCAATCTCTCCGGTTCAAGTCATCGTTATCAATTCCTCTTTTGCCGCCAATCTCCGCCTGCACTTTGGTAGGTGAACAGCATTTGCGGCCAAGGCGGTCACAAGGCTCGCCCTTACGTCGAAATCGCCGCGCCGGGCCATGTCCATTCCTGTTGCGTATCCGGCAGTGATATCTTCAACTCTTTCTGGTGATGATCGCGGATGATGGTTAGGGCCGCGCCGTGTTTTGCCTGCGCACTGGACACGGCGGTTTGCAAGTCCGCGATGCTATTTATATCCGTCGCGCCGAAGCGAACAATGCAATCACCGGCCTTGATCCCAGCCTTCTCCGCCGGACTGCCGGACTTGACCTCCGTCACCAGCACTCCCTTGCCCTGATCCACACCAAAATAATGTGCCAATTGAGGAGTCAGAGTCTGGCCGGTAACGCCCAGCCGGGCACGGCCCAGGAAGAATTGAAAATGCGAAAAGTCCGGAATCTCGACGGGGGGAATATTGATGGGGGGTATCCGGAATTCATGGGAATGAGATTCAATCGTCACATTGGCAAACTTCAAAGCGCCGTCTCTGAAATATTTCACTTGGACGGTCCGCCCGGCCGGCGTATCCCCCACCCAGCACTTAAGTTCCGAGACGCTCCAGATCTCGCGTCCGGCGAATTCAACCAGAACATCTCCCGACTTCAAGCCGGCTCTTGCGGCGGGGCTATTCTCTTCCACACTGGCGATCACCGCGCCGTAGTCTCCGGGCAGTTTCTGAGTCTTTACATCGGCCCCGCTGACATCCCGCAAGGTCACGCCCAACCAGGAGGATGTTCCCCCCAGCCGGATGACGGAGTCATCGGACGGCCCCGCCTTCGCTTCCGGCACCACCATGCAGAAAAGCAAGAAGGCCAAAATCAGGGTCCAAACGGAACGATCAGATGCTCTGCGTTGCATCGTATTCTCCCCTTTGCAGGGGCAGGCCTTTTGTCCTGCCCGGTTTTTATGTTGATGGCCTGGCGGGCGGCCCACCCAGTGACACTGCTGACGAGGGTGGGTACAAGGCCCGCCCCTACGGTTGTTCGATTTGCCGTTGCATTTCTCGAAGTTGTTGACGCAATTGAAGTTCTTGCCGCCGCATTTGTTGCTCCATTTGCTTCATCTGCTGGAGCTGGCTGCGGCCATCGGGCCATCCGTTGGCGATCTGCTTCCAGAAGTTTTCCTGGGCGGCCTTCATTTGTGCAATGGCTTGAGCGTTGAGCTTTCCAATGTGGATGTTGCCCATGCTGGTCTTGATATCCAGCGGATCGCCCCCGCCGCCGATTTTGCCTTTGCCCCGAATCGGTCCCATATTGAACGCCGCGTGGTTGCCTTCGATTTGCAAGGGGAAATCGGAGAAGATCTTATGTCCTGCCGCCTCTCGAACCACGGCATTGATGGTCAGTGGCAGGTCCGGAGGCAGGAAAACGTCTACATCTCCCACCGAGGTTGACAGGCTCGATGCGCCGAAGCTGGAGCGATTGGCGTTAATCTGGGCAAGGATGCGTCCCGCTGAAGTCTGCGCCCGCACGGCGCTCATAAGCTGAAGCAGGTCGATGCTACCTCCGGCGGTTTCCGCTCTCACCGTGCCCCGCGCGCCATCCAAATGAATATTCCCGCCCGCGGTTTGGGCTTGAACGGCCCCCCCACATTGGCCCAGGCGTATTTGGCCTCCGGCGGTTTCCACGATAACGGGCCCGGCGGCGGCTTGCAGGGTGATGTCTCCACCCGCGGTTCTGGCTTGCAGCGCCCCATCCACGATGCCAACCATGATTTCCCCGCCGCTGGTCTCGAGTGTGGCGTCTCCCTTGACGTTTCCAACGCTGATGCCTCCGCCCGCTGTCCGCGCATCCAACCGCGCTCCAATGCTGCCAAGCCGGATCGATCCGCCTGCGGTTTCAAGGTGTACGGGGCCGGTGATGTCACCGGTTCGGATTTCTCCTCCCGCCGTGACCCCGCGCAGTTCTCCGCCCAAACTGTCGATGTGCAGGCTTCCGCCCCGGGTCGCTAAATCCAGATTGAAGCGTTCAGGAACCTGAAGCTGGTATTGGGCGTTCAAGGAATGGGAATGATGCCGCGACGAGTTGAACCGTCCGGAAAGGTAGACACCCGATTCACCAGTGCGGCGGGCGGTAAGCTTAAATTGGTCAAGCAGCGATCGGGCACGGGCTGCATCTCTCGAATGGGCGCGGAGTGACACCTTGCACCCTATCCTGTCCTGCGCGCCGGTACTGACGCTCACCGGTCCCTGGTCCGCCCGGAAAGTGAGCTGTCCCCCCGGCTGCACGGGAATATCGCACGTCAGGGTCTCGACCCAGGCGCCGCCCTGGAGCTGAGGAGCGCCGCGATGGACGTAGTCCTGGCCAAATCCCGGAAGGGTGATGGCCAGCGCCAAGGGCGCCCAGAACAACAGCCATGCGAATTGCCGAACCATGCCAGCACGCACGCAATTTCTCCTAACCAAGGGCCAGCGCCCTTGATGTCTCGTAGGGGCGGCTCTTGTGGCCGCCCGAGGGCAGGACCAAGACTTGCCCCTATGTCAGTCCGGGTAGCACGGGTACAAGGTCTGCCCCTGATCCGGGCTACTGCGGGCCTTGGTCCAACTCTTGAAGCGCGGCAAGGGCTTTTACGCGAACATAGTTATTTGAGTCCGTGCTGGAAAGATTCTGAAGCACGGGAACCAGCCCTTGATCGTGATCCCTGACGGCATGATTCACCAGGTCGTCGATGGCGGTGACGCGAACCCCAGGATTGGTATCGCGCCGCACCGCCTGGAGCAGTGCCCCACGAACTTCCGGATTCCAGCCCATTTGCCGCACCGTTTTGAGCGCCTCCAGCCTGACTCCGGCGTTCGGATCATGCAGCAGGGCGTAAAGCAGAGCTTCCCGCACCGCCGGATCGCGGCTACCGTTCTTCAAGGCGCTCAGCGTATCCAGGCGGATGCCCGTGTTGTCATACTGCTTGACGGCATAAACCAACACCTGGCGGATGCGAGGATCGTCAAGCGAGCCTTCCAGCGTCACCCGACGTTCCGCATTCAGTGTGATACGCACCTGGCCGGTCTGAGGATTGGGGTCCACCCGGCTGATGCTGCTAATTCGGCCCAAGTCCGCGCCAGTGTATTGAGGCGCGGAAACGGCTCCCGGTTGTGCCGGAGTGGCGACGCGGTGAAGCCGGGGGCGAAGCATCCAGCCCAGCCCAAATCCAAAGACAATCAAGGTGAGCGCCGACATGGCCCGTGAAGGGTGAATCCACGCCGGCAAGCCCGTCCATGCCCGGCCCATGTCCCGAGTCACAGGCTCCGCCAACCGTGTTGCTCGCGGTCCAGGGCTTCCTCCAATGCCCCGCGGCAGCGCACCAGAACTTCCGGCCCAGGCTCCCTCACCGCGCGCTGGCTCATCAACTCGTGCAGCTTTCGCGTTGAGGCCAGCTTTTCCTGGCAAGCAACGCAGGCGGCGAGGTGCTCTTCCACCGTGGCACGGTCCTCCGCCGGGAGTTCGTCATAAAGATAAAGCTCGATGCTTTCCTCAAAAGTCCTGCACGTCATAGTTTTCAACACGTTTCAGCGCCGGGCGTAGGCGCAGGTCCTGTGCCTGGCCGATTCCGATCCTGGTTGCAACCTCGGGCGACCACAAGGGTCGCCCCTACGCTACACCAAGTCTCCCAGCGCCAATCTCAATTTCTGGGTGGCGCGGAACAGGCAATTCTTCGCGGTTTCCTCGGTCGTGCCCACCATTTTGCCTATCTTCCTCAGTTTCAGGCCATCGTAATGACGCAGCTCGAAAACGATCCGTTCGCGCGGCGAGAGCGATTCCATCGCCGTGTGGATGCGGCGGTTGATCTCCCGGGAGTGAGTGGCGCGCTCCGGGTCATTGGAAGCCTTGTCATCCGGCACCGCTTGGAAATATTCCGGCTCGTCCGGCGCGGTGAGAGGCTGGATTTCGTTTCGGCGCTTCTGGCGGCGGAGATGGTCCAGGCAAACGTTGGTGGTCACCCGGTAAATCCAAGTATAGAAAGAAGATTCTAACCGGAAGTGACCGAGGGAACGATAGGCCTTCAGAAAAGCCTCCTGGTAGAGATCCGCCGCTTCGTCCGCCGAGCGCGTGACCTTCATGGTCAGCCGGAGCACCTCGCGGTCGTAGCGGCGAACCAGGGCATCGAACGCACCCCGGTCGCCGTGTTGGGCGCGAAGGACCAGGGCCCGCTCATCGGTTTCTGCGAGAGGCGATCCCTCGGCAGGCATTTTGCCGGCAAGCTCCAAACAGGCGCCATCCATCAGAAATTTTCTTCTCAGTGCGGTTAGACGCAGCAACCGGAAAAGTGTAAGCCAGGGAAACTACGCATACAAGGGTAAGCGCTGTGGGGCGTGAAAGAAAGGGAACTGCTTGGAGGACGAGGCAATAGAACCATTGAAATATTGCAGCAGAGGATCGACTCTTCGCATGTTATGAGGCGGCCCTTTGAAGCTCGGCTTCTGGTCGAAAAATATCTTACCCTCATCTTGGAGTCCTGATTCCGGATCGGAATTCGGTACTGGCGCAGTTTGCTGTAGCGGCGGTCTCTGACCGCCCGAAACTGTTGGAGAATAAAGCTCGGCGGTCAGAGACCGCCGCTACAGCAGCGAAAATGTACCACTAACCCGGAATTCACAATCGTAGCATTGGCGCCCGAGAACAAGTAAAATAAGGAACATGGATCCCGTTGTCGCCAAGTTCCGAACCCACCGGGAAGCTGAAGAAGCGACGCTGGAATATTATCGGCGCCTCTCACCGGCGGAACGTCTGGAGATTCTGTTCCAGCTTCGCACCCTCGCCCACAAGGAGGACGATGCAGCTTCCGGAAGATTGGCGCGCGTTTATCGAATCGCTCAACTCAAGCGAGGTTGAATATTTGGTGGTAGGCGCAGTAGCGTTGGCCTATCATGGCTTCCCTCGCTACACCGGCGACCTGGACATCCTGGTCCACAATACGCCGGAAAACGCCCGGCGGCTTGAAGCTGCGCTGGCACTTTTTGGCTTCGGCTCCCTTGGTTTGAAGGCGGCAGACTTTGTCGATTCCTATCGTGTGATCCAACTTGGTACGCCCCCCAACCGCATTGATCTTTTAACCTCGATTACCGGGGTGCCGTTTGGCGAGGCCTGGGCGGGGAGAGTTGAGGGAGAGTTAGCCGGAATTCAGGTGAAATTCATCGGCCGTCAGGCGCTGATTCAGAACAAAAAGTCCACAGGACGTTCCAGGGACACCGCCGATCTGGAAGTCCTCGAGACAAGCGAATGAGTCCGACCGGACCGCGGCGAACCGTTTTCAGGAACGCTTTGGGCTTCGACGGACTGAGGACGGGCTTGGAGCAACTACTCGGAACCGCCGGCCGCAATCCGTGCCCGTAATTCCTCTGCCGGAATCTCCACTACCTTGCCATCGCGCCAGATAAAAATGGGAAACCCCAGGCGGGCGTGCTCCTCGATCACCTTTTCGACCGCTGCCTTCATAGCCATTTCGGCGCGCACCTCGAGGGGCAGTTCAAGGACATTGGGCGGAGGCTCTCTCATGTTCTCCCGTGACGGGCCAACAAGGTTTTGTAAGGCTCAGGCCTTATTATACAAAGTTGTCCTTGAATCTCAAAGGCGATTACCGTGGGGGCTTCGAGTGAATTGTCAAAAAGCATCCAAGCATCGGCCAGCGGACGGTATTCCCACAGAAAATTTCTGATAGACCGGCTGAAACGGCGCCGCACAACAGCTTCAGGAATGCCGTGACCGCCCTGCGAAACACGCCCCTGAATTCTGGATACCGCAACCTCTACACTCGGCACCAAAAGATAGAAAGTGTGGGCCGAATATCCCTGAGTTTTTAGGCCACGGATCAGACCCAAGTGAGTTTTGCCGGAGAGCGTGGTCTCAAACCCAAAATCGAGACCCGCTTCGCGAAGAAGCGAATTTCCTCAAGCACGAGCCGCCCCGCGCGAAAAGATGCTGCGTCCGGGGAGAAAGGTGCCATGCCTTGAGCGATGAGGTCGGCATTCACGAAGTTCTTGCAGTCTGCGTACCGGGGAAGGAATTCGCGCGCAAACGTGGTTTTCCCGGCGCCGTTCGACCCTGCCATGATGTAAACGGAATGGCTCATAAGAGATTGAGCTTACCAAGCAAATTGTTCCTGCGGTAGCAAGAATGAGGATAATCGAGCAGACCTGCGCGATTGAAACGGGTGAGGCAACATCCTCCCGCAAATCAGGCTGGGGGGCAAGACTGCTACTCGGCAGCTTCAAAAATACCAGGGACCTCATTCAACCTCAGCTTCAGCCATTCAGCATCGCCATTTGATCGGCGCCGTAGCGTGTGCCGGCTATGGGCGGAAGCGCTGCCTGGATGTGCGCTTCTTCTTCGGGGCTGATCCGTATGTGGGTCGCGGCCACCGCCTCCTCAAGCTGGGCGCGGCGGCGTGCCCCAACCAAAGGCACAATATCCTGACCCCGCCCCAGCACCCAGGCAATGGCGAGCTGCGTTGGGGTGATCCCCTTCTCTTTGGCCAACGCCTTCAACACTCCGGCCAGCGCCAAATTCTTCTGGTAATTCTCACCGCTAAAGCGGGGCAGATGCGCCCGGAAATCGTTCGGGGCGAAATGGCGCGGCGCGTCCGAGGTGAGGAGTCCACGAGAGAGGACACCATAGGCTACGACGCTGATTCCCAACTCGCGCAAGGTGGGCAGCGTTTCTGCCTCAACCTCTCTGTCCAAAAGCGAGTATTCGGTCTCCAGCGCGGCGATGGGATGCACGGCATGGGCGCGCCGAATGGTTTTGGCGGATGCCTCGGAAAGGCCGATATGCCGCACGTATCCGGCCTGCACCATCTCTCGAATCGCGCCGACCGTATCTTCAATAGGAACGCTGCGGTCGATCCGGGCGGGCTGGTAAAGGTCAACGTAATCCGTGTCGAGCCGCTTCAGGCTATAGGCAAGAAAGTTCTTTACCGCCGCCGGCCGGGCATCCACACCGGCAAATGCCCCGTTTGGAGCGCGCAACGGCCCGAATTTCACGGAGATGAAAACCCTATCGCGCCGCCCGCGAATGGCCTCGCGGATGAGCATTTCATTGTGTCCCATGCCGTAGAAATCGCCCGTATTGAGCAGGGTGATGCCGGCGTCCAGAGCGGCGTGAATGGTGGCGATGCTCTCTTTTTCGTCGGCGTGCCCGTAAATGTCAGACATGCCCATGCATCCAAGCCCCAGCATGGAAACTGCAGGCCCGTTCTTGCCCAACTTGCGGAAATCCATGAATCGTAATCTCCGTTAAACCGGATTTTTACCGCTGAACCTTGACCTAGTCTCGCCGGGTAGTCGCCTTCCTTGAATTGCCTTTCTGCCTATTATACGCTAGCATCCAGATAAAAGTTTTGAGCGAGAGCTCAATGTGGATGGGGTGTCTCGCGCGCTGACCGCCAGCCGGTCTAAGAATGGGAGTCGGCCGGTTCACCAGGGGAAGTGACCATGACGCTTGGCTAAGGAAATGGCGGACGGAGCGATTTCCCGGTTGAGTTACGCCCCCGAGCAAAAATTTGAGCGAATACTATGGTTCCAGACGATTCCTCCTTTCCCGGTACCATTCGCCGCATCCGCAGGCGTGTTGTTTCGCAGCCGTTCCGGGTGTTTGCTCGCGGCACTTCGCTGCGGCGAAGGACGGCCTACAGTTTGGCTATTGTCCGGCTGATTCTGGTTCCGGTCATTTTTCTGGCCGTTTACTATCTCTATGCCATGAGCCGCATTGTGGACCGCATCGTGAGCGTGGATGCCCAGGTGGCGACGCTGGCGGAGAGCGTTTCCATCCAGATGTTGAACGCCCGCCGCATGGAATTGAATTACTTCTTGCTCCACGACCCGCAGGACCTCTCCACCAGCCACCAGGTGTTGGACCACGTCAATAAGACCTTGAGCGAGTGCCTTCAACTCCAGCCGGACGAAAGCGGAACTATTTCCCAGATTCAATCCCAACTCCAAATTTACCGGGAGAAATTGGATGAGGCCGTTTCCCGCTTGAACCAACCCGGACACACCACCCGCGAGCACTTGCAGGAGGTTCTGCGCGCTTATGAGACGAACCTGAACAGGATTCTGGTCCGGGCCGGCCGCGAGAGCCGCACTCACTTGCTCGAAGAGTTGCGGAATCAGGTTGGCTCCTTCGACTTGCAGATGGCAACCACCCTTGCCGCCGGGGATCCCGCCCTCCGCAAGGCGACCCTGGGGTTGCAGTCCTCCAGCAACCGCATCCTGCAACTCTCCGCCCAACTGGAACGGGAAAGCTGGGATCGCGTCCGGCGCGACCACAGTCATGCCCGGCAACTGGTGAAGCGCGCGGAAATCGTGCTGATCGCCGTTTCCAGCCTCACCCTGCTTCTGAGCATCCTGGTCAGCTTCATCCTGCCTCGCGCCGTGGTGAAGCCGCTCGTCGATCTGAAGGCCGCTGTGGATCACGCCGCTGCCGGCAATTATGAGATTGAATTTGACGTCGAAGGTGACGGGGAAGTGGTGCAACTGGCCAATAGCGTGCGCCGCCTGATCGCCTACTTCCGCGAAAAAAAAGAAAGCGCCGACGTGCGCAACTCCTAACCTGGACTATTCGCGAACTTCCCTTCGAGAACCGGCAGAGCGTCGAGAATAACTGCATATCGCTGAATTCGAGACCCTCACCCGCCGCTTGGCAAGGGCGCTGCTTGCTGCACCCAGGCACAGAGATTCCCCAGACCGGAAGCCCGCTTCCGGCCTGGAAAGCGGGAGCAAGCTCCTGCACCCAAACAAGCACGTCGACAACGTTCTGCCGCTGATAAAAGGCCCAGCTCAAGGTATAACCCAGAACTCCAGGCATCGTCGGCACGGCCAGAGCGTGGAATTGATGCGCGGAAGGCGGTTTCAGGTGACGCTGGGTGGCAAGGACTACGCGATGCGCTGTTCCTCCGTTTGCGAAGTCGTTGGCCGGGGTGTTGCGGAGACGACTCTGTCTGGCCGCGAGCTCTTACTTGCCAATGCAGAACGTCGAGAAAATCACACCCAGCACGTCCTCCGCGGTGGTGGCGCCGGTGATGAGGTCGAGCGCATGGAGGGCTTCGTAAAGGTCCAGCAGCAGCATCTCATGGTGAACGCGCGACGCGGTGGCGTGATGGGCGCGGCCCAGCGCGGCGAGCGCGGTCTGGATCAATTGCTGATGGCGCAGGTTGGTGATGATTTCGCCCGGTTCGGCCGTCTCGCGGGCGGGCGCGGCAATGGAAAGCAAAGCCTGCTTCAGGTCTTCGATACCGTGGCCGGTCAAGGCGGAGACTTCAACCACCGCAGTTGCACCCGGCGCCTCGACCCCAACAACGGTATGCGATAACGTCCCTTCGAACGCGGTGGCTGCGGGCAAAGCCTTTTCACCGTGGATGAGCCGCGCCGCGAGTTCATGGCGGTTGAGCCGGGCGGGAAGATCCGTCTTGTTCAAGGCCACGGTCAGCGACCCAAGCGGCAGCACTTTCGCCCACAATTGCTCATCCAATTCCGTCCAGCCCTCGGAAGCGTCCACCACGAACAGCCGCAATGAGGAATCAGCAATGGCCTGCAAGGATTTGGCTACGCCCAGGCGCTCCGCTTCGTCGTGGGCTTCGCGGATGCCAGCCGTATCCACCAGGCGAAGCGGGATGCCATCCAGGCTGGCGGTTTCGGAGATCAGGTCGCGCGTGGTGCCGGGCATGGCCGTGACAATGGCACGCTCCTGATTGAGCAGGCGGTTAAACAGGCTCGATTTGCCCACGTTCGGCCGTCCCACAATGGCCAGCGTCAAGCCCTCGCGCACGATCTTGCCGAGCTCATAGGTCTCAACCAGCCGGCTTAAATCCCGCTGAATGGCATCAACCGCTGCGGCAATTTCCTCCCAACCGGAGACGGGAACATCATCCTCGGCAAAGTCGATGCCTGCCTCAAGCCGCGCAATGAGCTCGACCAGGGCTTCCTTGTGGGGTTTGAGGCGCTGGGACACGGCTCCCTCCATCTGCCCGGCGGCCACACGGGCTTGAAAGAGGGTGCGGGATTCGATGAGGTCGCGGATGGCTTCGGCCTGGGTCAGGTCCATGCGGCCGTTGAGGAAAGCCCGCAGGGTGAATTCGCCGGGCTCGGCGGGCCTCGCGCCTCGCGCCAGGCACAACTCCACCAGGAACGCCAAAATCACGGGTGAGCCGTGGCAGGACACCTCAAGAACGTCTTCGCCGGTGTATGAGTGGGGTCCGGGAAAGAAGCTGGCCAGCACTTGATCGAGGACACGTCCGGTGGAGGGATCGCAAAATTCGGCGAGCGTCGCTTGGCGCGGTTCGAGCGCGGTCTTGGGAAGTCTCAGAATGCCCGTGGCGATTTCAAGCGCCTGCCCTCCCGAAAGCCGCACCACGCCGAGGCCGCCTCGCCCCGGCGGGGTGGCAATGGCTACGATGGTTTCGTCATGGTGAGACATGGAGGAGCTTGTAGCGCCGCCGTCCCGGCGGCAATTGCCGGCAAGATGGTGGTGCTACGTCAATCACAAGTGTCCTGTCACACCTAATTCTTGACAATGTAGGGTAAGGCGGCAGCTTCGCAGCCGCACTCCAAGGCGCCTGCGGCGCTGCCGTGAACTTGCGGGCGGGGCGAAGCCCGCTGTGGACTGCGGTAGCGGCAGCTACCGCCTTCTCTCGCAAGCGGCGAGCAAAGAGTAGACATCACCCACCCGAGCACTGAGCGCCGGTAAAGAATTAAGTGGGACAGGACACTAGGGACACGATGCGGGCGCTACGTCGAGCGCGAAGGCGGCGCAGGGAAGATCACGACGTGGCGGCCGGCGCCATCGCCACGGCTCTCCGTCTTAACACGGGATTCATCCCGAAGCGTCAAATGGATCACGCGGCGGTCCCGGGAGTTCATGGGGCTCAGGGAGAACGGCTCATTGTGCTCCACAACCCGCTCTGCGGCCAGATTCGCCGTCATCCTCAGTTCCTCCACTCTGATCCGCCGGTAACCCTCACAATCAAAACTGATGCGGTGGTGAAGCGCCTCATCCAAGCGAATGGATTTGTGGGTCAGATACTCCAGCGCATCGAGCAGTGTGGCGTTTGACTCCAGGAGCAAAGGCGTATCCGGACCGGAGAAGTTCACCACGTAGCCCGGCCCCTCGGCAGCGGTCCCACCGGCTTGGCGCTGAACCGTAAACTTCAGGTCGAAGCGGCCCTTGCCAATCATCTCCTTGAGGAAGGATTCGAGACGGGGAAGTTGGCCTTCAAAAGAAGCGCCCATTGGGGGTGAAGAGGCTTCAGAGCTGGGCACGGCGGCCTACTCCTTTACGGCCAGGGGTTTCGGTTCTGCCGGTCTGCGCGCCCGGCCGGCCACGGCGGGACTGGCCACGGCGGGTTGCACTCTCGGAATCATGCGGTTGATCACGAGTTGCTGCAGGACGGCGATGCCACTGTACACAAAGTAATAAAGAGTCAGCCCGGCCGCTTCATAGAAAAAGATAAACCCCACGGCCAGCGGCATAATCATCATCATTTTCTGCTGATTGGGGTCCACCGCGCCCATGGGCGTCATCCGGGTCATAAGGAAGGAAAGGATGATGGAAAAAATGGGAAGGATGTATAAATGATCGGGCACGGAAAGATCTTTGATCCACCCAATCCAGGGGGCGTGGCGCAAGGCGATGCTGGTCTCCAGCACCTCGTAGAAGCCGTACATGATGGGTATTTGGGGCAACATGGGCAGGCAGCCACCAATGGGGTTGATGTGGTGCTCCTGGTAAAGTTTGGTGATTTCCTGGTTCATGCGTTGCTTGCGCGGGTCGTTGAGCTTGTAATGCTTGTAGCGGTCTTGAATCTCCTTCATCAGGGGCGCAATCTTCTGCATCTCTTGCGCGGAGCGCATGCTCTTGACCTTCAACGGAAAGAAGGCGGTGTTGAGCAAAACTGTGAGGATGACAATGGCCCAGCCGTAATTGTGGACCCAATGGTCATTGATATATCGCAAACCCAGGAAAAGAGGCTTGGCGATGAAGCTGAAGATGCCGAAATTCACCAATCCGTCCAAACCCAGCCCGGGGCTGATGGACTTGAGTACTGCAAGTTCTTTCGGCGCCACCGCCAGCCGGAAGCTGAGCGGCTTGGGCTGCGGCATGACCAGAGCGCCAGTGAGCAGCTCTTCCGGCTTCTGATCTGTTCCGCCGGGGGGCGTCCAGGATTGCTGGCCGATACGGAAAGCATCATCCGGCGAGTCCGGAATCATGACACCGGCAAAGAAACGGTCCTCAATCGCTGCAAAATCCAGTGGCCCCGGGATCAACTTGCCCGCTCCCACCTTCTTCAACGCTAGAGTTTCAATCTTCCCGCTCATGCTGTAGGCGGCGTTGATGCCGGCGGCCCGCGCTTTGCCAGTCAAAGTGCTATCGCCAAAGCCTCCCAGCCAGGAAACTTCAACCGGCAAATCGCGCACGCCATCGAATACGGTTACTTTAACGCCAGTTTCGTAGCCCGAACTGAAGGTGAATTCCTTGGTCACGCGAATTTTTCCGTCGCTATAGACAAGGTCCAACTTGTTGGGATTCTGAAGAGAAGTTTGATCGGGGTGGGCTGCGAACACGGCGTGGTTGATCTGATCGGAAAGAGCGGCGTCCGCCAAATGAATGCTGAGGGGATACCCCAAAACCTTGCTGGCAGCGCCATCCACCAAGTCAAGAGGCCTTCCCCGTTCATTGCGGTACTGGGTGAGCACCCAGCTTTTCACCAAGCCGCCCTGCGTAGAAAAAGTGATCTGGTAATGAGGCTGGGAGACGGTGATATCCTCCGCTTTGGCGCCCTGCTCAACGGCAAGGGCGACAGGAGCGGGCACTTTCGCGGGTTGCGCGTTCGTACCCTGGGGCGCAGAGGTTGCAGTTTGGGCAGGGCTGTTGGCAGCGGGCGGATGGGGCTTTTGCTTGACGAACAAGGCGCTATACACCATGAGTGCCACCAGCGTCAGGGCGAACGCCACCATCATCCGCTTTTCGTTATCGAAGTCCATTCAGTATGCTTCCAGCTTTCCGTTTGAAGCGTCCGCCTTGGGGGTCACGGCACAAGGTCGATTCCGCCGCCTCCCAAAGGTCTGCAACGCGCCAATCGCCGCATTGCAAGGCGTAATCCTTTGCGGACGCCCCATTTCTCAATCGCCTGGTAGGCATATTCCGAGCATGTGGGATAGTAACGGCAGGACGAAAAGAGAAGTGGAGAGAAGAAAACCTTGTAGAACCGAATTGAAGTCAGGGTGGCGAACCGGGCGCTTTTCCTTGCCCATGGGGCGCCTTCGGGGGCGCGGCTGGAAACAACCGCAGCATCTCCCGGGTCAAGGATTCGAAAGGCATTGTGGCAATCTTGGGCCTGGGATTCAGCACCATGTCCCAGCCCGCCGGAATCCGGGCCTGATTCAGCCGGAACACCTCCCGCAGCCTCCGCTTGATGCGGTTGCGCACCACGGCGCCACCCAGTGCGGACGGGGTGGTAATGCCCAGCCGCGTCTTCGACAGGCCATTGGAGCGAGTGAAAATAGTGCATATCCGTGTGCTTTCGCGGCGTCCCTCCTCGTAGACTCTCCTGAATTCGGGGCGTTTGAGAAGCCGAAGCCCCTTGGGAAAGGAATAGGGCCGCCCGTCACCTTTCATGGAGTCAGTCGATGCCGCCCTTTTTGACGCCGCCGCTTCAGCACGTTGCGGCCGCCGGGGGTACGCATTCGCACGCGGAATCCGTGAGTCTTGGCTCGCCGCCGCCGGTTGGGTTGAAATGTTCGCTTCAAGTTTGCTTAATCCCTTCATTCAAAATTCGTATGAAAACACCGATACGTTAAGATAGCGTGTCCCTTTGAACCGCGTCAAGTGCCGTGACTTCCTGGTAGTGTCTCAGTTTGTTTGCTGTAGCGGCGCTCTATGAGCGCCGAACTTGTATCCTCAACGGTTTCCGGCGCTCATAGAGCGCCGCTACAGCAGTGAAAATGTACGACTACCGTCGATTCAGTGTATTGCACAGCAGCGCAATTCGGCATAAATTGAGAATTCAGTATCGTGCATCATTCTGCCGAATGAGTTAAAGACATGGGAAACGAACGCTTTACTTTGAGCGAGACCGACATTGCTGTGGCGCTACGCGGCCTGCGGGAAGCCTTGGGGCGGTCCCAGGACGTGATGGCTCAGATGTTAGGATGCAGCTTGCCCGCCTATCAGAAGTGGGAGATGGGCACTTTGGTTCCAGGCGGCGAATGGCTGATCAAAATGTTGCAGCTCTGTCCGGATGAGGAGACTCGAAACGCCTTCCGCATCCGCGCCGAGCGCCGCGCCTCGAATCGCCAGAAAATTGAGCCGCATCCGGCCGGCCGGCTCAGCGCCGAGGAGCGCCGCGATTACCGGAGGATGGCGCGCGAAGCCGTGGAAATCATGTTCGAATGCGGAGAGGGCGGCGTGGCCGCAGCCGACGCCCGTCTGCGCGACTTCGCCATGAATATGGAACAGGCCGCCCAATACTATCGGCAGAAGGTTCAGACAAAACGAACCAACCGCGAATAGCTGCCGCCTTTCACACGCCTCCAGCGCTGGTTTGGGGCGCTGCCGTCATTTCCTTCAGCACTCGTTCACACGCTTCCAGCGTGCGGTCAATGTCCGCTTCGCGATGGGCGTAGCCAATGTGATTGCGCTTGAGGTTCAGCGGAATCTTGAAAATGCCGCGCGCCATCAGGCGGCGGCGATACTCCACAAAGCGCGCCGCGTCATTACGCACCACGTCCGAATAGGATTCGATGGGGCCTTCCATGAAATAAGTCAGAAAAATCGAGCCGAACCCGGCCACAGTGGCGCGGAGATCCAATCGTTGGCGAATCTCCTGAAGTCCACGCCGCATCCGTTCGCCCAAAGCAAAGATGTGCCGGTGGACTGGCTCGCGCTCCAGAACGTCAATCGTGGCCAGTGCCGCCGCCATGCTCATGGCGTTACCGTTGAATGTGCCGGCGAAATAGGCGTCACCACCGGGACGGGTGGTGAAGTGGTCCATGATCTCTGCCTTCCCGCACACCACGGCCAGCGGAAAGCCGTTGGCAATGGCCTTGCCCAGCGTCGTCAAGTCCGGCTTCACGCCGCAAATGGCCTGGTAGCCGCCCAGATGATGCCGGAAGCCGGTAATGACTTCGTCAAAGATCAGGACCGTGCCGTGCGCGGTGGCGAGCTGGCGCAGCCCTTCCAGAAATCCCGGCTTTGGCAACACGCATCCCATGTTGTGCGCCACCGGCTCCACGATGATCGCCGCAACTTCGCGCTTGTGAGCGCGGAGAGCCTGCTCCACGTCATCGAGGGAGTTGAAAGCGCAGACCAGCGTCTGGGCCATCACCTCCGGCAGCATTCCGGCGGAGTGCGGATCCGGATGCCCGATCTTCTCCACAGGACTCAGGATGTTGGTCAACACCGCGTCATGGAAGCCGTGGTAACAACCCTGAAATTTCAGAATCTTCCGCCGTCCGGTGAAGGCCCGCGCCACGCGCAGAGCGTGGAACGTGGCCTCCGAACCGCTGTTCGAGAAAAGCACCTTCTGCGCCGAGGGAACGTGCCGCTGGATCTTTTGAGCCAGCTCGATCTCGAGTGGCGTCACGCCCACGCCGGGCAGCAGGCTCCGTTCGAGCGCCTCCGTCACGCGCCGGTTGACTTCAGGATGATTGTGGCCGAGCAGCGGCGGCCCAAACGCTCCCTGGTAATCGATGTATTCGTTGCCGTCGGCGTCGGTGATCCGGGCCCCGGCGGTCCTGGTGATGACCAGATGGGGCAAAACATTGCGGAGGGTGCTGTTCACGCCGCCCGGCATGAACTGGCAGGCTAATTCGTAAAGGCGGTCACTCTCATTGTGGCGGCGCTCCGGCAAGGTTTTCCTCGAGCCTTCAAACTGCATGTTAGTATAACTCGGTGAACGGCGGCTGTGCCTGGAATGAGCATGCGCGTAACCTGCGAAGTGTGTTGTGAAAGCGAACGAGCAATGAATCAGGGCGCCAACCCGCCGATTGAATCGCAGCCGGCCGATCTGCCAGTGGAAGTGATGGTGAAGCACTGCGCGCAAAGGTTGGAAGCCCGGCTGCAGGGAGTTCCCAGCCCGCGCGGACTGGCCGTGGGTTGCGGCACGGGCGATGAAGCTGTTTACGTGCGCCGGGCCCTGACAGGATCGCACATCACCGCACTGGATGCCGCGAATCGATTCTCAGCCACCGCCCGTCGCGAGGTGGACCTGCTGATGGCCGATGCGAAAGCGTTGCCGTTTCCACCTGCCATCTTCGATTTCGCTTTCGCGCTCCATTCCCTTGAGCACGTGGGCGGCGCTCGCCAGGCATTGGCAGAAATCGCCCGCGTGCTCAAGCCGGGCGCGTGGTTTTACATGGGCGTGCCCAACCGCACACGGCTGGTGGGTTATCTTGGCTCCTTGGAGCCTACGAACTTGCAGAAAGTCACCTGGAACTTGAAGGATTACAGCGACCGGCTGCGCGGCCGCTTCGCAAATGAACTGGGAGCACACGCTGGGTTTGCACGGCGGGAGCTTGAGAATTTACTGGGTGAACACTTCCACTCCATCGAATGGCAGACCGAATCCATGTTGCGCTTCAAATACGGCGGGCGCGTGCCGCGTTGGATGCTGGATGCAATGCTCAGCCCACGGCTGATCAATCATGTTGCGCCGTCCCATTATGCTCTTTGCCAGAAAACGCGGTAAGCGCTTACCGCCAAGAATGGAAAAAAGAATTGTCGATGTTCCGGCCCGCCTGTTCCATGTAGGGGCGGGCCTTGTGCCCGCCCGCGGGCGACCACAAGGGTCGCCCCTACCGCTGGCCCGGCCCTCTTCTGCGCTGGCACCGCTGTAGCGACGGTGTCCCCACCGGCGTTAATTAGAAAACGGCGCTGAGGACAGCGCCGCTACAGGGAGCGGAAGATTTCAACCTCTTTTCCCCGGCTCGTCTCCAACGCCTTTCGATAAACGTGAATGCCCACGGCCACATCCCACAAGGCGATTCCTGATGATTTGAAGAGGGTGATGTCCTCCGGTGACGTGCGCCCTTTGACACTGCCGGAAACGATTTCATGAAGTTCACGAATTCCCTCCCAGCCGCGGCCCAGGCTGGCAAGACCGTGAACCAGGTCGCCGGCTTCCTCCTTGGCCTGTTCGATGAAATCAACCGAGACCACTGCGGCCCGTGCCAGAGTGGCATCATCCACTTCGCGGCGGTTCAACATGTTGGCGCCAATGGCGTTGACGTGCGCGCCCGGCTTCAACCAAACACCATTGAGGACGGGATGGCTTGACGTGGTGGCCGTGATCACGATGTCGCCGGATCGCACCGCGTCTTCGGCGCTCTCCGCGGGTGACACGTTGATTCCCAGGCGCTCGCTCATCTCTTGCGCGAAGGCGCGCCGCCGCCCTTCATCGCGGCCGTAGATAAGGACGGATTTTAGGTGACGGACGCGGCTCACGGCTTCAAGCTGCGTTCGTGCTTGCCGCCCCGTGCCCAGCAAACCCACCGTTTCGGAATCTGCGCGCGCCATGTGCTTCGTAGCCACGCCGCTCGCCGCCCCGGTGCGAATGCGGCCCAGATGGTCGGCCTCAATCAGGGCCAGCAGATTGCCATCGTCCGCGCTGTAGAGCAGCACGAGGAAGCGCAGGGCTTGGCGGGAGACGGTGTAAATCTTCAGGCCGAGCACGCCCTCGTTTTCCAGCGCGCCCGCCATGTAGTGCAGTGAAACATTGGGAAGAAACACCCGACGCCGCGCCTGGTTGGGGGCCTTGCCCTGATGCTGCGCGAGAAAGCTCGCTTCCACGCGCTCAAGCGCCGCTTCCATCGGAAGAAGGTCTACCACATCTTTTTCTGTCAGATAGAGAGCCATCATTCCTCCCATTAACCTTAATACTGTTCACTTAAGGTTCGTTCGAGAATGATGCACACGGTTGAACCAGAGCCCCTCACCCACCGCTGCGCGGTTCCCCCTCTCCTCGCCTGCGGGGAGAGGGCCGGGGTGAGAGGCCAGGCGACGCCTCTGACATCAACATCATGAGACTTGCCTTAACCGAACAGTATTACCATTAAGCTGGATTATATATGAAGCTCCCTTCCAGTCTTCGCATAAGACTTCGTGAATACTCCGGGTTAATTCTCGATCCCGGGCGCAATGCCACGGCGCATCCTCCGTTTCACACCTTTAATCCGATGAGCCGCATCAATTCCAGAGCGTTGCTGGTTTTCACAACTCCATCCCTCAATTTATAATCGAAGGTCATCTTCCCAGCTTCGATGGATTCCTGGAAGTGGACGTTCCGCACCAAAGTGTTAGAGGATTCGGAAATTTCCGTGAGCGCCAGGTCATGAGTGGTGACCATGCCGATGGCGGCATGACCCATGAAAGCGCGGATCAATCCTTCCGCGCCCACCCGGCGGTCTTCGGAATTTGTCCCTTCCAGCAGCTCGTCGAACAGGAAGAGAACCGGAAGTCCGGCTTCCGCAAGACCATACACCTGGCGGATGCGAAGGATTTCGGTGAAGAAGCGCGAGCGGCCATCCCGCAATGAATCCGAAGCCCGGATGGACGAGCCAACCGCAAGGGGCGTGAGGCGAAGGCATTGGGCGCGAACCGGAGCTCCCGCCAGCGCCAGGACCGTGTTAATACCCACGGAGCGAAGAAGCGTACTTTTCCCGGACATGTTGGAGCCGCTTACCAATAGCACTCGAGTAGCCGCGCCCAGGCGCACGCTGTTGCGCACACAGCGGTCGGAAGGGATCAACGGATGGCCGAGGTTTTCTCCTTCGAAAAGCGGCTGCGAATTCACGTCCTCCGCAATGGACGGGAAGGGATCATCGGGGTGCTCGTAAGCGTAGCTGGCGAGCGATAGCAATGCTTCCACTTCGCCTGCCGCCTCAATCCAGGCGCGTACATCCGCTCCCCAGCGCCGCCGCCAGGCATCCGCGGCGAATCCCAACTGCACCGTAAATAAGATGGGCAGATCAAGGATCTTCACGATGGTACTGTCACGAGCCTCCACCCAATTGGCAACGCGAGCCAGCCGCCGCACGGATTGCCCCGCCGTCAAGTCGGCGCCTTTGAGCTTGGAAACGGCCTGCCGCAACCGGCTGGCAGAAAACTCTTCCTGTTCGATGATTTCAAGCATCTGGGCAAACAGGATCAGGCCGTGGGGATCACAGTCAAGCCCATTCAACGTGGCCTTGGCGCGCTTCTGCAATAGCAACATGTAGATGATTTCCAGGAGCAGCACTGCGAAGAAAGGCAATGATATTCCCGCGATTCCCCACAGGGTGAGAGTTGCAAGGGCAAGCACTGCGAGCGTCGCAGAGCTCCAGCACAGGAAGCGGTTCTGCAGCGCGGCTTCCCCTTCCGCCCAACGAATCAGCGCATCCGGGTCCAATATCACTCGCAGATCTTCCCCGATCGCAGCCAGCCGCTCACGCAGATCGAGCTTGTCCCTTAATTCTTCAATCAGGTTTTGCCTCTCGACGATGGCTGGAATCGTTGAAGGCGAAAGCAACCATTTCGCCAAACAATCCTCGCCCATCCGCGTCCGGGCAGTGGAAATCAGTTGGAACAGGCTGCCGGGGCCAAAAAGGTCGAGGTCTTCCGAATAGCAACTTTTGCCATCCCGGAATCGCTCTCCCGCCTCACCGCTTCCCGCCCAACGATCTTCGATTCGCGCCAATCCCCTTTGATAAAATGACGCCACCCGCTTCGCCCGGGACTGCGCCTGCAGGATGCGCTCGTGGACGATGAGCAAAATTACAAAGGACGTCGCGGGAAGTGCCAGCCAGTAAGGCGAAATCAAGAGCCTGGCCAGTGACAACCACCCCACCACCAGGCACGCAAGGATGGAGAACACTTTCAAATTTCCAGCCCGGATATGCAGACGCTCTTTGTCCGCAACGGTCTTGAGGCTTGCCTCCAGCCGTTGGGAATACTCTTGGTGCGGAGTCGACGCGTTGATTTCCATGTGGGGTGCGAGAAGAGTAGTGTACCCGGTCCGGCGATTGATTACATGGAAAGATTTTGTAGCGGCGGAGCCGGGAATGTCCGATTGCAGCAGGGCATCTCTACTGATGCTCGCAAAATACAGTGACGAGTTCTTTCTGTAGCGGCGCTTTCTGAGCGCCGAAAAGACGGCGGCCAGAGGCCGCCGCTATAGCCGTTGTTGTCACTGTATTTTGCGAACCTCAATAAGAGCAACAGAGTTTGCCGGCAACTTCCGTCGATCGCTTCAAACACTTTGCCTGCTCGCGCCGCGCCGCACTGTGTCATAATCTGTGCTTTTCGGGACGGGCTTGTTCTCCGCCGGAAGCTTTCTTGGACATGCCGACGGCTCGCTCCGGTTTCACCGGTTTTTGATTCGGGCCTTGACCCACGCCATTGAAGGGAGAAATCATGGCACGCTTAATGCGTCTCCACTTGCCGTTAGCCTTGGTGCTGGGCGTGATGGCTGGCTTTGCGGCGCAGGCGCCCAAGGGACATCCTGCTATGGAAAGGAGCGTATTCGGAAAAATGCCAAACGGGCAGAAGGTTGACCTATACACGCTGACGAACCACAACGGTATGCAAGTGAAGATTACGAATTACGGTGGCAGAGTGGTTTCCATTTTGGCGCCGGACCGGCACGGACAATTTGCGGATGTAGTGTTGGGCTACGACAATCTGGATGGTTACTTGACCAAGCAAGATCCGTTTTTTGGGACCATCGTGGGGCGCTACGCCAATCGCATCGCCAAGGGCCGATTCACTCTGGACGGCGTGGAGTACCAGCTTCCCATCAACGACGGCCCCAACAGCCTTCACGGCGGCCCGGATGGATTCGACAAAAAAGTTTGGAAGGCGCATGAGCTTTCCCAAGCTCATCCTGCGCTGGAGTTGACCTATCTCAGCAAGAATGGCGAAGAGGGTTATCCGGGCGATCTATCCGTGAAAGTGGTTTACACGCTGACGGACACCAACGAACTTCGGATTGATTACAGTGCCACCACGGACAAAGACACGGTGCTGAACCTGAGCAACCACTCCTACTTCAACCTTGCCGGGCAAGGCAGTGGCGACATTCTGAAACAAGTGATGATGATTAATGCGGACCGGTTTACTCCCGTGGACGCATCCTTGATCCCCAGCGGCGAACTGCGCAGCGTCGAAGCCACGCCGTTTGACTTCCGCAAGCCCACCGTGATCGGTGCGCGCATCAATCAAGATAACGAGCAGCTAAAATTTGCCAAGGGCTACGACCAGAATTTTGTCTTAAATCGAAAAGGAAACGGACTCGAATTGGCGGCCCGCGCCACGGACCCGGAGTCCGGGCGAGTGCTGGAGGTCCTGACCACACAGCCCGGAATCCAGTTCTACACTGGCAATTTCTTGGACGGAACGGTTCACGGCAAGGGCGGCAAGGTCTACGGCCATCGTTATGCCTTTTGTCTCGAGACACAACACTTCCCGGATTCGCCCAACCATCCTAAATTCCCAACCACGGAGCTTAAACCGGGACAGACGTTTCACCAGGTGACGGTATTTAAGTTTTCGACGGAAAAGTAAAGCGTGAGAGATTGCGCCACTGCCGTCTTTCCCTTCTACACCTATCAGGTGTAGGATGTGTGTATGCGAACCAATATCAATATTGACGACCACTTGCTGTCTCAAGCCCGCAAGATCACCCGTCTGCGCACCAAGCGTGAGATCGTCCAACGAGCGCTGGAGGTCCTGGTCGAAAGTGAGGCGCGCAAAAACATCTTGCGCTTTCGTGGCAGCGGGATTTGGGAAGGGAATTTGAAAACCATGCGGAAGAACCGCGTTTGATTCTGGTGGATACCTCTGTCTGGGTTGATTTTCTCAATTCCAATCGCGGGTCCGCGGGGGACGAGCTCGAGCGTTTGATCGGCGGCAACGCCCCGCTGGTTCTTGCAGGCGTGATCGTGACCGAGGTCTTGCAGGGTCTCAAACGTGATGTGGCGCAGGTCACCCGGCTTCTGGCAGGCTGGCCACTGATCGAGCCGGATGGATTTGCCACCTATGCAGCGGCAGCCAGCATTTTTCGCGAGGCACGAAGGCGAGGCCTGACGCTTTCTACTGTGGACGCGTTGTTGGCAGCTCTGGCGATTGAATATAATGCGGCTTTGTTCACCCTCGACAGGGACTTTGAGCGGCTGGCGTTCACGAGCCTACCCCTCCATCGGGCGAATCAAGGCCGTGTTTAAGGTCTCGGCTCATCGTCGCTCCTCAAAACCTCGTTAGCCTTGTTGTTTGATCAGCCGCACATAGTCGTCATGAGGCCCGATCCAGACCCAGACAAGGTCCGCGCCATCCTCCACTGCGAGGGCGCGGTGATGGATGCCGACCCTCACGGACCACAGCTTCCCGACTTTCTTGAAATGCAGCGAGGGGTGCGATGGATTCTCCTTCAGGAGCTCGAAGTTCTGCCGGGCCACCCTCTGGACAGCTTCCGGCAGACGCGCCAAGCAGGTCCGGAAGCGAGCGGTGGTACGATGCATTCACATTTCCTTGAGAGTCCCTTTGGCCTTCTCCTCGTGGGCCTCACGCTCCAAGAAATCGAGCCTTCCTGCCTGAGAGTCGGCTTCGATCTCCGCGTCCCATCTTTCCCATTCCTTTTCTGACAGCCATCGGAAAAGCTCGGCAACCTCGTTACTGGGAAGTCTCTCGATATCTGCCTTAAGTTCATCTATCTTTGGCATGGTGTTTCCCTTCCATCGCCGCCTCGTCAGGGCTGAATCACCGGGCTAAACTCCTGTCGAGGCCGACTCGCCTAAAGCGCCAGGGCGGGCAGCCTAAGACCAAGCCCCCCCCACGAGCGCGGTTCAGATACGTTCTCATTATAAGGCCAATTACGGCCTGACATTCATGCTGCCTCCATCTTCGGCGGCGTCAAGCTGCTTGTGTAAAGACTTGGGCGGTATGACACAGGTCGCGATCGCCAAAATCCTCGGCGCGCAGCAACCGCAGGTCTCCGCGCTGATGCGGAACCGTGCGGGTAACTTCTCGGTCGGGCACCTGATGGAGTTCCTTGCGGCTCTCGGTCAAGATTTTGAGATTGCCGTCCGGCCCACCCGCATGGAGCATGGCGCACTCTCGGTTATCTCCGCCTGAACCGCTGTCCGTTCTCTGACGCTACTCTCGCAGTCTGAGTTGGTAGGTATGGCAAGGAGAAAGCGAGGTGCGCCCCAATTCATCGGGGCGGCTCTTCGGTCGGGATGCGCGGGATTTTCACGGTGCGCATGTCGCGGCTGCGGCGCTTGAGGAGGCGTACCGTGGCGAGGAAATCGGAAGGAAAGGGACGCCGAAGCCTTGACACGGCGCTAGAATACAGCACGGGAGGCGTGATGTGCAGACTTTGCCCTGAATCACACGGTCGCGGCGGGATGCCCGATTCAGATCGATGACGTGCGGTTGCCAGAGCAATATCGGGACTGAGCAAAACTACCTGCTGTACCACCACGCAAATCTGGAAACGCTAGACTGGAGTCCGGCAATGACGTATAATGAAAACGTGGGCGCGGCGATTGCCTACACCAGTGTCTATGAGAAGCGCGTAGGTAAGATCCTCTGTGCGGAAGAGCGAAACGCGATGGAACTCCACGTCGCCGATAACCCTGAAATACACCCCGTCGTAGCAGGCACCGGCGGGGTTCGAAAGGCGCGGTGGGGCCGACAAGGAAAGGGAAAACGGAGCGGGGTTCGCGTGATCTATTTTTACCGGTCAACGGCCGATGTGGTCTACTTCCTCGACATTTATGCAAAAGCGGCGAAGGAAGACTTGACCCCAGCCGACAAACAGCAATTAAAGGAGCTTGTAAATCGTTTGAAGGGTGTCCAATGACAAAGACAAAGCACTCCAAGATGGGTAAGCGTCTGATTGTCGCCATGAAGGAAGTTGTCAATCACGTTGAGGGGAGGACGGCCCTTCCCATGCGATACGTCGAGGTCCCTGAGGACGTGGATGTGAGGGCGATCCGATCCAAGCTGGGCCTGTCACAAGCGGAATTCTCACGGCGCTTTGCCGTCAGCCCGCGCTCGCTCCAGGAATGGGAGCAAGGGCGTAGGCGTCCAGAAAGCGCAGTCCGTGCCTATTTGACGGTGATTGATAGAAACCCGGAAGCGGTGGAAAAAGCGCTCACGAAGAAGTCGTGAGATGCGAAGGGCATCAGGCATGGGAAAACCCCACAGTCAGAATCCGTAACCTGACGGACTTACCGTGGCCTGCTCTTTCCACCGCGTGACATTTACACCGACCACGAGGAGCCAAACGGTGAGCGCCCCTTCCCCGATGAGGCCGGAGACCATGACGTAGGGAGATAGGCGGTTTGAGAGCGACTGCGACAGAAAAGTCAGCCAACCCAACCCGGTGATACCCAGCAGCACACCCAAGAATCGAGGCAGGAAGGTCGACCTGAAGATGAGGTGGCCGATCAGGAGGCAGTAAAACCCGAAGAATACAATGGGGTTGATAAAAGTTGGGATGAAGTGAAACTGGCTGAGCGCACCAAAGGCGCAACCTACGAGGCTGAAGAACACTGCAAGCAGAGAGAGGCCCCTATTCACCGGCTTGAACAGGTTATAGAAGAGCAGGGTCACAACGATATAGCACAGCGACGCCATGAGGTTGGATGCATTGCTATATCGTCTGTTGTCGGCAAAGACGGCGTACATTCCCGTCATTATGGTGAGCAGATAAAAGGCGCCTGCTATCTTGGCCTTTGCACGCGGAGATGTTTCTGCAAGCCGTTCCTTCATTTTGTAGTCTTCAGGAGCCACGGCAAGAGCTTTTCCTGCCGTGGGTTCTTAATTGGGCGGAAGAAAAGCCCACTGTACAAAGGGCGCTCCGTCGGGTGGCGCATCCATGGTGCGATCCGCCACGTGCGTGAATCCCCGAGCCACCACCCCGGAAGCGCAAACCGAATTCGTCTTGCAGCGCCCCGCCGTGATCAGGGTTCGCACGTCATAATGCCATGTGCGCCACCCGTGAAATCTTGGTCCTTACAAGCACTCGCCGCCGCACAAATTGAGGATCGTGTTGAGAAAAGCTCTCAACTCAGGACAGGCTTTGGCCGCGACCAGAAGATCGTTTTCGCGCAGAATCCGTCCCGCGTCTCGTGGCTTGACATAGCCTCCTCTACATTTGCCCACTCTGAATATCTCCTCAATTCGAACCGAGGGCGGACGGTCGTGGTTTACGGCCTCCGGAGAACCACCTGGAGCTGCCTTGTTATGGCCCGCTAGATGCTGGATCGTGTCCCAGAATGGAAGCAGCCACGCTTCGAATTCATGCTGAGCGGCATGAGGAAAGAACCGTGTATTCTCGCCCACCCACTCGCGCATTTTCTTTTTCGCGTCGTCAGCGTTCTGGAAATCCCTCTTTCCCGTGTAAACATCCGTCAGTGCAATTACGGCGTCGGCCGGTGGATTCCCACTTCGCAGGAGGCGGTCCACCTCACGCTTCAGGCGGTCGTCTTTCGGGATGCGGCCGTGGTAGAGGTCGGGATCAAGGCGCGGCATCCGGCCAGCAAGCCGCGTTTCCAAGAAGCGCCGAAGGTGAGGAAGAAAAGTCCGTTCCGTATCCCCTTCGATGAGGAGGGCAATTTTCACGCGCGTCCTCCCATACGTCCCATGCGCCAAACCTCGTCCAAGGTGTACTCATCCAGCCACTCGTCCAGGTCCATCTTATCTGCCCACGTGAAGTGAGCCATCCCGTCATCAGCCGAGTCAATCACCACCACCTCGGCTGGCTTCAAAAACCGCACAAGGCGGTCCGAATGTGTGGCCACGATCAACTGGGTGCGATTCGCGGCCTCTCGCAAAAGTCCGGCGAGAAGGCTCAGCAGCTCGGGATGAAGGCTGACCTCCGGCTCGTCGAGCAGCGTAATGGCCGTCAGACCGGGGCTTGCGAGAAGCGTAGCGAGCCACAGGAAGCGCAGCATGCCTTCGGAAAGTTGGTTCATATAGAATGGCTTCGAAAAGTTCTTGTCCCGCCAGGTCATGGCGAGTGTGCCCGCTGCGACCGGAGGGAAATCGAGGCGCTCGAAAGCCGGGTACGCCGCGCGCAGCGAATCTTCGACAATCTCGAAACGGTCGCGATCCGCTTCGCGCATGGAGTATAAGCAGGAGACCAAGTCTTCGCCGTCCCTTCCAGGCAGGGGCGCGGGCCGCATCGGTTGCGGCAAACGCACGGGCGAGCGAGGCTCTTCGTTAAGAGAATGATAGAAGGTTGACGAAGCAAGCCTCCTACGGAAGTCCTCTGGCTCCCGGTGCATCTTGGGGACTTGGTAGAGCGACGTTTCCAGAGGGTTGTGCTCCCAT
This sequence comes from Terriglobia bacterium, assembly GCA_035531475.1. Classification (GTDB taxonomy): domain Bacteria; phylum Acidobacteriota; class Terriglobia; order UBA7540; family UBA7540; genus CALCEB01. Next base: position 32,876 of record DATKST010000168.1, read on the forward strand.
GTGGGACGCATCAAGTAGTGGCGGATTTCTTCCGGTACAGATGTTTCCAGCGGGTTATGTTCCCATGTGGGACGCACGGAACCGGGTTGCGCTATTCCGAAGTACCTTACGTCTGAACCACGCGATTCGATGTGATTGAACGGCGACAGTGTTCCATAAAGCTGCTGACTGAGCACCTCCTCGTCGATCAAGTATGCGCTGCCCTGAGGTTTGATGCGTAGCTTGTATTCCAGTGGCGCGTGTCCCTGGACGCCCATTGAGATGCCGAGCGAGAGGTCTTCCGCCCGGTCGTAGGTAATCAATGCTGACAGCCCGGAAAAATCGCTGATGGTCTTGCTAAGAGAGCCTTGCGCCGAGCTTGCCAGGAGGGAGAACACGTCCAACAGCGAGGTTTTGCCGGTCCCGTTGGCGCCAATCATAACCGTCAAAGGGCGCAGCTCGAGGTCAACCTCGCAAAGACGCCGGAAGTGCTTGACTGAAATCTTTTCGAACCGAGTTTCGGAGATTGTCATATAGTCCACTCCAACTCTAACGCTTTCCGCGATTCCATGATAACTGCCGCACGACCTTTTCACACCTGAGATCCAGAGCACTCGGTAAAATCATCACCAAATTTCGGCGAGCGACTTACATCGCATTCGTCGCATGTGGCACATCGCGGCTCTCAGCATAGCGTTCCCGCGCAAGATTCAAGTTTTCCACCAGTTCCTTGCGCTGGTGCGCCAACTGTCCCCATTGTCCTGACATGGTCACCCGGCCCAACAGAATGCCGGCCCGGCGCCGGTAAAGCCAGCCGTAGCGCAGCATATACACCCCGGAAACAATGAGAGAGAGCAAGTAGTAGCCCGCGCCGGCCCGGTCCGTGAATCGAGCTACCAGCGCCACCTGAGCCGCATAGCAACCGACCACGGTGACGCCCCGGCCAATCCAATCGCCGACGGGCGCGTCAAGCCCGCGCCGCAGCAATCCCAGCCAGGAGAGCACTGCCGCGATAATCAGATGATTGAAGGCGCCATAGAGAGCTATGGGAAATCCGGCAATGCTTTCCATCCACACCGCAAGCTTCTGAAATGGACTCTTGATCCACTTACCGGCGGTTTCCAGCTTGAATTCGCGAAGAGCAAGCTGGCGGCGTTTTTCAGCAAGCGAATCCATTGCCTCCCGCAATCCCACCAGCCGCCCGGGGTGCGTCTGATTCAGTGACTTCACCATGCCGGTAATATAGGCGCTCAGCACGAAGCCATCCGCCTTCTGCTTCCAGTTGGGGCGCCCTGCCCATTCCTCTTCCATTTCTTCGATCAGGATGGCTTGCAAATCCTCCATGAACATCTCCAGATTCGCGGGTTGCAGGCGGAAGGGATTCCGGTGAAAGGCAAACTTCAGCGCCGTCTCCATGGCCAGCCGCGACGCTTCCTTGCCACCGCTCCCAATCGTCGGGACCGGAGCGGCAAGCTGGATCAACAATTCACTGGATTGCGAAGGCGCCACGGGCAAAAAGAGATGGACCGGAACCATTTTCAGCAAATGGCCCACTGCCAATGCGTCCGCGTCACTGAGGGCGCACTCCGCAATAGCCACCGACAACCACGGACGGCTCGATTCTGCAGTCATCCGGTCCTCGGCGAAGACCATCACCGCGCCTCCGCCGCGAAGCAAGCCGGTGGCGGCTTTGACCGCGACAGCCTGCGGTTCGCCGGACTCAAGTGGCAGCATCTCAAATCCCCAGGCCAACCAGCGTTTCAAAGGACCGCGGATCAAGTCTGCTTGCAACAGGCACTGGACCGGCCTCTCCAGGGTTGCCAGCAGCAGCAGCGCGTCAAAAAAGCTCGCCGGATGATTCACCACCAGGAGCAGCGGACCGCGGGTCGGCGCGTGTTGCGGCTGAAGCAGCCGGATTCGCCGGAAAATCAGCGCCAGCCATATTCTGAATAGGCCACGAAACAGGCGATAGCGCGAAGAAACGGCCGGGAGAGGAAAATCGGGCGGGTCTGAACCGGCATCCCCGGCGTGGGTCATCATGTCAAAGTTGAGTGACAAGCGGTTTCAGCCCTCCCTCCTGTAGGTTGAACAATCGGCCAAATGTGAAGTATATGGCATCATGTGGGCTTCGCATCTTGCGATTATCATCAGCGGTTGGAGATCAACTATGAATTATGATGCTCATATAATATTACATGCTCTATTATAATATCTTATATAACTAATTGTGGGCTCTCGCAATTCAACAGAAGACCTCTGCAGATTAGGAACTTCCGGTTTTCAAGCTACCCCTTTCACCGCTTCCTTCGCGCCCTGCGACCCCGGACTACGCGCTTGTGTTTGGGCTCTGTGGGCATGGCGTCATTGTTCCATCCCGGAACCGTGCCCATCGCTTTTACAATCGTATCAAACAGCCCGTAAACCTTTTGAATGTGGTTTCCTTCATCATCCACCAGACGCAGCCGGAAGTAAGGCACACCTCCTATTTGAGTGACCCGAATCGGAAAGGTGCCATTCTGTCCGCCTTCAATGTAAGCCGTCACATACTTGTGCCGTTTCACCCACCAAGTAAAAACCCGGATGTGGTTGAAATCAAAATCCAGAGTTCCAATCCGGTCGGCAGCGAGGTATTGAGGCACCTGGCGACCACCGTCATTCACCGTGTCAAGCACCAACCAGGCAACCAGATTCACGCCCTGGGCATACATTGCGATGCCGGGCGGAATGTCCAGATCCACAAAGCGGCCCAGCATCCAGCCGGCCCGATCTGAGGTTCGAACCAGATACCAGACGTCCTTGGAACCTTTCCCACCGCCCTGGCCCGGCTGGGATTGGCGCACGACGACTCGCCGGCCATATACCTCGATGTGCAGGTTTTGAGGTAGGTAAGCGAGTTTGGGAGCATGGCGCGACGGGTCCAAGCGTAGATTGACTTCGTCATCGGTGTGACCTGCAGACTGGGCTTGCTCCTTCCCCAATTGGTGGAACAAGGCCAGCCCTTTGTCAAATGGTTGGGCCTCCTGGAGAGAATCGAGAGGTACCCATCCTTCTATACCATTCTGCAGCCGTACATGAGCCCAATGTTCTGACTTATCAAGGACCAGGAGTTTGGCCCCGTTTTGGACAGTGGCAACAGTCCTCCGCAAAACGGCCGGAGTGTCCTCCACTTTGAGGGTGGGGGGCAGAGAATAGGCGACCTCACCGGTGGAATTTTGGATCGCCTTATGGCACCAGTAGCGAAAATACAGTGTGGTGCCGCAAGCTATTAAAATCAAGAGGATGAATAGCTTAAGTTTGATAATCCACCCCATGGGGCCAGGCCGTTCGCCGGCAAAGCTCCCTCATTTTCAAAACTCTTCCATCGTGTCGAATGGCATTTTACACTATCATTCAGATTTCGTGGATAATCACGATGAAAGGGTAGTGGTGCATTTTCGCTGCTGTAGCGGCGGTCTCTGACCGCCGAATTTTATTTTTCAACAGCTTCCGGCGGTCAGAGACCGCCGCTACAGCAAACTGCACCACTACCGATGAAAGGTAAGATTTTGCGATTAGCCCGGATTCTTCACCAGAATGGGCGAATGTTGGGGAATGAGCGGAAGGGCGAGGTTCAAGCCCGCCAAGGGCGCGAGACAGGGGAATAACGAGAAAGGAGGAACCGGCTACGAAGATTGAGCGTCTGTTTATTCCGGGCCCGGAGGGCCCGCTTGAGGCCATTCTTGAATGGGAACTCGAAAGCTCCGCCTCATTTGTGTCTTTGGTTTGCCACCCTCACCCGCTTTATGGCGGCACCATGCACAATAAGGTGGTATTCCGGGCTGCCAAAGCAGCCATTTTGGAAGGACTCCCAACTTTACGTTTTAACTTTAGGGGAGTTGGGCAGAGCGCCGGGGAGTTTGGCGGGGGTGTGGGAGAGCGAGGTGATGTTCAGGCCGCTCTCGACTTCCTGCAACGACGGTTTCCAGTGTATTCCGTGTGCCTGATGGGATTTTCGTTTGGTTCGTGGGTGGGGCTCAACGTGGGTGCAAACGACTCTCGGGTTGCGGCGTTGGTGGGACTCGGAGTGCCGATTGCTTCAATGGGCATGGAAAACTTTCAGCAAGTCACGAAACCCAAGCTGATTGTTCAAGGGACCCTGGACCAGTATGGTCCGAAAGCGAAGATTCAGGCGTTTTTTGATGGTCTGAAGGAGCCCAAGCGATTGCATTGGGTCGAGAATACGGACCATTTTTTCACGAACAAGCTGGCGGAAGTTGAAGATGCGGTCCGGGTCTTTTTGAGAGAGATGCTGAGCAATAAGCCTTGATAGGCTGAACGACACCTTGGGCTATCTATTGATTATAAATGACTTCACACAGCAATGCGTGAAAGTTATCTTGGAGATAAATGCCAGGGAATTTTATGGGCGATGAAGAATGGCTCCGTAAGCTTCTGAGTCCCTATGGTGTGAGCCTGGGCAGCACCCAATTAGGCCAGATTTTGGCTTATCTTTCGTTGCTGGCGCGATGGAATCAACATGTCAATCTGGTATCGGCTGCCTCTGGCGAAGTTTGGGTCCGAAGGCATTTCGCGGAGAGCTTGTACTTATCTTGCCACATGAGTTTGGAGGGCCGAATGGTTGATATTGGGAGCGGCGGCGGTTTTCCGGCGCTTCCGCTAAAGATTGCGTTTCCTGGGCTTTCCATGACACTTCTGGAACCTACTGGGAAAAAAAGGGCTTTCCTGAAAGAGGTGTGCAGGGTTTGCGAGCTGGACGACGTGGATGTCCGGCCGGAGCGCATTGATAAATTTGACCCAGACGCGAGGAAATTTAGCATTGCGACCTGCCGGGCGGTTGGCCATTTCCAGGAGCTTATCCCGCGCATTCTGGAATTCCTGGATGAGGGTGGCCGAATCTTCCTTTGGGTTACTGCCAGGCAAGAGTTGGATATTGTTTCTGCCTCTGGGGATGTGGCTTGGAATGAACCCGTCCGTATTCCGGGTACGGAGCATCGATTGATTTGGCTGGGGACGCGAAAACCGCTCCAAACGCACAAGGAGTAGCTGGGCTGAATCTGGATTGTTTCACGTGAAACAACAGTTTCACACTGCGCATTGAGAAGGAGATGGTTCACGTGGAACATCCCAAAGTCTGGCAAAAAGCCGTCAAATTCCTTTGCCGAAACTTCGCCGATTGACATTTTGTTTCCTGGAAGTGCCTAAACCGCTCCGTATTATACACGACGCAATAAGTCGGCGACGGTCATTCGCTGTAGCGCCGCTCTAGGAGCGGCGAAATGCGCCGGTCGCAGACCGGCGCTACAGACGTTGGAGCGCCGCCGCCTTACTTCGTTGTGTATAACAGGATTTTGGATCCGGGCAAGCATTTCCCGGGCCTCTATCCGCGAGCAAACCCGATTTACCCTTGCAGCCTGCTCCTCATTCTGGTAGATTTCCCGTGTCCTCATAAGGAAACCTCGTGGGCCGTATCATCGCAATTGCGAATCAGAAGGGCGGTGTTGGCAAGACGACGACCGCCATAAACCTCGGCTCGGCGCTGGCCCTTGCCGGAAATCGCACATTAATCGTTGATAGCGATCCGCAATCGAACACAACCGGAGGATTGGGCCTCCAGAAGGACGCTTCACGGCGCTCCCTTTATCATGGGCTGACCCTGGATATTCCTCTTCCGGAACTCACTGTGCCGGTCCTGCCGGAAGGTCTTCAGCTTATCCCGTCGGAGAAGAATCTGGTGGCAGCCAATATCGAGCTGAGTGATCAAGACGACCGCGAACACGTCCTACGCGACAAGTTAACGACCGTCCACGACTTATTCAGCTATATTTTGATCGACTGCCCTCCGGCGCTTGATCTCCTGACGCTGAATGCCCTCGTCGCCGCCGATTCTGTCCTGATTCCTGTCCAATGCGAATACTTTGCCCTGGAAGGTGTCTCCGAGCTGATGGATACGCTCATCCGCATTCGGCGTTCCCTGAATCCCCGCCTGGCCGTCGAAGGGATTCTGCTCACCATGTACGATGACCGGACCAATCTGGCTCACCAAGTCCAGGATGACTTGCGGGACTACTTTGGGGACCAGGTGTTCCAAACCGTCATTCCCCGCAATGTCCGTTTGGCGGAGGCGCCAAGTTACGGCAAGTCAATTTTCCTTTACGACCCCGATTGCCGGGGGGCACAGAGTTATGCCGAGCTTGCCAAGGAGGTGATGCAGCATGACCAGAAAGGCGTTGGGGCGCGGGCTTAGCGTTCTGCTCGGTGATGATGCGGCTGCGCCCTCGGAACTCCACCAGGTTCCGACCGACCTCATCGATCCGAACCCGTTTCAACCCCGCCACACTTTTTCCGAGGAGAGTCTGCGCGAACTGGCTGATTCCATTCAGTCTACTGGCGTGGTGCAGCCCGTGCTCGTCCGCAAGATCGATTCCCGTTACCAGCTTGTAGCAGGTGAGCGCCGGTGGAGGGCTTCCCTGTTGGCGAAACTTCCTGCGATTCCTGCCCTGGTTCGGACCATTGACGACAAAGAAGCTCTGGAGCTCGCCCTCACGGAAAACCTCCTGCGCGAAGACTTGAATCCGGTTGACATTGCCAATGCGTATAAAGCTCTCCAGGAAAAATTCGGCCTGAATCATGAGCAGATTGCGGCCCGGCTCGGCGTGAGCCGCACCGCCGTCACCAATACGTTGCGTTTGCTTCGCTTGCCTGCCCCCATTTTGTCGTTGATTGCCAAAGGAGAACTCTCTGCCGGCCATGCCAGGCCTCTGCTTGCCCTTGCTAACCCCGAAGCTCAAATCCACGCCGCCACGGTTTTCCTTGAACAAGGACTCTCAGCAAGGCAGGCGGAGGCTTGGGTAGCCCAAGCCTCCGCAGCGCCAGACGAAGCCAGCCCAGCGCGGCCACAACCGAAGGCTGAGGATCCAAATATTCGGTCCGCCGTCACCGAACTTGAAAGAGCCCTTGGGACTCGCGTAAAGATTGTTGGCAACGGCCAGCGCGGAAAGATCGAAATTTCGTATTTTTCCCAAGAAGACCTTAACCGCCTTTACGATTATCTGATGGGCCGGTCGGTTCAGTAGCCTTATTACTATATATATAGTTTTATCAGTTCAATTTTCCAGCCGGAGGACGTAATGCAGCTCAGCCATCGAAAACCGCAGCCATTGACGGAGCTTTCCGATCTTGGCCGCCAGGAAATCATCGGCCTGCTTGAACCCGGAATCGAAGTGGAGGGGAAGATCAAACTCTCCTCGGGGGCTCTTCGCCTCAACTCGCATTTTAAGGGAGAAATCGAAGGGGATGGCGTTGTCGTCGTAGCGGAACAGGGTGAAGTAGATGCCTCAATTCAGGTGAAAGCGATCAGCGTTACTGGAAAAGTAAAGGGGTCAATCCATGCCTCTGACCGCATTGAAATCAATCAGCATGGCGTGGTCCTGGGAGACATTTTCACCCCGGTCCTGGTGGTCGAGCCGGGTGGTTACTTCGACGGAATCTGCCACATGCCAACACCTGGACCCGGAGAAACAACTACAAATGAAGTCGATAGGTCAGAAAGAAGGCAATAAAGGCTCAACATTACGGTTGAAACGAGTTTTCATAAGGCATGACTGTGCTTTGAACATACTATATACATAGTTCTATGTGCTTTGCAATCGCCATCGTTCGCTTAAGGTCCGTTCGAGAATAATGCACACGGTTGAATCAGAGCCCCTCACCCACCGCTGTGCGGTTCCCCCTCTCCCCGCAGGCGGGGAGAGGGCCCGGGTCGGTGAGCACAATGCTCCCCTGATAGGCGGTGGTTCTCCCTCTCCCTCCCCGCAGGCGGGGAGAGGACCGGGGTTGGTGAGCACCATGCTGCCCTGATTAGGTGGTGGTTCTCCCCCTCTCCCCCGCAGGCGGGGAGAGGGCCGGGGTGAGGGGGCGGGCGACGCCTCTGACATCACGATCATGAGACTCACCTTAACTGAACAGTATTCAGTCTAAGTAGGTCATTTCAAATATTCTATTGCTAATGTAGTTGTACTCGCTTGAGACTCTTCCCGTTTGTCTGGTTCTGTCTTTCCACCTGCGGTTTGTGGGGCCATGTCTGCTGCCGCAATCGCATCAAGGAGGGAATTCGCTTGAAAAATTACGTTCTCACATTGTTGATGAGTTCCGCTCTAGCTTTCCTGCCGGGCGCCTGTGCACGTGCACCCTTACCGGCGGCTGGGGCTGCGTCCCAAACGGCAGGGTTCGGATCGGTTAACTTCCCCATCTCTTGCGCCCCTCAAGTGCAGGAGGCGTTCAACCAGGGCATCGCCATGCTCGACAGTTTTCAATACGAGCAATCGGCGAAGACTTTTGCGGGGATAGCGAAACAGGATCCGCACTGCGCCATGGCCTATTGGGGCGAAGCGATGTCCCTTTACCATCAACTCTGGGATTGGCCGAACGCTACGACCCTGAAGGAGGGCAGGCAGCTCATCCAGAAGGCGCAGCAGATTGGCACACAATCCGGGCGTGAACGCGCCTATATAAACGCGGCTACCGCTTATTACCAAGACAATCCAAAGCTTGACGACGAAGCCCGCGCGGTGGCTTATTCCCGCGCCCTCGCTGGCCTTCATGCCCGTTACCCCCAGGACGGGGATGGGGCGGCTTTTTATGCGCTCTCGCTGATCGCGCAACGAACCCCGGACAAGGCCCAGGAAATGGCGCATCGCAAACAGGCCATCGCCATTCTCGATAAGCTGTTTGTGGAAGAGCCTAACAACCCCGGCGTCGCTCATTATCTGATCCATGCCGCGGACACGCCCGCCCTCGCTCCGCAGGGC
>DATKST010000169.1:0-3884 GCA_035531475.1 Terriglobia bacterium
GCGCGCGCAAAGGCGCGCGGAGAAAAAGACAAGAACAAAGACAGGAGAAAATCAAAAAGAAAGGAAAAACGACGACGGGTAACATTTCACGTTGCAAGATGATTCAACCCAAAAGTAACATTTTTAAATTGCTTGACAGGACGTTCTACATAATCCTGAAGGTCGTTCTGCCGGAACCGCACGTATTTTCCAACCTTAGCGTGAGGAATGCCGTCTGGAGGTTTTAGTCCGACACGCCGATAGACCCATCTGCGTGGGACGTTCAGCAGCGCAGCAACTTCCGCCACGGTCAAAAGGCGGTTTATCCCCTCATTTCCGATTCCCGATTCTCTGTTGACTAACAGATCTCCTGAATCAAAAGAGAAAGCAGGCGGCGACGGGTTCAACCGGAGTCCGCGGTCGCTATTGTTGGATCGCGTCGGCGCTTCACTTGCCGTAACAGACTGAATTGCCGCGTCGTCCCTACTCATTGGGTACCCTCCAGATCAGTTTGGGTTCCATGTGGATGAACATGAACCCATACGACGTTTTCCAAAGCCGAGGCGATCTTTCATTTCGGTCTACCCCCCGCAGGCAATGCCCAGATGCGAGAGCGCACTGCCAACACGGTTCAATGCTGAACACGAAGGGGATTTCTGTCAAATTTCCGCACACCTGATCGTTGGCGTGCTCAGCGATGGCAACTGCAAACGCGCCGTGAGGCGACTCTGGCTACAGACGAGGGTCGCAATGCGGCGAGGCAGCCCACTTGCCGGCCGAGCACCATAGGCGGTTAACCAATTCGAAAGATGGTAGTTATCAAGAAGGCAGAAAGGCGGAAAGCGTTGAGATTCAGCTTAAGCGGCAAGTGGCAACGCCCAAGCGATGTGAACTTGTCACCGAACGACCACCGGGTATTCTTCCCAGCTCTCCCAATTATCTTTGCGGATCGCAAGAATATAATCGCCCTTCTTTAGGCGGCTTAAGTCCAACCGCAGGTGAAGAGCGGTGAGACCGTTCGTAAATTGTGCGCTGGCTGTGCCCTGGGCCAGCACTCTGCCGTTCTTCCAGACCGCCACCTGGAATTTCCCGGGCAATGTGCCAACTGGCTGCAGAATGGTCAGGTTCAGGAGGGCTCGCTTCAGAACCTTCGGCGCCTGCTGGGGCTGCTCGCCACCGCGCAGGCGCGACCAATGGCTGAGGTCGATGGTAAGATTTTGGGGCTGTGCGGCCCTTCTGGCGGTTTGCACGTGGAACCAGACGCCGGCGGCAATTGCAATAACTACCACTGCGGCAACGGCGGGGGCCAGCTTCGGATAACGCTTCTTGGCGGCGCTTGATTCTTTCAGGGCTCTGGCCTGCAGTCCCTCTAAGAACTGCTCTTCAGTCTCACCGGCACGAGCGCGCCACTCTTGGTTGAGCTTGCCGCCGAGATCATGCGAAGCCCCAATCAAATCACGCGTCTCGTCGAGATGTTTCCGGCAATCTGGACACGCCGCCAAGTGCGCCTCAAAGTCGGCCCGGGCAGGCGTCGAGAAGGCTTCTTCCAGATACTCCGTAATCAGGCCTTCAAGGTTTTTGCAAGTCATGAGATTAAATACCACCAGACCGGGCTGGCGGCGTCTCGCCGAAGTAGCGATGCAACTCCACTCTCAACTTTTGCCGCGCGCGGTGCAGCAAGATCCGCTGGTTTGCCGGGCTGAGGGCGAGAGCGGCTGAAGCTTCCTCCGAGGTCCATTCATACACGTCCCTCATGATCCAGACTTCGGCCTGCCGTTTGGGAAGAGCCCGGCCCGCCCGTAAAATCTGTTCCAGGCGCTCCTGCGCAACAAGCGCATGCTCCGGGCTTTCGTTTGCCCTCGACGGTGCTCTCCCACCATAATGCTCGTCACGCCCCGCTTCAACAACCCCAATTAATGCCTCTCTCGCCCGGCTGAAAATCGCCCGCCGCTGCTCTTTCTTGATGCAGCGCTTCAGGATCTGCACCAGCCAGGTCTTGGCCGAGCACCGCCCTTCGAACCGGTTAAGGCTCTTCAGGAAGTCCACCCAGGTGTCCTGAACCACCTCCTGAGCGCGATCCCAGTCGCGCAGGTGAAAGTGGGCCAGTTCCAGCAACAAGCCTTGATGGAGGCTCCACAACTGGCCAATCCACGCGCGGGCGCCGTCGTCGTCGAACAGGGCGCGGATTCCCTGCTCATCGGGCTGCCTGGAGGCAAAAGGCAGCTCAAGCTGCATTTCAGACGGAGGGTCGGGATTGGCAGGGGCGGTCACGGATCTTACTCCCGTTGATTTCCCATGGGGCCAGTTGCCCCGGTCGCCGACTCCCATTCTATCCCGGTAATGAGCGCCCGGCGAATTCTTGCCGAAGGAGTGTAACGTTTGGCGGTTTCAGGGAGCTATTACGGTAGCAGCCAGCGGGTCTGGCAAGGAAGCGTGGAGGGCGCTTCGGGAGTAATCATCATGGCGGAAGATGAGGCGGTCCGTCATTCACCCAAGGATGCGCCCATACCGTTGCGGAATCTTCCGCGGGTCAACGAGATCGACGAGATTCTCCGCTCGGTTGCGCAAGGGACGCGGCAGGAGGTCAACGCGGCCATTGAAGCGATCCTGAAAGGTTGGCCAGGGCGAAGGCGTAGCGAGATTTGGGATCGCCTTCGATGGGTGCGCAACGGCAACCGCGAAGTGCCGTGGCGGCACACCGTCTGGACGGAGGAAGACATCGAGTTTCTACGTGCCCAATATGCCCAGGGACGAGCGGGGGCGCACCGGGCGGTCAAGGAACTGTTGGCCCGCCACCCGGACTGGAAGCCACGGTCGGTTTGGTACAAAGCCGCCCAACTGGGACTCTTGACGCAATCGGAAACGCCAAGGCCGTGGACGGGCGGTGAGGAAGGGAAACTCTTATGGGAGGCGGAAATGAAGCAGGCTCGAAGCATCGCGCGAAAGCTCAAAAGGAGCGAGGCGGCGGTGCGCCAGAAATTGTCCAGCAACGGAGTGAAGTCCAAAGTGCGTTTCCCCAAGGACTACAGCCTCCATCGCATATCCAGACTCCTGGGCGTCAGTGACAGCATCGTGCGCGCGTGGTTTCGGAAAGGTCTGTTTGGCGACCCGAACGGCCAAGGAAAACGCAAAGCCAGCGCTCGGTCAGGCGTGCGAATCAGTTCGGAAGCAGTCGAGACGTTTTGTGAGGAGCATCCTGAGAAGATCAACGCAGATGAGTGTGATCCGCAGGTACTTGATTGGCTCGAGGAAAAGAAGAGGCAGCCGGAGGCCTGGAGGGGATCTCGCCAGCATTTAGCTGAGCGCAAATCATGTCCGAGTTGCGGGCGCGTGATTCCAGGGAATGGTTATTTTCGCCACGTCAAAAGCTGCAACACTGCTCCGGCGTCTGCTGAGGCATCGGCTGACAATCCGAATCCTCGAGCCTCTAGCTTTCCTCTGGCTCGAACGTATAGGCGTCCGCAGCAGCCCGCCACTGTTCAAAGGACGGATACCGGGAACGGGGATGATTTGACCGTAACGCCTCCCAGCGGTGCCAGTAGTCCACCACCCGCGCGTATCTTGGATGGAGGACGCGCCTGATAGATAAGCGCACCGAACCAGCCCTGCTCCCTAGCGCGAGCAAACTCGTGATCCCCAATCCAGCGCATCATCCGATTGAAGCGCTGGTACGGTTCTTCATTTGAATGCCGGGCTTGCGCGGCCGCTTCGGTCTCTAAAAAACCAGGGCATCGTTGCCTCAGCTCACGCTCAACCGGGCTGGGCTATGATCTACCCCAAAAACTGGACCAGTGGTTAAGCTAGAATTTCGGGGTCGTTGGAGAGGAGGAGAGATGGCGACGACCCGGAAGCGGTACAGTGGGGAATTCAAGGCGAAGGTGGCATTGGCGGCGCGGCGAGGGGAC
>DATKST010000170.1:0-66925 GCA_035531475.1 Terriglobia bacterium
CGGCGGGGCGGCTGTTATGTCATCAAGACCGATCTTCCGGAAAGCGCCGCTTCCCAGCAGGTGGTGCATGATCGCTACAAGGACTTAGCCGAAGTGGAGCAAGCTTTCCGCACCTCGAAGACGGCCCACCTGGAGACACGCCCTATTCACGTGCGCACGGCGGCGCATACCCGCGGTCACGTCCTGGTGGTAATGTTGGTGTATCTGATCCGGCGGGAACTCAGCCGGGCCTGGACTCCGTTGGATGCGACGGTCGAAGAGGGATTGCACCAACTGCAGACACTGTGCTCCACGGAAATGAAGGTGGAGGGCGGCAACCATTGCTTACGGATCTCCACCCCCAGTGCACCTTGCCGCGCTCTGCTCGAAGCGCTGGACATCCGTCTGCCGGAGGTGCTGCCGCACCGGGAGATCCGTGTGGTCACGCGCAAGAAGCTGCCCGAACGCCGTAAACCCCGTTAGAGCGCAGCAACTTGCGCGGGAAAACCCTCGCCGACTTAAAGGTGAACATCCGTTCCAAACGCTTCCAAAACGAAAAATTTCTTCCAACCCAATCCGCATAGGAGAAACGCCGCGAATCCCAATACTGTTCACTTACGGTGGAGGCGGCGCTCGTCCCCTGCGATCTCCTAAAGCCGCGCTGCCTTCAGTGCCGAAATCCGCCGGTGAGGACACCGGCGCTACAGCAAAGTGACCCGCTACTCAAGCTCGCCTTCGCTTGACTCGCCGGGGTCTGGGTGCTAGGCTCCGAGTTGTATGCGGGAGTATATTGCCGCCGCGATTCGCACCTTACTGCTGCACATCGCGGTTCACGGTTCGCAAAACTTAGGTACTGCCGTTCGTAATTACGTTGACGTATTCTTACAACGCGCTTCAATAACCCAATGACCCCTCACCCCACGGGGAAGAAGAGGGTGGCGCTCAGCGCTGGGTGAGGGGAGATCCAAGGTCCTAATCCTTGCGGGGCTATTCACAAAGAAGAATGGCAGATGGCGAAGATGCTGGACCATGTGCTCAATACCCCATCCGCGGATCTGCTTGTCCTGATTGGCCTGGTGATTCTGGCTGTGGCCATAGTTGGCGGCCTCAACCAGAGGATTCATACCGGTCAGGGCCGCCGCCTGTTGTTGAGTTTGGTTGGCTGCTTGTTCGTCGCTCTCGGATTCCTGGTCCACTCCAATCAAGATCTGACGGCCTCGGCGGACGAATCGAAATCACACGCGGACCTGAACTCCAGCCCCGTACTGCTCGACCCGGACTCCGGCACTTTCTCGGCCTCCGCCGTGGATAAATACCTTGGAAAACCCAGCGACCCGCCCGCTTATTTCGGTCAGATACAAGTCTCCGTCGCCGATTTCCTAGGGACTTGGACGAACCTGGGCAAGGTTGGACAGCATGGAATCCACAAATTGCGGATCGCGGCAGACGGCAGTCAACTTCTGGTTCATGCCTGGGGGGTGTGCAAACCTTCGGACTGCGACTGGGGAGAACAACGGACGATTCTAAATCAGGATGAAGCGAGCGTTGCTTTTGACACTGGAGCGCGGGTCCGACGGCTCACATTGCGCCCCATGCCGTCCGGCGAGTTGCAGGTTGAGGTGGTTGGTGAATCTCCCGGAAATCCGGCCACTCCCTCACCGGCCCTGTTCGCAAGATTGCAATAAGTCACAGCCGTAGGTAGTGGACCATTTTTGCTGCTGGTGCGGCGGTCTCTGACCGCCGAACTTTATTCTTCAACAGCTTTCGGCGGTCAGAGACCACCGCACCAGCAAACTGACCTACTACCAATCGTACTAGGCGTCGGAGCGGTCCTCCTGCTTTCCCTCAGCGATGTTCACGGAAGAGAGCGAAGCCCGGCACGAGCCAGCCTTCTGTTGGTTGCCAGGCATTTCACTCAAAAACGGAAATAGTAATTTGCAATTTTCTCTCCTTCTCGTCCGTATGGAAGATTGATGCTGCGGAGCGATGCTAGCAGCAAAAACGCGGGTGGGCGTTAGGCCCGCCCCTAAAATGGAGCTATGACCCAATCGAATGGAAATGGCGTGGTGGTGGAAGTGCGCGAGGTCCGAAAGCACTATGGACCGGTGGAGGCGCTGCGTGGCATCAATTTTGAGATCAAAAAGGGTGAGGTCTTCGGACTGCTCGGTCCCAATGGCGCCGGGAAAACCACCACCCTTGAAATTCTTGAAGGACTGCGCCAGGCGGATGGTGGCGAGGTTCGGGTCTGCGGCCTGGACCCGTTCCGCCAAAGCCGGGATTTAAAGCAGAGAATTGGCGCGCAGTTGCAGGCAACAGTGCTTCCTGACAAGATCCGGGTGGAAGAGGCACTTCGCCTGTACGGTGGATTTTACCGGCGGTCCGTCCCGGTGGAAAAGCTCCTGGACCAATTCGGGCTTTCCGAAAAGCGCCGGGCGCTCTACGAGACGCTTTCCGGCGGCCAAAAGCAGCGCCTCGCCCTGGCTCTGGCTTTGGTCAACGATCCGGAGTTGGTGTTGTTGGATGAGCCGACCGTGGGCTTGGATGCGCAAGTGCGCCGGGAGATTTACGCGCTGGTGGAGCGGTTGCATGCAGAAGGACGCACCTTGCTCCTCACCACGCATTATATCGAGGAGGCGGAGCGGCTCTGCGACCGCGTCGCCATTGTCGATCACGGGTTGGTTGCGGCCATCGGCACGCCACGGGAATTGATCAATCACTCCGGGCAGGGGGCTCACTTGGAAGTGAAGCTCGCCCAGCCGGTCAGCGTCGAGCGGCTGAAGCAACTGGAGGCCGTCCGGGAATGCCAGGAAACCGGCGGCGGCTACTTGATTCAGGCTGATCCGATTGCCAAGGCCATTAAGGCCCTCGTCCTGTTTCTTGAATCGGAAGGCAACGAGCTGGTTGACCTTCACATCGCTCAGCCCAGCCTGGAGGATGTGTTTGTCAAAATGACCGGACGAAAGCTTTCTGGCGAGGATTCGTCTTAGGCGCTTACCGCCGAACATCGGCAAACAATTGCCGGTGTTTGTTCGGCACGGATGCCACCGTAGCGCCGGGCTTCAGCCCGGTATATGCCGCCCTAAAGGGCGGCGCTACGGCCACGACCAACGGCGCGCCCGCGGCAACCCCGCCCACCATCCGGCGCACCCGCAAAAATCCGAAATCGAGGTTCTATGGCAGCTCTCAGCATCGCATGGAATAACATCCGGCTGGTCACACGCACCAAGACGGCGCTTTTCTTCACTTTTATCTTTCCGCTGATTTTTCTTTTCACTTATGCGGGGATCTTCGCCGGCGGCAATCCCATGACGGTTGCCTATTTCTTTGGCCCGGTGGTGGTGTTGCAAGTGATGGGCAGCGCCTTCTGGGGGCTAGGCTTGCAATCCGTGATGCAGCGCGAACGGGGCAGCCTGCGCCGCTTCCGCCTGGCCCCAATCGGCGCGGGCGACATGGTGGTGAGCAGCCTTCTCTCTAATTACCTGCTCCTTCTGCCTACCATTGCTCTGCTGCTCTTCTGCGCCATGATCATTTTCCACATGCCGCTCACCATCAGCTTGTTCGACCTGCTGATTCTGGTCACCATCGGATCATTTGCCTTCGCGGGATTTGGCCTCACCATCGGCAGCATCGCCAACACCATGCAGGAAGCCCAGGTTTATAACAACGTCGTTTGGTTTCCGCTGCTCTTCCTTTCGGGTGCCACCATTCCGCTGCCCGTTCTGCCCCATTGGCTTCAAGAGGTGGCCGCGTTCCTGCCTGCAACTTATCTGGTGAACGCCTTCCAGGGTGTCATGTCCACGTCCGAGCCGTTGTCGGCTTATTGGCCGGAACTGGCTGCTTTATTGATTTCCGGAATCTTCGGACTGTTGTTTGCCTGGAAGCTCTTCCGTTGGGAAAAAGAGGAACGCATCCCCCGCTCCAATAAATTCCTGGCGGCCACCTTTATCGTGCCCTTCCTCATCATCGGTGGCTGGATGAATGCGAGGGGTAACGTTTCCTCGTCTTTTTCGAAGTCATACAACCTCATGACCAAACCGGCGGCAAGTCACAAGTCTTCCGCAACTGCGGGCCAAACGGCTCCCGCGGGCTCGGAATCAGGATTAGTCAGCGATTTTGACCAGGGGAGTGCCAGCGCCCAATTCGGCGTGGGGTGGCAAGTTTCAACCGATTCAATGATGGGTGGGAAGTCGACCGCACAAATGGGAGTCGTCAGCGGCGGAGCACAGGGAAGCCCGGGCAGCCTGCTGATAACCGGGGAAATCGTGCCCGGATCGAGCTATCCCTGGGCAGGCGCTATGTTTATGCCCGGTTCCAAGCCGTTCGGCCCCGCTGACCTTTCAAACAAGAAGGAAATCAGCTTCTGGGCAAAGGGCGATGGCAAGACTTATCGCATCATGCTCTTCTCAAGTGACACCGGACCGGTTCCCGCGATCAAGAGTTTTGTGGCCGGTCCGGATTGGAAACCTTACACCTTCCCGCTGGCTTCGTTCGCCGGTAGTGATCCGCATCAAATAGCGGGTTTGCTGCTTTCCGGTGGACCGGCGCCGGGCAAATTCCGTTTTCAAATCGATGAAGTGCGATTCAATTGACTCGCGTCGTGAATTTCTCCCTTCGCGCCGTCGTTGTGGTGTGTAGTGTACCTCATGCCCAACCCCGGCTTTTTTCCCGGCGCTGAGTTCGCGGGCTGATGACTGCGTTGCAGCAAACTCCACATCTCTCCAGGCGAGACCTCGCGCAGACAGAACATCACTTGACAAGGAAGGGCCATTCCATTAGCTTGGGCGCTTGAGTTTTGATGCCGCGAAGAGTTACGGACCGCCCGAGCCCAGGCGGTAAAGGGAGAGAATCGGGATTCTTGATGAGTTCGTCGGGGGCTTCTGCTGGACCCATTCAACCGTGCCGGCTAAAAAGGTAGCTCACAAAGCGACAGCGCATTTTGCTCTTGGGATCGATTACGGCACGGAATCGGGCCGGGTGATCGTGGTACGAGTGTCCAACGGAGAGATTGCCGGATCGGCGATCGTTCCCTACACCGATGGTGTGATTGATGAAAAGCTTCCCGGCGGCCGGCGGCTTGAGGCGGATTGGGCGCTGCAGAATCCCCGCGATTATTTGCAGGTGGTAGAGATCGGCGTTCCCAAAGCCTTAAAAGCCGCGGGCGTAAAGCCCGCCGCCATCATTGGGATTGGGACGGACTTCACCGCCTCCACCCCACTGCCCACCCAGCAGGACGGTACGCCGCTTTGCATGATTCCGCGCTACCGGAAACAACCCCATGCCTGGGTAAAACTGTGGAAGCACCACGCGGCGCAGCCGGAAGCGAACCGCATCAATCAAATTGGCAGCGAACGTAACGAGGAGTTCATCCGCACTTACGGCGGGCGCTATTCCTCAGAGTGGTTCTTCTCCAAGCTACTCCAAATTCTGAATGAGGCGCCGGAGATTTACGATGCCACCGGCCGCTTTATCGAAGCTGCGGACTGGATTGTCTGGCAATTGACGGGTGAGGAGAAGCGCAACCTTTGCACCGCGGGTTACAAGGCCATGTGGGTGAAAGGACAAGGCTTCCCTTCGCATCCATTCTTCGCCGCCTTGCATCCCCGCATGGAAAATGTGATTGAGGAAAAGGTAGGAAATACTTTCTACGCGCTAGGGGCGCGGGCTGGCGGCTTGACGCCCGAATGGGCGCGGAAAACCGGCCTTCCCGCCGGAACGCCGGTTTCAATTGGCAATGTGGATGCCCACGTCGCCGCGCCCGCCTGTTCGGTCACCGCGCCGGGGGCTATGGTGATGATTATGGGCACCTCCATTTGCCACATCCTGCTGGGACCGGCGCGGCGCGAGGTGGAAGGCATGTGCGGCACGGTGGAGGACGGAGTGGTGCCCGGCCTGTGGGGATTCGAAGCCGGCCAATCGGCCGTAGGCGATATCTTTGCATGGTTCTTCGAACAGGGCGTTCCAGAGCCTTATGCCCGTGAAGCCCGGCGGCATAAGATGACGGTGGCCGCCCTGCTCGAAAAGCTTGCCGCCAAACTCCAGCCGGGCGAATCCGGACTTTTGGCGCTCGACTGGCTGAACGGGAACCGTTCGATTCTGGTGGACACGGACTTGACGGGAGTTTTGCTGGGCTTACGGCTTTCGACGCGGCCCGAGGAAATCTTCCGGGCGCTCATTGAGGCCACCGCATTCGGTACACGGCAAATCATCGAAGCGTTTGAAAAAGGCGGAGTGCCGGTGGAGCGCCTGGTGGCGTGCGGCGGCCTGCCGGAAAAGAACCGGCTGCTGATGCAAATCTTCGCAGACGTGACCGGCCGGGAAATCTTCCTCGCCGGCAACCTGCTCACCTGCCCAGCTCATGGTTCGGCGATGCACGCGGCTGTCGCGGCCGGGCGCGAAGCCGGCGGTTATTCCACGATCTTTGAGGCCACTGAATGCATGGCCAGGCTCCAGAAGTCCACTTTCCGGCCCCGCCCCGCTCACCATGAGCTTTACAATGAGCTGTTCGCAGAATACCAGGGGCTGCACGACTATTTTGGTCGGGGCGCGAATGACGTGATGAAGCGGCTGAAGGCTTTGCAACAAAGAGCCGCGAAGGAATAAGGCAGCGGCCGGCGCTCAGTACCACCATTCGCAATTACGGTGACGTATTCTTGCAACGTTCTTCAACAACCTCTCACCCCCAGCCCCTCTCCCCGCAAGCGGGGAGAGGGTGGCGCGCAGCGCCGGGTGAGGGGGTGCGAGAATACGTGAGCGAACTTACGAAACGCGGCGCTCAGCCATCGCGTTGCAGCACACGTGGCTTTTCTTGATGATGGCTGACGCCGGATGGCTGATGGTGATGTGCCCATGATGGACAGACTCGACGATCTGCGCCAGGAAGTGTGGGAAGCAAACCTGGGTATATTCCGCGCGGGGTTGGTGACCATGCACAGCGGTAACGCCAGCGGCATCGACCCGGAACGGAAGCGTGTCGTCATCAAGCCCAGTGGCATGGACTACGAAAAGCTCACGCCTGAGGACCTAGTGCTGACCGGCATGGACGGTAACAAGATTGAAGGCAGGTGGAAGCCGTCCGTGGATCTCTGCCATCACCTTTATATCTATCGCCACCGCCCGGAGATTGGCGGGATCATCCACACCCACTCGAATTACGCCACCAGTTTTGCCCTGTTGGGCCGGTCCATTCCTGCTTATCTCACGGCCATCGCCGATGAATTCGGTGAAGAGATCCCGTGTGCTCCTTACACCGATAACACGGGCGACGCGATGGGCGAAGCTATTTTGAAGTACATGAACCAGGCGCCTGCCATCCTCCTGGCTCATCACGGCGCTTTTGCTTTTGGACCCACGCCGCGCGCGGCGCTGAAGGCCGCCGTGATGCTGGAAGATGTGGCCAAAACCTGTCATCTTGCGCTTTTGCTTGGCAAGCCGCAGCCGCTTCCGCGCCAGGAAGTTCGCAAATGGTATGATCGCTACCATTCGACATACGGGCAAGTGGGCGGAGGCTAAGAGGGCACCGTCGCACTGTTCAGGACTTAACACCCCGGCCCGGGGAATTGGTTTTCGAATGCATTTTCCCGCGTGTTGGGCCAAAATATGGCGCGAATTAGTTAAGGATACGAGCTTGGGAACAACTCATTTTAGGGCCCAGGGGATGAAACCGTAATCCACACGATAGTGATGCATTTTCGCTGCTGTAGCGGCGGTCCCTGACCGCCGAGTTTTGTTTTTCAATAGCTTCCGGCGGTCAGAGACTGCCGCTACAGCAAACTGCCCCACTGCCATCCAAACTTTAACGTTGGATCGATCCAGCGAACCCGCTCTTCGCTGACCCTGACTGGCAAGGAGCCACCATGACCCCGGGTTTTGGATTCTTGCACCTCTCCTTCGCATGGCTTTTCGCGGCGCCCTCCGCGAGCGCCAAAACACTTTCCCCCCACCCCGTCGATTTCGCGATTATCGCTATCTATTTCGCCATGGTCATTGGCATTGGCCTTTACCTGAAAAAATACACCAAGAGCGGCAAAGACTTCTTCCTGGCAGGCCGCGAAATGACGGCTTGGGTGGCGGGGTTGAGCTTCGTCTCCGCCAACCTCGGCGCGCTCGAGCTGATGGGATGGGCCGGCTCGGCCTATCAATACGGAATCCTGGCCGCACACTGGTATTGGATGGGCGCGATTCCCGCCATGCTCTTTCTGGCCATCGTCATGATGCCGTTCTATTACATCTCCAAGACTCACTCCGTTCCCGGCTACCTTCACCTCCGCTACGGTCAAGCCACCGGCGGCCTCAGCGCCGTCTGCTTCGCAATCATGACGTTGCTGATGTCCGGCGTGGATATGTTTGCCATGGCCTTGGTGTTGAAAGTGATGCTGGGCTGGAACCTCAACTTCAGCATTTGGGTTTCGTCGATCACGGTCGGCATCTATGTCACGCTGGGCGGCCTTTTCTCCGCCATCTTCAACGAGGTGGTGCAATTCTTCCTGATCTGGTTCGGCGCCTTGCTCATCCCCATCCTGGGGCTGGTGGAGGCGGGCGGATGGACAGGACTGGTGGCACGCATCCACCGGAATTTTCCGCAACAGGACTTCACCCATCTCTGGCGCGGTCTCGGCCACTTCTCGGATAACCCCATGGGCATCCACTGGACGGGCATCGTGTTCGGCTTGGGCATGACGCTCTCCTTTGGTTATTGGACCACGGACTTTCTGGTGATCCAGCGGGTGATCGCCGCCAAGGATATCCGCGCGGCAAAAATGGCGCCCGTCATCGGATCCTTCTTTAAGATGGCCGTGCCGTTCATCGTCATTCTGCCCGGGCTGCTGGCGTTGGCGGTGCTGCCCTACCACCTGGTTCCGCAGAGCGCCATCGGGAGCGCCCCGGGCCTGCACAGTTACAACGAGGTTTTGCCCCTGATGCTGGCCCGGTATTGCGGGCCGGGACTTTTGGGCTTGGGCGTGACCGCATTGATCGCCGGTTTCATGTCCGGCATGGCGGGCAACGTGAGCGCGTTCTCTACGGTCTGGACTTATGACCTGTATCGCGCCTTCATCCGCAAGGGCGCGTCGGATTCGCACTACTTGTCAATGGGCCGCTGGTGCACCATGACGGGTGTGGTTTTGAGCATCGGCGCTGCTTATCTGGTGATGCAATTTGCCAGCATCATGGACTACGTCCAGGCGCTGTTCAGTTTCTTCATCGCGCCGCTCTTCGGAACGGTCCTGCTGGGGATGCTGTGGAAGCGCATCACCGGCTGGGGAGCATTTTGGGGACTGCTCGCCGGCACGGTTTCCTCCGTGAGCATGTTCACGCTGGTGAAGTTGAATCCGCGGGCGCTTGCCTATGTCGCTTTGTCTGCTCACGCCCGGGCCATGGCGGAGAACATGTATCGCGCCCTGTGGTCTTGGATCATCTGCGTCATCGTAACGGTTGTGGTGAGCTATGTCACACGGCCGCAGCCGGTGGAATCCCTGAAAGGTCTCGTCTACGGCCAAACTGAGCTGCCTTCGGAAGGGCATCTGGCGCTCTGGCAGCGGCCCATCTTTTGGGCGGGCGTAGCCCTGCTGGTCTTTTTGTTCTTGCAATGGGTGTTCTGGTAGATTTACGACGAGGAGAGAAACCGATGGATCAAAAATCGGAAATGAACAAGAAGCGGGGCGGTGGCGGCTCCGGCCGGCAAATTGCAGTGGACTTGATCGACGAAAAACCAAGCAAGCGCCACATGCTACCCGTGTGGTTCTTCATCGGATTGATTCTTCTCACGTATGGAGTCATCATTTTTGTGACCGGCATTTATGAAATCTCACATCCGCCCTCGACGATTCTCTCTAACCTCCACGCGCCCATTTGGTGGGGTGGATTACTCGGAATCATCGGAGCAGTCTACATCCTCAAGTACCGGCCACACGGCCAATAAGCCCATAAATTGTTGTCGTGATGTTTTGGCGGCCGTTGAGGCGGGGGTTGCCTCCACGCAGGACGGGCACAAGGCCGGTCCCTGTTGCAGGGCGCTAAAAATTCAGGCGTGAGAATCGCCACAGGGCCAGGAGGAGGGCAACCAGCCAGTAAACCAGAGCGTAGCCAATCCTCGCCCTGCTTGGCACTGAAAGGGTGCTGAACGGAGAGAATCCAAGAGCATTGATCAACGGCGATTGCATTTGAAACGCGGCGCGCCGCCACAGCGATTCGGTGGGCATGATAAGACTTGCCACGATCCCTACATTCACGGCGCGCGGGCTGTGCAGGGCTGCGCCGGCCTGCTCCACCCATCCGCCAAGGAAGGCATGGCCGTGCAAGCCCAGCGCCAGCACACCGTTGGTGAGTGTGGAAAGGAAAGTTCCGCTCAGCAAGGTCACGGAAAGCATGAGGAGGCATTCCAGCCAGATTAGGCCCAGGCCGTTCGCAAAATGACGCGGACGGACGCCGCCAATGCTATTGGCGATCAGGGCGATCCCTCCCGTCATTAACAGGACGTAAACCGTCAGCATGGCCGCCAGGCCCAGCCACTTGCCCAACAGAATCTCACGCCGGGTGATGGGCTTGGCCGCCAACGCCTGCAGGGTATTCGATTCCAGCTCGCCGGAGAGCGTATCGACAGAGGTGAGCACCGTCATTAATACGGCCAGCAAGTCCGTGGCATAAAGGCCTACCATCAGCATGGATTCAAGCGCCGGCCCGCGGATGATGGCATTGGAGCGAGCGGCAAGGTCTTTCGCCTGGTAGTGCAGACCAATCCCAAACAGCGTGAGAAAGGCAGCTCCGGCGGCGAGCGCCATCCACAGGAGCTTCTTGCGCGCCGCCTCTCTAAACGTCAGGCCGGCAATCACGGGGATGGCCCTCATAGCACGCTGTCCTTGCCAATGACCTGAAGAAAGATCTCCTCGAGTGAAGGCTGGCTGGGAGTGACCTCGAAAATCTGCGCGCCCTGGTCCACCAGGTAGCGGATGATTTGGGGCAATTCACTTTTGGCCGCCACGCGAAAGCTCAGTTGATCTTCTCCAAGCTGTGCTTCTGAGCGATCACAGCCTTGCGGCTGCCCATAATTGGCAGAAACTCGACGCGTCGCCAGAGGAGAGCGAATGCTGAATCTAAATGACTTATGCATCGAGTTTCTGCAGAGCCCTGCTGCGGTCTCCGAGCAGACGATAGAGCGCCGCGACGATGTGGCCGTAATGCTCCAGGAAGATCTCCTCAAAGCTCGACCCTGGCCACAGCTCTTCACTCACCGGGCTTTCCGTTTCCTCGACGATAGGTGGCAAGGTTACGAGTCCCCTTGCAATTCCTTGAGCCAACAGGGTTTCCTGGATTCTTCGCGCTCTTTCATGAAATATACGATTGCAGTCAGCGAAAAGTGACGAGGGAATTCAACACGCCCAGCCGCAGCGACAACTCGCGCCTATGGACCCCCGCGAAGGCGGGGGTCCATGCCGCTACAGGCAAGCGGCGGATTCCCGCCTACGCGGGAATGACGGGTTCTATCGATTCCCGCTGGCAAGAGCAAGAGAATGATGTTCCTTACCTCGCCACCATGATCTTCTCAATCTGGTCCGGGTCCTTGGGCAAAGCGCGCGTCAGGACTTCCGCCCCGTCCTGCGTAATCAGGATCATATCCTCAATGCGCACGCCGATTTTCTCATCAGGAATGTAGATGCCAGGCTCCACGGTGACCACCATGCCGGGCCGGAGCGGGTCCGTGTAGTTCATCGGATCGTGGACGTTCAGTCCCACCGAATGGCTAAGGCCGTGGATGAAGTACTGGCCCAGCCGCTTGCCGTGCAAGTCCTTGCCGTGGCTGTTGATGTAATCGAAGGCGATCTTATAGAGGCTATCCTTGCTGCGGCCCACGATCATCATCCCCGGCTTGGCGGCGGCAATCGCCGCTTGCTGCGCGCCCAGCACAATGTCATAAACCTCCCGCTGGCGGGGCGTGAAGTGGCCGTTCACGGGTAGCGTGCGAGTTATATCACTGGCGTAGCCGCTGTAGGAGCCAGCCACGTCCATCACCACCACATCGCCATCTGCCATCTGGTGGGAATCCTCGTCGTAATGCAGCACGGTGGAGTAGAAACCGGAGCCGACAATGGGAGGATAAGAAGGCCATTCGCAGCCTCGCTTCTCGAATTCGTATTTCATCAGCGCCGCAATTTGATATTCCCACACGCCGGGCTTCACGGCCCTCATGGCCGCAATCTGCCCGGCCTCGGAAGCGGCAACGGCCTTGCGGATCAAAGCAATTTCCGTAGGCGATTTCACCTCGCGCAAAGCGGTGAGGTCAGGGCGCACATCCTCCAGCTTGGCGAGCGGGGCGATCTTGCGAAGGGTGGCCACTTCCTGCTGCTGGAAGCAATCCTCGCCGCTTTCGAGTTGCGGCGTCAGTTCCGTGTAAAGCTTGGGAAAATCCTTGAGTGCCTTTAGCAACTCGGAGTGGAATCGCGTGGTGCTCTCCACGGTGGCGAATCCCGTCTGCGCCGTGGCGTCCGCATCATTGGGGCCAAGCACCGGCCCGTTCCATCGCTCGGCGCGATAGTTGTGCGGCGGGATGAAAAGGATTTCCTTGGCCATTTCCACCGGCCCGTCCTTATCCTCCCGACGGCGCGTTTTGGGTACCAGTAGCAGCATGGCGCCTGGTTGGTTCCAACCGGTGAGATAGTAGAAGTTCTCATTCTGCCGGAAGGTGGTGACGGATGCCGCAACGTCTTCTCCTTCATAACCCATCAGCACCACCACACCATCGCCGGCTTGAGCAACCAGCGCGGCGCGGCGCTGTTGATAAACGGAAAGCGGTTCTTTTTCCCAGGCGGAAGCAGGGACGGCAGCGGCCAGGGTAGCCAGGGTTGCAAGCCCAAGAGCAAATGCCCTCAATCGCCATGTCTTCATTGTCATCTCCAGAACTGCATTTATAGCACACAGTCCGCCGTGCCGGACGTAGGGGCGGACATGGTGCCCGCCCACGGGCGACCACAAGGGTCGCCCCTACATATCCTTTGGGGCATTTTCATGCACCGTGGCGGGCCAAAGGCCCATGACATCTTCGCTCAGGAGGAACTATATTTTCCAGTTGTCGAAGGGCGGTCTTCAATGTCAATATGCCAGTCTTGTCACGGAGGGATTTTCCATGCGTCGTATGCGTCTTCTTTTTTTTGCGCTGTGCCTTTCTGCCTATTACTTCTGCCTGCCCCCAGCGGCAGCCGCCCAAGGTGTCGGCTTGCGGCAGGGACCGCCGAATCCAACCCAGATGCATCCGCCAGCCAAGCCCGGAGTGCCTGAGAAAGTACCCCAAAAGCCCGGAAAGCCACCGGTGGTGACGCATCACCAAATCCAGGTGGGCGGGCGGACGCTCAGCTACACGGCCACCACGGGCAAGCTGCCCATCCGCAACTCCGACGGCGTCACCGAAGGCCACATGTTCTTCGTGGCCTACACGCTGGACAATCCTCCAAACCCCGGGCGGCGGCCACTGACCTTTGCCTTCAACGGCGGTCCTGGGTCAGCCTCGGTCTGGCTACACCTGGGAGCGATTGGCCCCAAGCGCGTGGATCTGCTGCCCAATGGCAAAATGCCTCGCCCACCTTTCCACCTGAATGACAACCAATACACCTGGCTGGACATGACGGACTTGGTCTTCATCGATCCGGCTGGCACCGGCTTCAGCCGGGTAACCAAGAAGGAGTACGGAAAGGACTTTTGGGGCGTGAAGGGCGACATTGCCTCCGTCGGCGAGTTCATCCGCCTCTATCTAACACGTTACCAGCGCTGGACTTCACCGCTGTTCCTTGCCGGTGAGAGTTACGGCACGACGCGGGCCGCCGGCCTTTCCGGCTACCTGGTGGATCACGGCATCGCGCTCAATGGTGTGGTCCTGATCTCAACCGTGCTGAATTTTGAGACGCTGCTGTTTACCCAGGGCAACGATCTGCCCTACGCCCTTTACCTTCCAACTTTCACGGCCACCGCTTGGTACCACAAGAAGCTGGCGCCAGACCTGGAACAAAGCCTGGATAAGACGATTGATGAAGTGGAGCAATGGGCCGGGACCCAATACCTCCAGGCGCTGGCCAAAGGCGACAAGCTGACCGGGCAAGAGCGTGCGGATACCATCGACCATCTGGCTCGTTACACCGGGCTATCCAAAACTTATATTGACCGGAGCAATCTACGCGTCGACGCCGGGCACTTCCGGGCGGAGCTGATGCGCGATCAAGGCGTGATGGTGGGCCGCTTGGATAGCCGCTTCACCGGCTATGACCACTCCGGCGTGGCGGAACGGCCGGACTACGATCCGAGTGAGGCGGCGATCCGCCCGCCGTTCACTTCCACGTTTGGCAATTACGTGCGAAGCGAGCTGGGATACCAGACCGATGCGGTTTACTACATCCTGGGCGGCGGCTTTAAGCAGTGGGATTGGGGCTCTGCGGGCCGGGGCTTTCCGCAAACGTTTGATCCCTTGCGCACGGCCTTTGTAAAGAATCCCTACCTGAAGCTCTACGTGGCCATGGGACACTTTGACATGGCCACTCCTTTCTTTGCCGTCGAGTACACGCTGAATCACCTCGATCTTCCCGCCGCGCTTCGCAGCAACATCACCACGGGATATTACAATGCGGGCCACATGATCTATATTCGCGACAAATCACTGGCCCGGCTCAAGCAGAACATCGCAGGATTTATGCAAAGCGCGCTTCAGTAAGTGGCTGTCAGATAAGAACTGTTCCACTTCGGATCCAATACACCCCCTCACCCCTGCCCCTCTCCCCGCAAGCGGGGAGAGGGTGACGCGAAGCGGCGGGTGAGGGGTGTCGATTGGAAGATGGAACGGTTATTTCTGAACGGGCCCTAACCAATTTAGTATTACTTTGTTGGGTTGAATCAGGCACCGTCAGGGCATGGCTTCAGCCATGCCGTTGCAGCAGCCCCTCACCCCCTTCCCCTCTCTCGGTCGAAGAGGCGGGCACGTCGATAAGTGCTGCGCTTGATGAAATGCAGATGATGGAGACCGTAATAATGTTTCTGCCGGGGCACCCGATCATTAAACAATCCTTAAAGGCCGCATTCATCCCGACAAAGAACGCCGGGACGTATGTTCCACCCGCGAAATCAGTGCGCACAAGAGTTGACTCCCGTCAGGTTTTGACGTACTATTTGAATGCGTACATGAATATAGAGGAGTGTCTGCCATGCCGAGAATAGCGGTTGAAGACAACAGCCGGATATCCTTGCGGATTCGGGTCGAGGAAAAAGCGTTGCTCTTGCGTGCGGTGGCGCTGAACCACACCGACCTGACGGATTTTGTCGTTCGTCACGCCTTGCGTGCCGCCAAGGCCGTCATCGAGGAGGCGGACCACGTGCGGCTTTCCGGGAGGGACAGTTTGCGGGTTCTGAATCTGCTGGAGAATCCGCCTGCGCCGAACGCAAAACTGCTGGCAGCCGCCCGGGCATTCCCAAAGCGGCGGCCATAATCATGACGGCATGGCACGAAGAGCCGATCAACAAGAAACATGATCGGGAAGCGTTCGACTGCGGCGAGGAAGCGCTGAATGGATTCTTGCGCCGATACGCCCGCAAGAGCCACGAGTTGGGCGGCGCGAAAACGTTCCTTGCCATCGACGATGCCGACAACAAGAGCATTCTCGGCTTCTATAGTCTGAGTCCCGCCTCGGTTGACTATGCCCGGACGCCGGAGATCATCCGGCGCGGGCTGGCACGCCATGACGTGCCGGGCTTCCGCTTGGCGCGCCTGGCTGTGGATCGCAGGCTGCAAGGGCAGGGACTTGGCGGACAACTTCTGCTCGCGGCGGGCAGACGTTGCCTGTTGGCCTCGGCCGAGGTTGGCGGCGTGGTGCTGGTCATCGACGCCAAAAATGAAAGGGTGGCAGGATGGTATGCCAGTTGTGGCGCTGTGCCGCTGCTGGACGCGCCGTTATCATTGCTGCTGCCGCTTGCGACCATCGAGGCCGCGCTGAAAAAGGCAGGAAAATGGTAGTGGTACATTTTCGCTGCTGTAGCGGCGGTCTCTGACCGCCGAACTTTATTCTTCAACGGTTTTCGGCGGTCAGAGACCGCCGCTACAGCAAACTGAACCACTGCCAGGAAAATAGTGATATGAACATGGGCGGGCGGCGCATGGTAGACTGTCGCCAGCAAGACAGTAATGAGAGGGCAACACCCATGTCGATCATCATTGATATCAAGCCCGAGGTTCAGGCGGAACTGAGTCGCCAGGCTGCCGCCCATGGGGTCGAAGTTGGCGCCTACGCCGCGACCTTGCTGGAAGAGGCGGCTCATATTCCCGCCGGATCGAAGAAGCTCAGCCAAAGCCAGCTTGACAACACGCTTCGGGAGCTTGCGCAGTTCTCCCATAAGATTCCCTTGCTCCCGGATGAAGCCTTCTCGCGCGGGAGTCTGTATCGGGATCACGACTGATGCCAAGCGGCGACGCATGTCTGCTCGACAGCAATATCCTGCTGCGGATCGGCAAGAGCGATGACCCTCAGCATGGCGCGATCAGCCATGCGCTTCACGTGTTGGTCGGGCAGGGAGTGCGGCTCTGCTATACCTCGCAGACGTTGGGCGAGTTCTGGAACGCCTCCACCCGCCCGCTCGACAAAAACGGCTTCGGTTTGAGCGTCGCCGAGACGGATCGCCTGGCCCACGTGATCGAGCGGGATTTCGAGCTTCTGCAGGACAGCCGGAAAGTTCACGACCGCTGGCGGTCCCTGCTGGTCGCGCATGACATTCAGGGCGTGCAGGTTCATGACGCGCGGCTGGCGGCGAGTATGTATGTCCATGGCGTCGGGCTGTTGCTCACCATCAACGTCCGGGACTTCCGGCGCTTCGCCGATCTCCGCGTTCTCCATCCGGCCGAGTTGTCTGGGGCACTGTGAGCAAGAGACAATACCGCGGATGGCGCTTACGTCATGGCATGTCCGTGAGGGGTGGCGTATGGTAGACTGTCGCCAGCAAGACAGTAGAGAGAATGCGAGCGAGAATTTTTACCGGGGTGACCAGGGAGGCCGGGAATGACCATTCAGATCAATAAACCCGAGGTGAAGGCGCTCATCAATCAGCGTCTCCAGAGCGGTGCATTTAAGGACGCTGAAGATGTCATCCTTCAGGCGCTCCGGTCTTTCCCACCGCAGGCGCCCACGGCGCAGCAGTCCGATGCTGCCCAACCCCACAGAAGCCTGCAGGAGGTATTCGAAGCCGTAAGGGGTCTGGCGGATGACATTGATTTCAGCCGCAATCCGTCCACGGGACGCCCGGTGGATTTGTCGTGAGCGGTTTTCTGCTCGATACCAACATCCCTTCAGAACTGATCCGCACTCGCCCCGACCCACGCGTAGGAAATTGGGTTTACGCAAGAGACGAGCAATCGCTCTACCTAAGCGTGGTATCGATCGGCGAACTGCGGCGAGGATTCGTCATTCTCCCGGCAGGGAGCGTACCGAGCTGGAGCGGTGGCTTGAGAATGACCTTCTGCCCCGCTTTCACGGACGCATTTTGCCGGTCACGCACTCCATCGCCGATCGCTGGGGCGTGTTGGATGGTCAATGCCAGTTGAACGGAACGCCTCTCAACACGGTGGATGGCATGATCGCCGCAACGGCCCTTGAGCACGATTTTACCATCGTGACGCGGAACGTGAAGGACTTTGCCGGTCTCGGCGTCGTTCTTCTCAACCCCTGGGACGCGGTATGAATCTTCACGCCGCGGCGCTTGTGCCTGCCACGAGTTCCACGGAACTACACCTCCCGGCGCCGGGCATCAAGACATAGATTTTGAAGTTGAGTTCGCTGCGCAGTTCATCCAGCGTTCGTATCCACTGGCGCTTGAACCTCTCTCGGTCGAAGACACGGGCACGTCGATAAGTGTTGCGCGTGATGTAATGCAGATGATGGAGACCGTAATAATGTTTCTGCCGGGGCTCCCGATCATTATACGGTCCGCAAAAGGCCGCATACATCCCGACAAAGAGCGTCGGGACGTATGCGGCACCCGCGTATTACATACCGGGGCAATAAGGTGTATGTTAACGATCGGCCGAGAGATAAAAGCGGAAATCCCTGCGAAAAGGGAAATCCCGTAGAAAATATTGAGGCAATCCAATGACACCTAGCGCTGCCGTGCCGTCCTCTTCGGACTGGCAGGACGTTCGGCCTCAGGTTAATTCTGAGGCTGAATTCTTAGAAATTGCTAGCGACTTCGGAAACCCCCTAGAGATTGTTAGGGAGGCTATCAGTAATTCAATCGATGCGATGGCGACCGAACTGCACATTGCGTTTACGGTTGAGGAGATCGACGGCGCGGCCACACTCGTCATCGAACTCGCGGATAACGGATTGGGGATGACCATGGAGGTCCTGGGGGAAAACTTTTGGGGGCTGGGATATTCAAACTCTCGAGAAGACAAAGCCAAAATCGGAGAGAAGGGGCATGGAACGAAGATTTACCTGCGCTCTGAGGGGGTCCAAGTCCGTACGCAGGGGACTGGCGGTTCATTCGAAGGCGTTTGCGAAAGGCCAATGCGTGCATTAACCAAGAGAGAGATGCACAAGCCTCGCGTTCGGAAGATCGAGAATTTCATGGATCACACTGGGACAGTAATCCGCGTCATCGGATACAACCAGAACGAGAGGTCCACGTTCATCCAGAATGTAGTCAAAGACTATATTTATTGGTTCACAAAATTCGGTTCGGTGGAAAACGCATTCGGCATCATTACGCTGAAGCATTTAAAATTATGGCTCAAGTGTTTGGATAAAGAAGACTATGAAATTCTGACGTTCGGGCATTACTTTCCTGAGGAAAGTGACGATATAGAAAAGTTGTTCAATGAGCACGAGGAAAACGCGGCCGACCTCTACGTCAAACGGTACATCGTTCGCGACCGTCTGAGGGAACAACCCGACGTAAAATTTGATGCTGTCATCTCCGTCGAGGGAGACCAGGTAAAGCGGAAGTACAACCCGCTGATCCGAGACCGTAAACGAAGGGACACCGGCACCTACAAAGTGGGTGATCGCTATGGTATCTGGTTATGCAAGGACTATATTCCCGTTCAGAACGTAAATGAATGGATCGTAGGATTTGGCACAGGTTCGAACTCATTTACGCTGCTTCACGGGTTCATCAATTGCGAACGGCTTAAATTGACCGCGAACAGAGGCTCCATCGCAAACACGGATCCGAAAGTTATACAGGAGCTCAAAAAGGCAGTCCAAGGTATATTGGATGGCATAAATGCAGAATTGAACAAAACTGGCATATATGCACTCTTCCAGTTACAAGCAGAAGAGCGAACACTCGCACAGGAAAAAGCGGATTTTGACACCCGGTCGAAGTCCCTGAAGGGCAGGCGATCAGCAACTCTCGATGGAAGAACTCTATTGGAACCAAGAAACGAATCGGAACTAATTGGGTTATTTTCGGCAGTTTATGCGCTTCGACCTGGACTGTTCGAGTTTGAACCGCTGGACTACAACACTAACCGCGGTATTGACGTTATCGCTCGAAATAAAACTGGGAACAAAATCTCAGAGAGTTCGCTATGGTACGTAGAGTTGAAGTACCTCTTACGTGAGACGCTCAATCATGGATTTCGGTATCTCCGCTGGATAGTGTGTTGGGATTTTGATAAGAGTGTGAACGCCAACGCAGAGTTTGCGGCCGTGCAGGAAAACGATGTCCGCAGGCTGGACGTAGACAAGACCGCGGATGGCAAGACGATCTATTTCCTGAATTCGAAAACATCAGCGGTAAAAATTCAAGTCATTCGATTAAGGGAATTTATAGCTGAAAATCTAGGATTGGATTTCAAAGAGCAGTAGTTGGATTATTCCGAAGGGCTGTAAAGCATTCTACGGGCTGTAACCGGGCAGGCGGAAACAGATCTTCGAAGGGCCTCTGCCAATCCCAAGGTCAGAACTGCAGTTCAGGCGGCAGGCTTAAGGTGGACTTACCGTGGTTAATGACACACGAGGAATCGTGAAAGACGAAAGCCAAACAAAGGAAACGCCGCAGCCTGCCGACCTAAGTGACTTCGGAGCCCTATTCAAGCTCGTGCACCAGACGGAGAAAATAGAAGGTATTCGCAGGTGGCGCATACGTCCCGACGCCCTTTATCGGGATGTATGCGGCCTCTAAAGGCAGTAAGATGATCGAGTGCCCCGGCAGAAACATTATTACGGTTTCAATCATCTGCATGGCATCACCCGTAGCATCCTGCAATGCGGGACGCGCCCACCCTTCGACGCTGTGGCTTGCATCATCCGGCGCTGACGCCGCCCCGATTTTGAACCGAACATTTGACACAGGTCAACCCGGCTCAAGCAAAAGGGTTGACGACTTGCAGCCCGCCCACCGTGGGGAGGCCAGGAAGATCCTCGGAATAAAGAGTCTCGACCCCGGACTCAACGCACGCCGCAAGAATGAGCGCATCCCAAAAGGACACGCCGTGGATGACATGCAAGCTCTGTGCGCGCTGAAGCGCGGCTGAACTGGGAAGAACGAGAGGCAGCTCACCGATGAATTCGGTGAGACGGCCCCAAGCGTGCGCTGCCGTGAAACCTTGTGAGCTCAGCTTGCGAGATGCCGCAATGAACTCGCAGGCGTAGAACGCCCTCGCGGGAGTTCGTTACGAGGTCAATCGCGGTTTGTTGTCGCTTGGGATCTGACCGATCGCACGCGTAGATGAGGACGTTGGTATCAAGTGCGATCATGCAACTCATCTCGCGTGGGAAGTTGCCCGTTCGAGAAGAACTGCATGCCGGCGATTCCCGCCTTCAAACGAGCCACCGCTGCGGCTCGATCCTCGTCAGGCTCCTCGATGGGTTCGACGATCACACGGACGCGCTGCTGCTCGCGCAGCTCCAAGTCGGCTGTGGGCTTGAGAACTCCGTGCGTGTAGATGGCCTCAGTGATCCGCGTCATCGCCTCTGTCCTCTTCCCTCAAGGCTACCACTCCCTCGTGGGTGGCGCATACGTCCCGACGCTCTTTGTCGGGACGTATGCGGCCTTTAAGCATCGTACAATGACCGAGCGCCCCGGCAGAAACATTATTACGGTCTCAATCCATCTGCATGACATCACCCGCAGCATCCCGCAACGCGGGACGCGCCCGCCTTTTCGACGCTGTGGCTTGCATCATCCCGCGCTGACCCCGCCCTATTTTGAACCAGACATTTAACCTGGCGCGGCAAAGCCGCAAACTTGCCAAAAGTGGCAAGTGGCAAGTGGCGAGCGAAAAACAAATCTTCACGCGCCGCGAAGAAGTTCGGTAATAGTAGTACGGGTCATCCCCGCGATTTACGGGCCGGCCGGCGGCCATCGCTGGCGTGGGGAGTGCACAGTTCAAGGTGGGAAGATGGTAACAGTGAGAGAGTCAGGCGCGGCGTGGCCCTGGCCGCATGTTATTCCCCTGCCCGCCGGGCGACGAAGGTCGATCCGCTGATTGCGCGACGGTAGGAGTGACAAGCCTTCATCGGATGGAAGCCGGCGCTCATCCCTGGGGGCATAGCAGCCCGGGCGGGCCTGCACCTTATCGTTTCCTTCTTCCACCCATGTTCAACTTCAGCGCCAAGCATCTCTTCTTGCTTTCGCGGAAGGAGTACCGGTCGTGTGCGGTATTGCTGTTGCTCGACCGCGGCACCCAGCGCGTCTATCGGCTGCATGACTTCACCAAAACCCACCGCCTCGGGTCGACCGGAGGGCCTGTGCATGCTTAAGGCAAGAGTCTCTGCGAGAGCCGGATGCGGGAAACCTGCGCGTCCGGTTCGACGAGGGGGGAGGAGTGTTGTCCGCTTCCTCTCCTACTCCACCGGCAAGAGTGGCGACTTTGGTATCGGCGGCAACGTAGAACCTGCAAGTTACGGTGAGGGAAGGACGGTTGTGGGTTCGAATCCCACCCTCTCCGCCAACCTGCGCAATCTGGCTGAGCAACGTTCCGCAAATCCCCCCCGGGTCCTATGCCTGAAGTCAATCTGCGCCGCTCCTGCGC
Source organism: Terriglobia bacterium (assembly GCA_035531475.1). Taxonomy (GTDB): domain Bacteria; phylum Acidobacteriota; class Terriglobia; order UBA7540; family UBA7540; genus CALCEB01. The sequence continues at coordinate 21,971 of DATKST010000170.1, forward strand.
GTTCAAAAACGGCTGTACTCCCGCCGGTCCTCCCAGGATGGACGTTGAAAAGGAGCTCACTGCGCACCCACCGGGATCACCCTCGGCAACCGGTCCTCGACATCCGGCATGGGCGGGAACGGCGCGTGAGGTTCGGTCTGGTACCAATAGGCGACCGAATAAAAATTATCGGAGCGGTTATTGGCAGTGCCATGCTCAATGGTGGCGCGAAGAGATTTGGTAAAAGTGATCGGAGAGTCGAGGTGAAAGCGGTAGACGGACCATCGCTGTCCTTCGAGCTCCTGGCCCCGCACGGGCGCGCCGAAGAGCAAGTAGGAAAATGGACCTCCGCTGAAGTCCCAGGCGCCCAGGAAATAATCTTCGGTCCCGGTGCCATTAATGGAAGGCAGCTTCTCTCCGTCGATGAAGAACATGTCATCCCCTTCGCCCCACCAACCATCCTGGTTCTCAATCACGGACATGGTTACGCCCACATAATGTCCGCGTCCTTTGGCTTCCATCCACACGTAATTGTCCTTGCCGTCGCGGTTGATAGTGTTGCCTGGTATCCCGTGGTTCGGCGTAGCCTGCCGGTATTGAGCGTGGAAGTAGAGCGTGTCCTTGGCCAGCGGTTGCGCCAGGGCGCGATACTCCACGCTGTAATAAAAAGCCTGGACGCGATCGTGGCCTTGGTTAGTTATGGTGATCCTCGCGTGGCGCGCAAAGGGCATCGGGAAGAAACAGTTCAGCGCCTTGTTGGAGGCAACGGCCAGCGGCAGAGATTGATAGGTGAAGTATTCTCCCAGACCCAACCCGAAGAAATCTCCAATGGGTGCGAGGACGCTAGGGTTTGGCTCGCCATCCCAATACATTTTCAGCAGCAACTTCTTCAGGTGGTAGGGCTCACCGTCTGCGATCGTCACCCAGAGGTGCGTGATGACGCCGGGCCCATCGGCATCGATCAAGGTCAGCGTGCCGCCCGGAGCGATGGTCCGGGAGTCGGCATTGCCTCCCGTCCGGTCGTAGCTTGAAACCGTTTTCAAGACGTAATCGTGGGGACGGGGTAGGCTGGCCAGCATTTGATCCAACGTCTGGGCACGAGCCTGGCCCGCCATGCACAGGATGAAACTGAGAATCAGAAGACGCCGCATAATGCCTCCGCTCATCGAAATCAATATAGGGAATTGCAGGGCATTCTAACACAACGGAGGGATCCGAGGGTCCACGGTAAAGCTTTTAACCGCCCGGTAGCAGCCAGTGGGTAGCGGAGCAATTTGCTGGTGCGGCGGTCGGATCTTGCCCAAAGTTGTAATAATCCCATCGCGGCGTTGTAAGATTAACAAATGCGGATTCGAGCCATCCTAATACTCTCGCTGGTCATCGGAATCACGCTGGTCTCCTATTTTTTTGCCCTCTTCGAGGTCCGGGCGGACCAGCGAAGCCTCCGCCAGGATCTCAGCCGGAGGGCTCAGATTTTCGCTGAAAGCCTGCAAGAAACCATTGAGCCCTTGCTGCCGAGCCGTTCCCATCGCGCTTTGCAGCGTATTGTGGACCGCTTTGGCAATCGGGAACGTCTGGCCGGCGTGGCGGTCTACAACAACCAGAAAGACCTTCTGGCAATGACCCCGGGCCTCATGCAGAAGCTGAAGAGCCGCCCTCAATGCGTCGATCTTGCCATCGGCAGCAATCAGGCTTCTGAGTTGTTCCTTCATCTTGGTAATTCACTGATGCACGTCTACGCGCTTCCTCTTCATCAGGAGGGCGCCGTCGCGGGGGCGCTCGCCATTTTCGACGATGCCAACTATATTGAGGCGCAAAGCAACCGGGTCTGGAGGGAAACATTCCTTCACATTCTGGTCCAGGTGCTGTTGATTGCCCTTATCACCATTTTCATCGTCCGCTGGATGATGGTGGGACGGATTGCAAGAATGGCAAAGTGGATGCAGGACCTGCGCGCCGGAAAGCCAACCACCCAGCCCCAATTTCCTGAGCAGGACCTGTTCAAGCCGCTGACCCGTGAAGTGACGCACATGGCTCGCAGCCTGATCGCGGCGCGTAACGCCGCCGACCAAGAAGCGCGATTGCGCGAGGCAGCGGAATCTCACTGGACCCCGGAGCGGTTGCGCATCCACGTTCAGGGCCGTTTGGGAAGTAGCCGCCTCTTCGCCATCTCGAACCGCGAGCCCTATGTCCACGAGCGCCGGGGAAATAAGATTGAGGTGCAGGTTCCCGCCAGCGGCTTGGTAACAGCCCTCGAGCCCATTCTACGGGCCTGTGATGGGACGTGGATCGCCCACGGTTCCGGCAGCGCCGATCGGGAAGCCGTGGACCGGCATGACCGCTTGCGGGTTCCCCCCAACGATGCCCGCCAGTATACGCTGCGGCGCGTCTGGCTGACCCCGGAAGAAGAACAAGGCTACTACTACGGCTTCGCCAATGAGGGGCTTTGGCCCCTTTGCCACATTGCCCATACGCGCCCCGTGTTTCGCGCCGAAGATTGGGAATTCTATCAGCAGGCAAACCAGAAATTTGCGGAAACAACGGTGGAGGAGATGAAAGGCAACGAGTTGCCCGTAGTGCTGGTGCAGGACTATCACTTCGCACTGTTGCCTCGCCTCATCAAGGATATTGTCCCCCAGGCGCGCGTCGCCATCTTCTGGCACATTCCGTGGCCCAATCCCGAGGCTTTCGGCATCTGTCCTTGGCAGCGCGAGTTAGTCAGAGGGTTGCTGGGCGCCGATCTGGTTGGGTTCCACATTCAATCCCATTGCAATAATTTTCTTGAGACGGTGGACCGCGTCATGGAGTCTCAAGTGGATTGGGAGCGGTTCGGCGTCAATCGCCGTGGCCATTGGACCCTGGTGCGTCCTTTCCCCATCAGCGTCGATATGACGGATGATGGCGGAATCGGTCCAGACGGGAGGCCGAAGGAATCTGTTTTCCTGGACCGCCCCGCCCTATTCAAGGAGCTTGGGGTTGAGGCGACCTTCATGGGGATCGGGGTGGACCGCGTAGATTATACCAAGGGAATCCTGGAGCGGTTTCGCGGCGTCGAACGCTTCCTCGAGAAGCGTATTGCTTATCGCGGCAAGTTCACATTCATTCAAATCGGCGCGCCCAGCCGCACGCGTATTCCCCGCTACCACAACTTGCTGAAGGATGTCGAGGCCGAGGCGGAGAGGATCAATGCGCGATTCCAGGCTGGGGGGTGGAAACCCATTGTCTTCCTGAACCGGCATCACACCCACAAAGAGATAGAGCGGTATTACCGTGCAGCCGACGTCTGCATGGTCACGTCCTTACACGATGGCATGAACCTGGTGGCAAAGGAATTCGTGGCGGCCCGTGATGATGGCGGCGGGGCCTTGATCCTCAGCCGCTTCACCGGGGCGGCGCGCGAGTTGACGGACGCCCTGGTGGTGAACCCCTATGACACGGAGGGAGTCGCCGACGCCATCTATCTGGCGCTGGAAATGGAGCCCGAGGACCGGCGCACCCGCATGCACCGGATGCGCCAGTGCGTCCGCGAGCACAATATTTACCGTTGGGCCGCCAACCTGGTCACGGAACTCTCAGAGATTCGCGTCGAAGCTCCGAAGGAATCGCTGCGAACATAGTGTGGCGGGGATCTCCGCAGCCTCAATACTGTTCAGATAAGGGGATATCTCGTAGGGGCGACCCTGGTGGTCGCCCACGGGCGGGCACCAGGCCCGCCCCTACAGCGCGTGGGAATCAGGCTGCGGTGGGATAGGGGGCTAGGTACCACCATTCGCAATTACGGTAACGTATTCTTGCAATGGTCTTCAACACCCCCTCACCCCCAGCCCCTCTCCCCGCAAGCGGGGAGAGGGTGGCGCGCAGCGCCGGGTGAGGGGGTGCAAGAATACCTGAGCGAACTTACGAAACGCTGCACTAAGTGAACCGCATTGGGGTTAATCCGGGCCCGCCATTCCCGCATGGTTTATCACTCCCGCCCAAGCGTGAATCCATCGGCGCCCAGAGTTTGTGCCAGGCCGCCCGCTCAAGCTGGCGGACATGTCCGTCGCAAAAAACAAAGGCCACCCCAGTAGAAGCTGGGATGGCCTTTGGATTACGGGGTACTGGCGCAGTTTGCTGTAGCGGCGCTCTATGAGCGCCGGAAACCGTTGAGGATTCAAGTTCGGCGCTCAAAGAGCGCCGCTGCAGCAAACAAACTGAGACACTACCGATTACGGGGATGGTTTGACTTTCCCGGAGGAATTACTAGCAACCCGGGAATTTGAAAGACGCCAGCCGCGTATCCCAGTTGAAGCTGCCGGTGGTCTTCAGGTATTCCTGCGAGTACCAGAAGGTGCAGTCGTCACTGGGATCGATGGCCATGCTGCTGTAATCGCCCCAGCGGCTAAGGCCGCCGGTTTGGGCGCCCGTGCCGGAGATGATGAGTTTCGGCGACTCCATAGTCCCCAGGGTATCGGTGGGGACGCGTCCCGTGTAGGCAATGCTCGGATAGAGCTTGCTGCTGGAGGCGCTGAAGCCCAAGGCGATGTCGCCGGTCTTATCCTGCGCGATGCTGCCCATCCAGAGAGAAATCGCTCCCGCGCTGAACGTGCCGCGCTGGTAAAGGACCGGAGTGGTGTTAGGGCTGCGGATTTCATACCACCGCATACCCGATGGGGCTTTGGTCGCCTTCACGGAATGAGTGGCGAGCAGCGATTCGTAGGTCCCGAAGTTGCGGTAGGAAAGGCGATGCATCAAGCGGTCACCCAGCGAATCGAGCTGTTGCGTGGTGCCTTTCTGGGGGATGCAGGTCCCGCCACCGCACGCCAGCGAATAAGACGGAACGGTGATGACCGTGGGCCCGGTGAAGGTCGAGTTTGTAGGATTCACAAAATCCACGTGGAACTTGAAGAGGTTCAGGGAGGTCGTGGTGTTGCCGAGTTCAAGGTAGAAATCCGGCTCACCGGTTGCAGGCTGGGTCGATCCATCCAGGTTGGCGGGCAGAAAACTGGCGTCACTGGTGCCGCGCTGGAAGCAGACTGCCGTCGCCGGGTTTCCGGCCAGCATGGCGGTTCGGTTGTAGGAGCAGACCTCGGGACCGATGAAGAACGCGCCGTTCTGGAAAATGTTGTAGCTGGCGTAATAGCCGTCGGACCACACGGCCAGCTTGTCATAATCGTTCAAGTTGCTGCCAAACGAGAAGGAATAGCGGTACCAGGACCCCGTAGCATCGGAAGTGGTGGAAACCGCCATACACTCGTCGAATGAAGTGAACGAACTGTTGAAGGCAACGATGCCAAGCACCCAACGGCTGGCTGCCTGATCGTAAAGAATAATGGGGTCGCTCAACGAACCGGTTTCGCAGAGGCCGCCAAAACCGGAAAAGATGGATGTGATCTCCGCCGGTCCGAAGACGGAAGCGCCCGTCGTCTTATTGTAGACTTGGTAGGAGAGGTTCACCGTTTCAACCACCTGGGTTGATCCTACCGCGCTATTGGTGTCGGGCGGGGCAACCCCGTCTCGATCCGAATGCCGCTAAAATTTAAGCCTTTGGTCGTTCCCACTTCGGGGCCGGATGCTTCTTGCACCACGGGATCGCGCCCGGAAGTTTGCATCCCTGGCTTGGAGATCACACGGAGTGGAAGAACCTGACTGCGCTTTGATCCCGGCGCAATCTGGGGCATTTCCCGCAATGGTGGTGAGGTGTCATTCTTAAGTTCTAAAATGACCTCGGGCACGGATTGCGACTGCTGCGCAGCCGCCGGTATGGTCACAAGGCTGAATAAAACAGCCAGCAGACTGCCGGAAACCGCAACGCTTGCGAGCTTTCTTGTCATCGTCTCTCCTTGTTTGGGTTGGTATCGCACTTGCGTTTCTGCCACGTGAAGGGCACAGAAATCCCCCGTGTCCTCATGTGTAAATCCCCGTTCTCAGCAACCATTAGGGAGTGGTGAAGTACGTTCGTCCCCTGCCAGAGCAACCCACTTGCCAATGAAGCGGGCCGGTAAGCAGCTGATTATAAAGGAGGAAGATCGGCGGCTGAGGAGGAACGGTGGGTTGTGGAGAAAATATTTGTCACGAAATGGTAATTCGGTAGCCTTGAAAATCGCGGTCCTTGCACATCACGGCGGGGTGTTAGACTGTCCAAGGGGAGCGTGCTCCTATATCATGGTCACACGAAAGATACGCTTCCGGCACTGGCAGTGGTGGCCGCAATGGAGTGTTGCATTTTGCTACACTCTGTGGTTAAATGCCAATTAGGCAATAGCTTATGATGCCCGGGAAATTCGGTTTACAGACCAAAATTATCATCATTTTTGCTACCGCAGTTTTCGTTCTGGTGGGCATTTCCACGGTCTTGGCCATGTTCCTCACACGGCAGCCCGTGGAGGAAGAGGTTTACCGGCGGGCGTTGACCCAGGCCCGGCTCACCGCGCACAATCTGGTGAATGACAATGCCCTGAACAATCCACAGACCCTGGTCCGAATCCTGAAGCAGATGCAGCACGACGTCCCGGGCGTCAAGCAGTCTGACGTCTATCTCCACGATCCGAACCACACCCTGATTGCCACCACCGATCCTGCCGGGCCCCACTTGGAGCTCGACCACATTCCCGGCATTAATGACACCGCCTGGGCCAACCAGCACCTGAACGAATTTGAGCGGGCTGACGAGGACCAATACACCATTGAGACGCCCCACGGAAAATACTGGATCATCGCCACGGTTCTGCGCGTGAACGGACGCATTGCGGGATGCTTGACGCTGAAAGTTTCCAAGCTCCGGTCCAACGTCATTACTCTGGATATTGTGGAAGGTAATCTGTTGCTGTTGCTGGCAAGCCTGGTGGTGTTGATCCTGGCCGTTCACGGGTTTTTCCTGCGCAGCGTGCGGGGCCCGGTGAAGGAAATGATTCGCGTGATGGAGGTGGCCGAGGGTGGGCAATTGGACGTGCGGGCGCGAGTCCAGAGCCACGATGAAATTGGCCAACTCGCCGACCACTTGAACGATATGTTGGCGCGCATTCAAAATTTCAACAGCGACCTGGGCCGTAAGGTGCGGGAAGCCACCTCCGAACTGGCCCACCGCAATGTGGAGCTGACGCGCATCAACGAGGAGCTCTTTGAAACCCAAAAGAGCCTGGCCCGCTCGGAGCGGCTGGCCGTGGCGGGACAGCTTGCCGCCAGCCTCGCCCATGAAATTGGCACGCCGCTCAACTCCATCTCCGGCCACGTGCAGTTGATGGTGCGCAGGAAGACCGGCGATGAAGGCTTTGACCGCCGCTTGCACATTATCGAAAAGCAGATTGAAAACATCGTGCGCACCGTGAAACAACTTCTTTCCTGGACGCGAAAATTCGACCTGCACCTTGAGCGCATTGACTTGCGACACGTGATCGAGGAAGCCGCGATGCTCTCCTCTCCCGTGCTGGAACTTAAAAAAATTGACCTCCACACCGAGTCCGCGCCGGATTGCCCTGCCATTTTTGGAGATGCCGGATACCTGCAGCAGGTGTTCCTGAACTTGATCAACAACAGCATGGATGCCATGCCGCGCGGCGGCTCGTTGAAGATCCGGCTGAGCTACGCGGCCTCTGGTGATCCTGCTCAAGTGACGGTGGAGTTGGAAGATTCCGGCGAGGGCATTGCTGAAGAGACGCTCCTCCATATTTTTGACCCCATGTTTACCACCAAACGGATGGGGACGGGAGCGGGCTTGGGACTGGCCATCTGCGACCAGATCGTCCGTCAGCACGGCGGCGAGATCAGCGTGCGGAGTAAGCCTCACCAGGGTACCTGCTTTACCATCTCACTGCCGGTGGATTGCCGCGACCGTGTGGAGGCGCCGCTTATCCAGGGCGCAGGGGTGAGTTCCTCGCGATCCTGAGAGCCAATCGCAATGACGGTGACGTATTCTTGCAACGGTCTTGAACAACTCCTCACCCCCAGCCCCTCTCCCCGCAAGCGGGGAGAGGGTGGCGCTGAGCGCCGGGTGAGGGGTGTTCAAAGTACGCCCGCGAACTTAGGAAACACTGCGATAAGGGCATCGAGCCGCGCTTCTATTGGTTGCGATCACGGAGTTTTGTCTTGAAGGACGCCTACCCAAGCCAAATCAATCTTCTGGTGGTGGATGACGACGCGGACACCCGCGATCTGCTCAGCGAGGTGCTGGGCGAAGAGGGTTACCACGTCTTTACGGCGGACAGCGCCGAAGAAGCGTTGAAAGTGGGACAGCAGGAACTGTTTGACGTCATCATCAGTGATATGCGCTTGGGGCCGGATCAGAACGGGATGGACGTGCTCCGCGCCTACAAAGAAATCCAGCCGGAGTCGGAGGTGATTCTGATTACCGCTTTCGGGTCCATGGAGACGGCGATTGAAGCGGTGAAGGCCGGAGCCTTCGATTACATCTCGAAGCCCTTCAAGATTGGTGAGGTGGTGCTGCAGGTGGCCCGCGCTGTCGAGAACCGCAGCCTGGTGCGGGAGAACCGCAATCTGAAACGGCAATTGGGCAGCCAGGTTCAGCTTACGAGCCTGGTCGGCGTCAGTCCGTCCATGCTCGAAGTTTATAAGAAAATTGCCATGGTGTCCGACTCGCGCGCCACCGTGCTGATCTATGGCGAAAGCGGCACCGGAAAAGAACTGGTGGCAAAGGCCATCCACCATAACAGCCTGCGCGCCACGAAAAGCTTTTTCCCGGTTAACTGCGGCGCGCTCGCCGAGTCGCTGCTGGAAAGCGAGCTCTTCGGGCACGTTCGCGGCTCCTTTACCGGAGCTTACGAAAACAAGCGTGGCATCCTGGAGGAAGCGAGCGGAGGCACCGTCTTTCTGGATGAAGTTTCGGAGATGAGTCCAGCCCTGCAAGTGAAACTGCTGCGCGTGATTGAGGAGCAGGAAGTGCGGCGCCTGGGCAGCAATCAGGTACTCAAGCTGGACCTGCGCCTGATCGCGGCCAGCAATCGCATCCTCGGCGACCTGGTGGACCAAGGGAAATTCCGGGCCGACCTTTATTACCGGCTCCGCGTGGTGGAGATCAACCTGCCACCGCTGCGCGAGCGCCTGGAGGACATCCCCTTGCTGGCCGGGCATTTCCTGAAAAGGCTCAGCAATGAGAAAGGCGCGGAATACGCGATTTCCCCGCCGGCGCTTTCCGGATTGGTGAGCTACGAGTGGCCGGGTAACGTCCGCGAGCTTGAAAATGCGCTGGCCGCCGCCGTGGCCCTGAATCGTTCCGGCATCATCACGCCGGAGGATCTTCCTGCCAAACTCCGCCTCGAGCCAGCCAAGAAAACCGGGATGGAGGATATTCAGGCTGACTTACCCTCGCTCGATGAGATCAACAAACGATACCTGATGCACGTCCTGCGCATGACCAGCCAGAATAAGGCCAAAGCCGCACACATCATGGGCATCAGCCGCAAGACCCTTTACCGCATGGTGGAGCGATTCAAGATTCGGCTTTAGCGCCAATCCTGTCCAGTTTGGGTGAACCTCATGATCTTGATAGCAGAGTCGCCGCCTGACCCCTCACCCCGGCCCTCTCCCCGCAAGCGGGGAGAGGGGCTCGGATTCAACGATGTGCAGTTATTCTCAAACGGACCTGAAGTGAACAGCATTGAGGCTATCGCTCCCATTTTCTTCTGGAAACACAAAACGCTTCCTGGCTCCAGTTGTGACTTCAGCAATCGGATCCCCGGCCCACCCGCGGTCTGGGGGAGTCCCAGAATTCGGTAGTGGGTCAGTGAAAATGGCCCGCTACCCCAAACTCAGACTGCATTAACCCTCATGAGCCGGGCAAGGGATAGTCATTCTGTAAATATTGATTACTGAGGTGTTAACAAGTAGTTGACTTCGTGCGGCGCTCCGCTTACGCTGGGTCTTTGAGGTTGCCTCCGGCCAATCTCCGCACTTAGGTGCAGCGTTTCGTAAGTTCGCTCACGTATTCTTGCACCCCCTCACCCGGCGCTGCGCGCCACCCTCTCCCCGCTTGCGGGGAGAGGGGCTGGGAGTGAGGGGGTGTTGAAGACCGTTGCAAAAATACGTTACCGTAATTGCGAATGGTGGTACTTAGGTGCAGAAGATGTTGTTCCGGAAACGGGCGGCCTGACGGAGGGACTCTTGACGCAGGCGCGAAGATTCGGGATGTTGGTTTTGGGAAGCTCACTCCTGCTTGGGGGTTTGTGTGGCAGCGCTCTGCCTCGCGGGGCGCACTCTACGGTTCATTCAACCCCTCATCCCGCAGCATCCATCCCGGCCGTGTGGAAATCCGAGACCACCAAGAGTGAATATCGCATCCAGGTCTCGGCCAATTCCTTTACCGCCGTGTGGACCAATATTCCCAAGCCGATGCAGCAGCAAGGAGCTTACGTCCGCACCGAATGCCGCCGCATGGGATCAAAGTGGATTGGGACCACGCGCAGCTATCTGCCCTTTTCCTGCGGGGCGGGCAGCGCCGGACACCCTCCTGCGGTCCATTGGTGCCACATCCTGACGCGCACCGAAATTTCAAGCATTGCGCCCGGCCGAATCGAAGGTCGGGGTGAGGCGCTGAAGTCGTTCGACTGCGATCATTGCAGGATTCTGCAGAAGGAGTGGAAGCCGTTTACTTGGGCGCCACTGGCGGGACGCTGACAGGCCGGGGCGGGAGACATCTCAGTTCAACGGCAGGTAAGCCAGGCGGGTCTTTCCGTGAATCTTGAGGTGGCAGGAACAGTCTTGCTGGCCGCAGAGGACGGAAACGGTTCCCGCATACTGGGCTTGAGTAATCAGGTCCAGGTGCCCGCATTTGGGGCAGGACAAGATGGCATAGAAGCCGGAATCGAGTGGGGCGCGTAACGCCGCCGTATCCTCCAGCAGGATGATGTCTCCGGGATCCATTTCGCCTACTGCGTTGTCCTGCACATAACGGAGTTGCACCGGCGGCTTCGCGCCGGGCGTCCGGCAGTTTGAAGTCTCACAATTCTCCCTGCTATTGGCTAAGGGACGACTGCTGTTTTTCCGTATGATCCGGCTCTGGCTCATGAATGGTCCTCACCCTTGCTGCTGCATTTGGCAATTTCGGCGGCGTATGGGCAGGCAGGCGGCCGCACCGGTAGCACGGGGCTTCAGTCCGGCTGTATCGGGCTGAAGCCCCGTGCTACGAGCTGCCGTCGCTCGCCCTCGCGCCTGCGAATCGCAGGCGCGAGCAATCCCCTGGCGCCGGGCGCCGCGAGGATTGTTTCCCCCTCCCTTCAACAATATCGACGCGGAGAACGGAAAACTTGAGGGCAAGACGCGTGGCAGATGGCAGAACCGTCGCGCGACCCCTCTCCCCAATCGGGAAGCTCAGAATATCAAGCCGATTAACCCCAATGCTGTTCATTAAGCTAACTACCCCATCGGAGCCTGATTCCACGCGCTGTAGGGGCGGGCCTTGTGCCCGCCCGTGGGCGACCCCAAGGGTCGCCCCTACGAGATGTCCCCTTATCTGAACAGCTTTGGGGTTAAGCAGGCCGGTCAGGAAGCCGGTTGGGCTTCGGCGTGATGCCGGACGTCAATGCCCTCAATCAGGAACAGCACGTCTTCAGCGATGTTGGTGGCGTGGTCAGCAATGCGCTCCAGATTGCGCGCCACGAACATCATGCTGACGCACTGCGGAATCATTCCCGGGTTTTCCTGCATATAGCGAATCATCTGGCGGTAGATGGTGCCGCACCAATCGTCCACCTCGTCGTCCGAGGTGAGCACGCTGCGAGCCAAGTCCGACTCCTTCCTCACAAAGGAATCCAGGGCCTTGCGGACCATGGATTCGACCAGCGTGGACATTTGCGGGATGTCTACGGAGGCGGACACGGCGGGCTCGTGGAACAGGTCGAGCGCCCGCTCCACGATGTTGACGGCGAGATCGCCCATGCGCTCCAGATCGTTGTTGATCTTGATGGCAGACATCAAAAAGCGGAGGTCCTTGGCCACGGGCTGCTCCAGAGCCAGCAGGCGAATCGCCAAATCGTCAATATCGATCTCCATCTGATTGATGCGGGACTCATTGTTCAACACCTGCTGGGCGAGCTGCTCATCGCGCTCCACCAGCGAGTGGACGCTGCGGTAAATCGCCGATTCCACAAGGCCGCTCATCTGCAGCAGCAGCTTGCGGAGGTCGTCCAGCTCTTCTTCAAAATGACGCAATGGTTTTCCTCCATCCCGAGGGGCTTAACCCTATGGCGGCCGCCGCAGCGCCGATGTTATCCGAAACGGCCCGTGATGTAATCCTCTGTTTCCTTCCGCACGGGGGTCTTGAATAGAATCCGCGTTTCGTTAAACTCTATCAGCCGGCCCAGCAAAAAGAAACCGGTAACGGTGGAGACGCGGGCCGCCTGCTGCATATTGTGGGTGACGATCACGATTGTACAGATATCCTTCAGCGTCAAGAGAAGGTCTTCGATCTTGGCAGTGGCGATGGGGTCCAGCGCCGAGCAGGGCTCATCCAGCAATAAAACTTCCGGGTCAACGGCCAGGGCGCGGGCGATGCAGAGCCGTTGTTGCTGTCCTCCCGAAAGGGCGTAGGCAGACTTGCGCAACGAATCCTTCACTTCATCCCAGAGTGCGGCGCGCCGCAGGCTCTTTTCCACGGCTTCGGCCAGGGTCATACCGCGCGGCACGCCGTTGACTCTCAGGCCATAGGCGACGTTATCGAAGATGGTCTTGGGGAAAGGGTTGGGCTTTTGAAACACCATTCCCACCTGCCGGCGCAACGTGACCAGGTCCATGGACTCGATGTCGGTGCCGTCCAGCAGAATCTTCCCTTCCATGCGGGAGTGATGCACCGTTTCCGACAAGCGGTTCAGAGTGCGGAGAAAAGTCGACTTGCCGCAGCCGGAAGGACCAATCAGGGCGGTGATGGTCTTCTCCGGAATGGAAAAGGAAATATCCATCAGGACCTTTTTCGGCCCGTAGTAAAACTCCAGGTCCGAAATCTGGAATTTGGCCACAGCGCCCGCCGGGAAGCGGATGGCGGCGTCCGGTTTCTTTCCTTCAGCAGGTGGAGGATAAGCCATGGAAGGTTTTATGGCTGAACTCATCAAATTCTTACCGCCCCGTCGGTTGACCGCGCAGCAGGAGGGCACGGGCACAGATATTGATCAGGAGGACCAGCATCAGCAGGACAAATCCAGCCGCCCAGGCTTGCCGCTGCCAGTCATCATAAGGCGAAATAGCATAGGTAAAGATCATCACCGGAAGCGAAGCTGTGGGCTGCATCCAGCCGGTTGACCAATAGCGGTTGTTGAAGCTGGTGAAGAGCAAGGGCGCCGTCTCCCCGGCGACGCGGGCCATGCTGAGCAGAATGCCCGTGGCAATGCCCCGGAAAGCCGCCGGGACCACCACCGTGGCAATGCCTCGCCAGCGGCTGGTGCCCAGCGCCAGAGCGCCTTCGAGCAGTGTGCCGGGCACGGCGCGCAGAAAGTCCTCCGTGCTGCGCATGACAACCGGAATCACCATGATCCCCAAGGCCAGACCGCCCGCCAGCGCGGAGAATTCATGGAACGGAAGCACTACCAGAGTATAAGCGAAAATGCCGGTCACAATCGAGGGCACCCCATTCAGCAGGTCCGCAGCGTAACGGACCATGAAGGTCATGGTGTTTCCCCCGAATTCCGCCAAATAAACTCCGGCAAGAAGCCCCACCGGAATCCCGGTGACTGCCGCGATCAGCAGAATCTTGCCACTTCCCACAATGGCGTTGGCCATGCCTCCGCCGGACTGGCCCACCGGCGTGGGCAACTTGGTGAGGAAGTCCCAACTTAGGTAATGCCCGCCATTCCAAAGAAGGTAACCCAAGATAAAGCAAAGCGCCAGGACGGACATAACCGCGCACACTCCGGTCGCGCCCAGCATCACCACGTTCACAACCCGGCGGCGCGCCATGCGGAAGCTCATGTTTGGATCGTCCCTCCCTTGGTGGTCGCCAAAATCAGCAAGCGGGCCAAGCCATTCAGGATGACGGTAATGATGAAAAGGACCAGCCCGAGCTCGATCAGCGACTGCAAATAGAGCTTTCCGGTGGCTTCGGTGAATTCATTGGCTATGACCGCGGCGATGGTATAGCCGGGCGCCAGCAGGGATGCGCTGATCTTTGGATCATTACCGATCACCATGGTCACGGCCATGGTTTCACCCAAGGCCCGGGCCAATGCCAGAAAGATTGATCCGAGAATGCCGGTTTTCGCGTAAGGGACCACCACTTGCCAGATGGCTTCCCAGCGCGTTGCGCCCAAACCCAGAGCCGCCTCGCGCTGGTCCGCGGGCACCGCCAGCAGCACTTCGCGGGAAACCGAGAGAATGTAAGGAACAATCATGATCGCCAAGACCACTCCGGCCGTCAGGAACCCCACGCCATAAATAGGTCCGGTGAACAGCGGCGTGTACCCCAGGAATTTTTGCAAAAACGGATCCACCGTGGTGCGCATTACCGGCACGACCACGAAGATGCCGAGCAATCCGAAAATCACACTGGGCACGGCGGCGAGCAGCTCCACGACAAACGTGAGCATGTCCGAAAGGCGGGGAGGAGCGAATTCCGCGAGGAAGATGGCGCCGCCAACGCCCAGCGGGACCGCGATCATCAGGGAGAGAACCGAGGTGACCACCGTTCCATAGATAAAGGGCAGCGCCCCGAAGTCGCCAAACACCGGGTCCCACGCCCGCGACACAAAAAAGGTCCAACCAAATTGATGGCGGGAAACCGAGGAATTGCGGTAAAGCTGGAACACCAGCAGGCCGACGATCAGGCAGACGAGGGCCGCGAAGATCAGGGTGATGAGATGGGCGATTTCATCGCCATTGCGCAGGCGGGCTGCGAACGATTTTGCATTCGCCGCTGCCTGCGGCGGCCGCGATCCGGCGGCCATGGTGTCGGCTGTTCCCATGGATTAGTTGACTTCCGAAATGTGCCCCATTTCAATTGCCGCAACGGCATCGGGCAGGCTGGCATAAGCCAACGGCTCCGTATACTTCTGTCCGTCGGTCAACATCCAGTGCAAGAAGCCCTTGATGATCTGCCGCTTCGTTCCGTCCGCGATATGCGCCGGAATCAAGAGATAAGTGAAGCTGCAAATCGGGTAGGCGTTTGCCCCCGGAGCATTGGTGATGGACACCCGCACGTCGTTTTGCATCTTCGCCGCCGCACCCGCCGCTGCTGCCGTCACCGTGGCCAGGCTCGCCTTGATGAAATGGCCGGAGGAGTTCTGCACGGTGCCGTAGGGCAGATGGGTCTGAAGGGCGTAGACCAGTTCCACGTAGCCGATGGAATAGGGCGTTTCTTTCACGATGCCGGTAACTCCTTCGTTGCCCTTGCCGCCCAAGCCGACAGGCCAATTGACGGATGTGTTGCTTCCCACCCGGCTCTTCCATTGCGGGCTGACCTTGGAAAGATAATCCGTCCACACGAACGTGGTCCCACTGCCATCCGACCGGTGTACCACCACGATGTTGTTGCCCGGTAATGATACTCCTGGATTGGCCTTGGCGATAGCCGGATCGTTCCATTTCGTAATCTGGCCGAGATAAATGCCGGCCAGCGACTGCGGCGTGAAATTCAGGGTCGCGGTAACGCCTGGAATATTATACGTCGGCATCACCGCGCCCAGAACGGTCGGAAACTGAATAATCTTGAAGCTGAACGTGGCCAGCAGCTTATCGTTCAGGGGCATGTCGGAAGCGCCGAAGTCCACGGTGCCCGCCTTGAGTTGCTGGATGCCGCCACCCGAACCGATGGACTGATAGTTAATCTCAACATCCGGGTGAAGCTGATGGTAAACATCGAACCACTGGGAGTAGATGGGATATGGGAAAGTCGCCCCTGCCGCATTCAGCAGGACGTTTGTAGGGGAGGGTGGCGCCAGCGCCATAATCAGGGCTCGGGTAGGGGAAGGCGCCGGCGCAGGGGAGGAGGGCCGGGTTACGGATACCAATGCCACCACAGCAAATCCGACTAACAAAAGAAAGGGCGCGTACATCTTCAGATGCTTGTTCACGGAGAGCTCCTTAGATAAGCATTTCTTGAAGAATCAGTGTAAACGGCCAGTGTTACAGATAAGTTAAGGCGACTTTAAATTTAATGAAATAAAGGGAATAGCCATCAAACGGCTTCCATCCGGTCGTCCTTTGATTTCCCACGCGAACTCTTGCCGTGTGGCATGTCGAACGCGGATTTTTGGCTTTCGCTCAGGTTCAGGCAAAGAATCGGTAGAGATGCAGCGGTCCTTGAATTTGAAAACAATGTCCCACAAGGTCTAGATGGACACTTTTTGTCATCCGGTGTTTCGGGCTATCTTTCCAGTTCGTCCCCGAATTCCGGCGCGAAACTCCTGAGAATATTTACCCTCTAGTTAACTAGCCACTTGCCCTGGTCAAGCCATTCCTTCGCAGTGGGCCGGTTTGGCTCTTGGTGCGGCGAGTTTACCTCGCCAATTGGCGGTGTAAAGCCGCCTCTACTTCTGATTTTCCACTCCGACCCCGGAATACTCATGGAAGTTGGGCCTTTCGTGGGAATGGCAAGCGTGGCGGATGCGGTCCCAACTTTCGCCAGGACGCCGGAGCAGATGGCAACCACTGCCACCCCCTTTGCATCCATAGTGGTTTGCAGCCAGGACGACCCAACGGCCGACCAGAAACAGTTTGACCTCTGGTTAGCCGCTCAAATTTCATCAAAACCGATATTCCGGCCGGGAGGAGACCCAGAAATGAGTCCGAAGACTACGAAGTTCTTCCTTGGGGTAGGGATTCTGGAGCTCTGTCTGCTGGCAGCAGGGTCACTGCGGGCGCAAGTCCCTGGCGCCACGCTGTCTGGAACCATTACGAGCCTTTCGGGAGCAGTGGTCACCAATGCTAAAATCACCGTCAAAAATGTGGCCACAGGTCAATCGACCGAAACCCAAACCAATTCGGACGGTTTCTACACCGTACCAAACCTTATGGCGGGAGAATATGAGGTTTCCGTCTCGGCTGTGGGATTCAGCACCAAAGTAAGCAAAGTGATGCTCACGGCGGGGGCCAAGCAAACCCTGGGCCTGAGTTTGATAGTCTTTCCCGGCAGCGCCTTAACGCCTTCGCTGGGGGATCTGGGTTTCTCGCCGAATCAGGTCCAAGGAAATGCCCAGAGTCAGGCACTGCTCGACAAACGATCGCACATGCTGCAGATCCATCAACGGCTCGGCTTGATAACGACCGTTCCTTTGGTCGTTTCGCTCTTCACCGGCCCTGGCGCCAAGGGCCATCACGGTCTACCCGGCAGTCCGGGCGGCCGCAATCTGCATATGGGCCTGGGCATTTTGACAACGGGCATGTATTTTACCACCGCCTACTATGCCATTCGTGCTCCCAAGATTCCAGGAACCGAACCCTATGGGCTGATTCGACTGCACAAGGCCCTGGCCTGGATTCATGGCCCGGGGATGATCCTGACCCCTATCCTGGGAGCAATTGCTTACAGCCAGCTCAGCAACGGGGAAAGGGTTCACGGGATCGCAAAATATCATTCGTTGGCGGCCGTTACGACCGCCGCAGCTTATGGCGCCGCAATTTTATCCGTAACCCTAAAATGAATTCTGAAGAGGCGTGATGAATAAGAAAATCCTGGCCGTACTCCTGCTTCTCGCCCTGCCGCAGATTCTCCGGGCGGATAGCCAATGGGTTCTTGTAAAATCCACGCTGACGTATCACATGTCTCACCCGCTGCATGAGGCCGATGGCGTGAGTCATGCGGCACGGGGGAAAGGAATCTGCCACGCCGGAGAATGCAATTTCCTGATTGCCGCGCCGGTCAAGTCATTTGATTCGAGGAACAGCAACCGCGACCTGCACATGCTCGAGGTGGTTCGCGGGGCGCAATTTCCCATGGTCGTCGTGCGCACCTCACTGCCCGAAAACGCACCTGCATCAGCAAGCATCCATGCCGATCTGGAGGTTCAGTTTGCCGGCCAGACCGCCCACTATAAGCAGGTTCCATTCAAGCTGGTAACTCAAGGGAACAAGATCCGGATAACAGGAACCATTCCGGCAACAGTTTCCGATTTCAAGATAGACCCCCCCAAACTCTTAACGATACCCATTAAGAACGAGATCCCGGTGACCGTGGACATGACCTGGCGCCGGATGTGAATGGCAAGTGCTGGCCGCCCCCCATCCTGCCTTTTGCGTGCCCCATCTTCCCGCCTTTGGAACTAAACCGTCCCGCTTCCTGGTGGTACAGTGTTGTCAGGAGAAAGCGTTCCAGTGGATTCAGATCTAGCCCAAAAGGCTGAGGCGCTGCCCAATCAGCCCGGCGTTTACATCTTCAAGGACGAAGGTGGGAAACCCATCTACGTGGGCAAGGCTAAGTCCCTGCGCCAGCGCGTGCGGTCGTATTTCCAGGAATCGCGGACTTCGGACGATAAGCGCGACCGGATGCTGGACGCGGCGCGCGACCTCACCACCATCGTGGTGGATAACGAAAAGGAGTCGTTGGCGCTGGAGAACAACCTGATCAAGCAGTACAAGCCCCGTTACAACATTCTCCTGCGCGATGACAAAACTTATCCTTACATCAAGCTCACCATGGGCGAGCGATTCCCGCGCATTTACGTCACGCGCCGCTACCGTAAGGACGGTTCCACCTACTATGGGCCGTATTTTCCGGCGAACCTGGCCTATCGCATCGTGGACCTGGTTCACCGCTCGTTCCAAGTTCCATCCTGCTACGTCGACCTCCGCCGGTTCCACCCGCGGCCTTGCCTGCAATATTTCATCAAGCGCTGTCTGGGACCTTGCACGGAGGGCCTGACCACGCCGGAAGTCTATGCGCAGCGCGTGCGCCAGGTGCGCATGTTCCTGGAAGGGCGAGTCAGCGAATTGTCGCGCGACTTGCAGCAGGAGATGGCCCGCGCCTCCGAACAACAGCAGTACGAGGAGGCGGCGCGCTACCGCGATCAGATTGAAACCATCGAGGCGTTGCGCGAGCGGCAGAAGATGGCGGCTTCACGCGGCGAAGACTTTGACATCCTGGGATTCCACCAGGAAGGGCCGCTGGTGGCGGTCAACCTCTTTCACCTGCGGCATGGCCGGGTGGTGGATCGCCGCGAATTCTTCTGGGAAGACGTGGGTGAGTTCGTCCCGGCCGAGTTTTTTTCCACACTGCTCCAGCAGTTGTACCTGGACCAGCAGTTCCTGCCCAATGAGATTCATGTGCCCGTGGATTTCGAGGACCGTGAGGCGCTGGAGGAATTGCTCACCGAAAAGAGGGGCGGACTTGTGAAAATCCTCACGCCGCAGAGCGGCCATCGCCGGTCCATGATTGAGTTGGTGGCGCGTAATGCGCGCAATTCCTTCGAGCGCCGCTTCCGGGTGATGAAGCCACCGGTTCGCGAGATGCTTGAAAATTTGGCCGAAGCCCTGGAGTTGCCCAAACCCCCCACCCGCGTCGAGTGCTTTGATATTTCCCACACGCAGGGAACCGACATTGTGGCCTCCATGGTGGTGTGGGATAACGAAGGCATGAAGAAGAGTGACTACCGCAAATTCATCATTAAGACCGTTCTCCAAAATGACGATTTCGCCAGCATGAGGGAAGTTGTAACACGCCGCACCAAGCGCCTTTTGGCCGAAAAGAAGAAACTACCGGACCTCATTTTGATTGACGGCGGCATTGGCCAACTGCACGCCGCCGCCGCCGCTCTGGAGAGTCTCAAGATTATCAATCAACCCATTGCCAGCATCGCCAAAAAGGAGGAAATCCTGTACGTGCTGGGCCGGGAAAATGAACCCATCGTTCTTGACCATCATTCGCCGGCTCTCCACATGATCCAGCAGATTCGGGATGAGGCTCACCGCTTTGCCATTACATTTCATCGAGCCCGGCGCTCCAGCCGTGAATTTACCTCTGAGCTTTTGCAGGTTCCAGGCGTTGGCGAACGAACAGCCAAAAAACTGCTTACCCACTTTGGCAGTTTGGAGGCCATTCGAAGAATGTCTCGAGAAGAACTTTCCCAGGTGGTGAAACCGGATTTGGCGGAACAGATCCATGAGCATTTGGGGCCAGGAAAGCATGTGAATAATTTATAAACCGGCCAGACCGACTTCTATATAAACCCAATTTATTTAATATTTTGTTATTGATCTTGGCGTCCGGTTATGGTATCTGTTCTATATGGCAAACGAATCGAGCAGTTTCAAACTCACATACTTGTTGGTAGGACTAGGCATCGGTGCGGCGGTAGGGATTCTCTTTGCGCCGAAGACCGGTGAGGAAACCCGTGACCTGATCGTTGGCAAGACTCGGGACGGCGCACAGTGGGTGACCGATCGCAGCAACGAACTGAGCAAGGCAGTGCAAGGTGTGGCCAAGGATGCGGGACGGAAGATCGACCGTTTGGCGAAGGCCAGTAACGGCTTGGCCGACCGAATCGGCCTGAGCTAGTTCCACCCGGCAATTCTGAGATACGAGCCGCCGGACGTGCGGCTGCGTTGTGGAGGTTCAAATGAGCAATGGTAACGGGGGCTCGAAGTTCGCATTTTTCCTGGCGGGCCTGGGAGTCGGGGCGATTTTGGCGCTGCTTCTGGCGCCGGGTTCCGGTGAGGAGACTCGGCAGATGATCGGCCAGAAGGCCAATGAGGGCAGGGATTACGTGTCCAACAAGAGCAAGGAATTCCGGCAGCAGGCCGAAGGCATCGTGGAGAAAGCCAAGGACTTGGTGACGCAGCAGAAGGAACAACTCTCCGCCGCGCTCGAAGCTGGAAAGCAAGCCTATCAAGAGGAGCGGTCGAAGTCCCGGTGATGCCGGCTTTTCCGGACCACCGGTGCTGGGATGCGAACATGGCCCACGCAAATCTGATGGCCACTTTTGTGGTGGTTGCCGCTTTGGCCCTGGCTTTGCAAGCCGCGGTCATGGTCGGAATCTTTGTGTCCGTCAAACAGTTTCTGACCCGGGCGGACGGCGTCATTCGTGATATGCGCCGGCGGACTGAGCCTTTCTTGGACACCCTCAATGCCATTGCTCAAGACTCGCGCGAGCCAGTTCACAACATCGTCACCAATCTTTCGGACGTGAGCCGGACGCTTCGGGAACGGACAAACCTGGTGGACGCCCGAGTGGGGGAGATGGTGGAAACCTTCCGTTTGCAAGTGGCGCGCATCGATCAATTGATTGCCACATCTGTAGTAAGGGTCAACACCGCGGCGGATGTCATCCAGTCCGGAATCCTCAATCCTGTTTATCAAGCGTCGGCCATTCTGAAAGGCGTTCAAGCGGGCATCGATTACTTTTTCAAACGCCGCCGATCGAGCGGCGCCCGTGAGGCGAACCAGGACGAAGAGCTCTTCATTTAGCCTGCCCGATTTTGCCGAACCCCCTGTGGAGACCACTCCTTTCGCGGCACCCCAATCCAGACAGTCAACCTCAGCGGCGCTGGCGATTTTCGCCCGCGCTCCGGTGCCTGGCCGGGCCAAGACCCGGCTGATTGCATTGCTGGGCGAAGCAGGAGCCGCACAATTCCAGTGCGCTTTGCTCGGCGATTCGTTAGGCAAGGTGAGACCGTTCCACACCGGCGCGGCGCTCTATCTGTTCCTGGCGGGCAGCACCTCCGGGCTGGGCGGTTTGGTGAAAATCCCAACGCAGGTGGAAGTCGCACTTCAAAACGGATCGACGCTGGGTGACCGCCTTGAATCGGCTTTCCGCAAGCTCTTCAAACATCACCAGCGCGCCGTCATCACCGGCACGGACTCGCCGTTGCTCCCTCCAGCCACGCTTCGTCTGGCCCTCCATGAGTTGAGGACATGCGACGCCGTGCTGGGCCCGTGCCCGGACGGCGGATATTACCTGATTGGGCTGCGAGCCTCACGCAGTCAACCCATCCTTCGCGGTCTATTGCGGGAGGTGCGCTGGAGCACCCGCTTCGCTTTCCGGGATACGCTCGGCTCCATCACCCGGCGAGGACTTTCCTGCTCAGTTCTGCCCGAATGGAATGATGTGGACCGTCCGGCTGATGTTTTGCGTCTGCGTCGGTGGCTTCACCGCCATGCCACGGCGCGGCGCTTGGCCCCGCAAACCTGGCGGTTCCTCAAAACATTCTTGTAACCGTTCGGCACGCAGCCGGAGGGTCGGATCTCAGTCTGCTGTAGCGGCGTCTCTGAGCACGGAAGATGCTGATCAAAACAATTCGGCGGTCAGAGACCGCCGCTACAGCAGCAAAAATGTACCGCTACCTCCGGCGGAGGCACCCGTCCGTGCTTATGCCGCGCTTTCGCGGCATAATGGCTGGTGTTCGAAGAAGCTGCGCTCCGTGATAGCGCGCCGATGGAGATGCCATGCACAAAGATCGCATTAGCGGCGGAACATTCATTTTGGTTTCACTTCTCATGGGCGCTTGGCCGGGACTCGCCCAAACCCCAACCCCGGCTACGGCCACATCCACTGCGGCCAATCAAAAAAACCTCTCGGTGACGGTTTACAATTCCGATCTGGCCCTGGTGCGGGACGTTCGCGATGTGAATATTCCGGCTGGGACGGTCGATCTCCGGTTTGAGGACATCGCCGCCAGCATCCAGCCGGAAACCGTTCACATTGCATCGGTGACGTCGCCCCAAGGTCTCGACGTTCTGGAACAAAATTACGAATACGATCTGTTGAACCCGGCGAAACTCTTGCAGAAATACGTGGGCAAGCAGGTGACGCTGATCCGCCTCGAGTTGCACGACCAATCGACCGTGGAAGTTCCCGTCAAGGCGACGCTGCTGGCGGATAATGACAGTCCTGTCTGGCAGGTGGGCAATGAAATTGTCACCGGTATGGGGGCGGACCGCTATGTATTCCCCGACCTTCCCCAGAACCTTTACAGCAAACCCACGCTCATCTGGCTGCTGAAGAATCGCAATGCAGGCGAACAGACCATCGAGGCTTCCTACCTGGCGGAGAAAATCCACTGGAGTGCGGATTACGTGCTCAACGTCACAAGCGATGAGAAGAGCAGCGCATTGAACGGATGGGTGACCATCAATAACAACACCGGCACGTCGTTTCGCGACGCCCAGCTTCAACTGGTTGCCGGGCAGGTGCATCAAGTAACTCGACAGCCGATGTTCCGTCGTTACGCCATGCGGAATCAAGTGGCCTCGCCTGCCGCCGCGCCGTTTGCCCAGGAGTCCATCTCCGAATACCATCTCTACACGCTGGGCCGCCGCACCACGCTCGCCAACAACGAATCCAAGCAGATCAGCCTGCTTTCCGCGGCGAATATTCATATCGAGAAAACGTTTGAAGTCAACGGCAACGGCTTCTACTTTCGCAGTGCCATGGGACCGGGCCAGCCCACCAAGGACCCAATCGAGGTCCATCTGAAATTTCGGAACTCGAAGGACAATTCGCTGGGTATGCCCTTGCCGGAGGGCACGGTGCGGGTTTATCAGGCTGACTCCCACGGGCGGGAACAATTCATCGGCGAGGATCACATTGGCCACACGCCAAAAGACGAGAAACTCAACCTCCTGATCGGCAACGCTTTTGACGTGGTTGAGGAGCGGAAGCAGACCGATTACCAATCGCTTGGCCCCAACGCCTCGGAAAGCGCCTATGAAATTACGATTCGCAATCACAAGAACGAACCCATCACGGTGAAGGTGAATGAACCACTGGGCGGCGATTGGACCATGCAATCTTCCAATTTCAAATACCAAAAGACTTCGGCCTTCTCAGCGAGGTTTGAGATTCCTGTGCCTGCGAATGGCCGGGCGGTGTTGAACTACCGAGTGCGGGTGAGGTGGTGAAAAAGAAGAAGCCGTCAGCTTTCAGGCTTCAGCCTGGATTGTTCATGCACTTCCCCTGACGGTCCCCAAGGGAGATTCGTGAATAACTGCACACGGTTGAACCAGTGCCCCTCACCCGCCGCTTCGCGGTACCCTCTCCCCGCTTGCGGGGAGAGGGCCGGGGTGAGGGGGAACGCGACGACCATGCCATCAAAATCATGAGGTTCATCCTAACTGAACAGTATTGGGAATAGGCGCTTTTCCGGGGATTAAGGCAGGCAAGCTCACGCTGCAAGCTGATCGCTTCACACAATCAACATGCAATCACCATAGCTATAAAACCGGTATCTTTGTTCCACGGCGTGGCGATACGCCTTCAGGATCAGTTCGCGCCCCGCAAATGCTGAAACCAACATGAGCAAGGTGGATTGCGGCAGGTGGAAATTGGTGAGCAGGCCGCGAACGGCGTGAAACTCGTGACCCGGCACAATGAACAAATTTGTTTCTCCCCGCCCCGGCTCAATCCGCCCTGGCCCCATGCTTCCCGGCTCGCTTTGTCCTGTGCCAGCTTGCACTGGACCGGGAAGGGCCAGGTGTTCGAGCGTCCGCGTGGAAGTGGTGCCCACGGCAATCACACAGCGGTTTTCTTCGAGCGCCCGATTGATGGCGGCAGCGGTTTCCGGCGAAGCCTCAAACCTTTCCGGTTCCATGCGATGGTCCTCCACCTGTTCCACGCGCACCGGTTGGAACGTACCGAGTCCCACGTGGAGCGTGACCTCACAAGTCTCGACGCCGCGCACCCTCAGTTCCTCCAGCACCCCCCGGGTGAAATGGAAACCGGCGGTGGGAGCCGCTACGGCGCCCCGCACCGTGGCATAAACCGTCTGGTAAGTTTCGCGGTCGGCGGCTTCGTCCGGGCGGCGAACGTAGGGCGGCAACGGAACGTGGCCAATGCGGTCGATGGTTTCCTCCACACCGCCCTCGCGAGCCTTCAGCCGCACCCGCCGGATGCCGCGCTCGCCCCGGCCCAGGATTTCCGCCTCCAGAGCGCCCGCGCCGAAAATCAAGATTTCACCCGTCCGCAATTTCCGGCCCGGATGCACCAAACCTTCCCACGTGCCATCCTCCAACTGCCGGGTCAGGAACAATTCCACTTCGCCACGCAGAAATTGATTTACAGCGGGATTATTTTTCCCGATTTCCTGTGCGGTTGTGCCCAATCGCTGCCCCAGCAGCCGCGCCGGAAATACTTTGGTGTTGTTAAACACCACCAGATCGCCGGGCCGAAGAATTTGAGGAAGCTCGCGGAACTTGCGGTCTTCAAACGTTCCACGTTGGCGGTCCACCAACATCAGCCGCGAAGCGTCACGCGGCTCCATGGGCCGCTGGGCGATCAAGTCTCTGGGTAAGGCGAAGTCAAATTGGTCAACTCTCATGCAATCTGATTTTAACGCGGATGTGATACATTACCTCCGTGCAAACTGGAACTGTCACCATTTCGCGCCGCGCCACCGACCGGATTCTCGCCGGCCACCCGTGGATTTACCGTACCGATGTGGAAAAGGCTGAGGCTGAGCCGGGCGCCGTGGTGCGCCTGATGGATGGCCGCAAGCGTTTTTGGGGACAGGCGCTTTACAGCGATAAGTCGCAAATTGCGGTGCGATTGCTCACCCGCGAGGAGCGCACTTTCGATCGCACTTTTCTTGCCGAGCGCATTGCTGCGGCCGCAGCCTGGCGGCGTGAAATCGTGGGTGACGCGCAGGCTTACCGCTTGGTGGCCTCGGAAGGCGACCGCTTGCCCTCGCTCATCATTGACCGCTATGGCGACCGGTTCGTCATGCAGACTCTGAGCCAGGGAACGGACCGTTGGAAGCCGATGCTGATTGAAATCCTGCAGGAACAATTCAATGCCAAGACCATCATTGAGCGTAACGACGTACCGGTACGGAAGCTCGAAGGCTTGATGGAGCAGAAGGGCGTTCTTGCCGGTGAGCCGGTAACCGAAGTTGCGATCCATGAAAACGGCGTCATTTTCCACTTTGATTTGCTGGCGGGACAGAAGACGGGGGGCTTCCTCGACCAGCGGGAAAATCGCGCTGCGGCTCGTGAGCGCGCGCGCGGACGGGCGCTCGATTGCTTCTGCTACGGTGGGGGCTTTGCCTTGACCGTCGCTTCGCGCTGCGAATCGGTGCTGGGCGTGGATAGCTCGGCAGAGGCGCTGGCGCTGGCGCGCCGCAATCAGGAATTGAACGGTATCTCCAACGTCGAATGGAAGGAAGCCAACTGTTTTGACTTCCTCAAAGCGGCGGACCACGACGGCCTGCGCTTTGACACGGTGATTGTGGATCCGCCCGCCTTCGCGCCGCAAAGGTCGAACGTTGAACCGGCGTTGCGCGGCTATAAAGAGTTAAACCTGCGCGCCTTGAAAATCCTGAATCCCGGCGGATTTCTAGTGACTTGTTCCTGCTCCTTCCATGTCAGTGAAGCCGATTTTCTCGAGGCCGTGGCCAGCGCCGCGCTCGATGCCCATCGCCAAGTGGTGGTGGTGGAGCGGCGCACGCAATCGCGCGATCACCCCATTTTGCTCACCGTGCCGGAGACGCATTATCTTAAATGTCTGATCCTGCGCGTGCTGTGATTTTCCAACGGCAACGTAGCGCCGCCGTCCCGGCGGCATTTGGCCGGCAGGATGCCGGCGCTACTTGCCTGCTTTCGAGCCGCCAGGAGCTAACGGCATCTCGCCGTCCACGTCTTCGGCTTGGCAGTGATAAAGCGGTTTCAAGCACGGTGACCCGGAGGCGCTCTGTCCCTGGGCTCACCGCAATCTGGCGGGTGGCGGGCGCCAACAGCCTCGTGGTAAGCTTGCCAGCGGAGGAGCCAGCATGACCCCGGCCCAAACATTGCGCGAAGCGTTCCGTGCTACCGACCCTCAGCCTTTGCCGAGCGGAGACTCTTACTTTGTGAACCTCGCCCAGGCGCGAGGCTCCACCGCCACCGTCCGGCTGAGACAGATGATTCAGAACTGCGACTCCGGAGAGTACTCCGCCATCGCTTTCAGCGGGCACCGCGGCTCCGGCAAGTCGACCGAGCTTCGCCAGTTGGAGAGCGAGCTCGCGCCTTCCTGCTTCACGCTCTACCTGGACATCAACGACTTTCTGGACGCTGCGGACGTCGATTACACCGATCTCTTTCTGCTAGTGTCGCGAAGCCTGCTCGACGCTTTGCGCGAGAGGGAAGTCCCTCTCAGCACGAATCTGCTTCGAGACGTGGAGGCGTGGTTCAGGCAGGTCACAAAGGAGACGGAGGAGAGCATTCAGCTTTCGGCGGGCATCAGCGCGGAAGCGCAAGCCGGCGTGAACATTCCGTTTGTGGCACGCCTGCTCGCCAAGCTGACGGCCGACGTCAAGGCTGGGTCTTCCCAGAAGAAGACCACGCGAGAGGAGCTTGACCGTTACTTCAGCGGTCTCCTCAGTAACACGAATGTTTTGCTGACCTCAGCCGCCAAAGCCTTGCAGCAGGCCGTCCGGCCCAGCCAGCTTCTTATCGTGTTCGACAATCTCGACCGTTTGCCGCCGGACAAGAGTGAAAAGCTGTTCTTCGATCACGGTTCGCAATTGCGCGGCATGGCGTGCCACGCCATTTACACGGTGTCGATCGACACCTTTTACTCGCGCCGGGGTCTCTTCAACGTCTTTCCGGGTCATGTCATCCTGCCGAACGTGAAGCTGCGCGCCGGAAAGTCCTCCAAGGAGCCGCACCGAGCGGGGGTCGAAGCCATGCGCGAGATCATCCGCCGGCGCCTGGACGTGGAAACCCTTATCAGCCCGCCGGCGCTGGCCGGCGAATTTATCCGGCTGAGTGGCGGTTCGGTGCGGCAGCTCATCCGGCTGCTCCGCGAGGCGGTGCTCAGCGCCCAGTCGCGCGAGCTTGCCGCCATCAATTCTCAGGCGCTTGAGGATGCAACCCGAAACCTCCGGCAGGACTTCGAGCGCATGCTTGCGCCATCCGACTATGAGTTGCTCCGCCGCGCCTGGGACACAAAGAGCATCGAGAAAACAGATGCCTATATGCAACTGCTCTCGAACCTCTCCATCCTGGAGTACAATGGAGACGAGCTCTGGTATGACGTTAATCCGCTGATCGAGTCCATCCATGCCTTCCAGGACGTCGCCAAGAAGCCGCGTGCAAGAGCCCGCCGCTGATGAGGCTGTGGAGCGCGACTATCGCAAGCTGCTCGCCTTTCTCGACCTTTCCTCCGGCTTCACGCTGGCCATCGCCCGGTGCAACCTGCCCTCACTGCGACGGGAAATCGTCGAGCGGGCTCGGAAAGATGCTGGCCGCTCGGGGGTGGTGGTCAAGATTGTCGACTTCGCGGGCGATGCGCCGGAGGACTTCGTGCCCGGCGTTCGTCGGGGGCTTGACGACGCGCCTTCCAATGGCCGCCTGGCGGCGATGGTGACGGGACTGGACGGTCTGATTTACAAATCGGCGAGCCCAGAGGAGCTTCGCGGAGACGGACGGCCGCCGTTTGTGGCCCGCCTCAACTTCGACCGCGAGCGCATCGCGCAGGAGCTGCGCTTTCCGATTGTCTTATGGCTGGAGAGCGAGTCCACGAAACTCCTCCTCACGCAAGCTCCGGACCTGATGCAGTGGGTGAGCGCCCATTTCGACTTCGGGGGTCCCGCCGTCACGGAGAAGGCGTTCAGCACGCTTGTGGAGAGTTACCCGGCGCTTGACCGCCAGGGCGGAACAGAGACCCGCGCCCAGTTGGGCGAGCTCAGCGGCTTGCTGCAGGAGCTCGATGAGACCCAGGGCGCTCAGGACGCCGCCGGCCTGCGAAAACGGCTCGCTGTATTGAATGCCCTTGCGGAAAGATGCTACCGGCTCGGAGACTCGCAGCAGGCCAAGGCCTACTGGGCGGAAGCCTGGAAAATCGCGACGAAACTGAAAGACCGGCGTGAGGAAGCCGCGGCCTTGGGCAACCTGGGCATTGCCTACAACAGACTCGGCGAGACCCGCCGCGCCATCGAGTGCCACGAGCAGGCCCTGGCCATTATGCGCGAGATCGGCGACCGGCGGGGCGAAGGGACCGCGCTCGGCAACCTGGGCATTGCCTACAACAGACTCGGCGAGACCCGCCGCGCCATCGAGTACCACGAGCAGGCCTTGGCCATTGCCCGCGAGCTCGGCAACCGGCGGGGCGAAGGTAACGCGCTCGGCAACCTGAGCAACGCCTACTACAGACTCGGCGAGACCCGCCGCGCCATCGAGTACTACGAGCAGGCCCTGGCCATTGACCGCGAGCTCGGCAACCGGCGGGGCGAAGGCCATGACCTCGGCAACCTGGGCAACGCCTACGACGCCTTGGGCGAAACCCGCCGCGCCATCGAGTACTACGAGCAGGCCCTGGCCATTGCCCGCGAGCTCGGCGACCGGCGGGGAGAAGGGACCTCGCTTAACAACCTGGGCTTGGCCTACGCCGCCCTGAACGAGACCCGCCGCGCCATCGAGTACTACGAGCAGGCCCTGGCCATTGCCCGCGAGATCGGCAACCGGCAGGGCGAAGGCAACGCGCTCTGGAACATGAGCCTCGCTCTTGACACGCTCGGGCAGCACCCGAAGGCCATTGAACTTGCCGAGGCGGCGCTTAAGGTCTACGAGCAAATCGAAGACCCCGGGGCCAGCACGGTGCGAAGCCAGCTCGAACAATGGAGACGCTAGGCGAGAAGGAAGCCAGCCAGCAAGTAACGCGGACGAGTCCGGGCAAGAGGGCCTTTCGTCCTTAAAAATCCCACTACCGCCGGGCGCAAAGTCTCCCCCACCATCGCGTATAATGTTTTTGCGCGCGAAATTTACGAAGGCGGTCAGGTTCCGAACTGCGGGTTATGCATCGTTTCGCTTTATTAATACGGAAAGTTCGGCGTGGGCCAATTCTCGCGGGACTGTTCATTTTCCCCATTCTGCCAGCTTACGGCCAGGCCAGCCATCCTGCACCCCAGCCACTGACGCTCGAAATCTCTGTCAACACCCAAGCCGTGACGGCGCCTCTTCCCATCCGGGTAACGCTCCACGTGCACAATTCCGGCGCCCAGGCGATTTGGCTCTACCGCCCGGTGCGTGACGCGGCAGAAGCTGGAGCCGACATGGACCGGCCGCGCGGCGGCTCGACGCTGGTCACCCGCATATCGCCCTTGAATTTGCCGGCGGGCGCGGTGGTGAATCTTGCGGCGATCGGCAAGGTGATGAAGCCTGCCAAACTGCCGCACCCCAAGCTGGTGCAGCTTGATCCCGGCGGCGACTTTGAGGAAACCCTCGCCATCCGCATTCTGCCCGCGTTGCTGCGCGGCCCGAGCGGCTCCTCCGGCAATCTGCCCTTTTGGGGCAGCTACCGCTTCTCAGTGATTTATGGGGCGGGGTATCCCAACGGTGACGACCTGCGGCGGGACGTGGGCGTGGTGCCTTGGGAAGGCGGCGTGACCAGCAACGCCCTGGAGATCACCTTGGCAGCGCCGCCGGCTTCGGATCGCGGCAGTGTTTCCGGGTCAATCGTGAACCAACAATCCGGTTTTGTGGGTGATGCTGTGGTCTCGTTAAGCGCCCAAGACGGGCATTTGCTGAATCAAATGGTGACCAACTCGTCCGGCCGCTTCTCATTCTCCTCTCTGCCGCCCGGCACCTATTGGGTTACTGTGCGTGAGGAGGGATCGACGCAAGCTGGCGGCATGTATGAACACGCGACGCTGACCGCAGACCAGCCCGAGACTTCCTTGAAACTCCTCCTAGCCCGCGAGGACATCAGCGATGCGAAGAAACTCCTCCACAAGCCCGTCCTGTTCCGGGTCACGGACAGCGCCAATCAGCCCGTGGATGGCGCGCTGCTGGATGACACCTGGTCCGACGGCCCGGTCATGGAAGACCTGAAAGGGCGGACGGGTGCGGCCGGAGTGGTGGTGATGGACGTGCTCCCCGGTAGCAATTACGTGAGCGTCAAGAAGAAGGGTTGCCGCAGCAAAGACGAGCGGTCCCAAGTCTCATCCGACATCGGTGTGGACGGCTTCAACCTCATTTTCGATTGCGAGCGGAAATAGAGACAGGTCTTGGCCTTCTAACCACAATACTGTTCAGTTAAGGCGAGTTTCATGATCTTGATCTCAGAGTCGTCGCCTGACCCCTCACCCCGGCCCTCTCCCCGCAAGCGGGGAGAGGGTGCCGCGAAGCGGCGGGTGAGGGGCTCTGGTTCAACGGTGTGCATTATTCTCGAACGGACCTTAACTGAACAGTATTGAGGCTAAAGGATAGACGATCTCACGCAAAGGCGCGCAGTAAAACGCCTCGGATTCGATGCAACTGACTCCTAAAGGACCCTTCAGTCTTTCACACACCTTGCGGTTCATCTTGAGCCCTCCGGCGCTATTGAACGGGCGGCGGTTTGAGCCGCTGCTGGATCATTCTGTGGATGGTGAGTATCGCCGCTTGGTGGATTTGGATGGCGACCTTGTTCTTTATGGCGTTTCGGAGAGCGGTGCCGGGTCACGCCAAGGTCTTAGCGTTCGGGTCCTTCATGGGCGTCGTGATTCAAACACGCTTCGCGCCATTTCCGGGTTGGCAGCCAGGCAATTTGGGCTTGATGTCGATCTTTCCGGTTTCTACGATTTGGCCGGGAAGGATTGTGTCCTCTCGCATTTGGCGAAGCATTTTCGCGGGATGAGGATTCCGCAAGCGCCCACCGTCTATGAGACTTTAATCTCCGCCATCATCGAGCAGCAAGTTAACCTGTCATTTGCCCACAAAGTGAAGCGAGTGCTGATTGAGGCTTACGGGCGAAGCCTTGACCACGATGGCCGCAGTTACCATTGTTTTCCCGAACCGGCGGCGCTGGCCATCACCACGCCGACTGAGCTTCGCAAGCTCGAAGTCTCTGGTCCCAAGTCGGGCTATATCATCGGCATCTCCAGAGCCGTGCTGGACGGAAGTTTTGATGTGGAGGGCCTGCGCCAGCTTGAGCCGGCCGCCGCCGCAGAAAAGCTCATGGCCTTCAAGGGAGTGGGGTGTTGGACTTCCCAATATGTCGGGTTGCGGGCGCTGGGGCATTTGGACTGCCTGCCTTCGGGGGACGTGGGCTTGCAGAACGCGATGGGTTCATTTTACGGCCACCGCCGCCAGCCAACTCCCAAGTGGGTCGAACGCACGGCGAAGGCGTGGGCCGGGTGGCGAAGTTACGCGACGTTCTATCTATGGCTCACATATTGGGAGGCTCCTCAATGGCGGGAAGACCTGCGAGTTCAAATCCAGGCAGACAGAATCGATCCACCTCGAAGCACAAGGCAGCGTCGCTGACCTCTGAAGTTCTGGCGCTTGCGCGGCATTCCTTGCAAGCTCACCATTTCCCAAGGATCGCCCGCTGCCTGGAGGTACTACCCGAAAAGGACATTTGGTGGCGTCCTAACCAGGCATCAAATAGCGCCGGAAATCTGGTCCTTCACCTCACTGGAAACGTGCGGCAATGGATCATTTCCGGACTTGGCGGCGAGCCGGACGTTCGGCATCGTGACCAGGAATTCTCAGAAACCGGGCCATTGGCCAAGCGAGTGATTCTGAGCCGCTTGAAAGCTACGGTTGAGGAAGCCGGACGGGTGATTTCTAGCCGGACGATGGAAGACCTTAATAGGGTGCATCTTATTCAAGGGTTTAAGGTTACGGGCTTGCAAGCAATCACCCACGTGGTCGAGCATTTTGCCCTTCACACCGGCCAGATCATCTACATCACTAAGATGAAGATGCAAAAGGACTTGGGATTTACGCGGCTGCCAGGCGAGAAGCGCATAAAGGCCCGGACAAAGGCACCGCCGATGCTTTGACGCCAGGGTCAAGCATAACCAAGAAAGTCTTGGCCTGAGTCCTGGGATAATGTACTATTAAGTATATATATTTTATTTTTAGAGGGACGAAAGCGACAGCACGGAATGGACCAAAGCCGATTTTCTGCCGTCTGCGCGTGGCCGACAGCGAATATATGATGGCGATAACCTGTCTAATGATATGGAGATAAGCCCTGATTTAGCTAAGGGATTCGTTTGCAGTCAACTGCTTCCGGTCGGTGAATCGCTCGGGGGCGGCGATGAAACCGTGTTGGCGGAAGGTAAGCCAGTAAGTCGTTCCGGTCAACGCGATCAAGGTGCTCTTTGTTCCTAGAAATTCAAGATCAAATCAGGGCGAAGTTCTGTGAAGCTGTCCAGGAAACCTTCGGACTGGCAATTGCCAAGCCGTCGATCGGGTTCCCGCCCACGGCTGACCTGGGTGAAATCTCCATCACTTCCTGTTTTGAGCTGGCCAAGCAACTGCGCCAAGCGCCCCGCAAAATTGCCGAGCAGATCCTTCCCAAACTGTTGCCGATTGAAGGGGTTGAGCGGGCGACCATCGCTGGTGGCGGGTACGTCAATTTCTTCCTGGACCGGGCCCGGCTGGCCGAAGGGCTATTTCGTTTGAGGACAGAGGTTGCAGCAAAGCCTTCAAAATCAGCCGAGGCGACGACCGAAAAGATTCTGGTTGAGCATACCAGCATTAACCCCAATAAAGCTGCGCACATAGGCCACCTGCGTAACGCCGTTTTGGGTGACACGTTTGCCCGGCTGCTGCGATTCCGCGGTTATAGGGTGGAAATCCAGAACTACATTGATAACACAGGTGTTCAGGTTGCCGATGTGGTGGTGGGCTTTGTACATCTTGAGCATATGGGTCCCGAGGAAGTACGGGCCCTGATTCAGAGCACCACCCGGTTCGATTATTACTGTTGGGACCTTTATGCCCAGGTCTTCCAGCGGTATGAAACCGATCCTGATTTGGCGGCTTTCCGGTCAGAAGCTCTTAAAGCCATTGAGGAAAACGAAGGTGGCCTGGCCGAGCTTGCGGAGATGGTGTCTTCGGCCATATCGCGCATTCACCTGGAAACCATGTTGCGCATCAATGTGCAGTACCAGTTGCTGGTCGAGGAGAGCGAAATCCTGCGGCTCAACTTCTGGAAGTCAGCCTTTGAGCTGATGAAGGAAAGAGGAGCGATTCGCCTGGAGGAGTCCGGCAAGAACCACGGATGCTGGGTGATGGCGCTTCCCGCCACTAATGGGGAGGCCGCAGGCGACGTCGCCGCGAATGAGGAGGATGTGAAGATTATTGTCCGCTCCAATGGCACTGTGACCTACGTGGGAAAGGATATTGCCTATCACCTCTGGAAGTTCGGCCTGTTGGGGAGAGACTTTGGTTACAAGCCTTTCTACCAGTATGCTGATGGCCAAACCGTTTGGCGCACGGCTATTGAGGGTGTTCCCAATCCTCCGGCGTTTGGCCAGGCCGCCGAAGCTTTTGCAGTCATCGATACGCGGCAATCCTACGTGCAGGATGTCGTGCGGGAAGCCTTGCGCGCCTTGGGGTACAAGGCCCAGGCTGACCGCCTTCACCACTTTGCCTATGAGGTTGTGGGACTTTCACCGCGCTGCGCCCAGGAATTGGGGGTGGAGCTTTCCGCTGAAGCCCAGGAACGGAGCTACATCGAGGTCTCCGGCCGCCGGGGATTGGGGATCAAAGCGGACGATTTGATCGATCGGCTTCTGGAGAAAGCTTTGCAGGAAGTTCAGGGCAGGGAATCCTCGGGGAATGTCCAGGAGCAAAATGAATCAGCCCGGATGATTGCAGTCAGCGCTTTGCGCTACTTCCTGATCAAGTTTACGCGGCGAACCCTAATCGCCTTTGACTTCAAAGACGCTTTGGCATTTGAAGGAGAGACCGGCCCTTACCTCCAGTATACGGCCGTCCGTGCCGGGAACATCTTACATAAATTCAATGAGATACAGCCTGATTTTGAATCCGAGCGGCGGCTGGAGGCAGTGAACGCACATCAACTCCATTCATCCCTGACGGGTGAAGGCGGTGGCGATTTCTGGGACTTGGTGCTGCTCTCGGCGCAATTGGAAATGGTGGTAGACCAAGCCATCGCAGCCGAGGAGCCGGCCATTGTTGCCAAGTACGCGTTCCGCCTGGCCCAGGCCTTCAACAATTTCTACCATCACTATCGCATCCTTCAGGAACCAGACCCAACCCACCAACAATTTCTTCTATGGCTCGTCCAGCTTGTCCTCAAGACCTTACAAGAAGCTCTCGACCTGATGGGGATTGAGATTCCCGCCCGGATGTAATACCGAGCCTGTAGCCTTTTCCCTTAATCTTCGTGGGGGCGGAAGCCGATAGAGTTTGAGGGGACGGTCACCTCATTCTGCTTGCAAATAGAGTTGATGTAGTTATGTTTTAGTAATAGTTTAAGACCCGAATAGGTGTAGTATTGATAATGTTCGGCAAGTGACGAGGTGTCTGTAAAACCACGGCCATAACTGCCTTCAAGTCTGCTGGAGTGCCAAATATATGCGTTATTGCAGTTCTTCACAATCCATGGTCGGCCGATACCTGAACTATTCTCTCTACAATCAACCCCTGCGCCCGGATAGGTTTCCTTCGCACCTTGGCCGGACGGGCCCAGTTGGCCGCATTGCTCACCCGCGGCGGAGCTTCTTCAGACTCTGTTTTTGGTTCATGGCAGCGGTGCTGTCGGCCTCGGCCTCGTTCACCGGTTGGGCCCGGGAATCCGGCCAGGACCGGCCGCAGCCACCGCTCACAACCGCCCGGGAAATTCACGAGCTAACGATGAAAAGGGCTGAATCGGGTTTGCCGGTTCTGCTGCGCGGCGTCGCTACGTTTCGAAATAGCCAACATCTGTTTATCCAGGATTCCACCGGTGGGGTTTGGATCAATCAGGAACACAAGGATTTCGGGATAAAACCCGGTGACTTGCTTGAGGTGCGGGGCATCACTGCGGACACGCAATTTGCGCCGGAAGTTCGAAGCCCTCAATTCAAGGTTCTCGGCGCCGCACCCTTCCCCAAGCCCCGGCAAGCCTCATGGGATGAAATGAACACGACTGTGGATGAAAGTTTGTGGGTGGAGGTCTCCGGGATTGTCCATTCAGTTGCTTCGCAAGGCAAACAGACCGTCCTCGATCTGACCGTTGAGGGAGGCCGAATTCCGGTTATTGTCGCCGCCGGTTCTGGACCGGTTTCATCGAATCTGGTCGACTCAGAAGTCAGAATTGATGGCGTCTGCGAGGCAGCCTTTAACCAAAAGATGCAATTAATTGGAGCACGCCTATTTGTTCCAAGTTTTCAGCAAATCCATATTGTGATTCCAGTTCCAGCCCATCCATTCGCTGGTTCCGTTCAACCCATCGGCAGCATCTTCCAATTTGGACAGACACAGTGGCCCATCCATCGTGTCCACATCCGTGGGGTGGTCACCGGCCAGGTCCTAGGAGGCGCGCTCTTCGTAAAGGATGCTACGCAAAGCCTTTACGTTCAGGCAACGCAACCTACAAAGGCTTTGCCGGGGGACCGGGTGGATGTCCTGGGTTTCCCAACTTTGAATGGCCTGGCGCCCGGTTTGGAAGATGCAGTTTTCCGCGTCAATAGTCACGGGCCAGCTCCGGTTCCCACCAGAATTATCACGGCTCAAGCACTGAGCGGCTCATTTAACACAGAACTCGTGCAGATGGAAGGGACACTCGAAGGGAGCTTCAGCACCTCGATGGAGCAAGTTCTGGTCTTGAAATCGGGCGATACAACGTTTCACACGGTGCTCGGGACGGGGAAATCCGGAGCAGGGCCCAATGCGCTTCGCGATGGCAGCCGTCTGAGGGTGAGTGGAATCTGTCTGGTCCACAGCGAAGAACACCACCATCCGATGTCATTCATTCTGGTTTTAAGGACCCCTGCCGACGTTGCCATCCTCAGCAATGCGCCCTGGTGGAACATTCGCCACGCCCTGTGGAGCCTGGTCGGGTCCGTTCTGTTCGCTTTATTTTGCTTGGCGTGGGTTGCCATCCTGAGGCGGCGCATGCAACAGCAAACCCAGATTGTACGCACGACGCTGGAGTCTACGGCGGACGGAATTCTGGTGGTTGACTCACAGGGAAGGATCATCAGCTACAACCGCAAATTTGCGGAAATGTGGGGCATTCCGGAAGCGGTCCTGGCCACGCGGGAAATGAATGCCGTTTGCGTGCACGTTCAGGAACAACTGAAGAATCCCGAATTGATCCTGGCCCGGAATAGGACCTTGGATGGCCCGCCGGAGTATCAAACGGACGATCTGATCGAGTTCAAAGACGGCCGGGTCTTCGAACGGCATACAGAACCACTGCGCATGTGGGGGAGAAGCGTCGGACGGGTTTCGGCCTTCCGCGACATCACGGCGCGGAAGCGCACGGAAGAGGCGGTGCGAGCCTCGGAGGAGCGTTACCGGAGGCTCTTTGAGCGCAACCTTGCCGGTGTTTACCGCGCTACTCTGGATGGCCGCATCCTGGACGCGAATGAAGCTTGTGCCCGCATCTTTGGTTTTAGCTCCAAAGAGGAAATCCTGAGCGAGCCGATCAGAACCTTGTATCCATCCGACGCAGACCGCGCAACGTTTCTGAGGCTCTTGACGGAGCAAGGCAGCCTTGCGAATTATGAGAGCGAGCTCCGCAAGCGGGACGGCCGCCCGGTTTGGGTTCTGGAGAATGCCAGCCGCACCGAAGGCAGAAACGGTGAGAGCTTCATCGAAGGAACCCTGATCGATATTACGGAGAGAAAAAAAGCCGAGCGTGACATCCTCAAGGCGAAAGAGGCGGCCGAGATGGCCAACCGGGCCAAGAGCGAATTCCTGGCCAATATGAGCCATGAGATTCGCACCCCGATGAACGGAATTCTGGGGATGACGGAACTTGCCCTGCAAACCAAGTTGGACGAGGAGCAACAAGAATACTTATCCCTGGTCAAGTCTTCGGCTGATTCCCTGCTCACCGTCATTAATGACATTCTGGACTTCTCCAAGATCGAGGCCGGAAAGCTCGATCTGGATCCCATCGAGTTCAACCTGCGGGAGAGCTTGAATGAGACTTTGAAGACCATGACGCTACGCGCCTACGCCAAGGGATTGGAATTGGTTGGCGAGGTGCGGCCTGAAGTCCCCGACACCGTGATCGGCGACCCGGCCCGAATTCGCCAAATCCTGCTCAACCTTCTGGCAAACGCCGTGAAGTTCACGGAACAAGGAGAGATTGTAGCCACCGCCTGGGTTGAAGAGCAGGATGATTCGGGTTTGATGATTCACTTTTCGGTGCGGGATACGGGCATTGGCATCCCACGGGAAAAGCAGCAGTTGATTTTTGAAGCCTTCTCGCAGGCGGACAGCTCCACCACCCGAAAATATGGAGGAACCGGGCTCGGGCTGACCATCTCCTCCCGCTTGGTTCAGATGATGGGTGGCAACATCTGGGTTGAAAGTGAAGCCGGAAAAGGCAGCACGTTTCACTTTACTGTGCGCTTAGAAAATGGAACTGAAGAACCGGCGTCAGACGTTGGCGCGTTGGAGAGCGCAGATTTCCGGAACATGAAAGTTCTGGTGGTGGATGACAATGCCACGAATCGCAGAGTTCTGGAGGACACTTTGAAACGCTGGGGGGCCGAAGTCCACGTGGAGTCCAGTGCGCCACGAGCCTTCAGGGTCCTGCAAAAGGAAAATGATCGAGGCCAGGGTTTTAGCGTGGTGCTCGCGGACGCCAACATGCCTGAGATGGATGGCTTCGAGCTGGTTGAGTTGATCCGGCGCGAACCCGCGGTCGCCCACGCTCAGATTGTGCTCCTGACTTCAAGCCCGCAGGATTTGAACGCCGGGCGCTTGCGGAACATTGGAATCTCCGCGTGCTTGACCAAGCCGGTTTCACAGATGGAATTGAAGACAGTCCTTCTCCCCTTGGCCGGTTTGCCTTTGCAATCGGAAACGGATGGTCTGGGGGCGGAGGATCCTCCACCCCCCGAGCCGGGCTGCATTGCATCCCCCGGCCAGATGGAAGCACCAAATCAGGCGGAACGGGCAGGCGAGCCGGAAGGCCCGGGTGAGCCCCATGAGAAATTGCGGATTCTGATGGCGGAGGATAACGCCGTCAACCAAGCTGTTGCCGTTCGCTTTCTTTTCAAGCTGGGTCACGATTCAACCGTCGTCAATAATGGTAAGGAGGCCGTGGAAGCAGTGCTCGATGGCCAGTATGACTTGGTGCTGATGGACGTGCAGATGCCTCTGATGGACGGATTGGAAGCCACCGCGGCCATCCGCGAATGGGAAGCCAAGAACGGAGGGCATATCCCCATTGTTGCCATGACCGCGCACGCTATGGCCGGTGACCGCGAACGGTGTCTGGATGCGGGAATGGATGAATACGTGACCAAACCGGTGGAGAGGCAAAGACTGAGTGATGCAATCTGTGCCGTGATGAATCAGAATCGGCCGGAAGGTGCGGCTCGCAGGACGGAGGACAAAACAGTGGACCTTCATCAAATGCTGGTGATGTTTGACGGCGATGAGGATTTGTTGGCCGAGGTGGCCGGACTGTTCCTGGACCTTTACCCAAAGCAGTTGAAGGAAATTGGGACTGCCATCGCCAGCGGCGACGCCCGGACCCTGGAGCGGACTGCTCACAGCCTTAGAGGGGCGGCAGCGAACTTCGGCGCCACGGATGTGGCTTCGTGCGCGCTTCGCCTGGAACAGATGGGACGAGAGAGCCAATTGCAGGAGGCGGAGAGCCTAAACCTGGAACTGGAAGGAAAGCTCGATTACCTGGCCCATACCTTAGCCGGCATCGGAGTGCGGATGAGGGGTTGAGAATGGCCGCTTCCCCCTCACCCCAGCCCTCTCCCCGTCAGCGGGGAGAGGGGGGACCGCGCAGCGGTGGGTGAGGGGATCGGTTAAGAACAGCGACTTGACGGCAAGTTCATGGTTAATCCACTTTCAGTGAAAAGCATCGAAGTTGAGCTGGGGGTACCGATGGAAGAATCCAAGTTTATAGGCCGGATGCTGGTCATCGATGATGAAGAAGCCATCTGCAATATTCTCTGCCTGAAGTTTACGCAAGAGGGTTTTGATTGTAAGTCGTGCCTGAGCGGCGAGGCGGCACTGGTTTTGCTGCAAAGCGAAAAGTTTGACGTCATCATCTCTGACCTCAGAATGCCCGGCATCTCCGGTCTTGAATTGGTGGGCCGGGCGCGCGAAATCGATCCCCGCGCCGCTTTCCTGGTGGTGACCGGAGAGACCGACGTCAAGACGGGCATTGAAGCGATGAAGCAAGGCGCCGCGGATTACATTGTCAAGCCCTTCCAGTTGCAATCGGTTTCGCGCCGGGTACGGCGCGCCCTGGAAAAACGGCGCATTGAGTTGGAGCTTGAAAATTACCAGAAACGCCTGGAGGAAATAGTGGAGGAGCGCACCGGGCAGTTGGTTCAGGCGCTGTGGCGGATCGAAACCAACTACGATGAAACGCTGGCGGCCTTGGGCGCGGCCCTGGATCTGCGTGACTCGGGAACGGCCGGCCACTCCAGCCGCGTCACCCGCTACTCGATCCTCCTTGCGGAAGAAATGGGTTGGTCGAAGGAGCTTTTGCGGGAGCTGACGCGCGGCGCTTATCTTCACGACATCGGCAAGATTGGGATTCCCGATGGGATCCTGCTGAAGAGGGGTAAGCTTTCCGAAGAGGAACGGATGGTGATGCAAGCCCACGTGGAAATCGGATACCGCTTGGTGAACCGCATCGCATTTCTCGCGCCCGCCGCTGAAATTGTTCTCTCCCATCAGGAGCAATTTGACGGCCAGGGCTACCCGCGCGGACTCGCCGGCGAGCAGATTCCGCTGGGGGCAAGAATATTTGCAGTGGCCGACGCTTTGGACGCCATGACCTCCGACCGCCCTTACCGCAAGGCGCTAGGGTTGGCTTACGCCAAGAAAGAGATTGAGAATCAATCCGGC
Organism: Terriglobia bacterium; assembly: GCA_035531475.1. Taxonomy (GTDB): domain Bacteria; phylum Acidobacteriota; class Terriglobia; order UBA7540; family UBA7540; genus CALCEB01. The sequence goes on from DATKST010000170.1 coordinate 62,547, forward strand.
AAGCAATTTGACCCCGCCGTCGTCCGCGTCTTCCTTTCGCTTCCGGACAGCGTCTGGGAGGGAATCCGGACGGCCCATGAATCGGACACCGATCCGCCCCGGACCGACTTTGCAGACTACTCCGATTTGAATGTTCGAAAAGTTCTTATGAGCCCCACGATGCAAGAACCCTGATGACCTGGATTATTCATGAAGGCATCGCTGAGGACCGTCAGGGCTCGGTCAAAACCGTGCCGTGGGGTTTCTACATTTCTGGAGCCTTGAATATTCTGCCAAACCTCCAGTGCTGTCATTCTGAGAATCGGTAGTGGGTCAGTTTGCGGTAGCGGCGGTCTCTGACCGCCGGAAACTGTTCAAAAATAAAAGTCGGCGGTCAGAGACCGCCGCTACCGCAGCGAAAATGTACCACTACTAAAATCCGGGCTAACTGAACGGTATTAAGGTTAGCCCCGGCGCCAACAGCGGTAGATGGTCCACAATATCTTCACGCCAGCCCGAAAACTGCCTCGAAGCGTTCCCGAAATTTTTGATTGGCCGCTGTGCCGCCGCCGGTAATGAACGGGAACCTCTGTAACCTTCAACCGGAGCTGCGCGGCGCGAGCCTGCATCTCAACCGTCCAGCCAAAATCTCTGTCCTCCAGGCGAAGCCGGTCGAGCGCCTGCCGCCGAATCACGCGAAGCGGCCCCAAGTCCGTAAACTTCACTCCCCAAATCCAGCGAATCAGGAGCGTTGAAAGCCAGTTGCCGAAACGTTGGAGCGGGGTGAGCGCGCCCGGCTCGGCCTTGCCCAGCAGACGAGACCCCAACACCAAGTCCCAGCCGCCCGATTCCAAAACGCTCAAGAGGTGTTCGAGATCGGCGGGATCGTCTGATAGATCAGCGTCGATGAAGGCGACGGCGCTGATCTCAGGCCGCAGCGCCGCGAGGCCGGTCCAGCAAGCCTGTCCGTAGCCCCGGCGCGGCTCGCGAATCACTACGGCCCCAGCGGCGCGGGACACCTCGGCCGTGGCGTCGGTACTGCCATTATCCACCACCAGGACTTGCTCAAAGCGCCGGCGAGGTAATGCCGTCAGCAGTTCACGGATGGAACCGGCCTCGTTCAAGGCCGGGATGATGAGGCCGTACCGCACTGTGGTTGATTCCGATGACATAACGTTGGTGGGCGGGCGACGATCTGCCATGAACGCTCTCGCCGGTCGCAATGCGCCTGCCATCGACTGCTCCGGTAGTGGTGCATTTTCGAAGCTGTAGCGGCGGTCTCTGACCGCCGAACTTTATTCTTCAACAATTTCCGGCGGTCAGAGACCGCCGCTACAGCAAACTGACCCACTACCGATGCTCCTGGACGATGGCCTCATCGGGCTGAAATATGGTATAAACTTAGTGCGATATTCGAAATATGGGAAGAAAGTCGAGTTCTGACTTCATCGCTTCTGAGAGCCGTCCGCCGATGGGACACCGGCGCCAAAGGTTTTTTGACACACGGTATTGGCTGCGGGATCTCATCCTCTCGCTGCTTCTGGCATTTATTGTCATCGTCTTCTTCTACCAGCCCGTGCAGGTGGAAGGGACCAGTATGATGCCGGAGCTCTCAAACCACGAACGGATTTTCATCAATAAATTTCTTTACCGGTTTGAGCCGATTCACCGCTTTGACATTGTGGTCTTCTTCTACCCGCTCGATCCAACCAAATCCTTTATCAAGCGGGTGGTGGGCATGCCCGGGGAGTGGGTCAGCATTCGGGATGGACAGGTTTATATCAACGGCAAGCGGCTGAAGGAATCTTTCCTGCCGTCGAGCTATCTGGACCACGATAATTATCGGGCCGTGTACGTCCAGCCCGGTCATTACTTTGTTCTGGGCGACCATCGGGAATCTTCGAATGATAGCCGCGTGTGGGGAACGGTGGCGCGGAAGTTCATTTACGGCAAAGCGGTTTTCAGTTATTGGCCCTTCAGCCAGATCGGGTATCTGGAATAGCCCGGCTTCGGCCTGCGAGCGATCATCCCTCGCCCGCATTTGACACTCGCATCATCCTGCGCGGCTCCGGACGGGGTTTGCCCCCTGGAGGCAAAGGTGTGCCAGATGGCCACTGGGAACAACAGTCTGAAGGAACCGCGATGGGAACGGCTGCGGCGGGAAGGGCGGGGTTTTAACCCGCGCGGGATCGCGACATACTAAAATGGGCTTTAGCCCCTGAAGTCAGATTCCCCAAAAATTTCCAGGATTGGACAAACTCCGAATGGACGCGATTCTCGCCTTGGAAGATGGCACGATATTCCGCGGCCGCGGTCACGGCGCCGCCGCCGAACGCACCGGCGAAGTCGTTTTCAACACATCCCTTTCCGGCTACCAGGAAATCCTCACGGACCCCTCCTACGCCGGCCAGATCGTCACCCTCACTTATCCCCACATCGGCAACTACGGCACCAACCCCACGGATAGCGAATCCGTGCGCCCGTTTGCCGAAGGGCTGGTGGTGAGAGAACTGAGCGCGCTGGCGAGCAATTGGCGATGCGTGGAGGAGACGGGCGAATTTCTGGCAGGATTCGGTCTGCCCGCCATCTCGGAAATTGACACGCGCGCCTTGGTCCGCCACCTGCGCCGCCACGGCGCCATGCAAGGCGTGCTTTCCACCACGGACTTGGACGAATCAAGGCTCGTGAACAAAGCCAAGGCAGCGCCCAGCATGGTGGGCTTGGACCTCGCGTCGAAAGTCAGCACTCGAAACCGCTATGGGTGGTCTGAAGCTTCGCGTGACATTTTCAGCGCCGCCGGTGAGCCACCGTCCGAGCCCCGCTTCCACGTAGTGGCCTATGACTTCGGCATCAAACACAACATCCTGCGCAGCCTCGTCGATTGCGGCTGCCGCGTCACCGTGGTCCCGGCGGATACGCCAGCCAGCGACGTAATGGAATTGAAGCCGGATGGCGTGTTCCTTTCCAACGGCCCCGGTGACCCGGAACCGGTGGATTATGCCGTGCGCAACGTGCGGGAATTGGCCGGGCGCGTGCCGGTCTTTGGCATCTGCCTTGGACACCAGATCATCGGGCTCGCTCTCGGCGGCAAGACTTACAAGCTCAAGTTTGGGCATCACGGCGGCAACCATCCGGTGCTGAACCTCGAAACCCAAAAGGTTGAAATCACCGCCCAGAATCACGGCTTTTCGGTTGACCCCGATTCGCTGAAGACAAGTGAGGTCACGTTCACCCATATTAATTTGAACGATCAGACGCTGGAAGGCCTGCGGCATAAGTCGCTACCCTTGTTCAGCGTCCAATACCACCCGGAAGCGTCACCCGGCCCCCACGATTCGGCCTACTTGTTCGGCAGCTTTGTAAGCATGATGGAGGAATGGCAAAAGCGACCATGCAGATGAAACTTCCCTCTCCCTTTTAGGGAGGAATGGCGAAGGCGACCCAGTAGTCGAAACTTCCCTCTCCCTTTTAGAGAGGAATGGCGAAGGCGACCCAGTAGTTGAAACTTCCCTCTCCCTTTTAGGGAGAGGGTGGTCCCGCACGGCGGGACCGGGTGAGGGTGTCATGAGACTCTCTAGCCAGACCATCGCTTTAGCCCGCGACCAGCGAAAGGAAATGACGGAAACTGAACAGCGGGCGTGGAAGGTCCTGCGGAACCGCTCGACGGTTGGATTCAAGTTCCGCAGGCAGCATCCTGTGGGACGATATATTCTCGATTTTTACTGTCCTGAAGGTCATCTGGCTGTTGAATTGGACGGCAGCATTCACTCGCAGCCGAGCCAGTTGCGGAGGGACAAGAAGAAGGACGCATTTCTTGCGGGACAGGGCATACATGTACTTCGCGTTCCGAACGGGCTGGTATTGCAGGACCCGGAAGGGTTTGTGAGGAAGGTTTTGGCGAACTTACCCTCACCCACCGCTGCGCGGTCCCCCCTCTCCCTGAAAGGGAGAGGGAAGTGCAAATGGGATTAGCAAGCTTTCAGCTAATCTGTAAGATCAGAAATTCCTCAACCTCCCTCTCCCTGCAAGGGAGAGGGAAGTGCAAATGGGATTAGCAAGCTTTCAGCTAATCAGTAAGACCAGAAATTCCTCAACCTCCCTCTCCCTGCAAGGGAGAGGGAAGTGCAAATGGGATTAGCAAGCTTTCAGCTAATCTGTAAGATCAGAAATTCCTCAACCCCCCCCTCCCTGCAAGGGAGAGGGAAGTGCAAATGGGATTAGCAAGCTTTCAGCTAATCAGTAAGATCAGAAATTCCTCAACCCCCCTCTCCCTGCAAGGGAGAGGGAAGTGCAAATGGGATTAGCAAGCTTTCAGCTAATCTGTAAGATCAGAAATTCCTCAACCTCCCTCTCCCTGCAAGGGAGAGGGGGGACCGCGAAGCGGTGGGTGAGGGTGATCG
>DATKST010000171.1:0-5649 GCA_035531475.1 Terriglobia bacterium
CGGCGGGCTTGGTGCGGCCCGCTCTTTTGGCCACGTCAAGATCCGCCTCATTCACCAGGAAGGGTAGCTGCTCATATTCAATTTTGACCTTGCCGGCCGCATCTTCAGCCACTTCTTGGGAAACGGCCGCTAACTCCACAATCTCGTCACCGGCCCATTGAATTTCAGCGCCTGGCTTTTGAACAATCACGATGCCCTTGACGCCGGGAAGCTTTTCCGCCTCCGAGGTATCGATGGACTTAACGCGGGCGTGGGCGTAGGGGCAGCAAACGCTCTTGCCATACAACATGCCCGGCAGATTCACGTCATAGGAATACTTGGCGCGGCCGCTGGATTTGGCCGGGCCATCGATGCGTGAGATACTCTTGCCGATCAATTGCCGCTGGCCCTGCGGCGGCCAGTCATATTTGCATTCAGCCATAAATCTCCTCCTTTGACTGCGCCCTCAGAGTCTTCGAAGCCTCGAGCACGGCATGACGGATTCCGTGGTAGGTCCCGCAACGGCAGAGATTCCCGCCCAAGCCCTTTTCAACATCCTCAAGAGATGGGTTGGGGTTTTTCTTGAGGAAGGCGACGCAGGCCATGACGAATCCCGACGTGCAAAACCCACATTGCTGCCCGTCGTGATCCACAAACGCCGCGCTCACGGCGTGAATCTTGTCCGCAGGCGCAATTCCCTCGATGGTTGTAATCTCGTGCCCTTCTGCCTCAATCGCCAGCACCGTACAGGCATAAACCGGCTTGCCGTCCAAGTGCATGGTGCAAGCCCCGCAGGTGGCGCGGTCGCACACTTTCTTGGAACCGGTAACGTCAAGGCGATCGCGCAGAGCGTCGAGCAAAGTCACGCGCGGCTCAACCTTTAACTGCCGGGGTTTGCCGTTGACGCGCAGCGTAATGGGAACTTCTCCCGGCCCCACCACGCCGCCTTTTTCAACAGAAAGCGGAGAGGCAATGGCCAATTGCCCGGCGATGATGCTGCCGGAAACGGTTACGCCCGCCCCCTTCAGGAAATCCCGCCGGCTTCGGTTTTTAAGGTGTTTGACTTCTTCTTGAGGTTTGTCAGTCTTTGTACTCATAGCGAGCTCCTGGCGATGGAATCAACGATCAGGCTGTGGTACATTCTCGTTGCTGTAGCGGCGGTCTGTGACCGCCGGAAGCTGTTGAAAAATAAATTCGCCGGTCACAGACCGCCGCTACAGCCAATTGACCAGTACCCACGATCAGGATTGCTTGGCCTTGCACCGAAGAAAATGGAACAACTTCAACCTATCCGTCACGTACCACACAAAGTGGCGGACACCCATTGGAAGACCGATATTATAGCACTATTCAAAATCTGCCAATCGGGTTAGATTTTCGGTAGTGGTTCAGTTTGCTGTAGCGGCGGTCTCTGACCGCCGGAAGGTGCTGAAAAATAAATTCGGCGGTCACAGACCGCCGCTACAGCCGTGAAAACGTACCGCTACCAGATTTCCCTGGCAAGAATCCAGATGGAACCGCCTTTGCCTCAATAGTGTTCAGATAAGGGGATATCTCGTAGGGGCGACCCTCGTGGTCGCCCACGGGCGGGCACAAGGCCCGCCCCTACAGCGTGTTGCAGGACTCAATACGTGGCCGTGGTTTTCCGCCCCTGCGTCTCCCCTCGCAACCATACAAAGACCGGCGATTGGGGGGCTGGTGGCGGCCACGGCAACTGAATTTTGAGAGTTTGCAGCCCGGAATTTCCAGACACTGGAGTGGGGATACCGGTAATGGGATAACCCGTCTTTCGATTCCACCCAACTTTGTCAATAATCTGCAAATCCTGGCCCGTTAGAATACCTTCATAAAGCGCCCCGTCAGACTTCCGGTTGGTGAGCACGAATTTAGTGATCTGCGGGAGGCGGACGACCTTGCCCAGGTTAAATGGGTTTGAGGATCCTGCTGATGCCGTGGTGATCGCCGCTTGCAGCAGGCAGCCGGATTGTCCAACGGCGCCGGGATTCACAGAAAGGAAGAGCAAGCCTTGTCCCGCTTCGTCCAATTGGCCGACGCCCGCCTGATTATCACCGGGACGCAGCGTGATGACTTGCCGGGTGTTGCTGGAATCTTCACAGCCGAGTTGCACCTGAGCAGGGGAATCAACATTTTCAGTATTAAGAATGAAGCTGACGTTGGTAGCGGCTGGAATTTCCCCAGCGTTGAGCACCACATCCTGCACGTCCGAAAACGAGACTTTGGCGGCGGTGATCTTGGGTAGCGGCCCGGCAACGCGCAGAGCTTGGGGCAAGCGCAAGGGCTGAGTCATATCCTGGATCACCATGCTGGCGGCAAGCAGCGCCCCTGGGCGGATGGCCGGCTCCAGCACCACGGTGGCCTTGCGTTCGGTTAAATCACTGTTTCCCGGTGGGACCGGCGCAAGATTCCACAAAGCGCCGTCACTCTGAAGTCCCAGAATGCGGTTAAGGCCGGTGCCCTTCAGCAGGACGGTTTGGCGCGGCTCTCCGATGTTCACCCGCAAGGGAACATTTTCAATCTTCGGCAACGGCGGAAGAACCTGAATGGGAACCTTGCCGCCCACGCCGTTGAGCTGGGTCAGCGCAAGAAAATAGTTACCGGGGCGCAATGAGGCCGTGTCGATCTGCGACTTCAAGGTGTCTGCGTCCTGATGCGTTTTTACAATCTTGAACGGAAGAATTGTGGGCGGCGCCGCGAATTCTCCCGGCTCGGCCATAGCGATCTTGTCAACGAACTCGAAGTCCGCGCCTTGAACTTCAATCGGCACCGGCCCGATTCCGGCAATCAATCGATTTTGTGACTCCGGGGTAAGTTTGACGGTCTTCAGATTGGCAAAATGCACAAGCTGAATCGTGCCTTCCACCGGCAGCGAGGACCAGTCCCACTGCGCGGCCAAATGATACGCGCCGGGCGGGAGCTTGGTGTGACCCAAATCCATCGACAACATATCATCCGAATTGCCCACCGTAACAGTCACCGGGACGGTGGTGTGGCGCGAGCCTGCAACCAACTGCCAATTTCGCGCCCGGGGTAACAGGCGGAGCTGGTCTGAGGTTTTGCACGTCACTTTGACCGTCGATTTCCAATCGATGGGAATGCGAGTCGCTTTCCCCAGGCTGACCGACGGAACTTCGGCGTCGGGAATGCGATCGATCCACAGATATGCCAAGTGGGTGCGGGGTTTCGCGGTCTGATCCTTGGAGCAGAGTGCCAGGCCATTCTCACCGGCGGGCTGGGTGAAAGCGGGATGGAAGTCCGTGTTGGGAAACGCCATGGCGTGCAAATCGGCAAAGAGCGCGGCGCCGCCCGCCGCCAGACCGACGGGACTTCCGAAAAACATCGCCGCCACCGACGTCGCCAGTGTCGCGGACTGAGCCACGGCAGAGGACGCTCCGGCTCCGGTCGGCGACAAAGAGGGCAAGACGGCTTGCAACAGCATGGATGCTTGCTGACTACCGGGCGCTGCGGGATCAAGTTTGGGCAGAGCCACACCATACTGCGAGGAAAACCCGCTCAGCATGTTATTCAGGTCCTTCGTTCCAGGCGGGGCATCCTCATATTCGGAGAGAGTTTGGACCAAACCCTCCATCGTCGCGGTTTGCTGCGCGTAATCCTCAAGCTGGGCCAAGATTTGCGGATTGCGCGCCATGAGCGAATTCACCTTTTTCACGTCCAACCCTCGCGGCCCAAATACCAACCCCACCGCAGAGGCACGCATGGAAATCGTCCATTCGGCAGGCCCTTTCGCGGGCTTTGCCTCCAGGATCACAAAAGACTTCTTGGGGTCGTGAGAATTGGGTACAAGGATGATGGCAACCTTCGCCGTCTTCTCAATGGCTTTGGGAAGATGGACCGGCTCGTAACGCAAGATCTCTCCGGGTTGAATGAGGTTGACCTTATCCACCAGAATGCCGGCGCCGGAGCCACCCTTGGCAGGCTCCGCCAATAGCCTGAAATTGGTAATGGGGACCGTACCCAAGCACGGCGACGAAACAGCAGGAACGGTGTCCCCGCACAAAACACCGCAGGGAACGGCCAGAGCCAAAAGCAGGCTCGCAAGCTGGCCGGGGAAAAGCATTTTGCGATTGAAGTTCGCTCTCATCGTCCTCTAATAAGAATTTATCGCTTCACGGGGAGCGATGCAACAATTTGAAAATACTTGTAGTGTCGCAGTCTGCTGTAGCGGCGCTCTATGAGCGCCGCAAACCATTGAGGATCGAAGTTCGGCGCTCATAGAGCGCCGCTACAGCAAACAAACTGAGACACTACCAAAATGCTCAATCACTATGATGCGGATTTCTGCTGTACTGCCGCCTGAAGCGGGGAGCGGCGGAGCGGCCGGTTCTGCCGCCGGAGTTACCTGGCTCCGGGGATGTCCTGTTTTGGAAGACCGGCTGGGAGACTTTCAAAAAGCCAGCGCCTGATCCAGATCCGCGATCAAATCCTCTGCCGCCTCGATACCGATGGAAAGGCGTACCAGACCGTCCGTGATGCCAATCGCCTGGCGTTGCTCGGGCGGCACGGCCCTGTGGCTGGTGGAGGCCGAATGGACAATGAGCGAACGAGTGTCTCCCAGACTCGCGGCGCGGGCGAAAATTTTGACCCGATCCATCACTCTCTTGCCCGCTTCATAGCCGCCTTTGGCCTCAAAGCTAATCATGGCGCCAAATGCCTTCATCTGCTTGCGCGCCACTTCGTGACCGGGATGTTGAGGAAGTCCGGGATAATTCACGTGATCGATGTTGGCATGGGCGGCCAAAAACTCGGCAACCATCTGAGCGTTCGAGCAATGCACGGGCATGCGAACGTGGAGAGTATGGACACCGCGCAAGATGAGCCAGGCATTAAACGGGCTGATGACGCCGCCGAAGTCGCGGATCACCTCGTGGACCAGAAACGAGATGTAATCCTTCGTTCCCACAATGACGCCAGCCATGGCGTCGCCGTGACCGCAAAGATACTTGGTGGCGGAATGCACCACCACCGTTACGCCCAGCTTAAGCGGCTGCTGCAGTGCTGGCGACGCAAATGTATTATCAATCATCAGCGGGATGCCACGCGACGTGGCAAGCGTCGCCAATGCTTCAATATCGATAATTTCCAGCACCGGATTCGAGGGTGTCTCGAAATAGATCAGGCGGGTATTGGGGCGGATGGCGCGGTCAAACTCCTCGATGCGGGATCCGGCAACGAATGTTGCGCTGGCGCCGATACGCGGCAACTTCTTGTTCAAGAAATTATACGCCGCGCCATAAATCGAGCGCGACGCAACCACATGATCGCCTACCTTCACGTAACCGAGAATCGCCGTGGAGATCGCCGCCATCCCGGAGGCCGCGGCCAGCGCCGCTTCACCACCTTCAAGTGCCGCAATCTTTTCCTCCAAGGCATGAATCGTGGGATTGCCATAGCGCGTGTACGTGTATCCGAATTTCTCTTCGCCATACAGCGCCGCCATTTCGGTTGAATCGCTTGCGGCAAAAGTAGTGGATTGGTAAATCGGCGTATCAAGCGCGCCCGTCACCGGGCACGGCTCTTCGCCCGCATGGACCGCGAGCGTTTCAAACCGGTATCCATTTTTCATCCGTCACCTCTTCCTTTTTCGATATGGGCGCCCAATGCGAGTGTATCATCCAACTCCCTTAGACTCCG
>DATKST010000172.1:0-38697 GCA_035531475.1 Terriglobia bacterium
CCGACGCCCAATAAGTTCAGACCGGCGTTCACGCCGACCTTAGGCAAAATCATCTTCTGAATGGCGCCGTCGATTGCACGACCGCGGCCAACACTCATCATCAGATGCGCCAGCTTCGGGTACAAAACAGGTTCTGCTTGATGGAAGCCGTAGCGGGGTTGAATCGGGTTGTTTTTGACAAGTTCCCTGAGCGGCGGTGAAATGTCAAAGTGAACCGCTTGGTTGACTTCTGGACGACTTGAACCCTGGGATGGGTTCTGTGCCGATACCGGGTTGGTTCTCATCACCGCCAGACACAAAACAAACAAGGCGATGGCGAGCGCGAACCCCAAGATTTTCATTGTGTTTTTTCTCATAGCCTCTCTATGTTTCCTCCCTTTGACGCCGCCTGGTTTGACAGAACCGGCGGGGTCTAACCGTTATGTGCGTGTCAGTTTTATCACAGCTCTGACTCCCGCGCAAGCGCATAATTCACCTGTGGAACTGGTTGATATATGAGTGGTAACCTATTGAAAAATAATGCCGCTACGCTCCGAGTGGGCTTCTTACAAAAAGGCCGGGGAAGGCCATCCCCACTCGCGCCGCGGGAAGACGCATCGTGGACCATTTTCGCTGCTGTAGCGGCGGTCTCCGACCGCCGCACTTTATTCTTCGGCGGTTTCCGGCGGTCAGAGACCGCCGCTACAGCAAGCTGATCCACCACCGCAAGCCGTGGAGGGTTGCCCCGTGGTAAACTTGTAGCTCAAAGCCGCCTGCGGGCGAGCTGGAATCGAGAGGAAATGGACGGCCCGGTACGGAATCTCCGGCCACGTTCGCCATGCCCCCTCGCACCAATCGACATCTCGTGAGGAACTTCGTGCAACGAACCTGGCAACAATGTGTTCAATGGATTTGGCGAACGCTGGTGATTGGCAGTGTAGCCTGCTGGTCTGCAACCGGTTGTTTTGGGCAGCGCACCGTTATGCAAGACGCAGGCGCAGGCAATAAGATGGAGCTTGTCTATGATGCCTCCGGGAATGTGATGGAAAGCAAAACCCTGAGCGCCGCCGGCAAGCTGATGGAGAGAGTTCAATACATTCGACGTCCCGGCTTTTACGCTCCCCAACAGATTTCTACGGGGTATTGGCCCGATGGCAAGTCGGTCCGCACCCGGTCGGAAATGAATTACGACGAGAACGCCAACTTCACTCGCGAAATTATCCGGACATTTGGCCAGTCGGGGAAGCAAACTGAGGGAATCAAACTGACCCACGATCCGTTCACGGGAATTTATACTTGCTGCCATTGGGATGTGAAGGCCGCAGCGTACCAAAGCAATAAATGCCCCTCGGGCGAAGGGTCATCCGAAGGTCCCGAAGCGAACCCGGAGCTGACTTATGCAGAGGTGATGAAAGAGCTGTCGTTCGCGCGGCAAGCCCGTGTTGAACAGCAAAAGGTTGAGCGCATGTCGCCCATGACTCCGGTCACGCCGCCCATCACGACAGAAAGCGGAGAAATCGACGTGATCCTGCCAGCCGATCTCCGGCCCGGAGATCGAGTCTCCGGAAGCGTCGTGGAAAATGCCGGAAATTACAATGGAGTGCCGGGCATCCATATTGTCCCCATGCGCTTACCCTTTGAATCGCAAGGCGCTGCGGCATCCCTACGCGGTTGGACCTTCGAGGCGGCGGGATCGGGCCGTCAGTTGGCCAACGGTCCCGTGACTTTTACGGTCCCGGCAGGAAAGCCGGGGTTCAATATCACTTTGCGGGAAGTGGGAAACCCAACACATGCCGTTTCCCGGCGACTGGCGATCGCAAAAACCCGGGGAAATTCGAGACCGCAGCAACCGCGAGATTTTGAGTCGGCGGCGATCTGTTTGATGGGCAGCCTTTGCGCCGTCCGCGCCCCGCTCAGCGGGGATAGCACCAAGACGTTTGCGGCGGTCGGCAGCAGCCCCGCGCCCATTGTGGCTGAAACCAGCGATACAGCTTACATCGCTATTCCCGGCAAGGTGCAACCGGGACCGTCTCACTTGATTGTGGCTGACGGCTTGCTGGTTGCGGCTTTGCCCGTGGATGTGGCGGCAATCAGCTTCAGGCCGGCTCGCCGCCAATTGAAAAAGGGCGAGTCGATGATCGTCTACGCAAAGCTCTCCGGACCTGAAGAGCTTCCCGATCGCGACTGGAAGGCAGGAATGTTCCCACCCGCCGTTAGCTTGGAGAAAGCTCGCAGTCTGGTTCCGGGTTTCGAGTTGCCACAAGAGTCCAAAGAGGGATTGCTCTTGCTGGTGATTCGCAACGCTACACCCGGGCCCATTTCTTTGCGCAGTTCGAAAAATCAAACCTTTGCCTTCAAGCTCTCTCCTGACTCTTTTGAGAGAGGGGAATTCAGATACAAATTCGTGGCAGACGCTTTGCAATCTGGCCGGTTTAAGCTCGAAGCATCCCTCCTGCCTTTTCTGGCGCCGGTGCGCGGCCAGCAGTTCAGCCTTCGTCCGGGCGCGGCGAAGTAGGGGCGGGCCTTGTGCCCGCCCGAAGGGGCCGCACCGAAGAATACCCCTGCTAACACTGCTCTTTGGCGGCCGCATATGGGCCACTTTTGCGGAGAGAGATCTCCGCAAAGGCGGTAGGTCCTCGTTGCGGTGCAATCACGCCGATTGCACCGGCGCGGCTTTGGGACTGCGGATGGAGGCGGAGCGGGCTTCCAGCCTTTCCGCGTCGGCCACGCGATGGGCCTGGCGGAGCAAATGTGCGTAAAGGTCAAGGCAGGCGGCAAGGTGGGTCTGATGGGCCGGTGCTTTTTCCAGAATTTCCACTGCTTTCTTGAACAGAATTTCAGCTTGGGGCACATCTCTCTTCCGGCGGCAGAGGAGCGCAAGGTTCTCAAGGTCCGCGGCAATTTCGGGATGCTGCGCGCCCAACGCTTTTTCATCAATGGCCAAAGCGCGACAGTAGAGAGCTTCGGCTTCGTCGAGGCGGCCCTGAGCTTCAAAGATCAGCGCCAGATTGCTCAGGTCAGTCGCCACGTCCGGATTTTCCGGCCCCAGGGCCTTTTCATCCACTTCGAGGACCCGCCGGTAAAGCGGTTCGGCGTCTCCCAGCTTGCCGTATTCGTAGTAAAGCGTGGCCAGATCGTTCAAGGTACGCGCGATCAAAGGGTGCTGCGGCCCGAGGACGTGCTCGCGGATGTCCAATACTCTTTTATAGAGCTGTTCTGCGGTTGAAAAATCGCCCTCCGCCTCGCTCAACAGCGCCAAGTTGTGGAGGTCGCTTGCCACCTCGGGGTGGTTTGCGCCCAGCGTCTTCTCATCAATGTCCAGTACGCGGCGGTAGAGCGGCTCGGCATCCGAATAACGGCGCTGTGTGGCGTAAAGCTCCGCCAGGTTGCTCAGGATCGCTCCCACTTCGGGATGGTCCGGGCCAAACGATCCCTCCTTGATCTCCCAGGATTTCTTGTAGAGCGTTTCGGCTTCGGGGAACTTTTCCTGCGTGTAGCAAATGGTGGCCAAATTATTGAGGCTGGTGGCCACATAAGGGTGGTCCGGCCCCCAAGCCTCCAACCAAATGGACATGGCCCGCTCAAACAGCGGCGCGGCTTCACGGAACCGGCCCTGAGTCTTGTAAATCAGCCCCAGATTATTCAGTGTCGCTCCGATTGACGGGTGGTTGCGTCCGAGCGAAGTTTCCTCAATGGTCAGGATGCCCTGATAAAGCTGCTCGGCTTCCTGTAGTTTCCCCTCTTGAATGTAACGGTTGGCGAGCCTCGCCAGATTCTGCGCCACTCTTGACCGCTCGAGATCCGGTGAGTCCACCTGAATGGCCAGGGCCCGCTGGCCAGGTTGGGTAACATCCTTACTGGCGGACGCCGCCGGTATCCCCAATTTCTTGGAGCTGAACTCGGCATTCGACAGGCCCGCCACTCTTGCGTCTGCGCCAAGCGAGCTTGGAACTCCTCCGGCGCCATCCGGAACTGCCTGATTCCCGGCGGCCTCGCCTGCGCGCCCCGCGTTCCCGGCGGTAGAGGCTTCCAAGTTGACGTCAGCGAACGAGGGCCGCGCCGGTCCTGCGCCAAAACTGATAACGCCGGGTAACTGACCGGGAACCGGCGGGTGACTGCCAGCAGCCGAACCCCCGATTTCTGGCCCTGGCGCGGAGACGGCGGGACTTTTCGCCCCGGAACTCCGCCCCAACCGCTGCTCGATTTGGGCAATTCGCTTCCGGGTCAGCGCCACCTGTGAGTGGTCACTGCCCAGAACCTTTTGCCGAATCGCGAGCGCTTGTGTCAACAGGGCCAGAGCCTCATCCGGCTGGCCCTGCGCCTCCTTGATGGCGGCGAGATGGAAAAGGTCGCTGGCGGTTTCGTGATGTTCAGTTCCGAGTTTTTTCTGGTCGATCTCCAGGACACGCCGCGCCAGCACCTCTGCCTCATTCAGTTTTCCGCGAGTCAGGCACAGCTCGGATAGATTGCTGAGGATGGTGGCCACTTCAGGATGGCCGGGGCCGAGCGCTGCCTCCTTAATGGCCAGCGATTGCAGGTAGAGTTTTTCTGCGCCTTCGTAATTTTTTTGAATGTGGCAGATGGCCGCAAGGTTGTTCAGCGCCGTGGCCACGGAGGGATGTTCGGGGCCTAGCGCGTTCACCCAGATGGTCATGGCGCGCTGAAAGAGCGGCAAAGCCTCCGCGTACTTCCGCTGCGCCTTGTAAATCAGAGCCAGATTGTTGAGGCTCGCGGCCACGGCGGGATGCTCGCGGCCCAGCTCATTCTCTCCAATTTCAATGGTGCGGCGGAATAAAGGCTCGGCATCCGCCAGCCGCCCTTGCGCAATGTAAAGCGCCGCCAGGTTGTTGTGCGACTCCGCGAGTTGAATGGAGTTGGCGTCGGGAAGGGATTCGAGAATTTTCAGGGACTTCAGCAACAGCTCTTCGGCTTCGGTTAGCCGGCTCTGGGCGCGGTAGACCTCGGAAAGCCCTTTCAAGATCGCGGCGTAATGGAATCCCTGGCCCTCAAACCCTTCCGCGTCTTCGAGCGCCAACTTGTACTCGTTCTCCGCGTCCTGGTAGCACGCCGACTCATACGCCATTCGCCCGGCGCGGGCGT
Source organism: Terriglobia bacterium (assembly GCA_035531475.1). Lineage (GTDB taxonomy): Bacteria > Acidobacteriota > Terriglobia > UBA7540 > UBA7540 > CALCEB01. The sequence continues at coordinate 5,080 of DATKST010000172.1, forward strand.
GATCCTCCCAGCCGCCGTCATCAAACTGTGAATCCGAGGCGGAGAAGAGTTCCGGGTTGTCTTTCCGCACTTCTGCCACAGGAGCCTTCGCAATCACCGCTATTATCGCATGGTTGAACGGGTTATCCCAATAGCAACGAAACATTTTCAGGCGGGCGGGAATGACGGCGCTGTCGGGGCGACCCTTGCGCTCGCCCGCGGGCGGGTGCCAAGCCCGCACCGACTTGTGGAAAACTGCTGGAACGAACCCATTCGCCGTCTCATGCTACCTTTAACTCATTGATTCTAAATAGATTGACTGGATTATCCCCCGAAATCAAATCAACTTACTCATAATACGAGCGTTAGACGATTTAACTCCGTTTATCAATGGCTTCGTCTACCCGGATTTCTCACCAAATTTTCCGGTACGCAGGAAGGGCGGGGTATTTACCCCGCCCTTCCGTTGCGGCCGCGAACCGGGCGAGAAACGGGTTCTCAGTGCAGCGTTTCGTAAGTTCGCTCACGCATTCTCGCACCCCCTCACCCCCAGCCCCTCTCCCCGCTTGCGGGGAGAGGGGCTGGGGGTGAGGGGGTGTTGAAGGCCGTTGCAAGAATACGTTACCGTAATTGCGAATGGTGGTACTTAGGGTTCGTTCCGTAAATTTCGGTTGCGCTCGCCACTCCCGCCACCTCTGGGAAGCCTTCTGACGGGTCCAAACCGTTATGGAGTCCATACCATTTTAGCCAATGGAAGGGTGCATGGATGGAAAAATGGTAGTGGTACATTTTCGCTGCTGTAGCGGCGGTCTCTGACCGCCGAACTTTATTCTTCAACGGTTTCCGGCGGTCAGAGACCGCCGCTACAGCAAACTGAACCACTACCGAAAAAATGCTTTGTATCGAAGCGATACATTGTATACAGGAGACAGGCGGCCCCTTCCTGGCATGGTAAGGTGCGTGCCGGGGCTACTTTTGCTGCTTCATGCTGACCTTGTGAGACTTCCAACAGTGCGGAAAAGGAACTTTGGTGGAGGCGGGGGGAGTCGAACCCCCGTCCGAAAAGCCATACATTTAGAAGACTACATGCGTATCCCATTCACTCGAGCATCTCGCCGGCGGCCCTCAGGAACGGGCAATAACGAACCGCCAGCCAGCCTGATCCCCGTTGCCGGGTCTCGCCCAAGGACCTCAGGCGGCGAATCCCCAGGCCAGCCCGCGAAGATGGCGCCTCTTTCCGCCCCGCGGGCTAAACAGAAAGAGACGCGCTACCTATTAGGCAGCGAGAGCAAACTGCGTGTTGGCAGTTGTATTGTTCCACGCCGATTGCGGGTGGTGTGGCCCCCGGCATGCCTTCTAAACGCACCTGCTTCCGTCGAAACCGGTACGCCCCCATACAGTTTAGATGATACCACACCTGCACAACCCCCGCGCGTCCGGGCACGCCAGCGGGCGGTGCAGTCTGCTGGCAGGATATTCTGAGCCACTGCAGGCCCTCATTCCCGCGCAATCGGCAATCCACGCGGGCGGCAGTGACATCGTTTTGCGTGTCGCAGCCCGGTTGACCGGTCTTCACTTGCTCGACAATGAAAAAAATATACACGTGCTTGACCCTGATCCTCCCGCGAAATTTTCTGGGGTTGTTATTTCAATGGCTTACAGCGATAACCATTTGGCAGCCTGTGTGCTAATATATTAAGTATTGATCTCTTCCGGACACGGTCCGGTAAGAAACAAGAAAGTGGAGAAGCGAAGGAGGCAACATGGTCTTTATTCCTGCTTGGTATTCTTCGATTCATTCCATTTTAATAGCCACGTTTGCCCAAATTTCCGCGCTTTTCCATCACGTTGCGCATGGGGTTCTCAGAAGCCCAAAGCGTAGCTTGAAATGGGGCTTGGCGTTGACCGGAATCGCAGTCTACGGTATTGGGCTGGCTTACATGATGGTCGATGCAGGTTGGTTCTCTGCCATTCTTCTTATTCTAATGGCTCCTGGGATGGTTTTTTTGACGTACCTCCTCTTCAAGACACCCCACATTCGTGGCGCACGCATTTCGCGCGACCACCACGCAAACTCCCCGGAGCATTCGCGGTAGGTTTAATCTCTGCGCTCCTTCCTCTCCACTTCTGCTTCAATGGCGCGCACCGTGGCAGAAGACGTTACCTTGACCCTCCCGCTTTTTGTATGTTACGTTGACTTTTGACAAGGCCAGGTTTATCCCACGCATCACCTTGAGGCTCAGGTTGTCCACTTCACCCGGCATCAGTTTGAAACGGACCGCGCTCAATTCCGCGCACAAGGCCGCTGGCGCCCGCATGGTGGAATTCGGCGGTTGGGAGATGCCGGTGGAATATTCCGGCATCATGAATGAGCACTTGGCCGTCCGGCAGCGCGCCGGACTTTTTGATGTGAGCCACATGGGCGAGATTGAAGTCCAGGGCCCCAAGGCTCTTGATCTTTTGCAACTCGTCACCTCAAACGACGTATCAAAGTTGAAACTCAATCAGGCACAGTATACGGCGCTGATGCGCCCCGAAGGCAGTGCCGTGGATGACTGCCTGGTACACCGGTTAGGCGAAAACTTCTATTTTGTCTGCGTGAACGCCGCAAACACCGACAAGGATTTTGATTGGATACGGCAGCACAATGTCTTCCCATCTTCTGAAGTCGAACTTCGCAACGTTTCCCAGGAATATTCGCAGCTCGCTTTGCAAGGACCCGCTTCGGCGCAGATTTTGGCCAAGCTCACCCAAACCTCCCTCTCGAGCATCAAGTACTATTGGTGCTGCAATTCAAATTGCTGCGGAGTCAAAGGGTTGCTGGCGCGCACCGGTTACACAGGAGAAGACGGATTTGAATTTTACTTTCCACCGTCACAATCCGAGCGCGTCTGGAGTGCGATGCTTGAAGCCGGCAAGCCTGATGGACTGATCCCTGCCGGTCTGGGCGCGCGCAACACGTTGCGCCTCGAAGCCGCTTATCCGCTTTACGGGCACGAACTGGACGACGCGACGACGTTACTCGAAGCCAATCTCGGCTGGATTTCGAAGCTCGACAAGGGCAATTTTCTGGGCCGTGACGTGCTTGCCCGGCAGCGCCAGCACGGTGTGAGCAAGAGGTTAATTGGTTTTGAAATGACCGGCCGGGGCATCGCTCGCGATGGATACGCGGTGTGGGTGAACGGAAAACCGGCAGGCCGGGTAACCAGCGGGTCGTACGCTCCGTTCTTGAAGAAGAATATCGGCCTGGCATACGTTCCGCCGGACCTGGCGGAAACGGGCCGGGAGATTCAAATTGAAATTCGCGGGAATCTGACCGCCGCAAGACAGGTTCCCCTCCCTTTTTACAAGCGGCCGAAGTAGCCGCTCCAATCCGCTCGCACAAGCTTTGGAGAATCTCATGTATCCACAAGAATTCCTCTATACGAAAGAGCACGAGTGGGTGCGCGTGGATGGAACCACGGCCACCATTGGCATCACGGACCACGCCCAGAAGGAGCTCGGTGATATTGTGTTCATTGAACTTCCCAAGGTGGGGACCCATGTGACGGCGAAAGAATCCTTCGGGACGGTGGAATCGGTGAAAGCCGTCTCCGACGTCTATTCGCCCGTCAATGGGCCGGTTTCCGCCGTGAATACTAAATTGGCGAATAACCCGGAAATGTTGAACACCGACCCTCACGGCGATGCCTGGTTGATTCAAGTTGAACCGATTGACCGCCGCGAAACGGAAGACTTGATGACGGCTGAGGAGTATGAAGCGTACTTGGAGGGAGGCGCAAGCCACTGATGCGTTATCTCCCGAACTCCGCCTCCGACCGCGAAAGAATGCTCAAAGCCATCGGGCACAAATCGGTGGCCGGGCTTTTTGAGCAAATTCCGGAAGCTTTGCGGCTGAATGGCCGCCTGAACCTGCCGGGTCCGCTTTCCGAACCGGAAATCCTGCAATTCTTTCGCGATGCGGCGGCCGAAAGCAGCCGCGATTACCTCTCTTTGCTCGGCGCGGGTGCATACTCCCATTACCGGCCTGTCACCATTGACATGCTGCTCTCGCGGGGCGAATTCTTCACCGCCTACACACCTTACCAAGCCGAAATTGCTCAGGGCACCCTGCAGGCGATGTTTGAATTTCAAACATTGATGGCAGAACTCACCGGAATGGAAGTGGCCAACTCGTCGCTGTATGATGGCTCGACCGCCACCAACGAAGCGGTGCTGATGGCGATGCGGCTCACCCACCGGGATCGGGTGGTGCTGGCCCGGACGCTGCACCCGGAATATCGTGAAGTGGTTCGCACGTATGGCCACAACCTTCAGACTGAAATTGTCGAAGCGCCTTACGAGACTTCCGGGCAGATCGATCTGGCCGAATTGGAACGGCTGCTGGATGAGAAAACTGCTGCCGTGGTTGTTCAATCGCCCAATTTCTTCGGAGTTCTGGAAAAAATCCCAGCCATTGCTGAGCTGGTCCATCGCTCTGGGGCACTTTTGATCGTTGCCGTGACGGAACCTCTTTCGCTGGGATTAGTCAAGCCCCCTTCCGAAGCAGATATCGTTGCCGGTGAAGCTCAATCCTTCGGCATTCCTGTGGCTTTCGGCGGACCCTATGCCGGGTTCCTTGCCACGCGGGAAAAATACGTGCGGCAGATGCCAGGGCGCTTGGTAGGGCAGGCCGCCGATACCGAAGGCCGTCGCGGGTTTGTGCTGACGCTGGTCACGCGCGAGCAGTACATCCGGCGGGAGAAGGCAACTTCCAACATCTGCACCAGCCAATCGTTGTGCGCCCTCGCCGCCACCATATATCTTTGCCTGCTCGGCAAACACGGCCTGCGCGCGCTTGCCGAGCAAAACCTTTCCAAGGCTCGCTACGCCGCTGAGAACATCGGCGCCGTGCCCGGCGCGTCGATCCCTTTCACTGCACCGCACTTCAACGAGTTTGTTGCGAAGGTTCCGGGCGATGCAGAAGAGCTTCTTGCCGCGCTGCGCGAACAAAAAATCATCGGCGGATTGAACCTGGAACGGTTTTACCCGGAACTTGAGAATCACCTGCTGATTTGTGTCACCGAAATGGCCAGCAAAGAAGCGCTGGACCGGATGGCAGAGGTTTACGGAAAACACGCCGCAGGAATGAAGGCCCGGCCTGCCCGCAAGGGCGCACCCGCGGCAGTGGCTAGCGGGGATTGACGAAGGAAGCGGCGAGGTTCGTCTGTCATTCTGAGCGTAGCGAAGAATCTGGTCCCGTCAAGGGACAATCACCCAGATTCACTGCATCCCATAGCTGATGGACACCGCAGGAGGCGGAGTGGAACATGAAAAATAAAAAAAAGAAACAGACTCGCACTACACTCCCGGGGATCGTGGTCAAAATTCCGAAGAAGTTGATCCCCGGCAGCGTCTGGTTTCTTGTTTCCGAGGATGGAACAAGAGGCCTCAAAGCAGAGCTGAAATCTCACACCCAGAAGGACGGACGGCCGGAAGTGGTTTTTAGAACGGTGAACCTTCGGCAATTCCGCAAGCGAAAATCGCGGCCTGCCCCCAAGGGCGCACCGGCGGCGGTGGCCAGCGGGGATTGAGGAAGGAAACGGCGAGGTTCGTCTGTCATTCTGAGCGAAGTGAAGAATCTGATCACTCGAAGGCACAATCGCTTTCGAGATTCTTCGTCGTCTTCGGCTTCTCAGAATGACAGGCTGGAGGGCTTTTTCAGAATCTTGTTAGGAATGACCGCCCTTGGGCGCGGGCTAATATGAGCAAAAAAAACAAAATCACGCAAGCGCGAACCCACGTCACTCGCAATGAAGACTTGATTTTCGAGCGCTCCTCACCCGGCAAGTCCGGGGTGGATCTGCCCGCATTGGACGTCCCCGCCGCTGATCCCAAAGAGTGGCTGGGCGAGGAATTCTACCGCGAAGACGTGGACGGATTTCCTGAAGTTTCTGAAACTGAAGTCATCCGCCATTTCACGCGACTTTCGACATGGAACTACGGAATCGATACCGGCCTTTATCCGCTCGGCTCCTGCACCATGAAGTACAACCCGCGAATTAATGAAGTGGTGGCGCGGCTGGATGGCTTGGCGACGGATCATCCCTATGCGCCGGAACCCCTCGTGCAAGGCTGCCTGCGGGTATTGGCGGAGACGGCGCGGTGCTTGAAGGAAATCACAGGCATGGATGCCATTTCCCTTCAGCCGGCGGCGGGCGCGCAAGGCGAGTTGACCGGCTTGCTCTTGATTCGCGCTTTCCTTGACGATCATGGCCGGCGGCGGAAGTACATCCTGATTCCAGACTCCGCGCACGGCACCAATCCCGCCAGCGTCACCATGGCGGGTTATGAAGTTCGCAACCTGAAATCGAATGCCCAGGGTTGTGTCGATCTCGCCGAGCTCGATCATGCCATGACCGAAGACGTGGCGGGACTGATGCTCACCAATCCCAATACGCTCGGCATCTTTGAAACCCAGATTCAGGAAATTTGCGAGATTGTCCATGCTAAAGGCGGCCTGGTTTATATGGACGGCGCCAACATGAACGCACTGGTAGGAGTAGCGAGGCCGGGCACGTTTGGCGTGGACGTGATGCACCTGAACTTGCACAAGACATTTTCCACGCCGCATGGCGGCGGCGGGCCAGGCTCAGGTCCGGTGGCCGTCAAGCAGTGCCTGGAGCCTTATCTGCCTGCGCCGATGGTTGAGGAATCGCCGGAAGGAGCTTATAGGTTGAATTATGACCGGCCAAAGAGCATTGGCCGGGTGCGCGCTTTCTACGGTAATTTTGGAATGGCAGTGCGAGCCTTGGCCTACATTTTGGCTTACGGACCGGAAGGCCTGCGGCAGGCAACCGAGGACGCTGTGCTGAATGCCAACTACATCATCCACCAACTGAAGGACGCTTACGAGCTTCCCTACCAAGCGCCCATCATGCACGAGGGCGTTTTTTCCGACCGCAAACAGGCGGCGCGCGGCGTGCGCACCGGCGACATTGCCAAGCGGCTGATCGATTACGGATTTCATCCTTACACCACGGCGTTTCCGCTTATCGTTCCCGGCGCTATGATGATGGAGCCCACCGAAAGCGCCGGCCGCGCCGAAATGGACGCCTTCATCGACGCCATGCACGCCATCGCTGTGGAAGTAGAAGAAGAACCGGATCTGGTGCGGAAGGCGCCCCACACCACCCGCGTCAGCAGACTCGATGAAGCCACGGCGGCCCGCAAGCCCATCCTGCGCTGGAAGGCGTAGGGGCAACCTGGTGGTCGCCCACGGGCAGGTGTAGGGGCAACCCTGGTGGTCGCCCACGGGCAGGTGTAGGGGCGACGCTGGTGGTCGCCCACGGGCAGGTGTAGGGGCGACCCTGGTGGTCGCCCACGGGCAGGCCAAGGCCTGCCCCTACAAGGTTGTGGACGCCGCTGGCTGGATCTGCACCAAACCCTTGCCCGGTTCCCCGAAGCTCAGCGTATCCATAGGACAGACGCTGACGCAGATGCCGCAACCGATGCAGGAGCTGGTGGCGTTGTCGAGCACTTCCTGCTTCAGCGCATAGTTCATCACATCAATCCCCACCTGGCAATTCCGGGAGCACTCAGTGCAGCCAATACACTTGTCATTGGCGACGATGCGGAACTTGCTGATGCCAACGCGCGCGTAAAAGCCGCTCATCAAGTGCATCAGCTTCGCCAGCGGGCACCAATAGCGGCACCAGACCTTGCCGCCCAGAAACGGATAGAGAGTTACCGGCAGGATTCCCACCAGCCAGATGTCGGCCATCAGGTGATAGGTTTCAAGCCCCCAGGAGGCGGGGCCGCTAAAGAAAGCAATGCTATCCTTCAGCAAAATGGCGATCGTCACCACCACGGCCACGGCCAGCACCACCATGTTCATCCGCTCCCACCGAATGCTGGTCCGGCCTTTGGGAGCAAGATGCCGCCAGCGGTCCCCAAAAGTCTCGGCCAAACCCCCGCAACCGCAAATCCACGAGCAGTAACGCTTGCCGTGGAACAGCACAAAGATGGGGATGACAACGAAGGTGAGCAATACTCCCCACACAATCCAGATTTTGCTGGGATCGCCAAAGAACGTGTAGAAAAAGAGCGGCCAAGCGTAAACAATGCCGTAAGCGCGCCAGGCCTGCCCGGTGAATTGGGGATCATGGGCCAGCCGCGCTCCCACCCACTGGTAACGAACCGCCCACTGGAACAAAAATTCCGGAATCAGAAAGAAGAAGATCCATTGGAATGAAAGCAGGCTGATGTAACGCCAGATTTGGAATTTATCCTTGCGGTCCAACCCCCAACGCTTGATGGCCTGGATGCCAAACACCGTCATGGTGAGCGTGTAGAGCACCGTATACCAGAAGGACCAGGGGCGGTTGAGGAAAGAGAGCAGCTTGTAACCCCAATCACGATATGGCCAGAACTCATTCCCTTCTCCGGCCTTGATTCCGTAAACCGAATAGAAAGCAATGAAGGAAAGCCCAAGCCAGGAATAGCGGTCGCCACGTCGCCCGGTAGCGATCAGGCTGGCAGCAGCCGCCGCGGCCAGCAGAGCTCCAGTCCAAGTTGGAATCGCAGGCAGTGTGTGCCGCAACCCATCGGCGAGACCTCCGGCAACCCACAATCCGAAAAAAGTGATGAGCACCAGGGCAGCGGCGCGAAGCGGGCTGCCATTCCATTCGTTTTCCAGCTTGATGCCCAGCGACTTCAGGAATTTCACCGGCAGGTCAGCCCCAATCAGCACAAAGGCGTGGTCATAGGGCGCCGTGGAAACCGTTCCCTTCCCCTGCTGCTGGGATTCAATCACTGCTTCTTTATTGCGGAATTCTTTGACCTGCGAGTTCAAGAGAAGCTCAATCTTCTTGGCCTCCACCGCCTCACGCAGTTTGCGGGCGTTATCCTTGAACAGCAGCGGGAAGTCATCTTTGCGATGGCACAGGCGGACGCGATTCTGTTCGGAGAGAACCAGCGCCGCCTCAATCGCGCTGTTGCCTCCGCCCACCACCAGAATGTCCTCATCGCGATAATGGCGGGGAGAATAGAGCCGGTGATAAATGGCCTCCCGTTCTTCGCCCGGCACGTTCAGCTTGCGCGGGTTGCCGCGCTGGCCAGTGGCCAGGATCACGCGGCGGGCACGGTATTCCCCCTTTTCTGTGCGCCCGATCAATGAGCCATCCTTCTGACGCTGGAGCGAGGTGAGCGGCTCCTCCGTGTGGATTTCAAGTTGGTTTTCGCCCACGATTTGATTCCACCGCTCAATCAAGTCTTCCTTGCGGGCGCCATCCAGCCAAAGCTTGCCTTTGGGCGGCGTCGAATCCGGCTCCGCGTAAACCCACTTGCCTTCCGGGAAGTTCTCAATGGTATTGGCGATCTTCTCCTTTTCCAGGACCAGCGTACGCAGGCCGCGCTCCTTGGCGGCCAGAGCGGCATTCAGGCCGGCGGCGCCCGCCCCCACCACAATCAGGTCATAGGAGTCCGCTGAACTGGATCGAGCGTCCGGTTTGGCGGCAATGTGCTCGATCACTTCAAAACCCTGGGCCATCGCCAGCTTGATGACCGGCGCGCCAGCCAAATCGCCGATCACGTAAAGGCCGGGAATATTGCTTTCGAGGTTCTTGGAAAGGTCCGGCCGCCGTTGCAGCATGTCGCCGCTCGAAAGGATGGCCTCAATTTTCTGTCGAACCAGCGTTGGCATCAGATCAATCCTCCGCGCTTTTGGAACTGGAATGAATCTTTGAAACTTCGGAAGCAAAGCGTGGCAGGAGTTTCACCCCGCAAGCAATACACGCCTGCGCCGAGGGGTGATTGGGCATCCCGCACCTTGGGCAGGCTTGGGGCGAATGGGTGGCGGGAATCTTCCGAAGGCCCGCCGGGATACCCCCGGGAGCTTGCACCTTTCGGCGCGGGCGGCTGACCAAAAAGAGATATCCGGGAAGATTCAGAAAGAAGCCGAGTGCAAAACCGGCCGCAGGGGCGTAGCCAACCTCCAGCGAACGTTGCGCGCAAATGGCGGCGAAGGCTAAGCCGGCGAGCACGTAAATTCCCAACCAAATCCAAATCAAGCTCGGCCCGCCGGACCCGGCTTCTGCGCCGAGGAATGCCCCACCGCCCGGCTCAAGGTGACTCAGCCACTTTCGTGGAGAATGGATAAAGCGGTCGTAGCAATCCGGCCAATGAAGAGGAATGCGGAAGCCATTCACGATCAGATAGACCGGATCAGTGGGGCGAAGCTTTTTGCCGTCAATCAGGCAAACGTCACCCGGCTTCTGGCTCACCCTCACTCCCAGTTGCTTGCCTTCAAACATCAGCTTGGTGGGAGGTGAGGCAAGCTCTAAAATGCGAGCTTGCGGAGTAGAAGATATACCAATTGCGATCAGTAAAAACAACGGAAAGGACACGACGCGCAAGCCCGATGACTGGAACCGTTTTCGCATGGCACACTCCTTACTCCCTGCCAGCCCCATTCCCACTGAAGCGGTGTTGCCGATTCTTTGAGTGGCAGCGCATGTTGGTTTGAACGTACTGTTGACGGTGAACGCACTCACTGCCCTTCAAGCGACTTCTTCGCAGCCGCATAAGGTTCTCACAGGACCAAGCGAAGATCAAGCATCCCAATGGTCTTTGTCTCCGTCGGTTTCGGGACAGACATGTGCCAGAGGCTGCCTTGGGGCGCGCCACGGGCGAGAGCGAGGGTCGCCCCTACATCTGGTATCGTGGGCAGAAATCTCCCCATTAGGTGGTATTTTTTTCTGTACTTATCGAATCGCACATGTTAGGCTGGCTCGGAAGCTGGAAGGAATTCTCGCGCCAGCGTCATGGTTGTGCGCCAGCACGAATGACTGGTCCAAAGCGAGCAGGCAAGGGATTTCCAGAGCCCGCACTCCGCATCCTCGGTGCGGCCATACGGTGTATTTTTCCTCGTCCGCCTTCCAGTTCCTACCGTCTGTCAAGGGCGTCCCAGGGCCGCCGAACCTCAACGGGCTTGCTTTGCCAGTTAGCGGGTTCGGACAGGAGGATCGTAATTTGTTCAAGCTAAAAAGAGTTGAGTTGCAAGGTTTCAAGTCCTTCGCGGACCGCAGCCGCCTGGAATTCGGCATGGGGACCGCAGCGATTGTCGGTCCCAATGGATGCGGCAAATCCAATCTGTCGGACGCGATCAGTTGGGTGCTGGGTGAGCAGAGCGCGCGGATGTTGCGTGGTGAGCGCATGGCCGATGTTATTTTCAACGGGAGTGGCAAGCGGCCTCCAACCAGTATGGCGGAAGTCAGCATGACCCTGGTAGGGGCCGGCCCGGCTGCTGATCAACGGCCGGGCGGCTTTGTCGCTGCCTCGAAGAGAGTTATGCTCGGCGCCGCAGGGGGAGCCGAAACGATTCCAGCCGATGCCATTGAAGTGGCCCCTCCGAATGGCCACGGGAGACCGGTGGATCGATCCGAAGAAGAGATGGTGGTCACACGGCGTCTTTTCCGGTCGGGCGAGAGCGAATATTTGCTGAACGGACGGGCCTGCCGCTTGCGGGACATCCAAGATATCTTCATGGGCACCGGCCTTGGTCCTGAGTCCTACGCCATCATTGAACAGGGCCGCATTGGACAAATCCTCAGCTCCAAGCCCTCAGACCGCAGGTCCATCATCGAAGAGGCGGCAGGAATCTCAAAATTTAAGTCCCGGAAACGCCTGGCGGAAGCCAAACTCGAATCTGCGCGGCAGAATTTGGCGCGAATCTCCGACATCCTCGAAGAAGTTTCAAAGCAAGTCAACTCCCTGAAGCGGCAAGCATCAAAGGCCGAGCGTTACCATCAACTGCACGGAGAGTACCGCACCAAGCAACGCGTGGTACTGGCTTCACAACTGGTCCAAATGCAAGCGGGACATGAGCAGCTCAGGGTCGAGCACGCCGGGCTGCAACAGCAATGTGCGGAGAGCGCCCATCGCCTTGAGGAAATTGAACTTGAAGCCAGTGACCTGGCGGCCCGGTTCGAGAGCCTTGAAGAACAGTTGAAGCAGGCTCGGGAGCGGCTGGCGCAGGGCGAACTCGAAATGGAGCGGCTCCGTTCACGCATCGAGCAGGCTCGCCGCGAAGCAGCCAGCCTCGAAAAGCGCGCGGCGGAAGCCAACCTCGAAATTGAGCAGTTACGGAAACGCCGGGATTCGCTGCAGCAAGAGATCACGGAGCGCGAGAAGCAAATCGGGGAAATTGGCCGGGAATTGACCGACGCTCAGGAGGCTGTGGCCGTAGCAGTCGCGCGGCAGTCGGAAACCGCTTCAGCTCTTTCCGCCGCTGAGAAACAAGTGGAATCACTTCGCCAGACCGTGCTGGTGGCGGTGAGCCGTGCAGCGGACCTGAGAAACCAACTGGTGCAGGCCGAGGAATCTGGTTTTGCAATCGACCGCCAACTGGCCCGGGCACGGACGGAGCGCGACGCCGCCCAAGCGGAACACCAAGCCCTGGCCGCTGATCTCGGTCAACTCGAACAAGAACACCTGAGCCATTCGAGTGCCTTTAGCCAGCTTTCCCAGTCGGCTTCCGAGCGATCTTCATTGCTTGAAGAAATAAGGAGTCAGGAATCGGCGTGCCACCAGAAATTGGAAACGCTGCGGGAAGAGTATTCAAAGGCATCGGCGCGCAAGCAGGCGCTTGAAGAGTCGCTGGCCCGCCATGCCTATTCCACCGACAGCGTGCGCAAGCTCCTTTCCACAGAACGGAAAGGAGATGGAAACGGTAATGGCTTCCATTCGCTTGGATTGCTTGCGGACTTTGTGGAAGTGGCGCCCGGCTACGAGGAGGTGGTTGAAGAATTCCTGCGGACAGAACTCGATTCGGTGGTGGTGGAAGGTCACGAAGAAGCTCGCCGAGGCATGGCCCTTGTCGAAAGGGAGGGAAGCGGAAGGGCTGCTTTCTTCATTCAGAAGTTTCAGGCCACAGGAAATGGTAACGGCCACACGCCGCCCCCACCGGCCTTAGCCGCCAAACCTGCAGGGGTCACGGCTTCCCTTCGGGAACTGGTGCGGTTCGAACCGAAGTTGGGATTGAACGGCGAAGAAGCGTTCCCTGCCCTGTCTTCCACTTATTTGGTCGCGAACCAGGTGAGCGCCGAAAAGCTTGCCGAGGCTTATCCCCTATGCCATTTCCTGACCCTGACCGGCGAACACTATCATCACCGCATGGTCTCGGGCGGCAAGAAGGCAAGCGCTGGCCCACTTGCACTTCGCAGGGATTTCCGGGAGCTGGATCGCCGCACGGCCGATCTCAACGTTGCCGTCGGCCATGCGGAATCCGAGTGGGAGGAGTTGAAGAAAACGGTCCGGAGCTACGAAGAAGAATTGGCCAAACTGACCGCCGGCCGGCAGGATGCAGAGAAGCAATCGCTGGTGGCCCACGAAAAGCTGCGGCAGACCAAAAGGGCTTTTGATTCGGTGGTCTCGCGTATCAAGACCCTCGAACAGGAAGCCGCTTTGCTCGAGGAGGAGAAGCAGCGAATTGCAGGGCGGCGAGCCGAACTGGAAGCGAGCTTGGAGCGAGGCAGCGAAGATAGAGCGGGGAGTGAAAGCTCCCTGGCGGAAGCCCTTGAGTCAGCCCGTGCTTTGAGGATCAAATTGGACCGTTTGGGACTGGAACTGGGAGAGGCCCAATCCCTCGCCAGCGGACTCGGCGAGAAAATGCATGGAGTGGAAACCGATTACCATCGCCTCCACAACCACGCCACAGAGACTCGCGAGCGCGAGGAACGGCTCGTGACCCTGACCCGTGCCTTATTCGATGAGATCCGGCAATGGCAGGATGAAGGATCAAAGGCGGAAGAACGTTTGGGTGCGATTGCCGAGACGCAGGAAGATGGCCGCGCCAATTTGCAGTGGCTCGAACGGCAGGCGGCAGACCTGCGGCTCCGGCGCGACGAGATGAATCCGCGGGTGGTTTCGGGACGAGCTGAACTCGACGCCTGCCGCGAGCGGCGTTCGGCCGCTGAGGTAGCACTGGCACGGGCTGAATCGGACCTTGCTCATCACGTTCAACGCTGCCACCAGGAGCTCGGTCTGGAGCCGGACGCATTGCTGGGCGAAATTGGACCCGATCAAATTCTCGAAGGCCAAGACCTCACGCTGGGCAGTCAGGAGGCCGAGGAACTCCGGGCTCGGATGGAGCGTTTGGGGCCAGTGAACATGATGGCCCTCGAGGAGCTTCGCGAGGCCGAAGACCGCCAGACTTTTCTGGATACTCAACACCAGGATTTGCTGGCTTCAATTAACGATACGGCCCAGACCATCCGCGAGATTGACCATGTTTCGCACCGCCAATTTCGCGAGGCGTTTCAAGCCATTAACGGCTTCTTCTCCGATTCGTTCCGCACCCTTTTCGGTGGCGGAAGCGGGGAGATGCGGCTCAGCGATGAGGCCGATCCTGAAAGCGGTATTGACATTGTTGCCCAGCCCCCCGGCAAGCGTTTGCAAAACGTCTTATTGCTTTCCGGCGGCGAAAAGGCTCTGACGGCGCTGGCGCTGCTCATTGCTATTTTCCGGTTTGCTCCAAGTCCTTTCTGCATCCTCGATGAGGTGGACGCTCCGCTCGATGACGCGAATGTCGAACGGTTCACTCGGCTCATCGAACAGATGAGCAACCACACTCAATTCATCCTGATTACCCACAATAAGAGGACCATGGAGATATGCCGTATCCTCTATGGGGTGACGATGCAAGAGCCCGGAGTGTCCCGCCTGGTGTCCGTCCGCCTGGAGCAGATAGAGCCGGAAGCAGTGGCCCAGCCAGCTTAGTCTCAATGCTGTTCACTTGGCCCACTATCCCATTGGAGTCTGATTTCCATGCGCCGTAGGGGCGGCCACAAGGCCCGCCCCTACGCGATGTCCCCTTATCTGGACAGTTTTGGGCTTGGTCTGCACCCTTCGAATTCTCACTCCACCGGATGTTCTTGCAGCCTGCCGCTAAAATTTTCGCCGCATTTCAAGCGCCGCCCACAAGGTAAATTTTTCCGTTGACAATCCCGGCGCATCACCTAGAATAAGCAAGGCTCGGTATCAGTGTGATCCAAATAAGCGAACAAAAAGTTCTCCTTGAATCCCATCTTCCAGGGATACACCTCCTCTCGCGCGGTAAAGTGCGGGACGTTTATGAAGTGGATGGCGGGCGGTTGCTGATTGTGGCCACTGACCGGCTCTCCGCCTTTGACGTCGTGATGAGTGAAGGGATTCCCGGTAAAGGCAAGGTCTTAACACAGCTTTCTATTTTCTGGTTTAACTTCCTGGATGGGAGCGTGCCTCATCATTTTCTTACGGCAGATGTCCGGGAATACCCTGCCGTGCTTCAACCTTTTGAGTCACAGCTTGTGGGCCGCTCCATGTTGGTGAAAAAGACGGAGCCGTATCCCGTCGAATGCGTGGTGAGAGGATATCTGGCGGGTTCCGGCTGGCGCGGCTATCAGGAAACCGGGGCGGTCTGCGGAATCAAGCTTCCCGCGGGACTTCAGGAATCCGCCCGGCTTGATTCTGCAATTTTCACCCCGGCGACGAAAGCCAAAGAAGGACACGACGAAAATATCAGTTGGGACGAAATGGCAGCAATGATTGGCATGAAGTCTGCTGCGACTCTTCGCGAAAAGAGCATCGAGGTATACGCCCGGGCGCGGGAATACGGTGAAAGCCGCGGCGTCATTATCGCCGATACCAAGTTCGAGTGGGGTGTATGTGGGAGCGAGATTTTCCTGATCGACGAGGTTCTGACCCCGGATTCGTCCCGTTTCTGGCCCTTGGAGGGATATGCTCCGGGACGTGCTCAGCCGTCTTTTGACAAGCAGTATGTCCGGGACTACTTAGAACAAGCGGGTTGGAACAAAACTCCGCCGCCGCCGCACCTCCCCACCGAGGTGATAGGCCGGACGGTCGAGAAGTACCTCGAAGCTTACCAGCGCCTCGCCGGAAGAGCCTTATTAGGATAAGGGCAGGGGAACCGTAGCGCGAGCCGGCCGGTAAGTTCATCATACAACCCGTGAAGATGCTGGCGGCCAGGAACATCGGGCGCGCAATGGTAGGTCTTTCTCATTTATAATTTATGGCAAGTTTGAACTGGCTGGATTGGATCCTGGGAATCGTTCTCCTTGTCTCCGTTGTCACGGCCGTCCGCCGCGGCATCATGGCGGAGGTTGTTTCGTTGGCCACCCTGATTGCCGGGCTCATCGTAGCAGCGGAGTTTTATACCCGTGTAGCAACCTGGTTCGAGGATTTCACCAAGTCGAATGACGTTGCGCTGGCTCTGGCATTTTTGGTCTTATTTCTCGGGGTCATGGCGGCGGGATCGTTGATTACATGGTTGGTACAAAAGCTGGTCAAGAAGGCCGGCCTGCAATGGTTTGACCGCTTCATGGGCGGTATCTTCGGGGTCGTCCGGGGAGTCGCAATTGACTGCGTAATCTTGATGGTGATGATGGCTTTTTCTATTAAGCCACAAGCCGTCGCCCGCTCCGCCATGGCGCCTTATGTTTCAACCGGGGCCCGGGCCCTGGCTTATGTGATGCCTCGTGAACTTCGTACCGAGTTTTCTACGGGTTTTGACAGATTCAGACAGGCTCTGGTAGAGGCCACCAAAAGTCCTGGGTAGATAAGAGGCCGGCGGCTGGAAATTCTTGGCTGGAGAGCTACTGTGAAAGACCAACTTGACGCGCTGATTGATCAGATGATAGCAAGCGAACTACACTATGAGGATGCGATTAGCGAATTCGAGAGGCGGTTTATCAAGAAGACCCTCGAAAAAAACGACGGCAATCAGTCCCGCGCCGCCCGCGCCCTGGGAATCCACCGGAATACGTTAAGCCGGAAAATGAACGGCTTTCTCGCCAGCCATCGCCCTTCCCCTAAGAAACGCCCGTCCCGTTGATACTCACGCTTGGCCGCTGAAACCTCACTTTTTGCCTGACCCCCGGAAGCTCCAGCCGGAATTCTCACCTTAACCAGAGAACACCCGTCTGAAGGCCCAAGCCTCCCCGAAAGTATTCACTCCGGGCTTTGGCCATCGAAGCAAAGCCGGGGGATGAGCCTTCCGGCGTACCCCCATCTGTTCTGATTGAGAAGACCCGCCCTCAGATCGACGTTAGCGGCGGCGCCTGCGGCGGACCGGCGCCTTCTTTTTTTGCGCTTTGGCTTTTGCCTGGGCCAGGTCATCCGCATTGATCGTTGCGGGGGAGAGCGTAATGACGAAGCTGGGCGTCACCTTATATGCAGAAATCGTGCCGTCAAAGCGAACGCCGTCTCCTTTGGAGAGGTACTTCGCGTCAGCCTGATTCGTCACCAAATCCAGGTCGTAAACACCCTCCTTCGCTTTAGAAGCCGGGGTGATGTCAACATGGATCACATAGGTGTCAGGTTCAGTTCCCTTATCCGTGCTGTCTACGAACCCGCCACCCTCAAAAGGTTGGCTTTTCAGCGCGTCCCACTCTTTTTGAGCCTGGCCGCCGCCCACCACTAATGCATCTTCCATGGCATAAAAACCGTCCACCAAGGCGTTACCCGTGGCCGCGTGTTTGGGAGGCGGCGTGATGCTGAAACCTGAAGGAGGATTGGGCGAAGTGGCGGCTTGCGTGACAATGTCATTCTCCCCGGCGTCCGAGCCATGCCGCCCAATATAGACTTGGCTATAGAACTTCTGGAGCGCCGCGGCGTTGGGACTGTTGGATGCTTTGGCCAGGGCCACGGAACGAGCCAGATACCAAAGGGCATTGTTGTAATCAGGAGGCTTTGAATAATAATAGGCTTGGCCCAGGAAGGAAGCGGTATAGCTGACGCTCGGATTATCTTCGGAGGCTGCCTTCAAATAGGTTATGGCGTTGGCATAATCCTTCTGCTGGAGAGCCGCAAAGCCCAGTGCGCGGTTAAAGTCCGCGCGGAACTGCTTAACCTGCGCCTCGAATGCTTGCTGCTGTGCCGGTGCCGGCTTGGGCAGTCTTTGGAGCATCTCCAACCCGTGCTTGGCGTTCGTTTGAGCTTGCGCAAGTTGAGAGTCCTTGTCCGGCGCATCAGCCTTGTAGACAAAGGGAAAGGCAAACTCCAGATAGTGGATTGCCAGGAGATTGTCCGGATTCAATTGCAGGACCTGCTTCGCAGCGGCGATGGCATTCGCTGAGTCGCCCATCTTCACGTAGTCGTCCATCTTAATCAGGTAAGCCTGATCCTTAAAATCCGAATTCGAGTACTTCTGGAGGAATGCATCCGCCAGGGAAATCTGCTGCTTCGGATCCGCCGTCTTATACATTGCGTAATATGCGTCGGACTCTGCCAGGCTCTTCCAGGAAGGCGCCTTCTTGGCAGCCGCAGCCTGCCCCGTAGGGGCGGCCTGCGCATGAGTTGAAGCTTGGAGGTGCGTCCGCTGTGCCAACGGCGCGGCTTGCCCTCCTGGAAGCGCCGCAGCAGCCGGCGGTAAGCAACCCACCGCGACGATTAAACTTAAATATGCTGAAATCTTCATCATTGAAAAACTACCTCGGTCGAAAGGATTTATTCCTTGAAACGTTCCGGGCCTAGGCGCCACTAACCCCGAAGCGCAGGGAGTGCAGCCTTGCCCAACGCATTGCTTCCCTCAAAATCGCGTGACGAATTGGAATACCAAGACTTGGGCACATTTTCAAGCAAAATCTCTCCACCAAGCGCCTATAAAGTTTTTATCATTGCTTTGCGGCTATGTCTAGTTAAGTTTAGATGAGGTTTCAGCGAGCTTTGAAGTCTGCGGTCATTTCTAAACAAAATTTAGGAAATTTCTCGTGCCTTGGTAATGACTCAGTTTGATGTGGAGACGGCTTTACGCCGCCACGTGGCGAATCAAGCTCGCCGCAACCAAGCAGCGCCACTGCCCAGTTCCCGGGCAAGTTGTTTTCCGGGCCGCGCGCATGGCATACTTGGGCACGTATGCGCCGCCCGGGGAGAAACGGTGCTTGCTAAGCCCTGGGGCTAGGGAGGGGGATAATGAAGAAGCTGGTTATCGTGATGGTGCTCATAGGGGCTGTG
The DNA here is from genome assembly GCA_035531475.1 of Terriglobia bacterium. GTDB lineage: Bacteria > Acidobacteriota > Terriglobia > UBA7540 > UBA7540 > CALCEB01. The sequence continues at coordinate 24,049 of DATKST010000172.1, forward strand.
GGTTTGTGCACTGGCTCCAATGCCACCAGGCCAGGGGCTGACGAGAAGGCAGCGCCGGATTTCAGGAAGGCGGCTTGGGGCATGACCGTTGACGAAGTCAAAGCGACAGAAACGGGCAAGCCGGACCAGGAGAGCGACATCCAAGGCGAACACCTCTTGGACTACGACCGCGAAGTTGGTGGCTTTTCGCACACGACCGTTTTCTACATTTTTGCCCAAAACAAATTGGCACGCGCCAAGTACATCTTCAACGAGGAGCATTCCGATGACGCCGACTATATTTCTGACTTCCAATCTGTAGAGAAGCTGCTGGAGGAGAGGTATGGTCCGCCCTCTTCCCACAACAAGATTTGGAAGAGCGACGACGACCAGGATGAGTTCTCTGGCCACGAGGGCCTCGCCGTGGCCACGGGAGCACTGTCCTTCTACACCGAATGGGATACATCTGCCTCTGCCATTATTGAGGCGCTGGACGGGGACAACTACAGCGTTGATTTCCAAGTCGAGTACGATAGCGTACTCCTAAAAGCGATGGACGAGGCGGCCGTAAAAAAAGCCAAGGCGAATCAGTTTTGATTCCTACACTCCCGAGCCGACGGTGCATGCTCGCAGACCGCGGTGGGATCGTTGCTATACGTCTGGATGCGATCGGTGGCAACAGCAGGTAGCTCATCCATGAGGGGGCGGCGGGGTCAAGAGGTCTTTGTTTTTGTTTGGCGTGGCTGAGCGCGCAGCCCCCATCAGTTCAAAACGGGGGGATGTGCGGGCGGCGCGGAACCACCGGTTAACGCGAATCGGCCGGATGCGTGGGCTGTAGAAAAAACCAAGATACAAGCGGCGGTCTGCGACCGTCCGGTTTGAATTCTTAATGGGTTTCGGCGCTCCCTGTTAGGGCAAGGTTCGAGCCCCGCTTCGGGAAATTGTACCACCAGCGGCTGCGGGGCAAAGTGCGGGGCAAAGTTGCCAGCTTTGAAGCTCTTGGATACACTCGCGGTAAACCCGTAAACGTTGTTCCCCCGTGTCCAGTCAAGTCCGGGAGCCTTCCGAACGGTCAAAGACCTAGGCCGAATGGCTGTAAGATGCTCATCGAGGATTCCAATTGGCCATTAGCTGGCTTGATTTGTTCGTTCTTGTTGCCTATCTCATTGGGATCACTCTGTTTGGCGTTCGCTTCCGCAAAAGCCAACATAGCTTGCGAGACTATTTCCTGGGCGGTCGTAACTTGCCCTGGTGGGCCATCTCGCTCTCTGTAGTTTCCGCGGAAACGAGCATTCTAACCATCATCAGCACACCCGGGATTGCTTATCGCTCCAACCTGGCCTTCTTGCAGTTGGTTTTCGGTTATCTCGTGGCTAGGGTTGTCGTCAGCTTCCTGCTGATTCCGCGCTACTTCTGCGGGGAAATCTACACTGCCTACCAGTTGATCGAACTCCGGTTTGGGAAGGTCCTGAAAGTCTTCACAGCGTTCCTGTTTCTGGGCACAAGAGCGCTCGCTGAAGGCGTCCGGGTGTTCGCCGTGGCCCTGGTGTTTCAGGTTGTCTTCAAGCGCGGCATCTTGGCCTCCCTGTTGATTGTAACCTGCTTGACCCTTTTCTATACCTTTGAAGGCGGCTTGGCGGCCGTAATCTGGACGGATGTGATCCAACTCGCCATCTATCTTTCCGGCACGGTCTTGGCTCTGGCCCTGGTTCTACACCGAATTCCCGGTGGTTGGACAACCGTTCAGAACATCGCCCGGGTGTCCGGCCATAAATTTGCCATATTTAATTTTTCTTTCAACTGGCATAACCCTTATGTCTTCTGGGCAGGCTTCATCGGCGGAACGTTTTTGACCAGCGCCAGTCACGGCACCGATCAGTTGATCGTCCAACGCTTGCTCGCAGCGCGCAACATGCGGCAGAGCCAGGCCGCGCTCCTTTCCAGTGGCATCGTCATCCTCTTCCAGTTTGCCCTCTTTTTGGTTATGGGGGTAGTCCTGTTCAGTTACTACCATTTTTATCCACCCCCGTCGGCGGTGGGCCGGGCGGATATGATTTTCCCTTACTTTGTCGTCCATTCCTTGCCTCCGGGACTTGCCGGTCTGTTGATTGCGGCAATCGTCGCGGCGGGGATGGCCAACCTCAGTTCGGCTTTGAATTCCCTGGCATCAAGCTCCGTGGTGGATTTCTATAAGCCTTTTCTCAGGAAATCGGCCAGCGAACAGCACTATCTGAGGGTGTCGCGGTTCCTGACCTTAGCCTGGGGTGGAGTGCTGGTGGCCCTTGCGCTCGGCATTGCCACCTTCCACCGAAGTGTGCTTGAAATGGCTTTGACCATTGCCTCCGTACCCTATGGCAGCATGTTGGGGATCTTTCTGCTGGGTACTCTCACCACGGAGACCCGCTCAACCAGCGCCTTAATCGGAGCCCTTTGTGGTTTAGGAGGCTTGATCCTTGTAGTTAAATTGACGGGAATCGCCTGGACCTGGTACGTCGCCATTGGCGCTACCATCACCTTTGTTGTAGGTTGGTTGGCTGGAAGACTTCAATTGGCGATGCAGCACGAGACCATGAAAATGTAGGGTCGGCGCCCTGGCGCCCGCCCGAACCTATGAAGATGTAGGGGCCGCCCTGGTGTCCGCCCGAACCTATGAAGAAGATGTAGGGGCGGCCCTGGTGGCCGCTCGAACCGGCAGCCGCCGCATGGTCCCGCTGAACAAGATGGCTGAACCCAACAAGCTGGTCAAGGGACTTGGGCTTTACGGAGCAACTTCGGTTGTGGCCGGGACCATGATTGGGACGGCGATCTTTGTCGTTCCCACCATGATGCTGCAACACGTGGGGACGCCGGTCCGGGTCATTGAAGTGTGGATATTCGCCGGGGTGCTCAGCCTGTTTGGAACGCTGGGATATGCCGAATTAGGCGCCGCGATCCCGGAGGCCGGCGGAGAATACGTCTACCTTCATCGGGCCTACGGGCCCATGATGGGCTTCCTCTACGGCTGGACGCAGTTTATTGTCGCCAAAGCAGCGTCAATCGCGGCCATCGCAACAGGATTTCTTCTTTACCTCAGTTATTTCTTCCCTACCCTGGCCGGCAACTTTTGGAGTGGACGCATCACAATCCAAGGTCATATCTTCCACCCTGCTTTTTCCGGACTGCAACTCGGAGCGTTGGGAATGATTGTGCTTCTATCCCTGGTGAACGTCTTGGGAGTTCGTGGAAGCGGCGCGGTGCAAACCTTGTTCACGATTGCCAAGATTGCTGTTCTGGCAACCTTGATTGTGCTCGGCCTGCTGCTGGGACACGGCTCCTTCAGCCACTTCACTCAGGCGCCCGCGGCCGCAGCGAGTGGCGGGTTGCTGGCAGGCTTCGCCGCCGCCACCATTTCCGCGCTTTGGGCCTATGATGGCTGGAACAACCTCAGTATGGTTTCCGGAGAAGTTAAGAATCCGCAAAGAAACATGCCGCTGGCGCTGATTGGCGGCTCATTGCTCGTCGCTGTTATTTACGTGCTGGTTAATTTTGTTTATTTCTACCTCTTGAGTCCCAGCGCCGCCTTATCCACCAGTACCATTGCAGCGCATGCGGCACGAAGTTTCCTGGGCAGGGGCGGGGCGGATTTTATTGTGATCGGAGTGCTCATTTCGACCTTCGCAACGCTCAATGGATCGATCCTGGCTTCGTCGCGGATTCCGTACGCGCAGGCTCGCGACGGGCTCTTTCCCTCGGTCCTGGCTTCCGTCCATCCACGCTTCCGCACTCCCGTCATTTCCATCATCGCCCAGTCCACGGTGGCGGGCGTTTTCGTGATCAGCGGCACCTATGAGACGCTCTACACCAAGGCCATCTATTCGGAATGGATTTTTTACGCACTCGTAACTGCCTCAATTTTTGTGCTGCGCCGCACCCAACCGGGTCTGGCTCGTCCCTATCGAACCTGGGGTTATCCGGTGGTACCCGCCGTCTTCATCCTGTTGGCCGTCGCCCTGCTCGGCAGCGCTTTTGTTGAACGCCGGGCGGATGCCGTCTGGTGCCTGATTCTCGTAGCAAGCGGCATTCCGGCTTACTTCCTCTGGAAAACCTTTTTTTCAAAACGGGCCCCATGATGTGGCCCCAGCCTGCACGGGGGGAACAGTGAATGGAGGAACGCGGCAAGCAAGTAACGGCCATCGGATTGCCCCATCGCCGCCATTCGCAGTTTGTTGTGGCCGGTTCCGCAGGAAGATTTTCCCCAACTTGTGAAATTTCTTTACGGCGGCAAATCACCCCATCGATTCTCATCTTGTATGTCATTGATATAGAAAGGCTTCATTCAACTAACAATGGCACGGTTCTTGCAGGTGATTCAAGCGGAGGTGGATACCCATGTCTAATTTCCAAGAGCAAAATCCCGACGGGGGTGAGTTCCAAGGCCAACCGCCATCACCTGACCCGGATTGGAACCGATGGTGGTTACTCGCAGTGTTGATGCTCTTCGCCGCAACCGGCGCCAGCATGATCTATGCCGTCCGGCAACACGGAGCCGTTCAACAGTTGGCCCAGGTCAATGGCCAGATGGCATCGGCGCTTCGCCAAACTCAGGCGCAGATCGCGAGCCTAGGCGATCAAGTGACCGCACTGAAGGCGCAGGCTTTCTCCCAACCGCCAGCGCCGGCCACTCCCTCGCCTAAATCGGAACCTGCACGTCATCGGGCAACTCGCGTTTTGAGGCGCCATGCCAGCCCTTCCCCCTATGCCCTGCTTCAACATCGCATCTCGCAACAGCAGCAGCAGATCAATGCCACCCAGCAGGCCCTTGCCCAGACCCGATCTGACCTCCAGAACAGCTTGTCCTCTACGCGAGATGACCTGAACGACTCCATCGCTCACAATCACGCCGAGTTGGTAGCCCTTGAAAGAAAGGGGGAGCGCAGTTATTACGAGTTCAGCATTCCCAAGTCCAAACAGTTCCAACGCGAGGGGCCGATCGGCATTTCTCTGCGCCACACTAATACCAAACACCGGAACTACAATTTGGTGGTGCTGGTGGATGACATGCAGCTCTCCAAGAAAAACGTCAATCTCTACGAGCCGTTGGTGTTTCAAACAGAAAATGCGTCGCAGCCCCTGCAAATCGTTGTGAACCGCGTCGACAAGAACCGCATCGGAGGCTACGTGAGCGCGCCCAAGTACAGCCCGCTCGAAGCGTCTGCGAGTGTCGAATCGGGCAGCGTGGCCGCGGGCCAACAAACCGGCGCGAATGACAACTCCGCCTCAAGCCCGGCTGCATCCGGCAGCAGTCCCAGCCTTCATCACCGCGCCGGAACCGACTGATTTCAGCACCGGTACTCCCACGTTAGACTGGTGGGGGCGACCCTTGTGGTCGCTCTCGGGCGGGCACGAGGCCCGCCCCTACAACGCCCGGGCAAAGTGCTCCAGCGGCTCAAACGCCTTGCGCAACGCCCGCTCATATTCCGCAACATCGCAGCCGCGCCAGCCTTCCCAGAAGGTGAAGGCGCGGAATCGCTCATCGGGATAATCGCCCTTGGCGGCGGTGATGATGTACTGGACGCATTCGCCGGGACGCAGTTCCACGCCGGCGCGGGCAAGCTGGCGGGCGACGATGGCCGTCGAGTTATTCTGCTTGTATTGGGAAGGCGCGCGGGTAAGCCGCCGGCTGATGACCAATTCTTCGATGCTCACTTGGGAGGAGTGCAGGCGGTCGAGACAGCGGTTGAGCACCTCACGAGCTTCTTCCAGCTTCTCGCAGTAACTCTCAAAATCGTGCGCCTCGGCGAGAATGGCAAGCGCCTCGCGCTGCATGCGCTCGACAATCGGCGGCGTATCGTGACGGCGGCATTCCAGGCCGCGAATCTTCAGCTCGCCGTTTTCCGCCACACAGAAGAAGCGGTTGGGCACGGGCACTTCCGCCGATTGCTTGGAAGGCAAAAAGACGGCATAGCGGTAGACGGCCTCGACCGCCAGTGGCAATCCTGTGATCTGCTCGATCTCCCCAGCCAGGCTCGTGTAATCCTCCCGCGTGGCGTCTTCCCGCTGCACGTAAAGTGAATCCACCAGCGCGTGCAGCACGCGGAAGCCCTGCGCCTCCGCCGTTTCCTTCGCCACCAGCAGCTTTTCCCGCGCCAGCGCGTTGATGGCCTCGTGCGCCTCAATCTTGCCGAAGCGCGCGTTCTTGTAGCCGGTGTAGCCGAAGCAGCACACCAGCAGCCATTTGAGCGCCGAGCGGCATTGCGCGGCGCGCCCCGCCCCATTTTCAGCCGCCGTGGCCGCGCTCGCGGTGATGCGGTAGCCCAGCTCCGGCACGCGTGGGGCATCAGGGCAGCAGGCGCAATTCACGGTTTCCGGCGAGATGTTGAAACGCGCCATGATGCTAGGATATTCACTCACAAAGTCCAATTCAGCAACGTTGGTAAAAAAACCCAGGCGGGGTGTAAATACCAGCCCGCCGCGGTCCGCCAGCAGCAGCTCGTCCGGCTGCTTGGGAGTTTCAGGCTCCGCCTTCTGCTGCGGGATCAGCACGCCGTCGCGCCAGGCCAGCTCCATCTGCATGGTGGAAATGCCCGTGCCGGTGGAGGTGCGGGCGGCATATTGAACCGGCAGCTTGGTGATGCGCGCCAGCTCCCACAGGCCGTCCAACTGGCACTGGCCGGCGATGAAGGAGTTGCGCGTGTCCACGTGCAAGCGGCCGAAGAGCGTGGTGGTGCTTTCCTTGAACAGAATGCGGCCGTAGCTCGTGTAACTGCGGGCGCGGCGGTGCTCGACGGGGGACGCGCCGCGATTGAGCGAAAGCTGGAAGCGGCGGGATTGGGCCGCCGCCAGCAGGCGCGGGAATAGAATGGAATCGCCCCACTCGCTCACCATCAGGTCCGGATCGTGGGCGCGCAGCAGGCGCTCAAAACCCACGGCCACGGGTTCTTCAGAATCGTCCAGCACCCAGGTCTGCGAGCCTGAAGATCCTGGATGACTCAGGCCGTCCAGATCGCCAGCCGTCACTTCCAAAGCGCCGTGACGGCCGTGGTTGGGATTCACCGAAGCAAGACCTTCCAGGCGCACCGTCATCACCGCCAGCGGCGGCAGTTCGTAATCGACGGACCATTCGTCATCCTGGCATTCGATGGCGCGCACTTCCCATGCGGGTGTTGGCTGAATAGTCCGGCGGGGCCGTGTTTCCCAGGCGGCGGGCTCCGGACCGGCGCATTCTGCGGGTTTACTCACTTCCACTTCCACGCGCGCCAGAGGAAAGATGCGCTTCTCCCAGCAATAGAGCGGCGCGAGCATCAGATCGGAGTTATAAAGGCGCAGGCCGGGATCGGCGTGCCGCGCGTATTGCACCACGGCGTTGAAGCGCGGCGGCTGGCGCACGGTGATTTCCAGAACGCGCAGCGGCCGTCCGTCCCAGATGTTGACGCGCTCCGTGAATTGCGCGGTGATTCCACCGGCCGCGCCGTTCGAGGCCAGCCTCTGCGCCAAACGCTTCAGGCGCAACTCCGGCCCGTGAACATAGAAGCGCGGCGTGAAGGCGCGGTCAATCAGACGATGGCGTTTCTGGTTCGCATCGATCAGCCACAGCGTCATCCCCGCCGTGCAAGGGTAAAGGTCGAGAATCCATCCACTGAGTTTCAAGGTTGATCCTTAGCAGCGATTCGATGGCGCGCAGCCGGATTTCGTGGTCGAGACCGATCGTCAGGTTGATGCCGTCCATGGCGTGCGCCGGGGATTCATAGACGCAAGCCTGGAGATAACAGCGGACGCGGTTGAACATCTGCTCCAGGTGGATGCGCTCCTCGCGGCGCAGTGCGCGGCCAAAGACGCGCTCCCAGGATTGCAATTCCTGCTCAATCACATCCCGAAAAGTTCGAACGGTTCGACCCATGATGACCTCAGTGACAAGTGACCAGTGATGAGTGACGAGGACTTGATGAGCGAGCCAGCGAGAGATGCCCATCTGTGCCGTGCTGAAATTGCCATACTTCCGTAGCTGCCGCGCAGATTTCCGCAAAGAAGCGCGCGCGCGTTGGCGGCGGTTGAAACGTTGGGGCAGCGGTGAAGACAGCCACCGTCAGCGGCCGCTCTGGTTGTGGGTCTTTGTCCGTTTCATCACCACGATCAAGGGGCGATGTCTGCGCCGTCCGGCGGTCACCGGCCGCCGCACCAGGCACGCCGCTCGCGCGGCGCAAACCGGCCAGCGCCTGGCGGAAGGCCACGCCCGCGTCCCAGTCGCGCACGTCCTCATCAAAGTAAAGCTCCGGCACAGCGGTGACCATCAGCACATCGGTCGCGAAGTCCTGCAAGAAGCCCGGCACGCGGGTGATGAGCTCCGTGAGTTGAAAGCAGGTGAAGGCGCGGGCGATGCGGATCTGGCGGCTGAACGCGCGGAAGTCCATGCCGCGCTCGTGTGCGAAGCGGGCGATCAGGCGCGGGTCGGCGCAATTGGCGCCGTCCAGAAACAGCACGCGCTTGCCGCTGAGCAACAGGCGCGGCAGGAAGTAGTGGCTGAGCCGCACCGTCTCCCCGCTGCCGTGGAACACGGCCAGGCCTTGCTCCGGCAATTGCCAGGGATGCGGGACCTGGGGCGGCTGGCTGGGAGTTTCCGGCGCCGGGACGGCGTCCCGCTGTTCCCAGGACGTCAGCCTGCTATGCGCCATCGGGGCTCGACTTGCCGCGCTCCATCCCTTCGCCATGACCCTTACAGGATAGGCGAATAAAAAGCGAAAGTCAAGCGGTTCGTCATATTTATTTCGATGGATTGAGATTAAAAGGTTGGAATCCGAAGTGGAATACCCAATGGCTCAACACCACTGGAGTTCGGGAACACAAGCGGAATTGTCTCCGCTGTGGCCAGGTTATCTTAATACTTCATCGACATCATCGCGCCGATATCGATGTAAGCCGCTCTTTTCGGCGGGGTTGAAACCCCGACCTTCCGTTGCGGCAGCAAACCGAGTGAGAAATAGGTTCTTAGGGTTCGTTCCAAACCTCGATCCTTTGTTTTCATACACTCTTAGGGTTCGTTCCGTAAATTTCGGTTGCGCTCGCCACTCTGGCCACCTCCGGGAAGCCTTCTGCCGGTTCCAATCCGTTATGGAGTCCATACCATTTTAGCCAAGGGCAGGATGCATGGATGGAAAAAATGCTTTGTATCGATGCGACACATTGTAAACAGGCGACTGACTTGGGAAAACTCGGCCAACAATGTCAAGTCCAGCGACCGGATGGTAGTTGTACAGTTTGAAAAGTGAAGGCAAGGAATTTGACCTCTAGGAGACAGCGTTTCCCTGGTCTACTGTGCTTGGGTGTTTCTGGCGGCTTGAATGATTCCTCTCTGGCGCGCTTGGAGATCTTTTTTCTGTTGAGATTTACCGTAAATGAAGACCCCCGCGGGGGATGCAAGGGCGACGAGGATAGCAGCGATGCCGGAAGAGTTTTTTCCATGCAGAATAAGGTATAGACCTGAGAATATGGCTGCAAGGCAGATTATAAATCCAAAGATCATGCCGATCCTTTCATTGGCGCAGCCAGATGATACCACCTTAGATTCCATGCTCTGACGGTGAGCGCTCTGCCTTTCTGCCATGGAAATGATTCTGTCCGCCGAACCAGGAAGGAAATCCTCATACTTTCGCATAATTTCTGGAGGGGGAAGTGGCCCAGAGAATCGCTGAGCCGTGATGGAAAACTGGGCCAGAGTTTCGTTGGGATTCGGGTTTGACGGACCCTGGGTGGAAGGGGGAAGATGTTTTTTGTGTTTGCCCACTGACTTTTAGCGTGCTACCAATTCATCGATAGTATCTGTCTTGGAGCAGTGAATGTCAGTTTGGTAAGCGTTAACCGCATTCCATAAATCGTTTCCACTTACGGCCCAATCCCAAAGAATTCCAATACCGTCAGCTTGCCCACCACTGGCGGTCCTGTTGTAGGCGTCGAACGTATTTCCAAAATCGAAGATCCTCGCCATTCCCGACCAAGGGCTAGGGTCTGCACATAGATACAATGATTCCATTGGTTGTCTCCTTATGCGGTTGGATGGTAAACCCAAGCGAAAGGTTTCAAGTACTGAATACGAGCTAATCGCGAAATCTTTTTTTACGATCTCCTTCAAGAGGCAAATAGTATACTGCCGATGTCAATGAAAAACTATAGTCCCTCAACTGCATGCCCATGTATAACCAATGATACAGTAACTTAACAGTACATATCAACCCCTAACCGACCAACTGCGCTCGTACATTTACGATTTCAGCCAGCCGTTGACCGGAACGTCATTCGGATTCCTGGGCTTGTAGGGCCAGGTAATCTTTTTGCCGGCGCCGGCAGATTCATAAGCGGCGTAAATGATCTCAAGCGTTGCCAGACCGTCGTCACCGGTTTCGTTCGGTTGCTGATTGTCCAGGATCGAGCGCACAAAGTGGCGCATCTCGTGCGGAAAGCCATAGATGTGGGCTTCCTCGAACACGGTGAACGTCCAGCCCTTGGTTTCACCAGCCTTTTCAACCGCGTACCCGTAGCCCTTGGCGCTATAAGTCTCCATGGAGCTGCCGTGCAGCAGATCGCACAGCACCACGCCCTCCGTGCCATAAAGCTCAATACGGTCATCCATGCCGCCCTGCTTCGCCCAGCTATCCTCAATCACGGCAATGCCACCGCCCTCGAACTCCAGCACCAGCACGGAATTGTCCTCACCTTTCGTGCGTTGGGTGTGGGCAACACGTTGGCAATGGGCGTAAACGCTCTTGGGCTTGGGTTTGCCGAACATCCAGCGCGCCCATTCGATGCCGTGGCAGCCCATGTCCATAATGGCGCCGCCGCCGGAACGCTGGATGTCGTAAAACCAATCGGAGTGCGGCCCGGAGTGCTTCTCCCCCTGCTTCACCATATAAAGCTTGCCGATGGCGCCTTCATCCACCAACTTCTTGGCGCGGACGTACTTGGGCGAAAAGCAAATGGTCTCCGCATAGGCCAGCTTCACCTTATGTTTGCGGCACGCATCCACCATGGCCTTGCCGTCCGCATAAGTGTGGGCAAGGGGTTTTTCCAGGATGACGTGCTTCCCGGCCTTGGCTGCGGCCTCCACCACGGGGCGGTGCAGGTCATTGGGAATGCCCACCACAATGGCGTCTATATCCTTACGTTTGATGAGCTTGCGGTAATCCGTGGTGGTTTCCGAGATGCGCCACTTGCGGGCGAACTCGCCCACGTTTTTGGAGTTTGAAGAGCAGGCCGCCACCACCACCGCCTCCGGCACTTCCTCCAAGGCTTCCGCATGGATACTCGAAACAAAGCCTGAACCGATGATCCCTAAACGTAGTTTGTCCAACGGATATACCTCGTTAGCAGCCGTAGGGGCGACCCTTGTGGTCGCCCGAGGGCGGGCACAAGGCCCGCCCCTACAGTGCATTACTTCTTCTTGGCGCTATCTAAGGACCGGATGTAATCTTTCAGGGCCACGATCTGGGCGTCGCTAAACTGGCTGCCGAAGGCCATCATGGCCGTACCCTTCTTGCCGTTCTTGATGGTGTCGATAATCTGCTTGTCCGTCGTCGTCGCCTGCCACTTTGGGCTGGTGAAATCGGGGGTCTTGATTGCGGAGTAGCCCTTGCCTTCGGGCCCGTGGCACATGGTGCACTTGCCCTTAAAGAGCGTGCCACCGTCCGGCTTCGCGGCGGGCTGGGCCAGGGATGCAGATAGAAGAAACATGCTAAAAACGACCAGCAATAGGACAGGAACCGCAAGTTTACCCAGCTTCATAGTTGGTTTTTCCCTCAGCTTTGATGTTCAGGATGATTGCAAGCGCCTGGAAACTCAGTGTGATAGTTCGCCCCGTCATAATGAAGTTCCTGGACGCTGCCAATTTCAGACGAATAATAGGCGAAAATGGTCCAGCTCTTCAGCTCGTTAAAAAAGTGGACCCCGGTGTGATCCTCCGGATTCGTGTTCTTCGGATCGGCAAGGGGCTCGAGCAACGCCGTCTGTTGTTCCGCCGTCAGATCGATAAATGGCTTGTTGTGAAGGTTCAAGGCCCGCCCGTCAATCCACGCCAAGCCTTCCAGAAATTCCTTCTGCCGGTCAGGCTCTGATTCGTTCAGCACCAGGTCAAAGTAGCGGTTCACCTGCGCAGCCTTGGCGCCGCCCGTGTCGGTGGCGGGAATGATCAGTTCGGTCAAGACGATCACCGTCTCATTCTGATGATCGTCAAAGAAGAGCGGCTTCCAATCTCCGTTTGGGGTGGAAGCGGCCTGCGCCGCCGCCGGGGCCATGCTCATCCCGGCCATGTGGGACATACTCTCCGTCTGGCCCAAAATCGGGAAGGCAGTGATTGCTCCCGCGCCAAATGCGAACTTGCGAAAGACTTCGCGGCGGCTGGGATTTTTGGGATTGGCGTTTTCGGTCATGGGTTTGGCCTGTTTCCTCAATATTATCAACAACCTGGCTGGATTTATCCGGCGGTTCTGGGCTTTTCACCCGGTCCCGCCAATTCGCGATGTTACAGGCTGCGCATTCAAAAATCAAGCTACAAAATGGCGCCGGACTGCCCCCCACGTGAAACTGATTGGCGGCGCCTCGCTGCCGTCGAGATCGAATTCCCAAAGGTCCGGCCTTCCATTCCCGGCGCGCCAGTCAAATATCCCACCTATTCGGTAGTGTCGCAGTCTGCTCTAGCGGCGCTCTATGAGCGCCGGAAACCCGTCGAGGTTCCAAGCTCGGCGCTCATAGAGCGCCGCTACAGCAGACAAACTGAGACATCACCACCTATTCAGTTATTGACATAAGCTTCGTAGCTAGATACCTTATCGTTTTACCTTTTGATCCCGCTGGTCTTCCCTCATGCTCAGTTACGTGATCCAAAAAGAAATAAAGGATTGCATTTATGGCTACAGGTCTCTTCTGGTTTTCATCCTTTCTATCGTTTTGTTCTTCATGGCCATTTATACCGGAGTTCGCCGCTACCGGTCCAACCTGGAAGAGTACAATCTGGCTCAGTCCGCACTCCGCCATCAACTATCCGAGAAAACTGTCCTCTGGACTCTATCAACCGCCGGGTTTGAGATTGCAAAGAATCCTCCGGTTCTGGAGATTCTGGTAAGCGGCATCGAGCCTTACACCCCACAAATCTATTTCTTCAATCTATTTCTTCTTCCGCAGCCGCGGGGCAGCTCCACCAGCGAGAATCCGATGGCGGCGGTGTTCGGCTCGCTGGACCTGTTGTTTGTGGTCCAAGTGGTATTGGGACTCGCCGCCCTCCTGTTCACATTCTCCAGCATCACTGGGGAGAAGGAAGCCGGCACTCTCAAGCTGCAGCTCGCCAACTCCCTGCCCAGGGACACTCTGCTGCTGGGAAAACTCATTGGCAATCTGATCGGCTTCCTGGTTCCGGTGGCTTCAGCATTTGCTTTTTCAGCCTTTCTTCTGGCTGCCTTCCCAGGCATCTCCATCAATACCGACCAGGCCCTGCGGATTGTGCTGATTGGCGCTGATTTCTTGCTCTTCCTGGTGGTCATTTTTTCACTCGGCATTTGCATTTCCACCATGACCACGCGATCCACCCTGGCCTTCGGCATTTCACTGGTTTGCTGGGTGACCATGGTGGCGATCATTCCAAAGTTTGCCGTGGTGGCGGCGCGGCAGTTGGCGCCGGAAGAATCGCTCGGCGCCTACGAAATGCAAAAGGTGGAGGTGGACCGTGAAGGAACGGACCTTTTTGAAACAAAATTCAGTGCTTACCGCGCCCAACATCCCACGGGCCAGGTTCCTCACCAAGTCTATGACGACCTGATGAAGCAAGCCCGGGAAAAGCAAGACCGGGATCTGGCGAGGATTGAGGATGAATACCTGCGAACCAAGCAGAATCAGGCGCGGATGGCGCTGCGACTGTCGCGCTTCTCCCCGGCGGGCTCCGCGTCCTACGCGGCGATGGCCTTGGCTCAAACCAATATCCAAAGGGACATGCGCTTCCGGGCCACCTTAGAGGATTACCGCATCCAATTCACTGCATATTACGATCAAAAAGCGGCCCAGGTTGACGAAGAACTCAATCAAAGTCCCAACGACTCCGGTGCGGATGTGATGAGCTTTGAGGACTTGCCTCCTTTTCAATTCCAGGACGAAATGCTTTCCGTGTCAATTGACCGGGCTTTGCCTGACCTGGGACTCCTGGTCCTCTGGTCCCTGATCTTTTTCGCCATTGCTTACTTCCGCTTCAGCCGTTATGACGTTCGTTAACTCCAGTGCTGTTCACTCAAGGTCCGTTCGAGAATAACGCACAGGGTCCCCTCACCCACCGCTGCGCGGTCCCCCCTCTCCCCGCCTGCGGGGAGAGGGCTGAATAACCAAGCAGCGAATCGGGCGGCATCTCCCCTTTTCCCCGCTTGCGGGCAGAGGGCTGAATAACCAAGCAGCGAATCGGGCGGCATCTCCCCTCTTCCCCGCTTGCGGGCAGAGGGCTGGGGTGAGGGGTCAGGCGACGGCGTCGCCTTCCGGCCATCAGTGAGGCATGCCGCCATGCGGCGCACCGGAGGATGGATGCGGCGGAGCAGAATGGGGCGCGGACGCCGGCCTCACCGGGACCACGCCAACGCTAATGAGTCCTCCTGCTTGGATGCCCCTCGTGGACCGGGGCAAGGACTGAGGGGCACGCGCTCCATTGAAATGCGCGGGGGAGACTGAAGAGGC
>DATKST010000173.1:0-5977 GCA_035531475.1 Terriglobia bacterium
CTGGTGTATGCGGCGCTGTGGGAGGCGAACCGCACGGCGTGGGGATTGACGAGCGGCGGGCCGGGGAGCGGATTGTACCGGTCGGAGGACGAGGGGGCGACGTGGAAAGAAGTGAAGGGCAAGGGATGGCCGGAGGGCATCCTGGGGCGCATGGGCGTGAGCGTTTCAGGCGCGGACCCGAACCGCGTCTATGTGCTGGTGGAAGCGAAGAAAGGCGGCCTTTACCGCTCCGACGATGGTGGCAAACACTGGAAGCTGATTAACAAGGAACGCCGCCTGGTTCAACGCTCCTGGTACTACATGCACATTTTCGCAGATCCAAAGAGCGTAGATACGCTTTATGTTTTAGACGTCGGGGCATTCCGCTCCACCGACGGCGGCAAGACTTTCACTGTCATCCATCCGCCTCACGGGGATAATCACGCGCTGTGGATTGACCCAATGAATCCCAACCACATGATCCTGGGGAACGATGGCGGGGTCACCATCAGCCTGGATAGCACCAAAACCTGGACACCTGAGGACAATCAACCCACGGCGCAGTTCTACCACGTGATTGCGGACAATCGATTCAACTATTACGTTTACGGCGCGCAGCAGGACAACTCGACGGTGGGCATCGCCAGCCGCACCGATCACGGGTACATTGGCCGGCAGGATTGGTATAGCGTGGGTGGCGGCGAAAGCGGCACCATCGCGCCCGACCCGCGCGATCCGAACATTGTTTACGCGGGTGGCTACCAAGGCGAACTCACGCGCTACAATCATCGCACTGGCGAAATTCAGGAAATTGGGCCGTGGCCCGAAGTTCCCGATGGAGAAGGATCGGCGATCCAGAAATACCGATTCCAATGGACCGCGCCCACTGTCATTTCTCCGCACGATCCGAATGTGATTTATCACGGCGGCCAGATGTTGTTCAAGAGCACCAATAGCGGCATGAGTTGGACGGTGATTAGTCCGGACTTGACCCGCAACGACAAGAGCAAGCAGATTGTCTCCGGCGGACCGATCACCAAGGATGATACCGGGACGGAATTTTACGACACGATCTTTGCCATCGCTGAATCGCCAACCACGAAGGGCCAGATTTGGGTGGGCAGCGATGACGGCCTGGTGCATTTGACGCGCGACGGCGGAAAAACCTGGACGGACGTCACCCCGAAGCAGATGCCCGAATGGAGCCGCGTCGATTTGATCGAGGCATCGCCTTCCGATGCCGCTACGGCGTATCTGGCCATTGACCGCCACAAGCTGGACGATCTGAAGCCCTATATCTATGTGACCCGCGATTACGGCAAGAGCTGGAGTGAAATCACCAACGGCATTCCGGCTACGAGCTTTGTTCATACCGTGCGCGAAGACCCCGTGAAGGCGACGTTGCTCTATGCCGGAACGGAGACCGGCGTGTTTGTGTCGTTCGATGCAGGTGCGCACTGGCAAACATTGCAGTCAAACCTGCCGCCTTCACCGGTGCGGGACCTGATCATCAAAGATGATGACCTGGTAGCGGCGACGCACGGGCGGGCGTTCTGGATTCTGGATGACATCACGCCGCTTCGCCAATCGCAGGGCCAACCCCCGCAATCCGATGTCTACCTTTTCAAGCCGCGTTTGACTTATCGTACGCACCGGGGCGGCGGCTTCCATCCGCACGGACCGGTGGGACAGAATCCGCCGAACGGCGCGATTGTTTATTTCTATCTGAGGGCCAAACCCATGCCAAAGCAGGCCGTCACGCTGGAGTTCTTGGACAGCAACGGCAAGGTAGTGCGCCGGTTCAGCAGTCTCAAGCCGCAAGAGAAGGAACAACAGGAGGTGATACCCGCCTTAAAAAAGTCGGGCCACCAGCTTCCTGCCAAAGCCGGCCTGAACCGCTTTGTGTGGGACTTGCGCTATGAAGACGCGGCGAAGATTGACAATTACAACCTTTACGAATATGAGAGCGGATTGCACGGGCCACTGGCGGAGCCGGGTGATTATCAAGTGAAGCTGACGGCAGCGGGCAAAACGCTTACTGCGCCCTTGACGGTGAAGCTTGATCCCCGGCTCAAAGCCACGCAAGCGGACCTCGAAAAGCAGCTCCAGCTCGCGCTGGCTATTCGAACACGGCTTACCCAGATTGATAACACCGTTAACCAGGCGCAAAGTCTTGAAGCCCAGCTCGTGACGTTGACCAAGGACTTGGCGGGACAAACCAGTCAGCAAGGTGTGGTAAAGGCCGCGAACGATCTGGATACCAAGCTCAAGGATTTGGTGAATACGTTGATTGATCCGGAGATTACATCGTCTGAAGATTCGCTGAATTACCCAATCCGACTGGACGGCAAGTACGCTGTGCTCGAACACTTCGTGGAGAGCGCCGACCATGCGCCCACCCAGCAGTCGTTTGAGGTGTTCCAATCGCTCAATCAGCGGTTGGATCCGTTGATGGGCAAGTGGGATTCGATTCGGACGAAAGACCTTACGGCGTTGAATGATATGATGCGGAAGGCGAAAATTCCGGCGTTACGGGTCGCGTTCCCGGCGGGCAGAGAAGCGAATGGAGGTTAGCCTCAATCCCGATTACGGGTAGCCGACTTTCGGCTATGAACGCTCAGAACGACAACCAATCGCGGAGGATAGCCGCTCGAATGTAGAGACTCGAACCGGCGGTCAGAGACTTCCGTTACAGCAAACTGACCCACTACCCTCCCTGAGGGATCAAAACGCAAACCTATTGAACTGTCAAAGTAACCGGCGTCGTCACCACCAGCGACCCGGACGTTGCCGTGACATTCACCGTGTAAGTGCCGGCAGGAGTTCCGGGAATGCTGGTCGGTGAACTATTGCCGCCGCCACAAGCCGGAAGCGCCGCCATATAAGCCAAAAGTAGCACCAGGATGATGACGGTAACGAGGCGCCAAGCTGGGATGCGGCGGGGAAAGCTCAAAGCAAGAAGCAACAAACCAAAAAGCGCCATGCTGGCGACCCAAATCAAACCGCGCGGGGGCGAAGCAGGCGGAAAAAAGCCAGGGCCTGGGGCCAGCCGCGAAGCCGCTGCCGTGGAAATTGAAAGTTGGGCTGAAGCGGATTGCGCATTTGGCGTGACGGTGTTGGGAGTGAAAGTGCATTTGGCGCGGCCCGGCAGGCCGGTGCAGGCAAGTGCAATGGCATTTCCGAACGGCCCGAGCTGCGGGCTGACGGTGACTTGATAAGCCGCGACTTGGCCGGGGGTCACGCTGGAGCTTGCCGGCGACGCGGTCATGCTGAAATTGGTGACAGTAATTTGGGTTTTGACCGGAGCAGAAAGCGTGACGCCATCCGCCGTGGCCACCAGGGTTACGCTGCTGGTCCCAAATGGGCAATTGACGGTGCTCGATCCGGTGGAGGTGGTGCAGCCGCCCGTTGCGGTAACGGTGAGCGGGCACTGCTGCGCGTCCGAGAAGCCCGAGGGCGGCAGGCTGCCGCTGAATCCCGTGGAGGCATTACCGCTGACGATTTCGTTGGCCAGGGCTTGCGCGGTGGGCACGGCCAGGTCCGCGGCGGCCAGCGCGTTCAGGCGGCCGTAACCAAAAATGTTGTTGGGAATGGGCGACCCAAGAGGCATGGAGTTGATCAGAACGAGACTGCGCAGGGTGGTTCGGGCATCCGCGTCAACGCGCGCGCCACTGGAATTCGCCAGCAGGCAGGGCGCGGCCTGGAGCAACAGCGCGGCAATGCCGGCGGCGTGCGGCGTGGCGGCCGAGGTTCCATAAAATGGATTTTCAAATTTTCCTGCGCCGGTGATGGAAACGCCGTCGATGCCGGTGACGTCCGGCTTGATGCGGCCATCAAGGGTTGGGCCGTTGCTGCTGAAGTATTCGATGTCCTGGTTGCCGGGATCGTTGGCGGCAATCGCTCCGACAGAGACCACGCTGACGGGTGATCCGCCCGCATCCGCTTCGGCGGCGACGCTGCTGGAGACGGTGTTGTAATTGTGAATTTCCGTGTGGGCGGGCGCGATGGGCAACGGCCCGGCCAACGCGCACTCCGGTTGGAACAGGAACAAACTCAGGTGCTTCGGTTGAGCCTGATTGTTCACATTCTGAATCACAATATCAAAGTTGCTCTGCGCGCCTGTTTTATTAGTGTAATCAAAGAATTCCACCGGGTCCTGGGTGCCGTTCTGAATATCGGTGCTGGAAGCGGCGACTTTCCCGGTGCTTTCATTGATGAAATACAGATCGTAGTTGTTGCTGGAAGCTCCGAAGGGATCATCCCAGGTGAGGACGACGACCACTTCGCCGTTAATTGGCAGAATCACGCGATCGGTGGTGGTGGGACCGAGACCCTGAACGTCCGAGGTGGTGGAATTGGCCTGAAACAGATGGAGGTGTCCGGCGGGCAATCCCAGTTTGGTTCCGTCCACGCCGGAATCCTGGTAGAGGCCCAGGTAATGCTGGCGGGCATTATTGCCCACGGCGGTGAAATAGCCTCGAATGGGATTTGAGGAGTTGTTCAGCGCGCTTGCGGTGTTTTGTGAAACGACGCTGGTGCCGTCATAGGGCAAACCAAAGAAATTGATGTCATCCATCACCACATCGGCCTTGCCGGCGAGATCATTCACCGCTTGATTGAATTCCATATCGGTGCCGGAGTTGTCGAAGAATAATTTCGCTCCTGGAGCGATGTCATAAACGATTTCCAGGAGCGCCGTGCCCTCGGCTCCGGCGCCCGCGAATCCGCACGTCCCGCTGGGCAGTCCCTCCAGGTCGCCATTCGACTGGAAGGAGCGGCCGGTGATGCCACCGCTCGCTGAATTGAGAACGCCGCTGGAATTGCGGGTTCCGGTGGATTGCGGCAGATCGCCGGTGGAAATCGGCCCGCCCGCCACGCCCTGGCAAGTTGTGCAGCCGGTGGCGAAGATGCCGTTGATGCCGTCGGAAATCACCCCCACGCGCACCCCTGTTCCGTCAATGTGAAGCTGGGCCCGCGCCTTCGTGGCTTCCAGAATTGTGTCACCCTGAGTATCAACGGACCCGGTGTTGTGGACGGCGTAGTTGGGCAGCCGGATGAAACGCACGAAGGGAACCGATTCCAATTGGGAGAGACTGTTCTGCGGAACCCGCGCCTGGACCCGGTTGTGCTTCGTATCCTCGATTTCCAGGACGACCCCAAGAGCCTGTAATTGCTTTATGTTCTGTTGGTTGGCGCTTGTAAGTTCAATGTAAACTTGAATAGCGCCGGTTGAATCCATCCGCATCAATCGCGACCGCAAGGCATCCTCTACGGCTTCGGGAAACGGGGGCGGAGTTTGACCTTGAGCAGGGCCGGGCACCTGTGACCGGAGCAGCTCTGGAACGCCAGGCTGCGGAGCCTGTGGGATGGACTCGGCGATTTCGGCAAGCAAGGTGGTGAGCTTGGGATGCCTTGCCGTGGGCGGGACGAACGGGGCGGAAGACGCTTGGTTTGAAATGCGAAGCGGGCCAGGAAGAAAACGGTGATCTGTACCTTGTGGCCGGGGGCTGGCGTGGAATCCCGCGCCCTGATTTGAGAGCAGAACGAGAGCTATTCCGATTGCGGTCCACAATCTTCGCATTGTCTTGGTCAAGAGTTTCATCTCACCACGGCGCCATGAGGCTCCGCTAAGTTTCGTCGGCCCGCAGCTTGGGCGACCGAAATCCCAACGAGATCGCGGCATAAAGTGTGGGCGCTGGATTTTCCACGACCTCTGTCGGAGTAAGCATACCAAATTGCGAGCTAGGCAGTGAGACGGATGAGACAGTTTTTGAGTATAGAGCGCTACCTTTTCCCCAGATTGGGTTAGTCAAACAGCTATTACCCGATGTGGTGACGCGTGCTAGGTTATGTCCCCACAGCGATTCCGCATCCACGATTCTTGAACGGGCTTAACTCCTTGCCGCGCTAGGCCTTGTTTCCCCCCTTCGTTTCAGAGCAAATTCGCATTCGTATTTGGGGCTTGACAAGCCAGCCCGTCTTATATATTATATGCATG
>DATKST010000174.1:0-30115 GCA_035531475.1 Terriglobia bacterium
CGGCGGGGCGGCTGTTATGTCATCAAGACCGATCTTCCGGAAAGCGCCGCTTCCCAGCAGGTGGTGCATGATCGCTACAAGGACTTAGCCGAAGTGGAGCAAGCTTTCCGCACCTCGAAGACGGCCCACCTGGAGACACGCTCTATTCACGTGCGCACGGCGGCGCATACCCGCGGTCACATCCAGGTGGTGATGTTGGCGTATCTGATCCGGCGGGAACTCAGCCGGGCCTGGACTCCGTTGGATGCGACGGTCGAAGAGGGATCGCACCAACTGCAGACACTGTGCTCCACGGAAATAATGAAGGTGGAGGGCGGCAACCATATGCTTACGGATCCCCACCCCCAGTGCACCTTGCCGCGCTCTGCTCGAAGCGCTGGACATCCGTCTGCCGGAGGTGCTGCCGCACCGGGAGATCCGTGTGGTCACGCGCAAGAAGCTGCCCGAACGCCGTAAACCCCGTTAGAGCACAGCAACTTGCGCGGAAAACCCCTCGCCGACTTAAAAGGTGAACATCCGTTCCAAACTGCACCACCACCCAAATTCCCAGTTTCCCTGTCAAGCAATTTAAGAATGTAACCATTGGGTGAATCGTCTTGCAATCTAAGAACGGTACCCGTTGCCGTTGTCGTTGTTTTTTCCTTTTGTTTTGGGTTGTGAAACAGCCGCCGTCGTGCTGTGGAAATGTGGGAATCCGGCGCTTTTTGCCGGATTCCCAAGCGCGGTGGGAAGAGGGGGAAACTCGTTTTTTGAGTTTTCCACGCTTTCCTCGGCGCGTCATTTCCACAGCAAGGAGCCCGACGTTTTTTTCAGCCGCGAACTCTGCCGGCTGTGAGTGCGGCGTGGAGGTCCACACCTCCGTCGCCGACGATGGCTCGGCCTCCGCGCCGTCTTCCCCACCGCCGCCTTCGCGCGCCCTCGCCGGTCCTTGCGGTCCGTCACGCCCTCGGGGTCGGCCGCCGGTGAAGCCGCGACCCGCTGAAACGGGGTCTGGGGCGCTTCGTAACGCCGTCGCAGGCGCGAGCCGATCCGCTCTTTCTTCTCGAGCTTCACCGAAGGCAGGAAGAGATTTTGAAACAGCCGCAGCTCATTCCGGTAGAGGTCGTTGATGGCCTCCCGTGCCGCCTCGGTATCGTAACGGACGTAGCCCAGAATCCGCCGCACGTGCGTCCAGTTCTTCTGCTCGATGTGCGCATTGTCGTCCTTCTTGTAAGGCCGCCCGCGCGTGAATTGAATCGCCCTCCCCTGGCAATAACGCCACAGATGGCTATGGGACACCAGGTCGATCTCGGTGAAGCCGGGCACCTTCACATCCCAGTGATCCGTCTTGAGCGGGATGTGATGCTTCAGCAAGCTCCCCGGCTTGGTGCGGCCGTAGAGCCTTCGCCGCAGTTTCCGCTTCTCCGAGCGCAGCCGGTAGTCGATGCTGCGGGCGCTGATCTGGAGCAGTTGCCGCTCGACCCCTGGCGGGAGCCGGAAGCGGCGGCGAATCCACGGCATCCACTCCGGCAGCAACGCCTTCAGCCGCACCGACCAGGGATAGTCGGCCGCTTCCCAGACCGCTTTCAAAATCGCAATGACCCGCAAGCCGTAGGTCATGCCCCGCCGCCGCCGCAGCAGCGGTTTCGCAGAGGGCGGCGAACCGTTCAGTAAGCGAATCGCGTCCTTTCGATGGTATCCACAGTTGGCGCAGAATTCGCCCAGGATGCGCTGCTTCTCCGGCCAACTCGCCTGCCAGTACCGGGGACGAATTCTCCTCAAATAATCTCTTCTCGATGCCGTACTCATTCTGTAACCCTTGTCCATAATGGGTTACATTCTAAAATTGCGCGACGATACCCCACGAGTTACATTTTAGATTGCGCGATACCGTTTCTTGACTTGCCCTGCACCGGATGCCATAATCGCGTCAGAAGCAGGAGAAATCATGCGTGATGCCGTCATTATTGCTGCGGCGCGGATTCCCATCGGCAAATTCCAGGGCTCGCTGACCCCTTTTTCCGCCGTCGAGCTGGGCGCCATTGCCACCCGGGAAGCGGTGCGGCGAGCCGGCCTTGATCCCACCCAGGTTGACGAAATCATCATGGGCAACGTCATTTCCGCCGGCCTGGGGCAGAACCCGGCGCGCCAAGCGGGGTTGAAAGGCGGATTGCATCATCATGTGGCGGCAATGACGGTGAACAAAGTCTGCGGGTCGGGGCTGAAGGCGGTTGCTTTGGCGGCGCAGGCGGTGCAGACGGACAACTCGCAGATTGTGGTGGCGGGCGGCATGGAATCCATGACCAACGCTCCCTATCTTCTGCCCCAAATGAGGCAAGGCCTGCGGCTGGGCAATGGAAAAGTCATCGACTCCATGATTCAAGATGGCTTGTGGGAGGCCTTTGAGGATTTTCACATGGGAATGACGGCGGAACTGGTTGCGGAAAAGTACCAGATTTCGCGAGATCGCCAGGACGCTTATGCCTACGAGAGCCATCGCCGCGCCATTGACGCCATCAAAAGCTGCCGGTTCAGAGATCAGATTGTTCCCGTCGCCGTCCCGCAGAAGAAGGGCGAGCCGGTGATGTTCTCCATCGACGAGTCGCCACGTGAAGATACTTCGCTGGAAGCCCTGGCGCGCCTCAAACCGGCGTTCAAGAAGGATGGAACGGTAACCGCAGGTAACGCCCCGGGAACCAATGACGGCGCTGCGGCGCTGGTGGTGACTTCGCGCGAGAAAGCCCGCGAATTGGGTAAAAAATCCATGGCGCGCATTGCCGGCCAGGCGGTGAGCGGCGTTGAGCCCAAGTGGGTGATGATGGCGCCGGTGACGGCGGTTGAAACGCTTCTCAGGAAGACCGGTTGGAAGCTTCAGGACGTCGACTTGTTTGAGTTGAACGAAGCGTTTGCCGTTCAGGCCCTGGCCGTGATCCAGGAATTGGGCATCGATCCGCAGCGGACCAACGTCAATGGCGGAGCCGTCGCCCTGGGACATCCCATCGGCGCCTCGGGCGCGCGAATCCTGGTTACGCTGCTTTACTCGATGGTCCAGCGCAACGCCCAGCGTGGCATCGCCGCACTCTGCCTGGGCGGCGGCAACGCCGTGGCGCTGGCAGTGGAACGAGCGGATTAGGACCACACGTTGATTGATGCCGGGACGAGGTTCATTTGACCGTAACCTCCGGTGGTCAAAACCGCGGATGCCGGGAGAGAAAAAAGCCCTGCAGAAGCCTCAATTCTTTCCTGAACACCCAGAGCCTGAACGCGACGGTCATCTTCAGGGTTTTCACGGCGCTTTCTACCTATGAGCCCATCGACCCGAGATTCGATCCATCAGGCCGGCGTGATTGGGGCAGGCGCGATGGGCCACGGCATTGCTCACACTTTGTTGCGTCACGGCTATGCCGTCAAATTCTTTGACGCTTCGCCGAAAGCCCTGGAATCAGCAAAGGCCAGGATTGCCAGAGGTCTGGAGCGTGATGTTGAAAAAGGGAGGCTGGCTAAGGACGAGGAGGAGAAGGCTCTGGCCCGCCTGACCTTGGCGTCCCATCTGGAGAGTTTTTCGGAGTCTGACTTCATGATCGAAGCTATCACTGAGAATTTTGAGGTCAAGGCCGGCGTCTTCGGCGCGTTGGACAAGATTTGCGGGGATAGCGCCATTTTCGCGAGCAATACCTCATCCATTTCCATCAGCCGGCTCGCCGCAACCACCCGCCGGGCGAGCCGTTTTGTTGGCCTTCACTTTTTTAATCCTGTGCCGGTGATGAAGCTGGTGGAAGTGGTGGCCGGCCTGGTGACCTCGCAGCAAACGGTGGAGGCCGCAGTTGCCCTGGCCCAATCGCTTGACAAGACGCCCGTTTGTGTCCAGGATTTTCCGGGATTTGTTTCGAACCGTGTCCTGATGCCCATGATTAACGAGGCCGTCTTCTGCGTGATGGAGGGCGTTGCAGAGCCACAAGCCGTGGATGAGGTCATGAAACTGGGCATGAACCATCCCATGGGGCCCCTCGAGCTGGCGGATTTTATTGGCCTCGATGTGTGCCGTGATATTATGCGCGTTCTGTATGATGGTTTCCATGATTCGAAGTACCGGCCTTGCCCGCTGCTCGAAAAGATGGTGAGCGCCGGGCGGTTGGGAAGGAAATCGGGCCGCGGGTTTTATGATTATTCAAGCCCGCCGGTCTTGAGCTGAAATCAGCGCAGTCACGGCGGAAATCCTGAGAGGACGTGCAATATGCTGGAGGATCGAACTGAACGGATCAAAGCCCTGGAGCTGGCCATGACCCAGATTGAGAAGCAGTTTGGCAAAGGCTCCATCATGCGCCTGGGCACAAAGGACATCCTGGTGCCTGTGGAAGTAATCCCCACGGGCGCGCTCTCCTTTGACGCGGCGCTGGGAATTGGCGGCATGCCGCGCGGCAGGGTGGTGGAAATCTTCGGGCCGGAGTCCAGCGGTAAGACGACGATCGCCTTGCACGTGATTGCGGAGGCTCAGAAGCGTGGCGGCATGGCGGCTTTTGTGGATGCCGAGCACGCCCTGGACGCCGTCTACGCCAAGAAGCTGGGCGTGGATGTGGATAATCTGCTGGTTTCGCAGCCAGACTACGGCGAGCAGGCCCTGGAGATCACCGAGGCGCTGATTCGGTCCAACGCCATAGACTTGGTCGTGATTGACTCCGTGGCGGCTCTCGTGCCCAAGGCGGAGATCGACGGCGAAATGGGCGATTCCTTGCCGGGGTTGCACGCCCGGCTCATGTCCCAGGCGATGCGCAAGCTGACCGGCATTGTTTCCAAAACCAAGACGTGCCTCATTTTCATCAACCAGATTCGCGAAAAGATCGGCGTCATGTTCGGCAATCCTGAAACCACCACAGGAGGAAGAGCACTGAAGTTTTATTCCTCGATTCGCGTGGATATTCGCAGGATTGCATCGATTAAGGATGGAGACCGGGTGGTGGGCAACCGGACCAAAGTGAAGATCGTGAAGAATAAAATGGCTGCTCCCTTCCGTGAGGCGGAATTTGATATTCTTTACGGCGAGGGGATTTCACGGGAAGGCGACCTGATCGATCAGGCCGCTGAGAAAAGCATCGTGGAGAAGAGCGGCTCCTGGTTTTCTTTGAACGGCGAGCGGATTGGCCAAGGCCGGGAGAATGCGCGGCAGTTCCTTCGAGATAATCCGGAGGTGCGGAAAAAGCTGGAAATTGAAGTTCGCAAGGCCCTTCACCTCCCGGTAGAAACGGAGGCAATGGCTGAGGCTGCCGCATCGGCCTCGTCAAGAGGCAAGAAATAGCCGATAATCCCTCCAGCGGCGGCAGGTAGAGGGTCCACGAAGCCTCTGGAGGTTGCGCTCGCTGTGACGCCGGCTTCCCGCTGGCAATGGCCCCCATCGTGCC
Organism: Terriglobia bacterium; assembly: GCA_035531475.1. Taxonomy (GTDB): domain Bacteria; phylum Acidobacteriota; class Terriglobia; order UBA7540; family UBA7540; genus CALCEB01. Next base: position 5,376 of record DATKST010000174.1, read on the forward strand.
GGGGCGTTACATGGTCCACTCAATGAGTGGACACGACATAGGTTTGAAATAAGTCCGCACGCGGCTTGCGCCAGAGCTGGGGGCGGATGGATGTTGGATCCCTGACCGAAGGAGGGTGGAAAACCCAAGTGAAAGAGAAAATTGCCATACTGGCCGTGGCATTTTTGTTGTTAGTGGGAATCGACCGCACCAACCTCTCGAATCCTGCCAGTAACGAAACTGCGCCCTCAACCACTGCAACCAACCATCACGTTTTGACCCATCCCAAAAGGCGTCGCCGGATTGTCCGCAAAAGAAGGCGCCGCGTGGTTCATCATTGGAGCCCGTGGGATGTCAGTTCCATCGGCGACCCGTCCGCGGGTGACGATCCGGCTGGCGAAGACCCCGTCGCGCGCGAGGCCGCGCTCAAGGCCATTGGCAACTGGAACGGCAGCGTGGTGGTGGTGAACCCCAACAACGGACGGATCGTTTCCATTGTGGATCAGAAGCTGGCTTTGAACAGCGGCTACATCCCGTGCTCCACCATCAAACCCATGGTGGCTTTGGGTGGTTTGAGAGAAGACATTGTGACCCTCCAAACCAAGCTGCCCAGCATGAGGGGCGGACGCATCACCATGAAGGACGCGCTGGCCCATTCCGACAATCTCTATTTTGCAACCCTGGGGAACATGCTGGGCTTCAAGCGGGTCACCCATTATGCGGAAGAGTTGGGCTACGGACAGCTTGCTGGCTGGCACATTCCGGGCGAGTCGCCGGGCGTCTTCCCCTCCGCCCCACCGTCCCAAAGCCAGGGTGGGGTCGGTTTGCTCACCAGCTTCGGGCAGGATATCGAGGTGACTCCTCTTCAAATGGCAGCCCTCATCTCCGCCATTGCCAACGGCGGCACGCTCTACTACCTTCAATACCCCCGCTCGCTGGAACAGATTCGGAACTTCCATCCTATCGTCAAGCGCCGCCTGACGGACCTCGCGCCGTTCATTCCGGAGGTCAAGCCCGGGCTTGAAGCGGCAGTGATGTACGGCACGGCGCGTTCGGCTTTTAATCCGGATGAGCAGATTTTCGGCAAGACTGGAACTTGCAGCGAGAATCGCGCCCGAATGGGCTGGTTTGTTTCCTTCGCAGAGGGTCAACCCAACTACGTGGTGGTGGTTACTCTGCGCGGCGGACGGCCCATGTTCGGCCCGCACGCCGCTGAGATTGCCGGCATTTTTTACCGCGATATGCTCCAAATCGGCCAGCCCGGCCAACAAGCAAGGCGTCTTCCCGCTCTCCTTTCGCGGCCGGGACAATAGAACGGTCACCTCACCAGTCCTTAACCTGGATTATTCATGAAACTCCCTTGGCGGACCGGAAGGGCACGGTTTTAACCGTGCCCTTCCGGTCTTCGAATAAGACTTCGTGAATAATCCGGGTTAACAACTCCATAATCTCGCGGCTGGCAATGCCGGGTGAACCCAGGCCAGAGGGGATCCCGCGAGATCAAAGTTGTACTCTCTAGCCCCAGCCCTCTCCCCGCAAGCGGCGAGAGAGGGAACCGCATGGCAGTGGGTGAGGAGCGCGGTTTTAACCGTGCCCTGACCGGCCCCTTGTGAAATTTCGACCATAATCCAGGTTAAGATGTGAGCTTGGGGTTTTGTCTGAAGATGGCAGGGAACTGATCAGCAAGTATGATCGATCGGATCACAATTCGTGGCGCCCGGCAGCACAACCTGAAGAACATCAGCGTGGAGATTCCCCGCAACACGCTGACCGTGGTCACAGGGTTGAGCGGCTCCGGGAAATCGAGCCTGGCTTTTGACGTGATCTATGCCGAAGGCCAGCGGCGCTACGTGCAGACGCTTTCCGCCTATGCCCGCCAGTTTCTGGACCAGATGGAACGCCCGGAGGTGGATTCCATCGAGGGCCTGAGCCCTTCGATTTCCATCGAACAGAGAACCACCAGCCGCAGCCCGCGCTCCACGGTCGGAACGATCACGGAGATTTACGACTATCTGCGCTTGCTCTATTCCTCCATTGGCTCGCCGCACTGCCACCGTTGCGGGCGGCCGATCTCCCGCCAGACCACCGACCAGATCGTGACGACCATCATGGAAGTTACGCGCCACGGCCCCGCGCCGGAATCGATGGAGGCCGGGCGCGTGATGATTCTGGCGCCCGTGGTGCGCGGACGGAAAGGGGAATTCAAGAAGCTCTTCGAGCGGTACGCGCAGGAGGGCTTTGTGCGGGCGCGCGTGGACGGCCAGTTGCGCCAACTGGACGAGGAGATTGCGCTTGACCGCCGCCGCAATCACACCGTGGAGGTGGTGGTTGACCGGCTCCTCATCAAGCCGGGCATTGAAGCACGATTGGCCGCTTCCATTGAGACCGCCATGAAGCTCGCCAAAGGCGTGGTGCAAGTGGCCATTGTGAATGGCGAAGAGCGGCTCTATTCACAGGAATGGGCGTGCGTGCATTGCGGCATCAATATCCCGGCGCTGGAACCGCGTTCCTTCTCCTTCAACAGTCCTTACGGAGCTTGTGAAGTTTGCCGGGGGATTGGAAGCCAGTATTCTTTTGACCCCGCCAAGGTGGTTGCGGATTGGTCCCGGCCGCTGCTGGCCGGTGGCTTGGGTCCTGGCTCCGGGTCGTCTGCGATTCGCCGGGGCTTGATGCGTGCCGCGGATGAGTATGGATTCGACCTGAAAACTCCTTTCAATCAATTTCCGCAAAAAATTCAGAACCTGGTCCTGTTTGGAAAAAATCCCGTGCACCCGCGTTCCAGCTCGGTTTTTCCGGGAGTCATTCCGCTGCTCGATCAGTGGCATGGGGAGACCAACTCGGAGAGTTACCGCGATTGGTACCTGCAATATATGTCCGCCATCCCTTGCTGGCGTTGCGGCGGCAAGCGGCTGCGGGAGGAAAGCCTGGCGGTGAAGGTGGGTGGCCGGTCGATCGCGGATTTCACGGCGATGCCGGTTACCGAAACGCTGAAGTTCGTCGAGTCCATCCGGCTGACCCCACGAGAGGAGTTGGTGGCCCGCCGCATTGTCAACGAGATTCGAGAGAGGATGGAATTCCTGAGCGCCGTTGGCCTGGGCTACCTCAGCCTGAACCGCTCTGCCGGTTCGCTCTCCAGCGGCGAAAGCCAGCGCATTCGCCTGGCCACGCAGATCGGGTCCAAACTGCGCGGCGTGCTTTACGTGCTGGACGAGCCGAGCATCGGCCTTCATCCCCGGGATAACAAGCGGTTGTTGGAGACGCTGGAGCATTTGCGTGACCTGGGAAACACCGTCCTGGTGGTGGAGCATGACGAGGAAACCATCCGCCGCGCCGATTACGTGATCGACCTCGGCCCCGGAGCCGGCCGGCACGGCGGACAACTGGTGGCGAGCGGAACGCCGGAGCAAGTGGCCGCGTCCGCTGCATCGCTCACCGGCCAGTATCTCTCCGGCCGCTTGCGGATTCCCCTGCCGCTTGAGCGCCGCAAGCCGGATGGAAAACATCTCACTGTGCTCGGCGCGCGGGCCAACAATCTGAAGAATATTGACGTGCGGTTTCCGCTGGGCCTGCTCACCGTGGTCACCGGAGTTTCGGGATCGGGCAAGTCGACGCTGGTGAATGACATTCTCTACCGCGCCATCGCCAAGAAGCTCTATCGTTCGTTGGATGAGCCCGGAGCGCACCGTTCGATTCAAGGACTCGATCAGGTTGATAAGGTCATCGTGATCGACCAGGCGCCCATCGGCAGGACGCCGCGCTCCAATCCCGCGACCTATTCCGGCCTCTTCACGCCCCTTCGCGACCTTTTTGCCATGCTGCCGGAATCGCGGGAACGCGGCTACCGCGCCGGACGCTTCAGCTTTAATGTAAAAGGTGGGCGTTGCGAGGCTTGCCAGGGCGACGGCCTGCGGCGCATCGAAATGAATTTTCTGCCGGACGTTTTTGTCACCTGCGAGGTTTGCCACGGCCGCCGCTACAACTCGGAAACGCTGGCCGTGAAGTTCAAGGGCAAGTCCATTGCCGATCTGCTGAACACCACAGTGAATGATACGCTGCCGCTCCTCGAGAATGTTCCGGCCATCCGCCAGAAATTGCAGACGCTGGCCGACGTGGGCCTGGGCTATATCCATCTGGGGCAAGCCGCCACCACGCTTTCCGGAGGTGAAGCGCAGCGCATCAAGCTGGCGCGCGAGCTTAGCCGGAGGCAGAGCGGACGCACCGTTTATATCCTGGATGAGCCCACCACGGGCTTGCACTTTGCGGATGTCAAGCAACTGCTGGAGGTGCTCCGCCGCTTGACAGACCTGGGCAACACCGTCATCATCATCGAACACAATCTGGATGTGATCAAGCAGGCGGATTGGATTCTCGACTTGGGGCCGGAAGGCGGCGCAGGCGGCGGAAGAATTGTGGCTCAGGGCAATCCCGAAGAGGTCGCCGTGAACAAGAAATCGTTCACCGGCCAGGCGCTGGCGGGCGTGCTCGGACATACTCAGGCCATATAATCGATCTGGGCATGGACTCACCTTCAATCGGCGCCGTAGTTCTTGTCCCTTTCCCGCGCAAAATTGCGGACGACGATTGTTTTAGCCGCAGCCGTTCGGGATGATTGGATTCTATGCCAAGTCACCAGCAACCCCTACGGAGACCAGCAAGCAATTGCTCTCTCCGATAATGAGTTCCGTGTGGGAAGCCTCAGCCACCAAGGTTTCGTAAGGCCCGGCAAGCTGTTTACCGCGAACAGCAATCTCATTTACAGGCAGGCCGGAGTCCTCAAACTTGAAGCGTTGGCAGCAACCATTGAAGCCATCGTTGAGCTACTTCGTACCGGCATCACACAATGCGGAAATGGTGGAAGGAGGTCGGCAGATGTCCGGAGACGCTGTGGGTCTGGCGACTGGATACGTTAAGCTCTGGCCTCGCGAAGTGTTCTACATAAAGCAAGGCGAGCAAGTGAAAGATCGCCTCAACGGGGCGGGAGTCTATATTCTCTTCCAGGACACAAAAGTATTTTACGTTGGGCAGTCGAAATCGTTGTTCCGCAGGCTTAGGCGTCAAGCAAGAAAACCATTTACCTTGTGGAACCATTTTCAGCCTTTCTGGTTTCAGAAAGTCATTTGGATGACGTTGAAGCTATCGTCATTGCAGCCACGCCGGGCACAGCCAACAGTTCGGCTGGTAAGAAGATCAAGCAAATCGATCTCCCACCGCGTGTTCGGAAGATGCTCCTACAGCGACGGGAGATTGATACGGAGAATTTAAGGTAGCCCTGTCCGGGGGTTCCGGCGGCGGGGACCAACAATCTTGCTCCCCAAGAGTCTGATGACAAGGAACCACAATGCCACTTTATCAAGCTGTCGTTCTCGCTATCGTGCAAGGCATCGCGGAATTTTTGCCGATTTCCAGCACCGGGCACCTGATTCTGTTTCCCTGGCTGCTTGGCTGGAAGGATCCCGGCCTGACCTTTGATGTGGCCCTCCACGCCGGGACGCTGGTAGCCGTGTTGATCTATTTTTGGCGGACATGGCTGGAAATGCTGGCAGCCGCCGCCGGGCTGGGCCGTGGGGATCCAGCCGTGGTGCGCCAAAAGCGGCGGCTGTTCTGGTATTTGATCATTGCGACGATTCCGGGCGGGATCATTGGGTTGCTTTTTGAGAAAGCCGCCGATGAGGAACTGCGCCAGCCGGTGATCATCGGATGTGCCCTGGTGATTGTGGCGCTCCTGATGTGGGCGGGTGAAGTCCGGGGCCGGCGCCAACGGAAGCTGGAAGATGTGGGCCTGGGCAGCGCGATTTTCGTGGGTGTGGCGCAGGCGCTGGCCGTGATCCCCGGTATTTCACGCTCAGGAATCACCATGACCGCCGGACTGTTCAGCGGTATGGACCGGGAGACGGATGCGCGCTTTTCTTTCCTGCTTTCAACACCCATCATCGCAGGCGCGGCTCTGAAAAAGGGCTTGGAAGTTCATAAGCACGGCTTGCCTCCGGCAATGCACCTGCCTTTTATTGTAGGCATCCTGGTTTCGGCGGCGGTCGGATACGGCGTGATCGCCTGGTTGCTACGATTCCTCTCCACCCGGACGTTCAAACCTTTCATTGTTTACCGGCTGGCATTGGGTGTGCTAGTATTAGCCCTCGGATGGGGATTGCGTCACTAGGCCAGATGGCAGGTCTCATAATTTAGGCGCGCGGCGGAAAGCTCAGCCGCGCGAGAGCAGGGATCTGTTTCTCCGGCCTGCCTGCAGGAGAGAACGATGCAATCTTCACCGGTAAAGATCGGCAAAGGCCGCGAAGCAGCCAATCACAGCTCACCAGAAAAGCCGATTTCCAAAGAGGCCCGCCGCCTTTACGAATTCTCAGGATTCCTTCTCGGGGTTCTGGGCTTGGTTCTGATCCTTTGTCTCGCTTCCTATCAACCGGCCGACCCCTCGTTTAATACATCAACTTCTGCGGCTTCCGTTCATAATTGGATCGGCCCGGTAGGGTCCTACACCGCAGACGCACTGCTGCAGGCTTTCGGTTGGGTAGCTTACCTGATTCCGCTCCTCTTGTTTATTGCCGGCGCGCGCTTCTTCAGGGTCCGGCCCTTTGAGTCGCCGTGGACGAAAGTGACCGGCTGCGTACTGTTAATGGGTTCTCTCACCGCATTACTGCAACTCTTTCCTGCCACTCCCCGTGTCTATGGACTGATTCATGGTAGCGGCATCGCCGGAACCATCATCGCCGCAGGATTGGTCGATACGTTGAATCCTCTTGGCGCCACCATCTTTGCGGCCACGGTTTTTGTAACTTCGCTATTTTTGATGACGAAGTTCTCCTTCTCTTCAGTTGGAGAGACTGTGGGTGCGTGGGGCTTGAGTTTCGCACGGCCGGTTGCCGAACGCCTCGATGAATGGCGTGAAGCTCGGGAAAGCCGGAAGAGGCAGCGTCGTCTGGCCCGGGAAAAGGTGGCCGGAAAGAAGCCCATCACGCTGGCTCGCTCGTCAGTCAGAACTCTTCCGGAGTCACAAGCAGTTTCATTCAAGGGCCAACCGCAAGCCGATGAGACACGGGGCGAGGCTGGCCTGAACGACGAGGGTGATAACGGCGAGGAAAACGAAATCGCCGCATCGGTGGCCGAGCCGGCCGTGGTTCTCACCAGCCGCGAGCTCCGGAAGCCGGAACCGGCTGCATCAGCGTCGAAGATCGCAGGACGTGGCTCCCAATCCTACAAGCTTCCCAGCACAACGCTGCTTCATCCGCCCGAGGCCGAGCAAGGAATCGACGAAGATGAGTTGAAAGTCCTTGCCCAACAGCTTACCGCCAAATTCAGGGAATTCGGTGTCACCGGCTCCGTGACCCAGATTCATCCGGGGCCGGTCGTCACCACGTTTGAGTTCAAGCCCGAGGCCGGCATCAAGTACAGCCGCATCACGAATTTGGTGGATGACCTTTGTCTGGGCATGAAGGCTGAATCGATTCTGATTGAGCGCATTCCGGGCAAATCCACAGTGGGCATCGAGGTTCCCAACCTCCACCGCGAGATCATCTACTTGCGGGAAATCATCGAATCCAGCGAATTTGCCGGCTCACCTTCCCGCCTGACAGTCTGCCTGGGGAAAGACATTACCGGGAAAACGAAAGTTGGCGATCTGGATAAGATGCCCCATTTGCTGATTGCCGGTTCCACGGGATCTGGGAAAAGCGTCGCCATCAATTCAATGATCGTTTCGATGCTTTACAAGTCCACGCCGGACGAAGTGAAACTGATCCTGATTGACCCGAAGCGGCTGGAACTGAATCTCTACGATGGCATTCCTCATCTATTTACTCCGATCGTAACGGAGCCGAAGGTGGCCGCAAACGTTCTGCGCCGCGCCACGCTCGAAATGGAAGAACGGCTGAAAAAACTTGCGCAGCACGGGGTCCGCAACATCGAGCAATATAACCGGCTGTTTGAGCCGGAATCCACCTTGAACCTTTTCGATCCGAATGGCGTCGAGGAGAAGCCGCTGCCTTACCTGGTGATCGTGATTGATGAGTTGGCGGACCTGATGATGGTGGAGCCGCAGAACGTGGAAGAATCGATCACCCGCCTCGCGCAAATGGCACGCGCCGTGGGCATTCATCTGATTCTTGCCACGCAGCGGCCCTCGGTGGACGTGATCACGGGACTGATCAAGGCGAATCTTCCGTCGCGCATTTCCTTCCGCGTTGCGTCCAAAGTGGATTCACGGACGATCCTCGATTCCAACGGATCGGAAGCCCTGCTGGGCCGGGGCGACATGCTCTTCATGCCGCCGGCCAGCGCCCGCCTGGTGCGGCTGCATGGCTCCTTTGTGACCGAAAAGGAAATCAACCGGGTGGTGGAGTGGTGGAAGTCACAATCCAGTCCGCAATACAACGAGGAATTTCTCAAGCCCATCAAGGACCGGGGGGCTGATGGCGAAGACGATGAGGAGGTTTCTGCAGAGCTCGATGCCGTTTACGAGGATGCGGTCCGGGTGGTGGTGGAATCCGGCAAGGCTTCCACGTCACTCCTGCAACGCCGGCTACGGCTGGGCTATGGCCGGGCGGCGCGGCTCCTCGACATGATGCAACGGGACGGCATCATCAGCGCTCCCGACGGCGCAAGACCGCGCGAGGTCATCAAGCGCCCGGATTGGCTGCAAGAAGTGGATGAAACCCTGCGGTAAGTCCGCTTGCCAGCCGGGCCGGATGTGCACGTCGCGGGTTACTTTCCCCTGTCTTGGCCACTGCAATTCCTTTCGGCCTTCATTCCCCGAAGCAACTGGAATCCTTGCGTTTCCTGAGTCTTTTCGGTCTAATACATCGCAATGTGATATTATAATCCGTGGATGGTTGCAAGGTGACAAAGGCAAATTCACAAGAGAGCGGACATGGCTTGCTTTGTGAGCTGGCCCGCTTCCGTTACCGCCTGCGTCTGTTCCTCCGATTTAGCGAGCGTGCTGCGAGGCAGGAGGGCATCACGCCGCAACAGCACCAGTTGCTGCTGGGAGTGGCGGGCTTTACAGGGGAAGGCTCAGCCACCATCTCCGAGTTGGCTGAGTTTCTGCAGGAGCGGCACAACGCCGTAGTGGGACTGGTGGAGCGGGCTGTGAAGCGAGGGCTGGTGACCAAGAGGGTCATCGCCTGGGATCATCGCTTTGTCCGGGTTCAGCTCACGCCGCGAGGCGAAGCAATTCTGGACCGCCTTTCTGAACTCCATCGCAAGGAGCTGGCCCGGTTTCAGAAACAGGCACTGGCGTCTCCGCAAGTGCGGCGGCGAGAGATCAAGAAAATAGCAAAAGGAGCAACTTAGGTGGATCGCGCGGATGGGAATCCGGCAGTCGAGCCAACCGTGGTCAAGAAGTCCCGCGAGTTTGGAGTGGCGATGGAGCCCTCCGTATTGATTGTAACCGTCTACGCCATCGCCGTGGGCTTCATAGGAGGGCTGGTTGCGCAAGGGCTGCTCGAACTGATCTATTTATTCACCAATATTTTCTTCTACGCAAAGTGGTCTTTTGCCATCAGCTATCCTGTTCACAACCACCTGGGCCTGTGGGTCATCCTGATTCCCCCCATCGGAGGGCTGCTTGTGGGCATCATGATCCACTTCTGGGAGCCGACGTTGAAGGGCCACGGAATCCCCGAGGCCATGGAAGCGGTTCTGATCGGCAAGAGCCGTATCCGGCTGAGAGTAGGGATTCTCAAGCCGCTCGCTACCGCTTTCGCGATCGGAACCGGCGGGCCCTTCGGCGCGGAAGGACCCATTATTCAGACCGGAGCGGCTTTCGGTTCTATCTTTGGCCAAATCATTCATCTCACGCCTTACCAGCGGCGTGTGTTGCTGGCGGCGGGAGCCGCCGCCGGCATGGCCGCTACTTTTATTGCGCCGCTGGCGGGTATCCTCGTGGCCATCGAGCTCTTGCTGTTCGAATTCCGGGCGCGGTCCTTCTTCCCCGTAGCTATTGCCTCCTGCGTTGCCACTGCCGTTGCGGTGCATTTTCGCGGTTGGAATCCCCTTTTCCCCACCCCCAGTTTCGCCTTGCACAGTATGCAGGAACTCTGGCTCTTTGCTCTGCTGGGCGTCTTGACGGGTCTAATCGGGATATTGATGATTCGCGTCCTGTTCTGGCTTGAGAACTTCTTTGATCACTTCCCCTTGAAGCCTGCGGCCATCTGGGCGCCAGTCGCCGGGGGCCTGGTGCTTGGGGTCATCGGTTATTTCTATCCTCAAGTGTTCGGGACGGGTTATGACACCATCCGTAATATGCTCAATGACCGTCTCACCACAACGGCGCTCCTCGGGGTCTCGGCGGCAAAGTTCTGGGCGCTCGTGATTTCCCTCGGCTCCGGGACCACCGGCGGCGTGTTCGCTCCCTCCCTCATCGTCGGCGGAGGCCTGGGAGCGGCTTATGCGGCTGGAATGGGTCACTTACTGCCAGGGTTCGTCAGCGATCCGGCGCTTTACTCATTGGTGGCGATGGCGGCCGTTTTTGGCGGGATTGCGCGGGCGCCTTTCACCAGCATCGTTTTTCTCTTTGAACTGAGCCGCAATCCCAACGCCTTGCTGCCCTTGATCGTGTGCTGCATGGTCTCCGATGGCTTTGTGCGCCTCTTCAGCGCGGAATCTATTATGACCGGGAAGCTGGTCAAGCGCGGCTTGATTGTTTCGCAGGACTACACGGTGCCGGTTCTGATGCGGTTGAAAATCGAACAAGTGATGCGCAAGGAATTCGCCGCCGTGCCGGCGGACGCTGACCTGAAATCGGTGGTTCAGCAATTCTCTGCCGCGACGGAGAGTGTCGGACCGCTTCCGATTGTGGAGCAGGACGGCAGCCTGGTCGGTGTCATGGAGGCCCACGACCTCCTTAAGGACGTGGAGGGCCATTTGAAGGCCCGCGATGTCGCAAGGCAGGACTACGTCCTGGCGCGCGCCGGCGAATCGGTAGATCAGGTGATCCGCGCCATGTTCAAGCGCAACGCCGAAAACGTCATCGTCGTCGAGGGCGACGGCTGCCCAAAGCCCATCGGCATAGCCCGCGCCGTTGATATCCTCCGTCTGAGGCGTTGGGTGATGGAAGAAGACATCCACGAAGAGAAAAAGTGAATCGGACGTTGCCGCATTTCCATCACCCAAAGCCCCCGATCGCCCGTTGGGCGCGTGGTCCATCCCGCAGCCGAAACAATATCCCCGGATGGCAGCCACAACGGGCAACCGGAATTCGTTGAGCTTTTTGCACAAATCCTGGCCCGCCCGCGCGAGGTCGAGTGCCGAGCCTCCGTCTCCCGCCGATGCCTCTTCGAGGTCTGATCCGGTAGCGAATGAATCATCATTCCTGCGCCCATGTCCCAACTCAACAGGGCTGCGATCCCGTTTTAACGGCGGGCCTCCCTTGCCTGTTCCACCCTGCTGCGGATGAAATCGACAATGTCCTGGGTTGAGGCCCCGGGTTGAAACACTTCAGCCACTCCAGCTTGCTTCATGACCGGAATATCTTCGTCCGGAATGATCCCGCCGACGATCAACGGGACATCGCTCATGCCCTCGGCTCGCAGCAATTCGCAAATTCTGGGCAGGATGGTGTTATGCGCGCCGGAGAGAATGGAGATGCCAATGGCGTCGACATCTTCCTGGACGGCCGCGGTGGCGATCTGCTCCGGCGTCTGGCGAAGACCGGTGTAAATCACCTCCATGCCGGCGTCGCGCAGGGCGCGAGCCACGATTTTCGCCCCACGGTCATGGCCGTCAAGTCCGGGTTTGGCAACCAGCACGCGGATGGGTTTGTCAGGCATGGCATTATTCGCCGCGGTCCGGCCCGAAGTACTCGCACCTGCCATCGGCCAGCCTGACTTTATACGCACCGGGAGGCAGTTGAGATGGAAGCTCTGGTTCCAAGTGCATATGGATTCGAAAATGGAAGGTTCCGCTTTCGGAGCCGAACCCATCCTTGATTGTCTTTTTGAGGTGATCGGTTACATCCACTTGGCGGCTCTTGAGCGGGCCCAATTCCACCGTGCCATTCAACAAACGTACCCCGTTCGACATTTGGATTCCAAGGCTACTCGGCCCACAGGGGATTAGAAGTAGCAGGTGTCGAACCTCTATCCTCGCGTCTGTGCCGTTTCGCAGTTCGAGGAATGCACGCCCATTTTCGAAGCGTGGGATTGGCCTCACCATGCCTCCGATGGATGACTTGATGACTTTGTCGGGTACTGAGATCAGAGGGCCGGGCGTCCAGGGATGCTTTGGCCAGGCATATCCTGGCTCTTTCGATTCGGTTGTTGGACCCTTGACCACAGTATTCTTGCTATTCCTTTCCTGGCTCATAGCCTCATCCCTCCTGTCAGAAGTTGTGCTCCCAAAAGTACGATACTTATCCAAAGAACCATCAGGGCGCCGAAAACCGAGATGATTGCGAGCTTCGCCCACTTCTGCCTTCTTTTCAACAACCCGTCATTCATGTCAACAGCGTCAAGCAGTGTGGGTAAGAACATTTCTTTCGTGACTCCGGCGTCCTCGTTGGTCCATTTGATGAGGTCCTGGAACCGAATTCCCGGAGAGCGGTCTTGAGTCCAAAACGCTGCAAAAGCAAAATAAAGACAAACAACGATGAGAACGATCCCTATTGAAAAGACGACCTTAGTCGGCCTCCATAACAAATGGGCCATACGTCCTGCTTCGGATGTCAGTGCCGCAGCCAATAAGCCGACAATAGAAGCGCCAAGAAAACCGACCAGAACGCCCATCTTCACGTCGAGGGAGTCAACAAGCTTTTCCTGCTGGTCGATCTTCTTGATGCCGGAGTCATAAACGAAATGGACTCCAGAGGGTGGAAGCGAGGCTTCCTCAGCAGCTTCTGGCATCTACAGCCTGTCCTTTCCAGCAGTCCTGCACCGCTATAGCGAGCCGTCAGCAGAACGCCGGTTCTTCGTAAGTCCCGAACGCGCGCCGCAGCACATCGCACATCTCACCCAGCGTGGCATAGGCGCGAACGCACTCCAGGAGATAGGGCATCAGGTTTTGGTCTGAATTTGCAGCACTTCCCAGCGCCTCCAGGGATGATTGGACCCGCGTGTTGTCCCGGATCTTCTTCAGTTCGGCCAATTTTCGTTGCTGTTGGCGCGATGCGCTCTCATCGATCACCAAAATGTCGATGGCCCGCTTTTCATCGCTCACATAATCATTCACACCCACCATGATCTTTTCCTTGCGCTCGATGGCCTTCTGGTAGGTGTAAGCCGCCTCGTGAATTTCGCGTTGAGGGAATCCCTTTTCGATGGCCGGCACCATGCCTCCCAAAGCGTCAATCTTATCGAAATACTCCAGGCAAGCGCGTTCGGTGTCGAGGGTCAATTTCTCAACGAAGTAAGAACCGCCCAACGGGTCGGCGGTGTTGACCACGCCGCTCTCGTGAGCGATGATCTGCTGCGTGCGCAAGGCGATGGTGGCAGCCTGTTCCGTCGGCAGCGCCCAAGCTTCATCCAGGGAATTGGTATGGAGAGACTGCGTGCCGCCCAGAACGCCCGCCAGGGCCTGAATGGTGGTGCGGATGACGTTGTTATAAGGCTGTTGCGCCGTCAGCGAGCAGCCGGCGGTCTGCGTGTGGAAGCGGCACAGCCACGATCGTGGGTTGGTTGCGCCGAAGCGCTCCCGCATCACGCGCGCCCAGACCTTGCGCGCGGCGCGGTATTTCGCCACTTCCTCGAAGAGATCATTATGAGCGTTGAAGAAGAAGCTGAGGCGCGGCGCGAATTCGTCCACGCTTAAGCCCGCGCGCGCCACCCACTCGACGTATTCAATGCCGTCGCGCAGCGTGAAGGCCAACTCTTGCACGGCCGTCGAGCCTGCCTCGCGGATATGATAACCGCTGATCGAAATCGGATTCCAGCGCGGCACTTGGCGCGATCCGAAAACGATGGTATCCACCACCAGCCGCATCGACGGCTTGGGCGGGAAAATGTATTCCTTCTGAGCGATGTATTCCTTCAGGATGTCATTCTGCGTCGTGCCGGAGATTTTCTTCCAATCCGCGCCGTTCTTTTCCGCCACCACCAGGTACATGGCCCAGATCATGGCGGCCGGCGAATTGATGGTCATGGACGTGGTTACCTGCTCCAGCGGCAGGCCGCGCAGCAGAACCTCCATGTCGGCAAGAGAGGAGACGGCCACTCCGCATTTGCCCACTTCACCTTCGGCCAACGGGTGGTCGCTGTCGTAGCCCATCAACGTCGGCAAATCAAAGGCGATGGAGAGTCCCGTTTGGCCCTGCTTCAGCAGGTAATGCAGGCGGCGATTGGTGTCCTCCGGTGTGCCAAAGCCGCTGAACTGCCGCATCGTCCACAGCTTCTCCCGGTACATCGTGGGATGAATGCCCCGCGTGTAGGGGTATTCGCCGGGATTCGCCAGGTCGCGATCATAGTCCAGCCCGGCGAGGTCGTTCGAAGTATAAAGCCTCTCGACAGGCACTCCGGAAATAGTGGTAAATTCTCTGGGATATCCGGAATACCGGCGGCCCCCGGGTTTTCCGGCCGGCAGTGTGAAGGATTCTGGGTTGGGGGTCCCGCTTTCAGATCCCTCCACTGCGGTCGTGGACTTGCTCTCGTTCTCCATGCCTTCAATTGCATCCTATTCGAATTGAAATGTCAACGCAGGCGGCCAGACTGAGATTCCGATTCCTTCGCAGACTTCCTGAGCACCTTCGCCTGTCGTCCTGAACCCTTCGCCTGTCATTCTTGGCGAAGCGAAGAATCCCGGTATTTCTGCGCAAGGTAAACTCTGCTCAGCATCTCCAATTCGTTCGCAGCAGAAGAAGAGGCCAAATACAGAGATTTTTCGCTTCGCTCAAAATGACAGCACGGGAGGTTCGGCTGAAACTCCCAGACTCCAGAAATGAAGAAACCCTAGCCGGCGCTCCCTGTAACTGGGAGCTCCGGGTGCCTTTACAGCAAATAACCCGCACCACTACCCGCCTCTCTGGAATGGTTAAGGCACGGCTTCAGCCATGCCGGAAAAGGCTCGCACAAAACAAAACCAGCCTGGACTCGAATCCAGGCTGGTATCTTCCTCCGGCATCAAGCCGCCTTCGCCGAAGTCGCCCTCACTGTTTATGATTCTGGTCAAAATCACGGGAGCCGGGAATGTTGGGGATACTGCTCACATCTCCGGTCAACGCGTTCTGAATCTGAACGTGATTCGCCGTCAGAGTGGTTGCCGTGGCCTGTTCGTATTGGGTCAGGGCCTTTGCGTAAGTTGAGTAGGCTGTCACCAGAGTTCCCTCCGCCGTGGTCAGGTTGTTTTGCTGCTGAATGACCAGAGTCACGGTGGATTCGCCCAACTTGAATTTCTTCTGCTCCGCGTCCAGGGTTTGCTGGGCGTAATCCACGGCTTTCTTGGCCGATTGGATTTGCGCATTGGCCTGGGTCACGGCGATTTCAGCATTGCGAACGTCCTGCTCTACGTTGTTGATCTGCTGTTGCAACGTCGTTTGCAGTGAGCGTTGCTCCAGCAGGGCCCGCGCCGCGTCGGCCTGCGCAGCGCGGTTGCGGATGGGCATCTGAAGAGTGAATCCCGCCGAGTAGTTGGGATAGTAGTTCTGGAACATCTGAGTAAACAAACCCGTGTATCCACCAGCAATGAAGCCGACCGGTGTCGGAAACCTGGCTCCAGGGAGCGTTTGATAGATGACTTGGTTCCCCGCCAGCGCGCTGGGTTGCCAAGTGGCGAAAACATCCAGCGTCGGCAGAAGTTCATTCCGGTTGGCCTTGAGCACAATCGACTCATACTTCAGGTTCAGCTCATCGGTCTCAATCTCAGGACGATTTTTCAGGGCGATTTGCAGGGATTGGTCCAGGGATGGAATATCATTGGGCTTGGGCTCGGGCAGTTTATCCGTGGGAACAATTTCAACCGAGGAAAGCGTGGCATCCACTTTCTTGGAAAGGGCGGTTTTCAAGACGGATTGAGCCTCTAGAAAATTGGTCTGGGCCACCACCAGGTTGGTTTGTGCCGTGGCGAGCTGCGATTCCGCCTGCACCACGTCGATTGGAGCCAGCGTCCCGATTTGCACCTGCCGTTTGTTGTCCTGCAGGAGCCGCTGGGCATAAGTCACGGCCTCTTGAGCTACTCGCACGTTTTCGTGGTCGGTAGCCAGGGTCCAATAGTCATTCAGTATCGTGGTAAGCGTGGTGATCGCCTGTTGCCTGAAAACCGCTTTGGAAATCTTAATGTCATTGGCGGCAATGCGGATGAACTTGGCGTTGGCGCGGTATCCAAAGCCGTTCAGCAGGTGTTGGTTTAAGCCAACGGTGAGTCCGCTCACCAACTGCGGATTGAAGAAGTTGGTCAATGCATTGGTCGATTGCCGAATCCCAAAAAGGCTCACGGCGTAGCTGGTTCCGGTGGGAAATTCCTGGCCAAGGAATCCGCTATAAGTGGTGGTGTGCTGGGCAAGGTAGGGGACGCCAGTAACAACGTTCGTCCCCAAGGGACTCACGGCGTCATTCCAGCCGGCCGTAAAACCCACCACCGGATCAAAGCTTCCAATCGGGCCAATGTTGGTAGCTCCGCCACCGCCACCCGTGGCGCCTCCCGCCCGGCCCCCGGAACCGCCGGTCGAGGCGGTGCTGATGCCGCCGCCGAGGGCGGCCGCGAACAACGCCGAGGAGCCGAACGCCCCTGGAATTCCCCGCGTGGCTTGGCCGCTGGCGGCGCGCACTTGGTCGATCTTGGCATACGCAGTGTTATATCGCGAAAGGTCGATATCCAGGTTGTTCTGAAGCGCCAGGGCGACGGCATCCTGCAAAGACAGTTGCATCTTCCCATTCTGAATCAGTTCGTAGAGAAGCGCCGAATTGCGCAGCTTCATGGGCGGCACGTGGGGATTCATGTACGGTTCAAGAATGTTGGGAAATATCCCCGTTCGGGTGTAAGTCGTCTCATACATTGACTTGCCGCTATGGTCTTTGGAGTTCTGGCTCGTCGAAGCCGGTGGTGGCTGTTGCTGACACATCAGGTTCAGAGCCCCAAATCCCAAGGCCCATATCGCTCCGGCCACCGCCAGCCGGTAACCTTTTCGATTCATCATTCCTGTCCTTCTCCCTTCTAACCACCTGGATACCATTGATACGTTTGGACTCAAGAGATATCTACGAAAATCATAGACGAAGGGTTTCAAAAATAGTTTTGTAGCCTGGTATGGGCGCGCCAAAGCGGAATTTGCACCCAATCAGTGATGCAGTATCAACTTCCGGTAAATTTCAAGGCTGGACGTGGCACACCAATTAACGCGGCTTCCTTTGCGGAACCTCTCAACGATATGACCGGCAAAGCAAAAGCTTATCACCGAAAGCCATTCATGGCCAGAACTTACGCCGTTGGGGGAGTAGCTCAATTTGCTGTGCAGCGCTCTATGAGCGCCGAGCTTGGATCCTCAACGGTTTCCGGCGCTCATAGAGCGCCGCTACAAGAGCCAAACTGTCCCACTACCCGTCGACGGGTCCCTGGCGAGAGGGCAGGAAGGGCACGGGGTGCTATACTGAGAGGCTAGTAAATTTTCTTTCTCAGGTCATCATGCACCCTGCCCTATTGTGGTGCGCGCTTGCTTTTTACGGTCTTGGAATCCTTTTGACCTTGCCTTCGGTCATCGGCGGACGGCCCAGGTTGTCTTCCGCGACATTGGCGGCGTTGTCTCTGGGACTTCTTCTTCATGCGACCGCGTTGATCACAGCGGCCATCCAGTTAGACCGGCTGCCGGTGACGGACGTTCAGAGCGCGCTATCTTTCTTCGCTTTTAACGTGACCTTGACCTTCTTTCTGGCCTACCTTCGTTACCGGGCGACCTCCCTTGGCGTCTTTATGCTGCCGTTTGTGTTTGTTCTCACGCTGATGGCGGCCGCCCACCCGGACCACTTGTCCTCCACGTCGCCGTTCCGGGGCGGGTGGTTGGCGGTTCACGCCCTGTCGATGATCCTGGGATATACGGGAATTTTCCTGACCTTTGTAGCAGCGCTGATGTATTTGATCCAGGAAAGCGAGCTTAAATCTAAGAGCCCACGAGGTTTCTATAACCGGCTGCCCTCGCTGGACCTGTGTGTGACCCTCTATGACCGGTCGCTCAAGTTCGGCTTGTTATTTTTGAGCATCGGCATTCTGACGGGATTCCTGTGGGCAAGCCAAGCCTGGCGAGGCCCCTGGGAGCTGGACCCAAAAATCCTGGCTTCTTTTTTGACTTGGCTGATCTATTTGACACTGTTATCCACTCGTGTCAGCGGCAACTGGCGCGGGCGCCGGTCGGCCTATGGAGCAATTTTCGGCTTTGCGGCGACCATGGTGACTTTTCTGGGCGTCAGCTTCCTGAGCGGCCAGCACGGGTATTTTCCTAATTTAACTCACATCCCTTGAGAGGTGTCGGCGGGAAAAAAGACGATTCACCGCCTCGCGCCCGAGGGTTGGTGATTTCCGTCACAGCAATCCGCTTCCCGCTCAATGGAAACTGGATTGCCAGCGCGGAGAGGGGCAGCAGGCGGATCGCCGGGACTTAAGAGCCATCGAATGTGCCGATATGAACCTGATCCTCGCTGGAATTAATCATCGCACGGCGCCGGTCGAAGTGCGGGAGCGCATGAACATCGAGGAGGGCCGGCTGGTCACGGCGTTGAAAAACATCAGCCAACGCCGGGGCATCCGCGAAGCGATCATCTTCTCCACGTGCAACCGCGTCGAAGTGCTGGCCAACGCCGAGGACCGGTTTGATCCAGAGCCTTTGATCCGCCAATTTCTCGCCGATTTTCACCATTGCGATCTATCCGCCTACGAAAACTATCTTTACTGGCGGCGGCACCAGGATGCCGTGCTTCACTTGTTTCGCATGGCCTCCAGCCTGGACTCAATGATTCTAGGAGAACCGCAGATTCTAGGCCAGGTGAAGCGCGCTTTTTTAATTGCCCAAGAAGCCGGCTCGGTGAAGGGCGATCTCTACGAAGTTGTGAATCAGGCCCTCGGCGCCGCCCGGAAGGTACGGCGCGAGACGGGTTTGGGGCGGGCCGCGGTTTCGGTGCCTTACGCGGCGGTAGAGTTGGCTCGCACCATCTTCGGCCGGCTTGAGGGCAAGACGCTGTTCCTGATCGGCGCCGGGAAGATGAGCGAGATCGCTTCGCGCCACTTGGCTCGTAGCGGGGCCTGCGAGATTTATGTATCGAACCGCAGCATGGACCGGGCCGTGGAGCTGGCGCAAAAGCTGCATGGCGCCGCCATCCCCCTTGACCACCTCCTGGAGAATCTGCACAAGGCGGATATCGTCATCAGCTCCACCGGCTCTCCCGATTTCATCATTCGCAAGGAGCAGGTGGAACAGATGCTGGCGGTCCGCAAGCGCCGCCCCATGTTCTTCGTGGATATTGCCGTGCCGCGGGATATCGATCCCTCGGTGAATGACCTGGAGAGCGTCTATGTCTACGACATTGACGACTTGAAGCAGGTGGTGGACGCCAACCGCAAGCAGCGCGAGAAGGAGGCGGAGTTTGCGGAAGAGATCGTCCAGCAAGAAGTGCAAAAGTTGCTGCGCAGGCTTGCTTCCCGTGAAGTCGGCCCTACCATCGTGGCTTTGGAGCAACGCCTGGACACGATCCGCGGCAGGGAAATGGAGAGGTTCCGCAGCCGCCTGGGGACGCTCACTCCGGATCAGCGTGAGACGGTGGACCAACTCACACAGGGAATCCTGAATAAGATTCTGCATGGTCCCATCACCGAACTAAAGAACGGAGCCGGCAGTCCGGAAAATGGAACTTTGGTGCATTTGATCCGGAAGATTTTTGGAGTGGGGGAATAAGATTGGGGCAATGTGGCGTCCATGCCACTTGAAAATGACCGCAGGCGATGCGGCCGGCACTTCGAGGTTCGGCCTCTCTTGAGTCAATCTAAATTGGTTTTGGGAACGCGTGGCAGTCAATTGGCGCTTTGGCAAGCGAATTGGGTTAAGAGCCGCTTGGAAGCGTTGGGGCGCGGTGTTGAAATCCGTTCGGTCAAGACCAGCGGCGACAAACTCACAGATATTTCTCTGGCGAATTCGGGGACCAAGGGCCTGTTCATCAAAGAGATTGAAGAAGGCCTTCTGGACAATAGCCTCGACCTCGCGGTCCACAGTCTGAAGGACATGCCCGGTTCCTTGCCCCCGGGATTGATGATCGGCGCTGTCCCCCGGCGCGAAGATGCAAGGGATATTTTGATCACGCGGGACGGCTCGGCTCTTGGCCAGTTGCCGGAGGGCTCCCGCCTCGCCACCAGCAGCCCCCGGCGAGTAGCCCAGTTGCGGGCGCTGCGCCGCGACCTGGAGTTCATCCCCATTCGTGGCAACTTGGACACCCGAGTCAGGAAGCTCGATTCCGGCGTCTGCGACGGCTTGGTGGTTGCGGCAGCGGGAGTCCACAGGTTGGGACTGGCTTCGCTCATCGCCGTGTACTTTTCCGTCGAACAGATTTGCCCCGCGGTGGGCCAGGGCGCACTTGCCATTGAAATTCGAGAGCAGGACGAAAATGTGAGGCAAGCGGTGGCGCCTCTGGAAGATGCCGCCACCCGCCGCGCGGTGGACGCCGAACGCGTTGCGCTTGGCGAGTTGGGCGGAGGTTGCCGGGCGCCCATCGCCATTTACGCCTTTGAGGAGAATGGAGAGTTCAAGATCAGCGGAGTGGTGGCGAATCCTGCCAGCGGTGAAGCGCTCCGGGCATCGCTTTGCGGAGAGATGGGTGAAGGGCCGGATTTGGGGCGCCGCCTGGCCCGGTTGCTGCGGGAGCGTGGGGCCGAGCGCGTCTTGAATTCCGCGCGAGACCTGACCGTCCCAGGATAAGGAATCGTTCCCCCCTCACCCCGGCCCTCTCCCCGCTTGCAGGGAGAGGGGGGAACCGCGTAGCGGTGGGCGAGGGGTCCTTGCGGCCTGACTACAGCAATGCAGTCCAACCGCGCTTGAGTGAACAGTGTTGGGGTTCGGATCATGCCCAAAGCCTCCATCGGATTGCCCCTCGCCGGAAAGAGGATCGTGATCACTCGCGCCCAGGATCAGGCGTCCGGTTTTCACGATGGGCTGGCGCGGCTCGGCGCGGTGGTGATTGATTTGCCCACCATTGAGATTAAAGACCCGGACTCCTGGAGGCCGATAGATTCAGCAATCGCCCGCCTCGAGCAGTTTGACTTCCTGATCTTGACTTCGGTGAATGGTGTTCGATCTTTCGTGAGCCGGTTGCGTGCCTGTGGAAGGAGTCCGGCTGACTTGGCTCCCATGGAAGTCGGCGCCATCGGGCCGGCGACGGCGGAAGCACTGCGTGAGGCAACCGTAAGAGTAGATTTTATCCCGCAGGAATATCAGGCGGAGGGTTTGTTGGAGTCTCTGGGCGGCCGGGAGGTGCAAGGGAAGCGGTTCTTGATTCCACGAGCCAAGGTGGCCAGGGATCTTGTCCCCCGCGTGCTCACCGGGCGGGGGGCCCAGGTTGAAGTGGTGGAAGCTTACCAGACCGTTCTCCCCGCCTATCCGGCCGGCGAAGTGAAAAGACGGTTAACGCCCAGGCCGGACATCCTGGCGTTCACCAGTTCATCCACTGCCCATCATTTCGTGCAGCTCGCACAGCAGGAAGGAATCTTCCCAGAAATGCAGGCGTGCCTGATTGCTTCAATTGGACCAGTGACTTCTGCTACCTTGCAAAAACTCGGACTTAAAGTCGTAGTGCAGGCAAAGGAATCAACGATTCCTGGATTGGTTCAAGCCCTCACCGAATACTTCTCCGCCAGTTCAGCGCACTAATCGGGATTATTCACGAACTTCCCTGGGGGACCGTCAGGGCCGCGGTCAAGTCCGTGCTCTGACCTTCCCCGGCCGAAATGCCAATCACGGCGCGCCTCACTGCGGTCCTTTCCCAACCACAAAGTCCAGTTGAGCCGAGGCGCTCTGGTAGCTGAAACGGGTGGTCACCACCTGGGTGGCGGTGCGGGTCGCCAGGAGTTGTGCGTCCGTCAACTCAATGATGTTTCCGTAGCCCACTTGGTAGCGGCCTTCTGCAAGCTGCAAGTTCTCCTTGGCCTCGCTGGCCGCGGTCAGCGCCGTGTTGATCTGGTCTTGAGCCACCCGCACGTTGGAATAGGCGGAATACACACCCTGCCGCACGCGCAGGAAGAGCGAGGCGTGCTGCGCCTGGGAAACGCGCCTTTCCGCTTCGGATTGGCGCAACGCGGCGTGCCGCTCGCCGCCCGAAAAGAGGCTTTGCGCGAAGAGCCCCGCCAGGCTCCAGTTATAGATCAGGGGAAATTGCAGATTGTTAAAATTGTAAAACATTGAAAGATTCAAGGCCGGCTTCAGGTTGGCGTGCGCGTATTCCACGTCCGCTTGCGCAGCAGTAACTTGCTCGCGCAGGGATTGCAAGTCCGGGCGCTTTTCGACGGCTTGAACCAGAAGCTCGTCCAGAGTGCCCGCCGGCTCAATCTGTGCCAGCGTGTCCACCGGCTCCGGGGCCTGCTCAATCGGGATGCCCATGGCCGTTGCCAAACCGGCGTGGGCCACATCCAGGTTCGCTTGCGCCTGCTCGAGCGCCAGCTTGGCGTTGGCCACCGCCACTTGCTCCTGGGTGACGTTGATTTTCGGATCGCGCCCCACCTGGTAGAAAGCCTCCGCTTGTTGGAGGTGCTGGGCGGCATTATCAAGGCCTTGCTGCTCGACGTTCACCAACTCGCGGTCCGCGAGCTCCGTATAATAGGCGGCGCGCACGTTGTAATAAATCTGATTTTTAACGTTCTGGTAATTGTGCCCGGCGGCGCGCAGCTCAGCCATGCTGCGGTCGATCGTTCCACGCTTGCGGCCAAAGTCAAAAATGTCTTGCGACAAGTTGATGCCGCCATAATAGTAGGGCGAAGTGGAGTTGGACTCTCCCTGGTAAAACCTCTGCCACAAATCCGGCGGCGTACCGGGTTGCCCGGAGTAGTTGAAAGTTTGGCGCGTGTAGAAAGATCCCAGATTAATTTGGGGAAGAAAGGCAGAGTGCGCAATCTTCAACTGCGCCTGAGCCTCATCGATCATGGCCAGCGCCGCCGCTAGATCCGGATGGTGCTCCAGGGCGGTTTCCACGCACTGCGCGAGGGTCATCGGTTGAGGGGTTGAGTCCGCAGCGGCTGGCGTGCTTGCCGCGATCAGCAGCAGGACGAGAGCGGTAAGATTTTTGTAAGTCATGCTCCTTCCTCCGTGATATCCGTAGGGGCGACCCTCGTGGTCGCCCGAGTGCAATTGTAGAGGCGGGCCTGGCGCCAGCCTGCGGGCGACCACCAGGGCCGCCCCTACCATCGCACACCGGCGATGTCGCGGCGCTTAGGGATTCTGGCCCACCGGAACCGGTTGAATCTTCCCACCCTCCTGAACGCTCTCGCCGATGTTCAGGGCAATCCTTTCGCCGCGCTTCAAGCCTCCCCGGATATGCACCGTGCCGCCGTCATCATCCAGGATGGCAACGGGCCGGAAAGCGATGCGGTCATCCGGCGTGACCACCGCCACAAAGGGTTTGTTGTTGCGCAGCACCAGCGCTTCGGCGGGAATGGCGATCCCGGCCCATCGCTGCCGCAGGTTCAGCGTCACCTCCACAAAAATTCCGGGCAGGAACCGGCCCGCGCGGTTGTTGATGTCGATTTCGGTGAGCATGGTGCGTGTTGAGGGATCCAATTGTCCGCTGGCGCGCGTCACCTGCGCCCGCACTTTCACATCCGGCCGCGTCGCATCCACCACTTCTGCCGGATCGCCCACGCGGACCCGTTCCGCGTCGGACTGGCCGGGGTAGACGTAAATCCGCAGTACATCCGTCTCCGCCACCCGCACCACGGGCAACGCGCTGGTCTGCGCATTGGCGGCGTTTTGCACCAGGGCGCCGGGGTCCGCATAGCGCGCGGTCACGGTTCCGGTAAAGGGGGCGCGAATGACTTCATAAGACTTGAGCGTCGCCATGTTTGCAACGGCGTCATCCGCCATGCGCGCGTCCGTCACCGCTTGGTCCGCATCCTGTTGAGCGATCATGTCCCGCTTCACCAGATTGACGGCGCGGTTGGCATTGATGCGCTTGTTGATGTCATCGGAAACCGCGGCCCGGTATTGGCTGTCGGTCTCCGGGGATTCGATGATGGCCAGCAGTTCGTTGGCCGTCACCTTGTCACCCTTATCCACCCGGATTTCCTTCAGGTATCCGCTGACCTTGGCGTAGAGCGTAGTTTCAAGGTATGGATAGGTCTCACCCAGCAACTCCACCTTGCGCACCGCCGCCGCGTCGCCCACGGTCATGGCCTGCACGCGAGGCCCTGCCTGCGTCACGTTGGCGATTTGGTGCAACTGCGCCGCCAAGTTCTGCTGTTTTCCGGCGCGAAGCCGGTGAACCATCACCACCGCGGCAACCAACAGAATCAGGCTGACCAGGTAAAGGCCCCATCCCGAAGGTTTGCGCTTCGAGGTTTTCGATGCCGGTAGTTTGGACGGTGGCTCTGTCATGGATTCTGGCTCTTACGGACCTTCTTCATTGCAGCGAAGGGGCGGCAGGGTC
Source organism: Terriglobia bacterium (assembly GCA_035531475.1). Taxonomy (GTDB): domain Bacteria; phylum Acidobacteriota; class Terriglobia; order UBA7540; family UBA7540; genus CALCEB01. The sequence goes on from DATKST010000174.1 coordinate 29,891, forward strand.
TAGTTAACATAATTTAGGGTTCGTTCCGTAATTTTTGTTTGCTCTTTTCTTCATCGGACGGGGTCATGCATAGCAGCGCCCTCACCCGCCGCGACGGGAAGCACTGCTTCCCCGCGTCACGCATTATGAAAGGGCGCCCCTTTTAGGGTACGTTTTGTGTTGCGGTACGAAACGAATCCAAGAAAGGAGCACCCATGAATAGTGTCAAGTATATCGGTATGGATG
>DATKST010000175.1:0-14502 GCA_035531475.1 Terriglobia bacterium
GATTATTCGCGTCGCCAGGAGCGGCGGGGGTGGTGCTGAGGGAGGAAGAGTCCGCAAGCTGGCCTGATTCCCAGCCGCTGGGCGCAGGTGTTGGAAGATGAGCCCCGAGGCTCAGAAAAAATGCGCGAGGGAAAGTGAAGCGAGGGACCCGAAGCCGGTCATGGACTGCGGATCGCCACCGCCCCATAAATCTCCGCCGCCATCAGCCGCGCCCAAAAGACTTGGGTCCGGCCGCGTTGGATCGAAGGTTGGAGGTTGCGCGTTAGCCAGGCGTGGAAGAGGTTATAAGCCAGAAAGACGGTGAGCAGGAAAGCCTCGATGGCGTTGGGGTCATGCTTATAGACATGATCCGCATGCCAGCCATGGACCAACTCGTTGAAACCGTAGTTCTCGATATCCCATCGGGCATGACCCCAATGAACCACCGAGGCGGTCGGGACGACCGCCGACGGCAAAGTGGTGACCCAGATCCACTCACGGGTCTGGGTCCCGGTTTCTCCGCTCTCCGCCACGGAGGCCCGGAGGCCGGAAAGAAGCAGCGCGATCTGTGTCACTGGGGCGGGCTCGGTGGCTGGTTCTACCGGCGCGAGCGGCTTGCCGATGGGATCCAAGGGATCACGGCGCACTAAGACAGTGAGGGTTGATCCGAAACCGCACTTCTCATGGCGTAGAGCGGAAGGGCAAGGTTTCAATCTCGAGGGTGGCGCTGGCATCGCCTTTGATCCCGGCGACCCTTGTGGCCTCGATGCGATCACCGCTGAAGGAGCCGGGGTGACGGCCCCGTTTGCCACAGATTGGGGAGAAGCGCAGACATTTGAAGCAATGGATGCCCCACCCGCGTAAGGACGGGTAAGTTCTATTTGATCAAGGGGTGAATAGCACGAAATTCAGGAGTGCCAGCCCGTTCTAACAGTTCAAAGACCATCATTTCCGTCGAACTGATAACCACTCCGGCGCGTTCCATCCGCTTCAACCCCAATTGCCAGTTTTCAGGGGTGCGGGAGGAAACCGCGTCGGCGGCCACATGCACGTGCAATCCCGCTTCCAGCGCGCCCAGCGCCGTCTGTGCGACGCAGATGTGGCTTTCGACCCCGAAGATCAGCAGCGTATCCGCTTGGGGAGCAACGCCTTCAAGAGCCGGCAGGAATCCGGGGGCTCCAAAGCAACTGAAGTCTGACTTGTCCAGCACCTGAACGCCATCTCTCACGCGATCAATCTCACGGTGCAAATTACCGAGTCCCTTCGCATACTGCGTCGTCAATAACCGGGGAACCCGCATGATCTCGGCGGACCGCAGCAGCAGCGTGGCGTTGCGAATCACCCGTTCGGCTTCATGGATCACCGAGAGCAACGAATATTGCAGGTCAACGGCCAGCATGACGGAGGTCTCCCTCCGCAGAAGCAATGGTGAATTCGAATCCGGTGGCATTAAGCAGACTCCTCGAAACTCCGATGAAGCAATTCGTGATTATACAGGGCACCATAAGTCGGCGACGGTCATTCGCTGTAGCGCCGCTCTAAGAGCGGCGAACGCCGGTCGCAGACCGGCGCTACAGTGTTGGTGCGCCGCAGGCTTACTTCGTTGTGTATAACAAGGGCGCTACTTCACAAATTCACCGTGCCCGCCATGGGCCCAGGGATCGTAGGTGAGCGCGAAATCGATTCTCTCCTTCAAGGGCGGATGGTTGAACAGCCAGAACTTGATGAACGAGGTAGGGTTTGGATCCGCCAAGTCAATCTCTCCCAGAATCTGGAAGGAACGGGCCGCCACCTGGGACTCGTCCCGCACAAGTCCATGCACCACTTCCAGGCCATATTGATCGGCTTGATGCTCCTGATAGCGGCTGAAACCGTTGATGGCAGGAGAAGCCAGAAACATGAAGAGGGCCACGATGAGCAGGATCACAGGGAGTGATGCTAAGTCCTCCACGCCCCGGATTTTCCAGCCCAGTCCCCACCGTCCCACCGCCCAATAGAGCACATGATAACCCACCAGGAGCAACACGAAGAGCAGTCCTACAGTAAACAGAATCCCCTTCCAGATGTGGCCCAGGACGTAGTGTCCGGTCTCATGCCCGAAGACGAAAAGCGTCTCCGGAACTGTCATCTTTGAGATCGTGGTGTCCCACACCACCACGCGCTTCGAGGTCCCGATGCCGGTGACGTAGGCATCCACCGAATTCAGCTTGGAGCTGGCGTTCATCTCAAACATCCGGTTGGGTGGAATGTCCAGACCAGCCCGATTGAGCACTCTCTCCATTTGCGCTACCAGTTGCGGTTGAGTTTTTTCGAGTGTAGTGAACTTGTAGAATAGCGGATCGATCACCAGCGGGCTGATAAAGAGCAAGAAGATGATGATGGGAATCGAGACCAGCCAAAAATAAAACCACCAGCGCCGGGGACTGCGGCGGATGATGGCGTACAAGATCCAGACCAGAAATACCCCCAGGACAATCCCCAAGCCTTGCCCCTTGGCCCAATCCCCCAGCCAGGATGCCCAACCCTGGATAGATTGCTGGTATTTCAGTTCGAGCCAATGGCCGTAGATGTCCGTGGGCAGTCCCGGGATGGCCAGAGTCAACAACAGGAGCGGTGTATAGATGAGGGCTTGAAGAAAACCATTTCGCGGGCCGCCGCCTTCGGCCCAGTCGCGGAATTTCGGCGCCAGTTTCCACCTCAGCACCAGTAGCAGAATTAACAAACCCCAAGCCATGCTGATGAAATAAAGCCGGTAGCCCGCGCGCGAATAGGCAACCGCCTGCCGGTATTTTTCAGGCGGCAGGTGGTAACCGGTAATGGTGCTCTGACTACTGGATTGAGGAGTAGCGTTGGTTGCCGATTCCGGCTGAGACTGCGCAGAAGCCGCATTGCCTGGCGTTGCCGCAGCTCCAGCCTGTAGAGTTATTGCTCGAGCGGCAGGCAAGAAAAACGTGAGCGGCACAAACAATGCCCAGATCAGAGGATTCATCGCCCTGCCAAGCCGGTCTGGAGAGCGCCGAAGATACCCTGCGCTCCACGCGGAGCAAAGTCCTACCAGATGTTTGTCCATACCCACCTCAGTTGATTGCTTGGGAGTATGATCGGATGGCGACATTGAGTCAAGCTCAAGGTGGCGGATTTGCCCTTTCCATTAGCCGTTTTGCCCAGGCTGTGACCTAAAGGCCGGATTGGCTCTTGATAAAGTCTAAACTTTCAGTTAGATTGGACCAGTGGACCGGACCGCTTCCGTCCATTGGACATCATGATTACATTGGATCCAAACCGCCAGCAGCCGCTTTACGTTCAAATTCGCGACCAAATTCACGGTCAAATCCAGAGTGGCGCTCTCCAAGCCGGAGACCGTTTGGCTCCCAGCCGCGAGTTGGCGCGCACTTTGGGAGTGCACCGCACCACGGTCGGCAACGCTTATGCCGATCTTGAAGCTCAAGGCCTGATCCGCGGCGATGTAGGGCGTGGCACTTACGTTCTGCCCTCTTCCATTGAGGAAGCGGCGAAAACCGCCACACCCGGCGCCGCTTTTTATTGGGAAAGCCTGTTCACCAAAGGACCGCAGGATGATTCCCTTCCTCGCTTGCTGGCCAGCGCGCAGGAAGCGGGCGTCATTTCCTTTGCTGTAACTCACGGTCCGTTGGACCCTGATCTGGCGGAGACTGTTCGGCGCGTCACCAACGCCGTGCTGCGGCGGGAAGGCGCTCGCCTGTTGCAATACGGATCGAGCGAAGGTTATGCGCCGCTCAAGACCTATCTGCAGGAGCAGTTGCGTGGCGATGGCATCACCGCCGATCCGGATGAAATCCTGATTACCAACGGCTGCCAACAATCGCTGGACCTATTGCGGCGTGTCCTGATCGAGCCGGGTGACGGAGTGGCGTGCGAAAATCCAGCCTACACGGGACTCTCCAGTATCTTCAACGCGCCTTCCGTGCGCCTGGCAGGAATTCCCGTAGGGCCGGCCGGCATAGACCTGGACCGTCTGGTTTCCGTTTTGGAGCGCCATCGTGTGAAGCTGATCCTGGTAAGCCCCAATTTCCAGAATCCCACAGGGCGCACTTTGCCGCTCGAAGCGCGGAAGAAATTGCTGGAAATTTCCGGCCGCTATCAAGTTCCGGTGGTGGAGGACGACATTTACGGGGCGTTGCGCTTCCAGGGACCGCCACTGCCTTCGTTGAAATCGCTCGACCGCACTGGTTTGGTGGTTTACCTGAACAGCTTTTCCAAAGTCGGCTTCCCGGGCCTGCGGGTGGGATGGGTGGTGGGCTCGCGTCCGCTCATTGAGAGGCTGCGGCTGGCCAAGCAGCAGGCAGATCTTCACACCAACATGCTGGGCCAGGCAGTGCTGGAAGAATTGGGCAAACGGGGCTTGCTCGAAAAAGTCATGCGCAAAGCTCGTGTTGTTTACGCCCAGAAGTTGGAGGTGCTGCGTGCCGCCGTGGAGGAGCACTTTCCGGAAGAAGCGCAGTGTTTTTACCCGGAGGGTGGCATGTCCGTCTGGGTCACTTTGCCCACTGGACTCAATTCCATGGACCTGCTCGCCAAGGCCCGCGAGCAAGGCGTGATTTTCGCGCCGTCCCGTTATTTCTATTTTCATGAGGCGCAGGATAACGCCTTGCGCCTGTGCTTTTCCGCGCTTTCGGCCGAAGAAATTGGCAAAGGCATACAGATTCTGGGCGATGTCCTGCGGGATGACGTGCGGCGGGGCGGCGCGGTCCGCAAGACCGGTAACGTGGCGACAGGGATGGCATTGGTTTGAACGCTTCGCCTGTCACTCTGAGCGAAGCGAAGAGTCCCCGCATTACATTCGAAGCAAAATGGCTGGGATTCTTCGTGGAGTTTATGCTGAGGCAAATACACGGATTCTTCGCTGCGCTCTGCAGAAACTCAATGCGTAAGTCATTTAGATTCAGTATTCGCTCTCCTCTGGCGACGCGTCGAGTTTCTGCCAATGATGGGCAGCCGCAAGGCTGTGAACGCTCAGAATGACAGCGAAGAACTCAGAGTGACAACCTTAATTGAGATTAGGAGATAACCTTCAGGTCTGTCATCAAACAAGGAGGACGCTATGTGGGAATTCGATCAATCGATGAAATTGAAAGTGGGCTTGGCGGAAATGCTCAAAGGCGGAGTCATCATGGACGTGACCACCGCGGAGCAGGCCAAAATCGCGGAGAATTCAGGTGCTGTGGCGGTGATGGCGCTGGAACGGGTTCCGGCTGACATCCGCAAGGAAGGTGGCGTGGCGCGGATGGCCTCGGTGCGGATCATCAAGGAGATCATGAACGCCGTCACCGTTCCGGTGATGGCCAAGGCGCGTATCGGTCACTTTGCGGAAGCCCAGGTGCTGGAAGCGGTGGGCGTGGACTACATCGATGAAAGCGAAGTGCTGACGCCGGCCGATGAGGAACACCACATCAACAAATGGTCTTACAAAGTGCCCTTCGTCTGCGGCGCCCGCAACCTGGGCGAAGCTCTGCGCCGCATTGGTGAAGGCGCGGCCATGATCCGCACCAAAGGCGAAGCGGGCTCTGGCAACATCGTGGAGGCGGTGCGCCACCTGCGCGCCATCACCGGCGACATCCGCAGAATCGCCAGCCTTCGGGATGAGGAACTCATGGCGCAAGCCAAGGAACTGGGCGCGCCTTACGAACTGGTGAACTGGGTGGCGAAGAACGCCAAGCTGCCGGTTCCCAATTTCTCGGCAGGCGGCATTGCCACACCCGCCGACGCCGCGCTGGTGATGCAGCTTGGCGCGGAAGCGGTGTTTGTGGGCTCCGGAATCTTCAAGTCATCGGACCCGGAAAAGCGCGCCAAAGCCATTGTCCGCGCCACCACCCATTATACGGAGCCGCAAGTGGTGGCCGAATGCTCCGAAGAGCTGGGCGAAGCGATGCGCGGCCTCGACATTGCCAAGCTCAAGCCCGAAGAGCTGATGCAAACGCGGGGATGGTAACACTTGAGAAAAAGGCTGGCGTCCGCTCGAAGCACCGCACAGGGAATAACCCTGAGATCAATGAAGGCTGAGGAATTCTCCATCGGTCGAAAGCTCGTACAGCTTTGCGGCCGGAGACCCCGGCGAGGCGACTCAAGCGCAAACCTCGACTTGGCTGATAAGAATCTCGGGGATTTCTGTTGGTCCCCCAGGCGGCATGGCTCTGAGATAGGCGACGATTGCCCTTCGCACGTTCTTGAGCGCTGCCTCCACAGTGTTGCCCTGGGACATACAGCCCGGAAGTTGAGGTACGTCCGCGACGGTGCCGTTATATTCAGCATCAAAGATTAGGTTGACCAGAAAGCGTTGTTTTTCTCGCATGGGCTCATTTTACACGAAAAGGCTCTGGTCATGCCGGGCCAACGGCGCGGCCTGTCCCTGCCAATCATTTATCCTAAATTCATGAGGAGGTTTTGATGCCAGCACGTAATGCAGAAGCAGAATGGAAAGGCAATCTGATCGAAGGCCAGGGGACGATGAAACTGGGCAGTGGCGCCTACGAAGGAAATTACTCTTTCAAGTCCAGGATGGAGAACGGTCCGGGCACCAATCCCGAAGAACTGATCGGCGCCGCGCATGCCGGATGCTACTCCATGGCGCTTTCGGCGACCGTGGCCAAGGGCGGCTTCCTACCCAAGCGCGTTCACACCAAGGCCGCCGTTCATTTCGACAAAGGGGATGACGGTTTCTCCATCACCCACATTGATCTGGAGACCGAGGCGGAAATTCCAGGAATTGACAACGCCAAGTTTCAGGAATTTGCCGAGGGCGCTAAAAAAAGCTGCCCGGTTTCAAAAGCCCTGACAGGAACTACCATCAACCTGAAAGCCAAGCTGATAAGCTGACCGGCCCTTGAAGGCCGGGCCTCGCTAAACCCGGAGCATGAATAATAAGACGATGGTTCAACTCGTGCGTTCGAGGTAGGAGCGGGGTCGCCACGACGGCTACCCGCCCGAACGGGCGCCCACAAGGGGCGCCCCTACCAATACCGCCGGTTGCGGCCACGAGAACTGCGAGCTCGAACGCATTTTGATTTCAACTTCAATGACGAACAACGGAACGACTATTGGCATTCTTGCCGTGCAGGGCGATTTCGCCCTGCACGCGCGGATGCTCGAAAAAATCGGAATTCCCTACCGCCTGGTAAAGCACGCCGCCGAGTTCGATGAAATCAGCGGCTTGATTCTGCCCGGCGGCGAAAGCACCACTATGCTCAAGTTCCTGGCGGAGGAGAAATTGGACACGGCGATCCGGCAGTTTGCGGCGGCCAGAAAGCCCATCTTCGGAACATGCGCGGGAGCCATCCTGCTGGCTCAGGAAGTGTTGAACCCGCCGCAGGAGCGGCTGGGCTTGATCGACATCACGGTGGAAAGGAACGGCTACGGCCGCCAGATTGACAGCTCGATTCAACAAGGCGACTTGCCGGAACTGGCAGATCATCCGGTGGAAATGGTCTTCATCCGCGCCCCCATCATCCGGCGGGTGGGCAAGGGAGTGCGCGTCCTGGGCCGTGTGGGTGGCCAGCCGGTGCTGGTGGAGAAAGACAACGTGCTGGCCGCAACTTTCCATCCCGAGCTCACCCAGGATGAGACCATTCATCGATATTTCATCAGTAAGGCGCATTGAATAGAAAACCAACAAAAGGCCGTAAACTCGAGGGCTGATGCTGGCCCCCACTGGGTAGTGGGTCAGTTTGCTGTAGCGGCGGTCTCTGACCGCCGGAAGGTGTTGATAAAAACAATTCGGCGGTCATAGACCGCCGCTACAGCCGCGAAAACGTACCACTACCCCCACGGCCACAGTTTGCAACCCAATTCGATATCCTGTTCAAGAGGGAGAATGAAACATGCGTGAACACCCAGACCATCATGACGCCGAATTGCTCTTGCGGCTTTACGAGCTTCGCCGCGAAGAAAAATTGCGCAAAGCGCGGGAGTGGATTCTCTCGGGTTTTGAGGCAGCCTCCGTCGGCGAATTGTTCAAGAAATATCCTCGGGGCTCGGAGGAAAACGCTTCCTTCCGCATGGCGGTGAGCTACTGGGACATGGCAGCATCCCTGGTCAACAACGGCCTCATCAAGGAAGAGTTCTTCTTTGAAAACACCACGGAATTCTGGGTGACGTGGCTTCGCTTGAAACCGCTGCTCGCCGAAATGCGAGGCATTCTCAAGAACCCGTTTTACGCGAAGAACCTCGAAACGCTCGCCGAAAAATTTGAGAAGTGGATGGAACTGCGCGCGCCCGGCGCCCTGGAAGTGTTGAGACAAAGACTTCAGGCGGCAAGCAAGCCGTCCTGAACGCCACCAGGCCCCGGACGACAGCGCACGAGTCAGGTAACGAAGATTACTCCGAGGTAGTTTGCTCCCGCACATATTGGCTCCCCTGCCGCTCGATGTGAGCGAGCGTCAGCGCCTGCGGAACCAGCGCTGCGGTCAATCCCTCCCAGCCCGCTGGAGCCGCATTCACCCGGATCGCCAGAAGCCCTGCTTCGTGCTGCGGCGGTTGGTGATCGGTCACAAGCACAACCTTGCCTTTTCTCGCCAGGCAATCCTTCGCCAGCCGGTCTCCGAGCGCGCCGGTGTGTCCGAGCGCAAGAATCATGGCGAGATGCGTAGCGTCCACATCCAACAAAGGGCCGTGGCGGAACGCACCGGCGGAAAGCGCGCTGGCGCGGCGCAGCGTCATTTCCCGCAGGCACAGTGCGCCATAGAGCGCGCTGCCCAACGCCGCGCCGCGGCCCAAGATCTCAATATTCACCGAGCCTCGCGCGAACTCTTCAATCACCTGGCGCTGCTCCAACACCATTTCCAACGAGCGCGAGAACGCTTCCGCGGCCTTCGCCGCTTCACTCTGCCAGGTATGGCCCGCAATTTCAGAAGCGATGATGACCGAAGCCGCAGTGGAATTGGTAAACGTCTTGGTGGCGTTGGCAAGTTCGATTCCGGCAAGAATGGGCAGGCGAATTTCTGCCGCGCTCCAACAGGGGCTTTGCGCATGGTTCGAAAGCAGCATCTTCCGCTGGCCGGAATCGAGCCGCGTCAGGCTCACCAGCTCGGTGCTTTCCCCGGAAGTTGAGATCAGGATCAAACCGCCAAGGCGGGACCAAGTCCCGGCGGCATAATGAAGAAATTCGCTCGATTCCACTGCGAACGAGGGCCAGCCGTTCACGCTGAGCAGCGTCGATCCGGCAATGGCCGCGCAATAGGATGCTCCCATGCCCGTCCAAACCACCGGGCCATTGCTTGCGATGGCGGCGACCAGTTTCCGTAGCTCCGTACGGATTGCCGGGTTCGTCCCATAAGCCGAAGCAAGCTCAGCCAACCTCTGGGGCTGCTCCAGAAATTCCCGGCGGTAATTTTCAACCGCGCCACTGCTTGGCGCTCCTGCCACGGTCATGAGTGGTTCCTCTTTTTCACGCGCCCATCCTCACGCCCTGCGCATCTGCTCGATCAGATGTTCGCTGGCGCGAAGCGAAAACGCCAGGATGGAAAGCGTCGTCGTCTTGTCGGTACAGCTCAGGAAAAGACTGGCGTCGGTGACGTAGAGATTGGGCACATCGTGAGTCTGGCCAAAGCGGTTGGTCACAAATTTCTTGGGATCGTTCCCCATGCGGCAAGTGCCGGTTTCATGCAGGCTGTAACCGGGTGTATTGGGGTCCACGCCCGTGCCCCACACCTTGCCGCCCGCTGCCTCGATCACCCGCGAGCACACTTCCTTCGCCTGCTCCCACATCAGCAACTCGTTTGGACCCCACTGAAAGTGAAGGCGAGCCACCGGCACGCCGTAAACGTCTTTCACCTGCGGATCGAGATCCACAAAATTGGTGTCGCTGCGCATGGAGGGAATCTGGCAGTAGAATGAAACCGGCGTGGGATAGTAGCGCTTGATGGCGCGCTTGAATTCCGCCCCATAGCCTTCGATTTGGTGGTTGTACCACGGGAAGCTATCGCAGCCGCCGGTGGGATACACGGAATAGCCGCGAATGTATTTCTCCTCGCGGGGATCGTTCAAGTTCTGCCAGCGCGGCATCCACGCAATCTGGGCGCTTGAGATATTATCCGGGAAGCTGGGCTGGCCGAGCAGTTGTGGCAAATAGCCGTAGGCCGTGGTGCCGTAGAGATGATCGCAGAGGTTTCGTCCCACCTGGCCGCTGGAGTTGGCAATGCCGTCCGGCCAGTGGGGCGATTTCGAGTTGAGCATGATCTTCGCCGTCTCAACGCAGGAGGCGGCCAGGACCACCGTCTTCCCGTAAACTTCCTCTTCATGTTTCGTCTTGCGGTCAACGATGGCCACGCCCTTGGCCCGGCCATTTTCATCCACCAGGACATGGCGCACGTAAGTATTCGTCCGCAGGTCAAGATTGCCGGTCTTCTCGGCAAGCGGCAGAAAGAACCACGGGGTGGAGAAGAAAGATCCGGTATCACAACCTTCTGTGCAGTTGCCGCAATAATGGCAGGGCGGATGACCGGCGTGAGCCACGGTGAGCTGCGCCTCGCGATCCGGAAGATAAGGAACCCCACACTTCTCGCAGCCGGTTTGAAGAATATAATCCAGACAGCGGAAGTTCATGGGCGGCAGATAATCTCCATCCGGATTGCTCGGCCGGTTTTGAACGGTGCTGGCCACGCCAATCATGCGCTCGGCACGCGTGTAATACGGAGCAATCTCTTCGTAGCTGACGGGCCAATCCACGTCGTAGCCGTCGCGGCTCGCCGCCTTGAAGTCGATGTCACCCATGCGCGCGGCCGACCGTCCCCAGAAATTGGTCTTGCCGCCTACGCCCCAGCAGCGCGGCCATTCCCATTTTGATCCGGGGGCGACGGTGTAAGTGATCTCGTGCTCCCAAAGTCCTTGCGTGTATTCGTCCTCAATGTGGTAGTAGTGATCGCGCTTGCGAGGGTCGCCGAAACCCCGGTATTTCATGTCGAAGGACTGCTTGTGGTCGCGGAAATCCTTGGCGGGATCAAACAGCCGGCCGGCATTCAGGCAGCACACCTTCAGTCCCGCTTCACAAAGCGTCTTGATAGCCATGCCACCGCCCGCTCCGCTTCCGACCATCACGACGTCGTAGAGTTTCATTGAGGTTCAACCTCCAAGTTTGAGCCCGATGACGCGAGGCATCCCCGCGTTTCGCTCAGGGCAAACGCCGCGAAGCATCCCCAGTTCGTGCGCTGTGGAGCAAAGACTTCCAATACGGGGATTCTTCGCTTCGCTCTGCAGAAACTCGACACATAAGTCATTTAGATTCAGCATTCGCTCTCCTCTGGCGACGCGTCGAGTTTCTGCCAATGATGGGCAGCCGCAAGGCTGTGATCGCTCAGAATGACAGCGCAGGCAAAAGCCCCTACCCTTTCGGCAGCGGCAAGTGCAAATGGCCGGGATCATCCGGATGTGGGCAACGGGGTGTTTGCGAATAGAAGACTTGGAGCCCAGGGTAATCCAACCCCTGAAGCCCCCGCTTCGAAGTGTAGAAACCCATCACCGTATATTCCCGCATGAGTTTGAAGAAATCCCGGCCCTCTTCTTCGCCCGGCTTGAACTTCTGCGGGTAGGCAAGACCGTCCAGGATTTCCTTTTGCGCGGCTTCATTCATTTCGAGGAACGGTTTCCGGTGGGCTGAGCGGGAGCGGGCATCCAGCCAAGTCAGTCCGTAGCGGAAGCGATATTGGATCGACGGGTCGCTCCACACCATGAAATCGATAAATTCACTGACCCCGGCATCCGTGGCGCCGGGCCGATCATCCCTGGGAATCATCAAGTCCGCCAGCCGTTCAACCGTCGCATACTCGTGCGCCGTGAAGAATTGGGGCGTGTAGTGAGTGACCGGGGATCGAGCTTCTTCGCCCGCCGGGTGTCCGCAGGCAAACGCCCAGCGGTGAAATCCAGGAAATTGGCTCGCTGCGGCGGAAATCGCCAGAACCCTCAGCACCTCGCGCCGTTCTACGCTTTGTCCTGCCATGGTGTTTCCTCCCGAATCGAGCCCTAAGCGCGAAGCCGCCGCACTTGGAACGAGTCAAGTTTGAATCGCGGATGCCTATTATACGAGCAGTTCGGAAAAGGCGGCAGACAAAAAGCAGAAAACAAAAACCAAAGAGCGTGTCCATGCTACCCCACGGCTTGCGCCGTGGGCTACAGGATGACGGCCCTTGCGGGCCTGCCGGCGAATGGGGTGGCAGAGGCCCAGGGGCAGATGAACTTTGGCGGGTGGACACCTGGGTGGCCTCTGCGAGCCCGGAGGATTGCAAAGGCCCACCGGCGGGAGAACAGAAATTGAGGCCGCCGCTCTGGTTCGCTTTTGCATCCCCCGGAAAGGCGGTCGTTGATTTGCCGAAGCCCTGTGTCCCGAAGCTTCGTTTGCCGAACGATGACGGCCGGTTCGGGAGCGGCGGCGAGCCGCCGCCATCGGGGTTATTCTGCGCGGTCTGAGCTTGGGCCTCCTGGCGCTCCTCTTCGCGCCGCCGTAAAGGTCTGTCCCAGGTGGATGTGGCATTCGACATCCTCATGAAGGCTCGCACCCCTCTGCATATCTCTCTCATCCTGGAGCGCATCCACTCGACCTTCGGCGTCGCCGTCGATCCCGAAAGTCTTGTCTCTTCACTGACCAAGAAGGTGGCCCGCGGAGATCGCTTCACGCGCACCGGCAAGAACACCTTTGGCCTGCGACCGGAGGTGTCATGACCCTCTTGGAGACCTTCCTGGTACTCACCCAACCTTGGCGGAGCGTGTTTGCTCAACCGCGCACTTGGCTCCGCGCCCGCCCCATGCGTTGGTTGGTCATCGTTCCCACGCCCTGCCGCATACCCTCATCGCTGCGCTTCTACTATCGCCAGCCGGCCTATCTGCTCTGCCTCGACTTGACCCGCTCGTCCCGCCCGCGGCTCCAAGTCTATTTTACCGTGGGCCGATCGAAGTCAATTATCGTGAAGAGAAAGGCACCCTGGTCATCGCTCAGGCGCAATTGTGGAACCCCATCGCGGTTCCCAAACAGCCGCCCCTGGTCGTTGCCGCTTACCGCGCTCTGATGCTCTCCGCGCTCAAGGTGTTCGGCGCGGAGAGAGGAAAAGCTCACGCCCAGTTACCGAAATGGCGGCGCCGTGCCAATCGCCCTTCTTGCCTCGATCAGGTGACGCTGCTCCGCCAAGAAGCCACCCAACATCCGCAACTGGTGAAACAACTCGGCATTCAGCCCAGTTCCTCCCAGTTCGTCGCTGCCGCAGCGGCTTAGAATGTGGATACTCGAGGAACCGTCGGGCATGGTTAAAACCGTGCCCTGATGTTATATTGAACAAACCTCTGATACAGGACACTTTTCTCCCTTTGAACTTTGATTCGGCACTTCCGGCCAGGATGAATCACGCCCACGAGAAAACAGGCAAGAGCGCAGCCCATGCGGCCCGCCAGCGCCCAACTCAGAACTCGAAGACGCAGGTGACGCTGGACCGCGTCTTGTCGCGGTTCGGAGTCGCATCCCGCACGGCCGCCCGCGAGGCCATCCTGGCTGGCCGCCTGAAGGTGAATGGCAAGGTGGTTCGCAATCCCGATTGCTGGGTGCGGACGGAGCGTGATGCGATTCACCTGGATGGCCAGCGGTTGAAAGCGACGCGCAAGATCTATCTCGCCTTCTACAAACCCAAGGGCGTCATCACCAGCCACGGCGATCCCCAAGGCCGCAAGACGGTCTACGATTTTCTCGCCGATCGTTCCTCGTCGAAGCTTCCAGCTCCGTGGATTTTTCCGGTGGGCCGGCTCGATCAGGATTCATCGGGCCTGCTGCTGATGACCAACGACACCGCTTTCGCCGATTTTGTCGCAAGCCCCCTTTCCCGCATCCCCAAGACTTATCAGGTGAAGGTCAACGCCATTCTGCCCGATGACGTGATTGAGAAGCTGAACGCGGGCGTCGAGATGAAACGCGGCGATTGGGCGCGGCCGCTGAGCGTCCGACGCATGGAGGACCGGGGAAAATATAGCCGGCTGGAGGTGGTGCTGACGGAAGGAAGGAATCGTGAAGTGCGCCGCATGATGGAAGCCGTGGGATTCAAAGTTCTGAAGTTGGTTCGGTTACGCATCGGCCCGGTAACTTTGGAGGGATTAGAAGTGGGCAAGTGGCGGGCGTTGCAACCGCAAGAGCTGGCGAGCTTCGGAACCGGGAGTACGACAGGAAGGGCTACAACGAGGTAGTGTCCACGAAATAACTGGACACAGCTCTTAAAGGCACGCGTGGAAGAAACCACGAGGACGAGAGCCATAATGGATGGAACTATTAAGGCAAGTCGTTAGGCTTAAAAACGATTATTCCAGCCACGCGTTCAAAATCTGCGTCTTTGGTTGCCAGGAACGAAACTCCATACTCACGCATGCAGGAAACGATCATCGAGTCGTTGGTGAGAAGTCCGGCAGCTTGCCTCTCTGCCTGTGCGCTCCTCAAGATGGCTTCATTCACTGGCACAAACAGCAAGTTAAGAGCCAATATTCGCTCTATACTTCTCCGGTAATCGGTCAACGCCGGAAAGGACT
>DATKST010000176.1:0-49571 GCA_035531475.1 Terriglobia bacterium
AATTGCATCCTGTCCTGTTCCTGTGTAGGGTTTCTCGCTCAAATTACCCATACAGGAATTGGGATGGGATGCGCTATCTTTTTCTCCGCGAAGGGTCAAAAACTATCCCCGCTCCACCCACAAATTCTGCGGAGGAACCGATTATATTAGGTCTTCTTTGGGCACGCCCTCTTTTTCTTTTATAGAGCAAACGATCCTTGAGAAGTGTTGCTCCTCGCCGTCGGCCTTCCCCTGTATGTTGCGAAGAATCGCTGAAGGTCTCTTCAGCATTTTGCGGTCCTGAACGAGGATCACACTCGTGACCCCTACCAGCTCTCAACACACCGAATCCTCACTTTGCTCGGTTCGAGCGCAAACGATTCTATCTTTACACGGTGCTTTTTCGCCGTCCGCCCTCAGCAATATTGCTGCGCACCCCACTTTAGCCAAGACCGTAGTAACGTCCGCCTCAGTTGTGGTCGCATTGAGCGAAAACCGGATCATCTGTCTCGACGGGGTTGAGTCAGGTTTCATAGCCCTGATGACATGCGACGGCTCGTCGGAATCAGCCAAGCACGCCGAACCGGACGAGGCGCAGATGCCTTCCTGATCGAGCAGGATGAGCAGCGCTTCGGATTCGATGCCATGGAAGGTGATGTTGGCGGTGTTGGCCAGGTGCTGCGTTTTGTGGCCGTTCAACTCGGTGTTGGGGATCGAACGCAAGATGCCGTCCTCCAGTTCATCCCGCAGTGGACGGACTTTCTTGTCATAGCAGGGCAAGTATTTCCGGGCCAATTCTGCGGCGCGTCCCATGCCGACGATCAGCGGTACATTCTCTGTGCCGCCGCGCCGGTTGCGCTCCTGGTGGCCGCCATATATTAAAGGCGCGAACGGCGCTTTGCGGCGAACGTAGAGCGCGCCAATCCCTTTTGGCGCGTGGAACTTGTGGCCCGTCAGCGACAAGTAATCCGCCGGAACCTTTCGCACGTCAATCTCCACTTTGCCCGCCGCCTGCACCGCATCGCAATGATAAAGCACGCCGCGCGCACGGCAGATATCGGCGATCTTCTCGACAGGAAATAACACGCCGGTTTCATTGTTCGCCCACATGAGCGACACCACGGCGGTCTGATCCGTGATGGCCGCTTCGAGGTCCGCCAATTTTATCAGGCCGTCGCGGTCAACGGGCAGATAGGTGACGCGATAGCCCTCTCTCTCTAGCGCCATGCAATAATTCAGCACGGAGGAAT
Organism: Terriglobia bacterium; assembly: GCA_035531475.1. Taxonomy (GTDB): domain Bacteria; phylum Acidobacteriota; class Terriglobia; order UBA7540; family UBA7540; genus CALCEB01. Next base: position 1,230 of record DATKST010000176.1, read on the forward strand.
GCTCCACGCTGGACGTAACAATGTGCCGCTTGCCGGGGTTGGCCTTGAGCGCAGCGGCGATGGCGGCATTATTGCTCTCCGTCGCGCACGAGGTGAAGATGACATCCCTCGCGTGCGCCCCGATCAATTCGGCCACCTGTTCGCGCGCCGTCTCGATCACCGACTTTAGCTTCGCGCCAAACTTGTAAGCACTGGACGGATTCCCCCATTCCGTCGTGAGGTACGGCATCATCGCCTCCAGCACCTCCGGCAGCACTGGCGTGGTTGCGTTATGGTCCAGGTAGATCACGAAACTCATCCTACAGTAGTGTCCACAAATTGGGTAGACAATGGCCCGCGGTCCCTGCGGTGAGATCGTGATAGGGGGCGCGGTCGCCCGCCTTCCGGCGCGGGCTCGCAACAAACCTTCACCGGCTGGGTGTGCAGGACAAGGCCATTCAAGCTATTCTCCGGCACTCAAATCTTTCAACCACGATGAATGTCTATGTGAAATTAGTACCGCAGGATGCTGTTGACGCGATGCGTTTGCTCGAAGCAATATGCACCCAATAGGCACCTCATTTAGGACAGGCTGAAAACAATGTTGCGCAACTCGCAGAAAATAAATAAGAAGTTGGAGCCGGCGAAGGGAATCGAACCCCCGACCTACGGTTTACGAAACCGTTGCTCTACCAACTGAGCTACGCCGGCTTTTAGATACGAAAATGCCCACCCGGCAAGCCTAGCGTGTTTGCCAAACTTGCGGGTGAGCATTTGAGAGGAGAAAAGAAAGACGGACGCGCTCCGCTATCTAATCCCGAAGGGAGTCTATTGAATAGGAACAGCCGATGTCAAGGAATTTCTAAGGAAATTTCATTGAATATAAGTTATTTATTATCATTTATTTAGCGGCATGATGGGCAGTCAATACCTGTGGAAAATTCCGGCCTTTCGAGCCCGGTTTCGGACTTTCTTCCAGCCCGATAAGGTGTTGATTTGTTTGGAGAAATGGTCACGAAAGCCTCAACCGGATGATTTCTCCGTCCCCTTGTTGGGCGAGGAAGGAGTTTGGGAAGTGATTTAGAATGAATCGCTTAGCTAAGAACATGGACAAGCCGCCCACCACCGTGATCCCGATCAGGATAAGGATCAGGGCGATGTTGCCCAGAATGAGGTTAAGCAACTGTACAGCAATCGAAGTTTTTCCCTGGTATCGCTGATTCCAACTGACCGTTTCAGAGACCTTAAACTGACTCAGAAACTGGTGGGCAGCAGTCTTTGAGGGACTGTTGAGGACCAAGAAGACGTAAGAGCTTTCCCTTTCACCGTAGATCGAGTTTGCGCCTTGCTCTTGATTCAGGTTCAAGGAAGTTTGCATCGCGTCAAACCGTGCCCGGGCAATTTGCGGGGTCGGAAAATCAATCTCCAGCAATTCCAGCATCTCGCGGCCGCTGGCGTATTCGCCCAGTTGCGCTTCCGCTCCGTCTGGAAAGCCGATCAGCTCTGCCGGGAAATTAGGTAGCAGCTTATGGGCGGCTTCGAGTCCCAGAAAATACTTCTCACTGCCACGAACCAATCCTTGCGACGGAAGGGAAGACGGCAGACTTGACAGGCTATCCGGCGTCGGAGCCGCGCCGCCAATCTGCATCAGCAGGGACCGGAAGTCGCTCCCGGAGAGACCCGGATTGGCAGGGTGGGTGATCCGGATAAAATAATCTCCCCTTGCCATGAACGCCTGCTTGGAATCTTCCAGTGTCAGCTTCATCCCCTGAACCGGCGACATCCCGGCCGCATCGTAATAAGTGAGAAGGCCATAGGCGCAGGATGGATCGGAAGCCTCTTCAACCAGGGCTTCTGCTGTAAAGGTTTCAAAACGGTACTTACGGTCCACAATGTTTTTCACGCCGTATTCGCCGTCGATGGCTGGATCGACATTCCATCCTTGAAGTTGCTGAAGGCTGGTCTTTTGAGAGGAAACCAATTCCCAGCGTGGGGATGGAATCAAGGAAATGACCTGGCGATCCTGGTTGTTGCCCGGCGCAGCCGGTGTGGGCAGTGGAAAGAGAATACATGTGCAGAGGATAAATTTGAAGCGGCTCATGTTACGCCTAGCATATCAGAAACCGGGTGGATTGCGGCGATGAGTCGGGCCGCCAGTTCGGCTGGCCACTTTAACGCCTCCAAGCTGGCTCACATACTGCGCAACTCCTGCATAAAGGGCCTCGGCAATCTTCTGGCGGTAGGCGGGCTTGCGCAGAAGGCGCTCATCGGTAGGATTGGTGAGGAAGGAAATTTCCGCAAGGATCGACGGCATGTTGGCGCCAATCAAAACCACAAAAGGAGCTTTTTTCACGCCACGGTTGGGCTCCCGCACGCCCTGGCGGGACAATTGCCTCACCATGCTGTGATCCACAATGCCCGCAAATTGGCGCGATTCGTCGATCTTCTCCGAAAGCGCAATCTTCTGAATCAGCTTGGAGAGCTGGTGGACGGATTCCTGGGAGGTGGCGTTTTCGCGCGCTGCCAAGGCCAGGGCACTGGGGTCCGAAGTGAAATTGAGATAATAGGTTTCGATCCCCCGGGCGCTGGAATCGCGGCTGGCGTTGGCGTGGATGGAAATGAACAGGTCTGCCCCCTTTTCATTGGCGATCGCCGTACGTTCTTCGAGCGGAATGAAAGTATCATCGTGGCGCGTCATGATGACTTCACTGCCCAGCCGTCTCTCAATAATGCGTCGAAGCCGCAAGGCCACATCCAGCACCACATCTTTTTCCCGCAAGCCGGTGGGACCGATGGTACCCGTGTCATGCCCTCCGTGCCCGGGGTCAATGACGACCTTGCCGATCTTTAGCCCCAGGGCGCGAGTCAGCGTGGGCGAGCCAGCGGCAGCCGGCGAAGCGGCTGGGGGAGCGGATGCCACCAAGTTGGGGTTTGAACTCTCAAGCGCCCGGATGCGTTGTCTCTCGCCAGGAAATTCTGAATCGTTCTGAGTGGCTTGGGCGGGCGGGCTGCTGTCTCCGGCAGTTGGGGTTGGATGGTTAAGCGTTGCCCGCCGCGCGGATTGTGCCGGAGCATTTTCCTCATCAGTTTCCGGAATTCCCGCAGGACTGTTCCCTTGGCTATCTCCCCATGCACTCGAACCTGCTGCCTGCGAAGGTAGAGCGCCCCTTGGCGAAAGAGCATTACCCAAGTCTGCGGCCCCCGGCTGAATGTTTCGATGGGTTGGTCCGGTCTGCGCCTTGGACGCCACTAAGGGTGAGTTCCCGTGAATGTCGATAATCATACGGAACGGATTGGGAAGCGAAAAGACAGAGTAATCCACGATTTTCTGGACATCCAGAACCACTCGCGTGACGGTGGGTTGGAATTGGGCCACTCGAACTCGCTGCAAGTAGCCGGTTCCGACCGGAAACACTTTCTGTCCGAGTTCGGAGCCCAAAGCGGTATGGTCCAGGTCAAAGACCAACCGGTCCGGATTCACCAGGCGGCTGGAGCTGAACGTTACGGGGCCACCGGTACTGATCACGATCCGGGTGTAGTTCGGCCCAACCCAACTGCGAACAGCTTGGAGCACCACCAGCCCATGAGAGTTCACTTCCCGGGCGGGAGAAACCGTCTGAACGTCCGATGCCTGTGGTTGCGGCAGCGGAGCCGGCGTTTCATCAGTTTTTTCATTGGCCCGTTTCACCGCCGCTTGGTGGCTTGCCAGCCGGGCATTAATCTTTTGGATTTCACGCTTCGCCAGTTTTGCTTCCGGTGACTTGGGGTAAGTCTTCGCGTATTGTGCGAAGGCGGTTCGAGCTTCCTCTGGATTTTCCAAGTCGCTTAGGTAAATTTTGCCAATGGCAAATTGCGCTTCACGCGCCGCGGAGCCTCCGGGATACTGTTGAATCAGAAATTGATAGGAACTGATCGCTCTTGAGTAGAATTGGTCATCCGCATAGGTCTGGCCCATTTCTTCGTAGGTATGGGCGGCGGCGGCGAGAGCGGTAGGAGCTTTGACGTAGGCGGGATCAATCCGGTAAACCTGCTCGAAGTCTAACACCACGCGCTTATAATCCTCGCCCGTGCGCCGCAAGGGAGGCGTGGCCTTCAGCCGCTGGTAGAGCCGCGTGGCTTTTATAAAGGCGGCCTGGGCGCGCGCCCGCTTGGAGGCAGCCGAGCGGGTGTGGGTGGCGGCCGGGACCCGGTGAACTCCGAAGCCCACGACAGAGACCCACACGGCAAGCTGCAGGATGCGGCTAAGGTGGCGGCCACTGGTGGCGGGACGCGCATGGCGGCGCTGTCCCGGCAAAATTCGCCGGCAGAGCGTGCCCTGAGCGGAGTGAAGGGATGCTGGTGCTACGGCCTTTGAGTTCAATTTCAATCGGGTTGCCCACTTTCTGCCAACTGGACATTTTGCGGCAGATCATCATCGCCCGTCGCAAAATGGACGACGCCACTCGAATCCACAAAGCGATAGATGGCCACCGTCCGGGGCAGTCCGGGAGAACTTTCAAGCCCGTTCGACCCGCCACTCGCCTGATAAAGCGCCGTCACTTTTCGCACGTAATTCTGTGTTTCGGGAATCGGAGGAATTCCACCGGTCCGCATAACACGATGCTCACCAGCATCGTAAGCGGCGAGCATCAGCGGCACGTTGCCCTTGAAAAGGTCAAGAAGATAGCGCAAGTAGGTCACGCCGCCACGAATGTTCTGGTTGGGATCGAAGGGATTGTCCACTCCGAAGCGGCGGGCGGTGGCGGGAATCAATTGCATCAGACCTTGCGCGCCCTTGGGCGATACCGCCTTGGGATTGCCATCGGATTCCACCTTGATAATGGCGCGAACCAGCTTGGGGTCCACTTTGGCGCGCCCGGCTTCTTGCTGTACCGCCTGGCGGATCGCGTGCGGCTGCGAGCCGGAGGGCCGCGATGCCGCGCCGGTCGAAGGGGATCCCGGCGCACTGAACTCTTCTGCCTGACTCCCGGACATGTTGGCGTTTACAAACACCCGATGGCCCGCGGCATCTTCAACCGGCACAATTTGACTCTGAGATTTTGCAATGGGAGAAAAGATCAGGACCAGGGAAGACGCAACCCCGGAAGCGACAACCTGAAGATAATGTTTAGAGAACCTGCGCATTGAGCCTCAGCGCATTGCCACAACCAAATACGGTTGTATGAACCCCCTCTTATATTCCGTTCCTGATTCCCGCGGAATCAGCCGGTACATAACTATGGCAGACGCCCGGCGCAAGGCCATCCCTCTGCTTTATACCACTACCTGACAACATCGGCAATTGAAAACTGCAACTTGCGCAAATAAGCGGTGTATGGCGGCGCCCACGTGATGGGTCATCAACCGGTCTTTGTGATGGATTCCCGTTTGCGCGGGAATGCTGGTAGCCAGGACGAGCGCCTTACCTCGTCGTGGGTCTTTCATCCGGGGGTGGCGCATCCCTTGTCTTGTATGCATGCGCTTAGGGCATGGACAACCGAACGCCCAACCAAGCGGTGACACGGCAAAACAATGTCGCCGCCACCCGCGTCAGCGAATTAAAGATTGATTTTGGACCCGGTTATCGTGTTTACTTCGGGCAGGATGGAAACAAGGTTATCTTGCTTGGAGGGGGCGACAAGGGCAGCCAAGTGGATGACATACGAAAGGCCAAGGAGCGGTGGAGGGACTACCATGACCCAAAAGACCAGCAGCTACCGTGAAAGGTTGCTCGAAGATCTTAAGGACCCACAAGAGGCAGCCCATTACCTCAATGCGGCCATCGAGGATGGCTCCGGGGAAATGCTGCTGCTGGCGCTACGAGACGTGGCGGAAGCGCACCACATGTCGAAGGTGGCGCGTGGCGCGCAGGTCCAGAGAGAATCAATTTATCGCATCCTCTCCAGGAGGGGAAACCCTCGCCTCACCAGCTTATGGGGAGTTGTCGCGGCGCTGGGCCTGAAGATCGTTGTGGAGCCCATTCCGGAACAAAATGGATTATCCCTGGCAAGTGCTGGGGCAAAGGGTCTAAAGCCGAAGCGTGTGAAGAACCGCCGGTAGTGCTGGCCTGTGTCTTTCTCAACCCAACTTTTCCCTAGTCGTCCTGCTACGTTCTCGGATCTGTTTGATGCACCGCGTGCCTAACACACTGCCCTGTCTGAGCTGCCACCCTCGCAGTCAGGCCGGGTGGTCCGGGTCGATCCAGCGCGCGGAACCGGCAGCCTCCGGGCTTTGGATGTCCAGGTTGACGACGATGGGAACCTGGCCGCTTCGCACCACCACCGCTTCCACCGGTTCGTCGCTCCTGGCATTGATCTCCTGGTGCGATACAAAGCTGGTAGCCACGACGAGCGCCTTACCTCGTCGCGGGTTTTTCATCCGGGGGTGGCGCATACCTTGTCTTGTATGCATGCGCTTAGGGCATGGACAACCGAACGCCCGCCACCCGCGACATTGTTCTTGCACATGATGCCGCCCCTGACGGGGATCGGAAGTCTGCGCTCTTCTCTTTTCCCACGGCTGTCGCCGTGGGCCACATAATGACGCCCGCCAAGGCGGGCTTTGCCGTGGTTCCTGGCCCTTGCTTTAACGACTATGAAGGCCGCCCCTATAAATATGCAGCAGGCATCATAGCACTGACTTCAGCGCGTCCAGGCTGATGCGCGCGCCACAAATGACGAGCACCACATTTTTGTCCTTGAATTCATCGGGCGTTTCGGAAGCGCGCTTTAGAAAACCTGCAATGGCCGATCCCGCTGCTCCTTCCAGCAATTGGTGTTCATTCTCAATGAAGAGCCGCATGGCCGCTGCGATTTCTTCTTCGCTCACCAGCACCCAATGGTCCACCAGCGTCCGGCAAAGCTCAAACGTGATTGCTCCCGGCTCGACGCCGCCCGCGCTGCCGTCGGAAAGCGTGGGTTTTGGCTCGACCTCGACGATTTTGCCTGCCTCGATGGATCGAAACATGGCAGGATCGTTTTCCGGCGAGCAGCCAGCTATTCTGATTCCAGGCTGGACCGATTTGAGATAGCCTGCGGTCCCAGAGATCAACCCGCCTCCACCCACTGATGCGAACAGAAAATCCACACGACCGGTCTGCGCCGCAACCTCCAAACCCAGTGTGCCTTGCCCGGCGATGATCTTCGGATCGTTGTAAGGCGAGATGTAGATCATCCCATGTTCGGCGGCATATCGCCGCGCAAAGATTTCCGTCTGGCCAGAGTCCGTGCCGTGGAAGCGAACCTCTGCGCCCAGCCGCCGGATGTTTTCCACCTTTACGGGTGAGGCCGTCTCCGGCACAAAGACAATTCCTTGTCCGCCAGTCAGTGACAATCCGTAAGCCACTGCGACCCCGTGGTTTCCAGTCGATGCGGTGATGACGCTGCGCTTCCGCTCATCTTCGGTCAAAGTGAGAATCTTATGAATCGCGCCGCGCGCCTTGAAGGAAGAAGTGACCTGCTGGTTTTCCAGCTTCAATAAGACGTTGGCGCCGGTTCTTTGGGAGAAGTAGTCCGAACGAACCAAAGGAGTCCGCGTCACGTGAAACTGGATCACGCGGTAGGCGGCGCGAACGGCCCTGGGAATGTCTTCAGTTTGGATGGATGCGACGGCGATCGCTTCAGTCATACCGGTTCCGCATGGGAGCATCGGCGGCAACAAGGGTCGCCCCGACGACATATCAAGGGCCTACTGCTTGGTATCGAGCGGATGCGCCGCCTTCCCGTAAAACTCTTTCTGTAATTGCAAAGTTTCCTGATCGGCTTTGACGGCGCGGGTGACCTCGGCGATTTCCCGAATCCACGTCTTCATATCGAATTCGCCCAATGCTTTGGTGGCGCGGGAAGCGTCACCCGCATAATGATTGGGAAACTTGGCATACCACCAGATGCCGGTGTAAAGGCCGTCAGGAAAGTGCAGCCGGTTTTGGTCAGCCCCGGATTCTTGCTTCACGCGGTCCATATGCACCAAATCCGGGCGCGAAGCCATCACGTGAGCGGTTTCGGACTCGCCCGCATGGGCATCGATCGTGTCATGGACGGCAGGCCTTCCGGGAACTCGGAGCCGCGGCAACGGGAAGACGTACACGGCATCATCGTGGTAGTTGGCAAGCTGGCTCTGAGCAAAATAAGGCAGGAAACTTTCGTTGCCGCCGTGGCCGTTGACGATGATGATCTTCTTGCAGCCGTTGCGCGCCATCTCATTCGTGGTTTCCTGGAGTAAGTCCATTTGCAGGTGGGCGCTGTAAGCCACGGTTCCGGGCTGGTGCCGGGCCTCGAAGATCTGGCTGAAATAGTAAGGAGGAAAGACCACGGCGTACTCTTGCTCCGCCGCATGGATGGCTGCATAACGAACGTTAATCAGGTCGGTGCCGATAGGCAGATGGGGGCCATGCTTTTCAAGAATTCCCATGGGCAGCAGACACGTGTTCTGAGCCCGGTGAATGGCGGTGATGAAATCCGGCCCGGTTAATTCCTCCCATTTTACGGGAAGTTGGCTCTGTGCGAAGCCTGCCACTACGCCCCAGAAAGTGAATGTAAAGGTGAGCAGTACCCAACCTAACCAGCCGTGAGAACGTCCTCGATGATTCGACATGGTTTTCTCCTTATGGCTTGCTTGCAATGGTCAAAGCAGCGGATTCCTGCTTGCGCGGGAATGACCGTTCGGCAAATAAGCGCCGGAAAAGGCGCAACCTTGTGTTATCCTAATGAATGTCAGCCTCCATAGGCTGGACAAATGGGATTCGGGGCCACAAGCAAGTAGCAAACGCTGAAAGAAATCAACAACAAGGCCGGACACGACTGCCGTGCTGGCAAATGCTTTCTGCCACATCAGATTCTTGCGAACCGAGTCTACTATACTAAATCAATTTTGAGGTGCCATCATCGCAAAGCCCAGCCAGACTTTCCAGAAGCGTCAAAGAGAAAATAAACTGCGCGAAAAAGCCCAACAAAAGCGCGAGCGCAGGCAACAACGCCAGATCGAAAAGAAAAAGGAATTAACGTTTTCCAACCAGCCTGCCAGTGTTGATGAAGTGGATTCCTCCCCAATCCCCGAAAACGAATAAAGTCGGTCCGGATTAATACGACGGCCCCCATTTCTTGCATTGGCGCAGACGGTGTGGGTCTGCGCTCTCTGGTTCGTGTGGATTCTCGATTCCGCCTCTGCCGACCTCACACCGCAAACCCAGGTGTTTTGCCAGTCTACCAACCCTTCAAGCCGGTGTAGTCTTGAATGAGTATACCCCTCGGTCCAGGGCCCTTCGCGCCGCGAAAGGTCACTGACAGGAATCGGATTGTGCCATTCCTTTTCTGGCCGGTAGCGCCAGGTTCGGTGTACTTCAGATTCTGCTCAATCTGCCGCAGCGGGGACGGGAATCCACGTCATGCCGGTGCGGAACGACATGGGCTCCCGCCTGGGCGGAAGCGGCAACGAATGGAAGAAGGGGCAATCACCGGCTTCGTCGTTCCCGTGGACCAACGGGCTCAGCGGGAAATGACCGGTGAGCGTAACTGGCTTTAAGTGGGTGTTCCTGGCTATAGCGATGGAGATGATCTACAGCGGAATTACCGGAAGGATTTGACCATGTCACGCGCCGAGAATCTTCTGGGAACGGTTTGGTTTGCGAAGTTCTTCCTCGGTTCTGTGCGCCCCTTGTCCTTGTCAGGGCGCGGATACAGATGGACGAAGCGGCTGGGGCTGATAGACGCAAAGCGGATCCTCGGCGAATGCATCGCCAGTCATGGTGAAGGCGCGCGCGCGCGAGCCTCCGCATATGTTCCGGAACTCACACCTTCCGCACTTGCCCTTCAGCCGGTCAGGATCGCGCAAGGCAATGAAAAGGGGCGAGTGCCGGTAAATCTCAGACAAAGACTGCTGCCGGATATTCCCCGCGACCGAAGGAAAAAAGCCGCTGGGGTAAACGTCCCCGGTATGAGAAACAAACACGAACCCTTTGGCGTCATTCAATCCGCGGGGCGCGCGGCCGATGGAGTCCAGAGCCTTTTTCGTTTCCGCCGGCGATCCGGTGGCGGGTTGACCGCGCTGCTCCTTGGCGTGCTGTTGGAGCAGATAGCGGCGGTAATGCATTCCCTCGGTGGTCTTCACGTGAAACGGCACACGCCGCGAGGCTGCATACATCAGCCCGAACAGCTCCTCACACTGGTCAGCGGTAATCAGGTCCGAGCGTTGGCCGCGCCCCGTGGGGACCATAATGAACACGCTCCACATCACGATGTCCATACTTTCGAGGAGAGGAATCAAGGCGGGGATTTCATCCAAGTTACGGCGCGTCACCGTGGTGTTGATCTGGAGCGAAAGGCCTGACTCGCGCGCCCAGCCTGCGGCATTCAGCGTCCGCTGGAAGGAGCCTTGCACGCCGCGAATGGCGTCGTGGACTTCAGGCTCCGCCCCGTCCAGACTCAGCGCCAGACGCGCGAGACCCTGCCGGCCAAGTTGCGCAATGGCCTCGCGCGTCAGGAGGGGTGTGGCGCTGGGAGCAAGGGAGACGGGCAGCCTCAACCTTGCCGCAAATCCGACAAGCTGGGAGGTGTCCGAGCGTTTTAGAGGATCGCCTCCCGTCAAAATGAATACGGGGACGCCCATTTCCGCGACCTCACCGATCAGCCGTTCCCCCTCGAGGGTGGACAACTCCTGCGGTGAGCGCAGAGATTGCGCAGAAGCCCGGCAATGCAAACAAGCCAGGTCGCAGGCTCGCGTCATCTCCCAAATTACGATGAAGGGACGTTCGTCAAACGGCACCGCTGACGCTGACGTTACGGCGCTGCTCTCATATTCGTGGCTTATCAGGTTCATGGTTTCCAGTCTGCCGGAGAACCCCACTGATGGCTGTGACCAAGATCACAGGCACCTGGGAGGCAATCAACCGTCGCAAGTACGATTGCGCGGCGCGGCGCGTGCGTCTTTCTATCCGGCGATCATGCCGCTTGTGCTCTAACTTGCATACGGACTGCTTTCGGCAGAATCAGTTCGAGCAGACCGTTGTTCAACCTCACCGAGAGTGGACTAGAAACCACTTCAACCGGCAAGTCGATAACCTGAAAGAGGTGCAGGGGTTCAAAGCTTGCTGCGGCCTCCTGCGGAGTCATCTGCTGCCTTTTTCCGTAGAGGGTCAGTCTCAACGGCTCGATGCTGATTCGCAAGTCTTGGCCCTCCTTTTGACGGCGGCTGGTCCCTAGCTGAGCCGCCCGATACCGGCGGGCCGTCAGAGTGGCTCAGCGCGCCTAAACGCAGGTGAGGTCTCTACCCTCCGCGATGCGTTCCTGGACTCGGGTTTTTCCCTTTGCTCCGGCGCGGCTTTGGGCATGCTCAGCTCCAGTAGACCATCCTTGATCGTGACCATCACCTTTCCGGTATTCACTTCCGAGGGCAACTCCACGACACGAAGGATCTGGTCCAGACAGCGGTCTCTGTAAAGGACTTGGCGCTCCTTGTTTTCCTCTTTTGTCTCCCGCCGGCCTAAGATGGTCAGGCGTGTGGGCTCGATGCTCACATCGAGATCGTTCGCAGTAAATCCCGGAACCTCGGCCTTGACCGTAAAAATTCCCTCGGATTCCGTTAGCTCGACATGAGCCGGATGCACGATCTCGGATTCTGCCTGCAACCAATGATCCGTCTCGTGTCCAAATGAACGGCCGTTGGTTTCAAAGATTTCGAACGCGCGCTTTGCAATCGAGCTATTTATGGTTTGAACGCGATCAAACAAATCGTCCTTGGGAAGCAGCGTCAACGGTTTCTCAATCGATTTCTGGACTGCCGGTTCTGCCTTCATAAGGTTCACCCCTTCTCGTTAATTAAGGCAGGAGGTCTCACTCGCCGGCTGGCGCTCGCCTTCCAGCCTTGCCAGTTGACCCCTGCCTCATGCACTCCCACGATAGGGCTCGCGGCAATCGCCTTGCAGTGACGCCGGTCACGGGTTATGGTGATGGGCGCTTTCCATCGCCGCCGGAACGCGGAAGCGGGAAAGAGTCAAACCAACCACAGCCAGAAGGATTAACCGGAGACACCCCATGCCGGTCCAATTGGCATGCGCTACAAAGAAATTCTTATCTTCGCGGCCCGCCGGAAGCGAAGGCGGCAGTTATGATGCTCCCGCGAACTGCTCTAGAGCCGGCTTGTTCTGAATCACCAGCGTGGCGCCTTTGACGCTCACGAGCTGGCGGTGTTTGAATTCGCCAAAGGTTCTGGTGACGGTTTCGCGTGATAGTCCAACCATCTGGCCGATTTCTTCGTGGGTCAGGGTCAGGGTGACGCGCGTCCCTTCCTTGGCCGGGCTGCCCTTGGCTGCCCAATCGAGCAAGAATCCCGCCAGTTTCGCCGGCGCCGAATTCGCAAGTCCCAGCGAGCGGACCTGCTCGCAGGCTACCTGATAGCTGTAACTGAGTTCGCGGGCAGCATCCAGTGATGCCTCCGCGCGTTCACGGAGGAAGCGCAGGAAGTCTTCGCGCCGTACGTAATTAATTTGACACGGCTCCAACGTTTCGGCAGTGGCCTGAAAGGGCTTGGCGGAAATCACCCCGTGCAGCCCCAGAACTTCGCCCGGCCCGGCGATCCGCAGGATCAGGGTCTTGCCGTCGCCCGAGGTCACGGAGAGCTTCACTCGCCCCCGGCACAGGATGAACACTCCGCGCGGTTCATCGCCTTCCGCGAACAAGACGGAGCCATCCGGGTAGGCATTCGTCAGCTTGATGGCGTCGAACGCCTGCGCAGCGGACGGAGGTAGGTCGCAGAAAAAACCAGTCTTCTTCTGAGAGCAACTCTGACAGCTTTCGATGATTTCGAAACCGTATGGCGAGCGCATGGCATCCTCCCAATCACTTTTAGTGGGCGCGCGGGGACTGCAATTCGTCCACGATATAGCGCGTCAGTAGCTGTGGGTTTTCGAACCGGGTTCCTTCATCCAACATCGAAGCGAGGAGCTGCTTGCCTTCGGAATCCACGAAGAGGACCTGCGAAAGGTCAACGCGAATATTCTCAGACGGCCGCTGGCCCCGAAGCGACTTCCAGACACGCTGCAATTCATCCACCCAGGGGCCTGCCAATTTTCCGGCAAGGTAGATCGTCATGGGCTTTTGGTGGTTTTCCACAGTGATTTTCAACATGGTTGAATCCTCCTCCTCCCCGCACTACGCAACGGCAGCGTGCTTCGCATGGTAAACAGGCGCCGAGGCATGCAAGATCGCCCCCTGAACCACCCAAGCGACGTCATCCAGCAGAAAAGGAGGCACGATGAAGTCGTCAGCTCCCTGGGTAAGAGTCTCGATATAGAGCTTGAGGTCCACGACGCGCGAGACGACGATGACTCGGGGTGGAGCGGCGGTTTTCGCCGCCAGCTTAAGAACCGTTTCCCAGTTGCCATCCGGCAACTCAGTGTCAGTGAAAACCAGCCAAGGTACGTCTGTCCGGCTAAGGACTTGGTTCGCCTCGGCAACTCCCGAAGCTCTGCTGCTTTTAATGCCTAGCTGCTTCAACACTTTCTCCAGCTTCTCAAAATGATCGCTGGGAACGGCCAGCAGCAGCGCTTTGATCCTCTCTGTCTTTGTTTCCTCCATGGCGGCCTCTTTCCCCCGGCATAGGATCTAGTCAGGGCACCTCGAAACGGAGTCGATGATTGTGATGAGGATTAAACCCGCATTTTTACTACCGGTACCCGTGGTACCGATGTGCAACAGTTGTGCCAAATCCCACCAGGATTGGCAAGTGCATGATAACAAACACGATGCCTGGTCAGACACACATCGAACGGGGTATGCGGACAACGGGAATGTGACAACATGCTGCCAACTGACAATGTGCGGTCACAAGTAGTGGTAGGAGAAGTTCAGCTTGTGTACCTTAAAGTTGAGCATTGCCCTCTTGAGACCGAGTCTTATGGCAGCGCCATTGGGTCCGCCGATGACGCATGTGGTCTCTCTGAGGACACGAAGAATGTGCCAGTGTTCGGCTGCTTAGAGCGTCGTTGCGGTGTGATACCGGTCACAGCCATCATATCCCGGTGTAGACTAAATTGTTACTGGGTGAGTGAACCGGAAGATGGGAGCAGCCAGAAAAGATTCCAATAGGAGGCGAACGACGATGCTGAAAATTGAGCGAATCGTGTGCCCTGTGGATTTTTCCGAGTATGCCGCGAGGGCGTATGAGTATGCTTACTCGCTGGCGCGGCACTATGAGGCGAAGCTCTATCTGGAACACGTGATTCCGGTTCTCGCGGCAACGTACCCTTATTACAACTTCCCGGAAGTCGCGGCCGCGAGCCTTTACATGGACCTCAGCCAAAGCGCCCAGCAGCGGCTTCGCGAAATGACCGGCCGGTACGCGGGAAGAGGCGTGCAGACAGAAACGGTGGTACACAAAGGATTTGTGCCCGATTCCATTCTGGCATTCGCGCGCGAAAATCATGCCGATCTGATTGTGATGGGTACGCACGGCCGCCGCGGCCTGGACCGCCTGGTGATGGGTTCCGTAACGGAATCCGTTTTGCGCCGTTCGCCCTGTCCCGTGCTGGCGGTGCGGAAGCCGGAGCACAGCTTTGTGGACCCCCAGCTCCCTGAAGAGCCGGTGCACGTGCAAAGGATTTTATTCTGCGCGGATTTTTCCGCATCCTCTTTGCATGCGTTGCCGTATGCTCTTTCCTTCGCCCAGGAGTATCAAGCCGAGTTGACGTTGTTGCACGTACTCGAGGACCTGCCACAGGAAGATTCTGAGAACAAGAAGGAGGAGATGCGGAAGGAATTGCTGGCGCCCATTCCGCCTGAAACGCTGGCTTGGTGTACAGTGAAACCGATGCTTCGCGCCGGCAAGGCTTATGTTCAAATCATACAGGCTGCGGCCGAGCAGCAGACTGACTTGGTGGTGATGGGGGTACGCGGAGGCGGGGTGGCAGACTTGTCCGTGTTCGGATCGACCGCGCATCGCGTGATTCAATTGGGACCGTGTCCCGTCCTTGCGGTACACACTTGATGCCGTTTGCCCCCGAGAATTCAAGGCGAACGTAACGGGCGGGCTGGGTGCCGGGGGTGTGAGGATTCCATCGGGCGGAGACGGTGTATGATCAGTGAAGGAGCCGGCCGCCGCGGCCGATGAATCTTAACCCGGATTTTCACCAAGATGGGCGAATGTTGGGAAATGAACGGAAGGGCGGGGTTGAAACCCCGCCCACGCGCTCTCCGTGGTGAGAAATCCGGGCTAATCGTAGGAGGTTGTGTCGCAGATGCAAGGGACAAATTCTCTTCCGGCCAAGCCCCTCACGCCCGACGAAGTTCGCAAGATGAATGCCTACTGGCGTGCGGCAAATTATCTATCGGTGGGCCAGATTTACCTGATGGAAAATGCGCTGCTGCGTGAGCCCCTGAAGCTTGACCACGTGAAGCCGAGGCTGCTCGGCCATTGGGGTACAACACCGGGTCTGAATTTTGTCTATACGCATATGAACCGCCTGATCCGGCTGACCGGCCTGAACGCGATCTTCGTCACCGGTCCTGGACACGGAGGGCCGGGCTTAGTGGCCAACACCTACCTCGAAGGCACGTACTCGGAATATTATCCGCACATTTCCGAGGACGCTGAGGGATTAAAGAGACTCTTCAAGCAGTTCTCGTTTCCTGGCGGTATTCCAAGCCACGTGGCGCCGGAAACCCCCGGCTCGATTCACGAGGGAGGGGAACTCGGTTACAGCTTGTTGCACGCCTATGGGGCCGCTTTTGATAATCCTGACCTGCTGGTCTGCTGTGTGGTAGGAGATGGCGAGGCAGAGACGGGCGCGTGTGCTGCGAGCTGGCATTCCAACAAATTCCTCAATCCGGCGCGCGACGGAGCGGTGCTGCCAGTTTTGCACCTGAATGGTTATAAGATCGCAGGCCCGACCGTGCTAGCGCGTCTCGGGCGAGAAGAGCTCGATCAATTGTTCAGAGGATACGGCTATAACCCTTACTACGTCGAAGGCAGCGAACCCGAGACCATGCACCAGTTGATGGCCGCTACGCTCGACGCGGCGCTGGCCGAAATCCAGTTTATCCAGCGGGATGCCCGTGCCAAAGGCTTTATCCATCGGCCGCAGTGGCCCATGATCATCCTGCGCACTCCAAAGGGTTGGACAGGGCCGAAAGAGGTCGATGGTAAGCCGGTGGAAGGCTCTTTTCGCTCCCACCAGGTGCCGCTGGCGGAGCTGTCGACGTACCCCGAGCACGTGAAGAGGCTCGAAGAGTGGATGAGGAGTTACAAGCCCGAGGAGCTCTTCGACAAGAACGGCAGCCTCATCGCAGAGCTGCGTGAACTGGCTCCAAAAGGCTCCCGCCGCATGGGGGCAAATCCTCACGCCAATGGCGGGACGCTGCTCAAGGACCTCCGCATGCCGGATTTCCGGGACTACGGCGTGGCGGTGACGAAACCCGGCGCGATCAGCGCGGAATCGACGCGCATCCTGGGCCAATTCCTTCGCGACGTGATGAAGCTGAACGAGGAAAACCGGAATTTCCGCGTGGTGGGGCCGGACGAAACCAACTCCAACCGGCTGGGCGCTCTGTTTGATGTGACGAACCGCGTCTCCACCGCGGAAATCCTGCCATCAGACGATCACGTCGCCCCGGACGGCCGCGTCATGGAAGTGCTGAGCGAGCACATGTGCCAGGGGTGGCTTGAGGGGTATCTGTTGACCGGTCGCCACGGCTTTTTCTCCTGTTACGAAGCCTTCATTCACATTATCGATTCGATGTTCAACCAGCACGCGAAATGGCTCAAAGTCACCCGCTGCATTCCCTGGCGCCAGCCCATTGCCTCGCTCAATTATTTGCTCACCTCGCACGTCTGGCGGCAAGATCACAACGGCTTCAGCCACCAGGATCCCGGCTTCATCGATCACGTGGTGAATAAAAAAGCTGAGATTGTTCGCGTTTACCTGCCACCGGACGCCAACACCTTGCTCTCCGTTGCGGATCACTGCCTGCGCAGCAGGAATTATGTGAACGTTATCATTGCCGGCAAGCAGCCCGAGTTGCAGTGGCTCGATATGGACACGGCGGTGCGGCATTGCGCGGCGGGCGTCAGCATCTGGGATTGGGCCAGCAACGATGAGGGCGCCGAGCCCGACGTGGTGATGGCCTGCGCCGGGGACGTTCCAACCCTTGAAACCCTGGCGGCGGTTGACATCCTGCGCCACGAACTGCCCGGCGTTAAGATTCGCGTCGTCAACGTCGTCGATCTTATGACCCTGCAGCCTTCCACTGAGCACCCGCACGGCTTGGCGGATAAGGAGTATGATTCGATCTTTACGGCCGACCAGCCCATCATCTTCGCCTTTCATGGATACCCGTGGCTGATCCACCGGTTGGTCTATCGCCGTAGCAACCAAAAGATTCACGTGCGCGGGTATAAGGAGGAGGGAACGACTACGACGCCCTTCGACATGTGTGTTTTGAATGAGATTGACCGCTTCCACCTGGTGATGGACGTGATCGACCGTGTGCCGCGCATCCGGAACGTGGGAGCCCACCTCCGGCAGAAGCTGCGCAATAAACTTGCGGAACACGAGCAATACATTACGCAACACGGCGATGATCTGCCGGAAATCAAGGAATGGAAATGGAAGCATTAAGCGCCTGGCGCCGAACAGACCTCGGTTAGTCGAGCCCGCCAAGGTCGTCATTCCCGCGGAAGCGGGAATCCCGCTTCTGCACGGGCCACGTGGAACCCGCTCGCGTGAAGGTGACAACGAAAGGAACATCACGGCGCCGGAGCCTGGCTTCTCATGAAAATACTGGTTCTCAATTGTGGCAGCTCTTCGCTGAAGTTCCAGTTGATTGAGACCAGCCCCGAGCAGATCGCCGCGAACCAGGACCGCCTGGTGGCGCGCGGCGAAGTTGAGAGGATCGGGAGCGGTGATGCGCGGATCACCTGCGATGTGGCGGGACACAAGGCGGAGACCGCCCGGCCCATCGCCGGGTTCCAGGACGCCATTCGTGAGGCCTTGGAAGCGATGAAGGCGGCTGAAGGCGCCTCGGTCCGGCTGGAGGAAATCGAGGCAGTTGGGCATCGGGTGGTTCACGGCGGGGAGCGCTTTCATCAATCGGTGCGGATGGATGAGGCGGTGGTGCGCGAAATTGAGAGTTTGAGCGACTTGGCCCCTTTGCACAATCCTCACAATTTGAAAGGCTACGAGGCCGCTCGAGAGTTGTTGCCGGCCGCGGTGCACGTCGCCGTATTCGATACGGCTTTCCATCAAACCCTGCCGCCCCGTGCCTACCTTTATGGCCTTCCTTACGTCTGCTACACGCGGGACAAGATTCGCCGTTACGGCTTTCACGGCATCTCGCACCGCTACGTCTCCAGGCACTTTGCCCAGCTTCATGCGGCGAAGCCCGAGGCTTTCAAGCTCATCACCTGCCACCTGGGAAACGGTTGCTCGGTGTGCGCCATCGATAGGGGCAAGTCCGTGGACACCTCGATGGGCTTTACGCCGCTCGAAGGATTGGTGATGGGAACGCGTTCGGGCGATCTTGATCCCGGCGCTGTATTCCACCTTGCCAAGCGGGATACGATGGACATGCAAAGAGTGGATGCGATGCTCAACGAACGCAGTGGCCTTCTGGGGATTTCCGGTGTCTCGAATGACATGCGGGACTTGCTGGGCGCCCGAGAGCAGGGCAATCCTCTTGCCCGCCTTGCCATTGAGGTGTTCTGCTACCGCGTTGCCAAGTACATCGGAGCGTACTTCGTGGTGCTCGGCGGCGCAGACGCGATCATCTTTACCGGGGGCATTGGCGAGAACGCAGCCGCCATTCGCGCTCAAATCTGCGCTTCACTTGGCGCCCTCGGTGTCCGGCTTGACTCGCAGAAGAATGAACAGCCCGCCAGCGTCGCACGGGAAATCAGCAGCGAAGCCGCCGCCACGCGCCTGTGGGTGATTCCCACCAACGAGGAGTTGCTCATCGCCCGCGACTCGTTGCGGTGCATCCTGAAGATTCCGCACCCCTGAATCAGCAGCTTGCTTGGAGGAGGAACAGGCATGTCAAAAATCATGATCGCGCTGCGCGAGCAAGAGCACGTCGAGGCTTTGGTTAAGCTCGGTTGTCAATTGGCCGCCGGAACCGGTAGTGGTACATTTTCGCTGCTGTAGCGGCGGTCTCTGACCGCCGAGCTATATTTTTCAATAGTTTCCGGCGGTCAGAGACCGCCGCTACAGCCGCCGAAACGCACCACTGCCGAGCGTTAGCGTCGATTTCTCGTTTCGAGCCGTTGTGTTACACTCCGGGCTGGCTGTTTCGGGGAAAATGGGCGGCGGGAGCATTGAGGATGGCGCTTGCGGTTGCGCTGGCGATAACGTGCATCACCCTGGCCACCTGCGGGCTTTTTGTGTTTCATCCCTGGTGGTTTCCGTCCCCGATTTCCACGCTCGCATCCCGCATCGACGTACAATTTAACCTCACGTGGATCGTCTGTGGAATTCTCTTTGCTGCGGCCCAGCTTACACTGGCCTATTTCGCCTGGCATTATCGCGGCAGCAGGAGCGGCGCGCAGGCCACGTTTTCCCGGGGCAACAATATATTGGAGGGCGCCTGGGCGGTAACTGCTACCGTGCTGTTTCTCGGGCTGGGCTGGACGGGCTATCGCCTTTGGGCTGGTTTTCCGTTCCAGGGACCGGCGCCGGGAGCCATGCGGGTTGAGGTGTGGGGCGAGCAATTCGCCTGGTATTTCCGCTATCCCGGACCCGATGGCCGGTTTGGACCCCCTCACCCCGATCTGATGAGTGACGGCATGGGAAACTATCTGGGTCTCGATCGCCAGCACGACCTGGCCTCGCGCGATGACATTGTCACGACAACGCTTGCCATCCCCGTGAACCGTCCGGTGACGCTGATCCTTCGCTCCAAGGACATGATCCATTCCTTCTTCGTGCGCGAGCTGCGTCTGAACCAGGATTTAGTGCCAGGCAGGGCCATTCCGATTCACTTCACCGCCACTCGCATCGGGCGCTACAAAATTATCTGCTCCGAACTCTGCGGCATGGGCCATTACAAGATGCATGCGGATCTGGTGGTGATGACCGGCCGGGGCTTTCAAGAATGGCTGCGTAAAAAGGCGGAGCAGCAATAAGCAAGTAAAAGGTATTCTTCCAGTGAATGGAATTTCCTGCCATGCCTGAGGCTCAGATTCTCTCTGCGCTCCAGCCGCAAGCGCCGCGCCCCTTTTTGCGGAAGTACGTCTTCAGCACGGATCACAAGGTGATCGGGGTTCAGTATTACCTGCTCGGGTTCCTGGCTGTTGGAATTGGAACCATTCTCTCCGTTCTTATGAAGTTACACCTTGCGTGGCCCCAGGCGGCGGTACCGTTGCTCGGACGGCTATGGCCTTTGGGCGCGCCCGGTGGCGTGATGACGCCGGAGTTTTATCTTTCACTGCTCACGCTGCACGGTACCTTGATGATCTTTTTTGTCCTCACCACCGTTCCGCAGAGCGCTTTTGGAAATTACCTTCTTCCCCTTCAAATTGGCGCCCGCGAAATGGCCTTTCCCAGGCTCAACATGCTTTCCTTCTGGCTCACCCTGGCTTCCTTCATGATTCTGCTTTCCACGCTCTTTGTTGGTGACGGGCCGCCGATCAGCGGCTGGACGGCCTATACGCCCTTAAGCGCCGTGGGCTCGATCGCCGGACCTGGCGAAGGTCTGGGACAGACTTTGTGGCTCGTCTCCATAGCGGTCTTCTGCGTGGGATCCCTCCTGGGAGCCCTGAATTTCATCGTGACCACGCTCCTGCTGCGCACCCGCGGCATGATGATGATGCGCACGCCCCTGACTGTCTGGGCATGGTTTATTTCGGCCATCCTGGTGCTCCTCTCTTTTGCGGTTCTGCTCGCCGCTGACTCTTTGCTTCTTCTCGACCATCTGGCCGGTACCAGCTTCTTCATTCCGGCGGGATTGGTCGTGAGCGATCAGCTCATGACCCAAGGCGGAGGGTCACCATTGTTGTGGCAGCATCTCTTCTGGTTCTTCGGCCATCCCGAGGTGTACATCACAATTCTGCCGGGAATGAGCATCACCTCGCAAATGCTTTCGGTTTTTTCTCGCAAGCCGGTCTTTGGCTACCGTGCCACGGTCTATGCTTTTCTCGCGATTGCGGCGATGAGCTTCGCGGTCTGGGGCCAGCATATGGTTGCGAGCGGAATGAACCCCTCCTTGGCGATGAGCTTCGCCACACTCACCATGGTGATCGCGGTTCCGTCCGCCGCGATGACGTTCAGTTGGCTGGGAACGCTTTGGAGAGGGAAAATCCGTCTCACCGCCGCGATGCTTTTTGCCATCGGATTTGTTTCGCTCTTTGTCACGGGCGGACTCACCGGCCTCCTGCTCGCCCAGCCTCCGCTGGACCTCTATCTCCACGGCACCTATTTCATCGTCGCCCATTTTCACATCGTGATGGGTGCGGCGGGGGTGTTTGGCATCTTCGCCGCGACTTATTTCTGGTTTCCCAAGATGTTCGGGCGCATGATGAACGAAACGCTGGGGCGCATTCACTTCTGGGTCACTTTCATCGGCGTCTATTGCACCTTCATGCCCATGCACTTTCTGGGACTCGCTGGGGAGCCGAGGCGGTACGCCACGCTGACTGGCGCCCGCTTTTTCGCCCCCCTGCAACACCTTCAGGTTTTCATTTCGGTCGCGGCGTTTGTCACTGCGGCGGGCCAGTTGCTGTTTGTTCTGAATTTCCTTTGGAGCTTGCGCCGGGGACAGCCTGCTGCTCCGAATCCATGGGATGCCTGCTCCCTGGAGTGGACGGTCCCTTCGCCGCCGCCCCGAAATAATTTCCCAGGAAAGCAGCCGGTGGTCTACCGCGGTGCTTACGAATACAGCGTTCCCGGCGCGCCCCGAGATTACATCATGCAGGATGAGCCGGAAGTGACTTCCTAATGCCCGCAAGAGCCTGGCCAGCCCCATGGGGAAAGACCGCGTTGACTGGGAATGCGGCCTGCTGCCGTAATCCCGGATGGGATACCGTCTGGGTATGTCTGTGCGAGCCAGTTCCACGCTGGAAAAATACCCGGTAATCCACCTCACACCGATCCCGGATTCCTCACCACAGAGAAGCGAAAGGCGGCGCTTCAACCCGAGGTAGAGTTTCTACATTTCCTCAGTCTGGGAATTTTAGCGAATCCGCCCTTCCGTTCATTCCCCAACATTTCCCCATCCCGGTGAAAAATCCGGTTCAGGGTGGAAGGTAAACCGGTATGGGCTTGACAGTGCCGAGGAGGATGTTTAACATATAGCCATTACTTGAAAGTATAAACGCCGGAGGTTGGGCTGCAAATTAGCTTATGCCATGCTCGATGTTCCTGAAGGTAGCCTTAAGAGACAATCAATGCCGATGTACGAGTCAGCGGGGGCCGGTTTGACTTGGCGCCGGGAATCACAATGATCCAACCTCGTTGTGACTGGGCTCACATTGGAGCGTGATCGTAATCACAGAACCCCGCCGTTCGCCCCTGTTAAATTCACTTTTAAGAAACATGAGAAGCAGAGGGTATTCGGTTTTCCTATGTTGAGGGATTTTACGTCGAATCCGGTCGTGAACCGGCGGCCAGGCAGCTTCGCGCAGCCATAAGAAGCATATAGAGTGTTTTTTGCCTTAGGCCGTTGGAGGTAAGGAGATGATGCGATGAGCCGCGGAGAAAGATTCTTTTGGTTTCTTACCCTCCTGTCTTTATCGGTGGGTTTCTTTGGCCTGTTGTTCCGGGCCACCCGGGTTGAGGCGGTGCCGAGCTATGCCCGGCAGACGGGCCTGACGTGCAGCGCCTGTCATACAACACCGCCCGAGCTCACGCCACTCGGACGTACGTTCAAGCTCAACGGCTACACCATGGTCGGCATCAAGACCATCACCGCCAAGCCGGGCCGTGGGACATCTCCGCTCAGTCTTCTCAGCGAGTTGCCGCTTTCGGCTCAATTTACGATTTCGAACACCACCACCATGCGTCCCCAACCGCTAACCCAGAATGGGAGCTTTGAGCTGCCTCAAAGCGCCAGCTTGTTTCTTGCCGGCGCCATGTCAGCTCACATTGGCAGCTTCATCCAAGTGTCTTATGATGGCCAGTCGGACCACTTCAGTTGGGATAATACAGACATTCGTTATGCCAACGATACCAAATTGGCCGGCAAGGATTTGGTTTACGGGATCGACTTCAATAACAATCCCACCGTCGAGGATCTATGGAGTGACACTCCGGCATGGGGTTTTCCGTGGGTGAGCGCCGACGCCGCGCCTTCCCCGTTGGCAGGTCCCGTCATCAATGGCGGACTTGCCCAAGACGTCGCCGGGTTTGGAGGCTACGCGATGTTCGATCAACACCTTTACGGTGCTGTCACGATCTACCGCTCGGATCATCTCGGCGTCTCGCAGCCAAACCCCGGCACGGGTTTTGGATTCAATATTCAAGGTGTCGCTCCTTACTGGCGGGTGGCGTGGCAGCAGACCCATGGCAACGACTACCTGGAAGTGGGAAGTTTTGGCATCCACCTTGCGTCGACACCCGGTGCAGTCCTGGGGCCCAGAGACTACTATACCGACGTGGGCGCGGACTTTCAGTGGGAACATACGATCCCGTTGAAAAACCGTAACGACTTGTTGACGGTGCATGGCAACTATATCCATGAAACCTCCAATCTGCTGGGGACACTTGCCGCGGGCGGGGCCGCGTTTGCTTCGCACGACCTGAACTTCGAACACCTTGATGCTGTGTATCACATCGGGAACAAATATTCGTTCGATGTGGGTCCTTTTGCCATGAGCGGAACCACCGATCCAATTTTGTACGCTTCGGCGCCAGTGAGCGGCAGCGCCAGCGGCAGCCCGAAAGCGAACGGATACATCCTGAATGCTTCCTACTGGCCGGTGCAAAACATCCAGCTCGGGTTGCAGTATACCGGCTATTTGAATTTCAACGGCATGGGAACCAATTATGATGGCGCGGGGCGGAACGCCTCGGCCAATAATTCGATCTATCTCATTGCTTGGTTTGTGTTTTAGCAGACGTGCGAGAGAGCGCTTAGGATGATAATGTTAAGAGCAGTCTTTGACCGGCGCTGGCCGTGGTGCGAAACTACCAAATGGGGTGCAATATGGCTGCAAACAAAATGATCGGGATGAAGGCGCTGGCCATCAGCTTGATCCTGATAGGATATGGTGTGCCGGCACAAGGAGCTGCTCCGCGCCCCGCCGCTGGAACCGGCGGCGTCACGGGCAAGGTGTCTTTTCAGGGTACCAAGCCCAAGCTGCCCCAAATCAGCATGGCGCAGGACCGCGTCTGCGCCTCGGAGCAAAAGAGCACGGTCTATCCCGAGGACGGCAGGGTGAATTCCAACGGCACGTTGCCCAACGTCTTCATTTACGTGAAGCAGGGGCTGGGGGACGCAACGTTCAAGACACCGTCCACGCCCGTCACGCTCGACCAACAGCGCTGCGAATACCAGCCGCACGTGCTGGGCATTATGGTGGGGCAACCTCTTCAGGTGTTATCGCAGGATCCCACCACCCACAATATCCACATTATGGCCAAGAATAACCGTTCCTGGAACGTGTCACAACAGCCGGGGAGCCCGGCTTTCATCCGGAGATTCCTGCACCCGGAGATCATGATTCCCGTCAAGTGCAACCAACACCCGTGGATGAAAGCCTATATCGGCGTTACCACCAATCCGTTCTACGCGGTCACTGGCAAGGACGGAACCTTCATCCTCAAGGGATTGCCTTCCGGCCATTACACGCTGGAAGCGTGGACGGCCACCTTTGGCACGCAGGAGAGCGAGGTGACGGTTGAGGCCGATAAGACCGCAACGGTGAACTTTACCTTCCACTCTCAGTGAGGGCTTTCGCCAGCTTGCGGCGCAAAGCCGACTTCAGGCTTGGGGAAATCTCAGCAGGATAAACCGCTCCGTAATAGCGGCAGGCATGGATGGTCGCTTTCAGCGTCTGGAGAAATTCGCCGCAGTTCTTGCAGTCCTTCAGATGGCGCTCCAGTTCGCGGTGGCGGGCCGGAGCCATGTCGCCATCCAGAAACTCGGAAAGCGCCGCGAAAATGCGTTTACACTTTGGATCCGGTGTTCGTTTTGGGTTTCGGTGTGGCATCAGCGGAGCGGAAGTAGCTGTCAAGACCGTTGCGCACAAAAAGCCTTGCCCGGTGCAGCCGCATCTTGACCGTCGCAGCGGAGATGCCAAGGGCCCGCGCTGTTTCCCGCGTATCCAGTTGTTCCATGTCGCGCAACAGCAGGACAAGCCGGTATGGCTTGGGCAGGTGGCGCACGGCGCCTTCCAGTTGCTTCCGCAATTCCTCCTTTAACGCAATAGTTTCGGGGCTGTCGGGCCACGGCGCGGCGATCCGGGTGTGATCTGAATCTGGCATCAGCTCGCCCAGGGAGAGGGTTCCGGCCGGGGCGAACTTGCTGGTCCGGCGGCTCATCAGACAGCGGGTGCGCGCCACTTTATAGAGCCAGACTCCGAGCGCGCGTGGATCATCAAAGCCTTTAAGAGCAGGCGCCAGGCGCATCATGGTTTCCTGAGCGATGTCTTCAGCATCCTCCACATTCCCGCACACTTTCATCGCGAAAGAATAGGCGCTTGATGCGAGTGATTCGATCGCTCGCTGGCCGCCTTCCGGCCCACCTGCCTTCCAGTCCTTCAGAGCTTGCTCAACTAGAGGGTTCATAAACGATGTCTAATTGTAACATTTAGGAGCCTCCTCCTGGCTGAGCACATCTCATTCTCTCCACCACCCGGTCCACATGACCCGGCGAATACGGGACCTTGCAAGGCCTCAGAAAGGGGGATTGTTCCCCCGCGTTTCCTCCAGTTTTCCATCCGTAATCTGCATTCTCCGCTCGCTGTCATGTGACGGCGGCCACCCCGAGCGGGTCACCCTACCCGGAAGATTAGAATTGAGACCTGAAAATCCTGCGATTTTTTGTTACCTCCGCCTGCAAATTGCATTTATTCAGTTAGCAGCGTGAAAAGCTTAGTGCAGCGTTTCGTAAATTCGCTCACGTATTCTCGCACCCCCTCACCCCCAGCCCCTCTCCCCGCAAGCGGGGAGAGGGGCTGGGGGTGAGGGGGTGTTCAAAACCGTTGCAAGAATACGTCACCGTAATTGCGAAAGGTGGTACTTAGTTTAGGGGGGCGGCGAAGCGCAAGGACGCTTCGGATCACAAAATGGGTGCAGAGAGACTACAGTTTCGGACGCTTCAGGCGCCGCAGAGAAAGTTCCGTGCAGAGCCGGGCGATAACCCTATCTATATGAAGGAGGTTGCGCATTGACCATGCTTCGACCCGCCGCCACTAAGCGCGCTTTTCTCCTCCTGCTAACGGTAGCATTGACTGGTATGTGCCGGGCTCAATCCAATGTTGCCCGCCTGACGTTGCAGGATGCCGTCCAACTGGCCTTGAAGAATAATCCTGCCGTCCAGGCCTCGGCGGCTTATGCCAAATCGGTCGACCAGGGCATCGCGGCGGCGGAGGCGGCACGGCTTCCTCGCGCCGACTTTCGAGAGGGCTTCTCGCGCGGCAATAACCCGGTTTACGTCTTCGGAACGTTGCTCACCCAGCAGCGATTTGGGGCGGCGGATTTTCGGCTGAATTTGCTCAACGCACCGCTGCCGCTCAATAATTTCCAAACCGAATTCGCGGCTTCGGCACCCTTGTACGACGCCGGGCAATCCAGCCGGCGTATTCGAGACGCCCGCCTGAAGGCAGAAAGCGCCCGCCAGTCGCGTGACCGGACCCGGCAAGAGGTCATCTTTGAGACTATCGAAGACTACCTGAATCTCCAGCGCGCTCAGGAAAGCTTGCGCGTAGCCCAGACAGCAGTCAAGGAATCCACTGCGGATCTCCGTCGCGCCGAAGCCCGCGAGAAACAAGGATTCACCGTGCCTTCGGACATCCTGAGTGCCCGTACCCAATTGGCCCGGAGCGAGCAAGAGCTGATCGACACAGAAAATGCATTGGCCATCGCCGACGCCACACTGGATGAGACCGTGGGATTGCCGGAGGACACTACCCACTCGGTCGCGGGATCAATCCAAAGCGAACAGTTCCAACCCGGCAGCCTGGCTGACCTTGAAAACCGGGCACTGAGCCTGCGGCCGGATTACCGGCAGGCGGAATCCCGCCGATCCAGGGCCGCCAACGCCGTTTCCATGGCTCGTAACACTTTTCTGCCTACGGTTAGCGCCTTTGCAGCTTGGGATCGCGACAGTCTGGCGCTCGCAAGCGCCGGAGGCCAGAACTGGACCGCAGGCGTCACCCTCAATTTCAACATTTTCCATGGGGGAAGCGACCGCGCACGCATGGCCTCAGCGTTTTATCGCCAGCGGCAAAGCGAGGCGCTCCTGGCGCAAATGGCTTCCCATGTACGTCTGCAGGTGCGGGAAGCCTACTTAAACCTTCATGCCGCAAAGCAGAAGACCGGAGTGCTCGTGGACGCGGCTTCGCAGGCGAAGGAAAGCCTGCGGATCGTCCAGAACCGCTATGAGGCAGGGCTCGCGACAATCTTGGACACCCTGCAGGGGGAGACGGCCTATGCCTCCGCGCAGCAGAGCTATCTGAACGCGCTCTATGACTACCAGCTTGGCGTCGCCGCGCTGGAGCTGGCTACGGGTGAGCTTGGACCACAATCGCCAGCGATCACGCTATGGACCCCCAGCACCCATTGAACGAGGAGTGCAAGACCCCGATGAACAAAAGCCTTCCATTCACTCTATCCGTCGTGCTGGCCGCCGCTGCCCTGGTTTCGTGCAACCGGGCGCCGGTGGGCGGAACAAAACCATCGTCCCAATCCGTACCGGCAGGAACTCTTGTCGTGCAGACGCAAGCCGTGCCCCAGCTTTACCGGGCGGTCGGGACGGTCGAGTCCCAGACCACGAGCATCCTGGGCTCGCAGCTCGGCGCGGCCGTAAAAGCAATCAGCGTGCGGCCCGGTGACCGCGCGCGCAAAGGACAGTTGCTGGCGCTGCTTGACGACCGCGCTGTGGCGGCGCAATGGCGCGCGGCGCAGCAGGGTGTGGAAGCTGCCCGCCAGGGCGGCGCCGAGGCTCAACAATCGCTGGCCGGAGCTCAAGCGGAATTGCACATGGCGGAAATCACCTTCCATCGCTACCAGGGCTTGTGGGAAAAAAGTTCCGTGAGCCGGCAGGAACTGGACCAAGCCGAAACCCGCTACAAGGCCGCCGCCGCGCATGTGGCTGGGCTCCAGGCCCAAACCCAGCAAGCCGCTGCAGCCGTCGATCAAGCGCAATCGCAGCAGGCCGCCGCGCACGCCCTCTTCACTTATACCCGCATCGTCTCCCCACTCGATGGCATCGTGACCGCAAAAAATGTGGATGTGGGCACGCTGGTCATGCCAGGAACGCCGATCATCACCATCGAAGACCCTTCCCATTACCGGTTGGTGGCGGGCGTGCCGGAACGCTACCAACCGCTGGTGAGGCTTGGACAGCCAGTCCGCGTCACGGTGGGCGAAAGCGCACTGGCCGGGCGTGTTGCGGAAATTGTGCCGGCGGCTGATCCGGCCAGCCGCAACTTTATTGTCAAGTTTTCTCTGCCTCAAAACTGTCCGTGCCGGTCCGGAGAATACGGCGCTGCGAGCTTTCCCATCCGCCAGCGCCAGGAAATGCTCATCCCGGAGGCGGCAATTGTGGACCACGGCGAATTGGCGGGCGTGTTTGTGATCGACGCCCAGAATGTGGCCCATTACCGTCTGGTGAAAACCGGCGAGGCCGCCGCCGGTCGGACCGAAATCGTTTCCGGACTGGCAGCGGGGGAGAAGATTGTGGTGTCTGATTTGGATCGCCTGAGCGATGGCTCGCGCGTGGAGGCGCAATGAAAAGCGGCAAGCTGGGCGTGGCCGGCCGCATCGCCCACTTCTTTATTAACTCCAAACTGACGCCGCTGCTGATGATCTTCGCGCTGCTGCTGGGCGTCTTTGCGGTGCTGGAGACGCCGCGCGAGGAAGACCCGCAGATTGTCGTGCCGATGATGGATGTGTTCATCCAGATGCCCGGGTCGACGGCCCAAGAAACCGAAAAGCGAGTCACGACACCGGAGGAAAAACTGATCTGGGAGATTCCCGGAGTCCAGTACGTATATTCCACGACGCGGCCCGGGCTCAGCCTGGTGATCGTGCGCTTCAAAGTGGGCGAAAACCAAGAGCAATCCATCGTCAAGTTGTATAGCAAGCTTTACTCTCACTTTGACGCCATTCCGCCCGGCGCCTCGAAGCCTCTCATCAAACCCCGCTCGATCGACGATGTGCCGGCGCTGGCGCTCACTTTCTGGAGCAACCGCTACGACAGTTACACGCTGCGCCGTGTGGCGGCGGAAGTGGAACATCAAATTCAAAGCATTAACGACGTCTCCATCACCCATTTCACAGGCGGTGAACAGCGCCAGATCCGCGTCGTCTTTGACCCGCGAAAGATGGCGGCTCGAGGTCTAGCGCCCGCGGCGATCGTTCCTGCGCTTCAGCAGTCAAACCAGCGGTTGCAGTCAGGCGCATTCGCCTCCAACAATCAGGAATCCCGCGTCGAGACCGGCACGTTCCTCCACAGCGCCGAAGACGTGGGCAGCGTGGTGGTGGGCGTGAATTCTGGCCATCCGGTTTACCTGCGCGATATCGCCACGATCCAAGACGGCCCAGCCGAACCGTCGGATTACGTCCTGTTCGGACTGGGGCGCGGCTCAAGCGAACGGGTGGCAAGCCCGATCGGCGATTTCCCGGCGGTCACGCTTTCCGTCTCGAAACGGAAAGGAACCAATGCCGTCGCCATTGTGAACCGCGTGCTGACTAAGGTGGACGGCCTCAAAGGCACGGTCATCCCTTCGGGCGTGCACGTCACCATTACGCGCAATTACGGCGCGACCGCTCAGGAAAAATCCAATGAACTGCTCGAACACCTGTTGATCGCCACCCTGGCGGTTACCGCGCTCATCGCGCTCGCCCTCGGCTGGCGGTCTTCGATGGTGGTGCTGGCGGCGGTGCCGGTCACGCTGGCGCTGACCTTATTCATTTACTTCATGGACGGCTATACGCTCAACCGTGTCACGCTGTTCGCGCTCATCTTCTCGATCGGCATTCTGGTGGATGACGCCATTGTTGTGGTGGAAAACATTACGCGCCATTTTCATCTTCCCGAAAACAAGAACCGGCCGCTGGCCGATGTGGCGGTGGAAGCGGTCGATGCGGTGGGCAACCCCACGGCGCTGGCCACTCTAGCGGTGATCGCGGCCATACTGCCGATGGCTTTTGTTGGCGGTCTGATGGGTCCATACATGCGGCCGATTCCGGTTGGCGGCTCGGTGGCCATGGTCTTTTCGTTGTTTATCGCCCTGGCGCTATCGCCGTGGGCAGCCATTCGGATGCTCGCCAAAGCGGGCCAGAACCCTCGGGAAGCAGAAGAACCGCCGGAGGGCTGGACCGTACGCATCTACCGCCGGCTGGTCACCCCGTTGATCCTGAATGCGCGCAAGCGGCGACTGTTCCTGGCGGGCGTCATATTCCTGCTCCTGGCGGCTCTTTCTTTGCCTCTCTTGAAGATCGTCTGGGTCAAGATGCTGCCCTTTGACAACAAGAGTGAGTTTCAAATTATTGTGGACATGCCCGAGGGCACGACGCTGGAGCAGACCGCGCGGGTCACGCGCGAGGTCGCCCAACGCGCCGCACGGGAGCCGGAAGTGGCCAATTACGTGGTTTACGCCGGCACGGCCGGACCCTACAATTTCAATGGTCTGGTGCGGCATTACTTTCTGCGACGCGGCGCCAACCAGGCTGACGTCCAGGTGAACCTGCTTCCCAAGCAGCGGCGCTCCTCCCAGAGCCACGAAATCGCCAAGCGCGTTCGTTTGGCGATTGATCCGATTGGCGCACGCTACGGGGCCAAACTCAAAGTGGCGGAAATCCCCCCCGGACCGCCCGTCTACGCCACATTGATGGCGGAAATTTTCGGTCCCAGTGATGCACAGCAAATCGCTGCAGCGCGCCAGGTTCGCGAAATATTCCGGCGAACGCCCGGAGTGGTGGATGTGGACTGGTCCGTCGAAGCCCCCGAGAAGGAATTCCGCTTTGTGGTCGACAAACAGAAGGCCGCGCTGAACGGAATCAGTGACGATCAGATTGCCCAGACCCTGCGGCTGGGGTTGAGCGGCGCGGTGGCCGGTCTCGCCCATCTGCCGGATGAGAGAGAAGACGTTGATATCTTCCTGCGGCTGCCCCGCGCCGACCGCAGCACGGTCACCAGCCTGGGCGAGCTGCGCGTGATGTCGCCGGGCGGCACGCTGGTTCCCCTCAGTGAGCTGACCCGCATTGACGACGGAACCATCGAAAAGAGCATTTACCATGAGAACCTGAAGCGCGTGGTCTATGTCACCGGAGATGTCGCTGGCCAGCAAGAAAGCCCCATCTACGCCATGCTCAAGATGGGCAAGGCGCTCAACTCATTGCGCGCGGCCAGTGGAAAATCGATCGAGCGCTACTGGACCGCCTATCCGTTCTTTACCAACCGAATCGCCTTCAAATGGGATGGCGAATGGCGCATCACCTACCACGTGTTCCGCGACCTGGGGTTCGCCTTTGCCGTGGCCCTGATTTTGATTTACGTGATAGTGGTTGCCTGGTTCCAATCCTTCCGTGTGCCCCTGGTGATTATGGCGCCCATCCCGCTGACGCTGATTGGCATACTGCCTGCCCACGCCCTGATGGGTGCGTTTTTCACGGCCACGTCGATCATTGGGTTCATCGCTGGGGCAGGCATCATCGTGCGCAATTCGATTATTGTGGTGGATTTTGCCGACCTCCGCATGCAGCAAGGCTTGTCTGCCGAGCAGGCGGTGATTGAGGCCGGCGCCGTCCGCTTCCGGCCCATCCTGCTCACCGCCGCCGCGGTGGTAGCGGGGTCCTTCGTGATCATTTTTGATCCCATCTTCCAAGGGCTGGCGATTTCCCTTATGGCGGGCGCGATTGCGTCAACCCTTCTCTCGCAACTGGCCATTCCGGTGCTTTATTTCTACCATGCGCGCCGCTTGCGAAAAAAACCGCAGGATTTAGCCCGCTCCACACCGGGCGAAAGCACCACAATCAACCCCAAGGAGGAATAAGAAGATGGATGTGAACCGATGGCTAAGACTGATTGCAGGGGCTTTCGTTTTGGCAACGCTCCTGCTGGGTTATTACGCGAGCGCCAAGTGGTTCCTGTTCACCGGCTTCGTGGCAGTCAACCTGATCCAGTCAGCATTCACCACCTGGTGTCCGATGATGGCTGTACTGCAGAAGCTGGGCGTCCGCTCTTGAACGCGATCGTAAAAGGTTTTTCGGCCCGCTGGAACGGCGCCCCTCAAGCCGTCCCCTGACGCCCACTGGCCGGCTCGCCTGCTGCGCGTGGGCCGTGCTGAAAAAACGATACCAAGGAGAACTGTATGCTCTATCGCGTGCAATCCAATAAGGACCTGCCGGAGGTCGCCACCGCGCTTGAGGCCGCGGGGCAGAAGTACAAGTTCGGTGTCCTTGCCGTACACGACCTCAAAGCCAAACTGAAAGAAAAGGGTGTCGAATTTGACCGTGACTGCCTGATCTACGAAGTGTGCAATCCGCAGCAGGCGAAAAAAGTGCTGGAAGCCAACATGGAAATCGCGACGGCGCTACCTTGCCGCATCGCGATCTACCGTCAAGGCAGCGGCGTGACGCTGGCCATGCTCCGGCCGGCGGCTTTGCTCGATCTGTTTCAGATGCCCGGTCTGCGCGCGGTTGCTGAAGAAGTGGAAGATGTGATGGTGAAAATGATGGATGAGGCGGCTCGCTAGCCCGGATTATTCAAGGACTTCCGGTAAGGGACCGTCAGGGCACGGTTTTAACCGTGCCCTGACGGTCCTTGAGTAAAACTTCGTGAATAATCCGCGCTAGGCGTGGCAGCAGGCTTGCTGTCGCTCCCGGCCGGCGTGAATGACGGAAGAGCCGCGCTGAACCGTCCTTGCGCCGAATCCCATCGCCGCGCTGCGGAAAGGCGCGCCGCCGCAAAATAGGACGCGGTAAACGGGCGAGCAGTAACCCTGCCGCCCCAAGAGGTGCAATTTGGAGAATTTTGACCCGAAGCAAATTTTATGTCCGATCGATTTCAGTGAACACTCCGCCGCCGCCCTGCGAGTAGCGGCGCTTTTTGCGAAGGCGTTCGAAGCCAGCCTTCTGGTGCTTCACGCCCAGCGGCTGGAAGCCCCCGTCTATTTCACCGAAGCCCAGACGGCCGCGCTGAAGACCCAGCTCCGGCGCAGCGCCCGGGCCGCCCTGGCCCTCACCGAAGACTTTTCCCGCAAGTACTTACCCCCCAGCCTGCCGCGCTCGGTCAAGGTGGTGGAGGCAGACGCGGTGACGGCCATCCTGGAGGGGCTGAACCAATCGAAAGCCGGACTGGCGGTAATGGGCACCCACGGCCGGACCGGTTTCGTCAGGTTCCGCCTGGGATCGGTCACCGAAAGCGTTCTGCGCCAGACGCCGGCGCCGCTCGTGACCGTGGGACCCCAAGTGAAATCTCTCACTGCACTCAACGCCATCAAGCGTGTGCTCTGCGCAGTCGATTACAGTGACCATTCACGCCAGGTTTTGGAACACGCCGCGGCGGTGGCCAAGCGCACAGGCGCCGAGTTGGTGGTGGCCCACGTGGCGGGTGAGCCGGCGCTGAAGCCAACTGCCCGCGAGCTTCACCAAACCCTGTGCGATTGGGTCGATCCCGAAGTTCGAAGCCGCTGCCACGTAACCGAGGAGGTCCGCCGGGGGCATCCTGCGGAGCAGATCGTCGATGTGGCCAAAAAGAACCGCGCCAGCCTCATCGTGATTGGAAACATGCCCAGCCAGTTTTTCGGCAGCTTGCTCTTCGGACGGACGACCGAGATCATCACCCGGACTTCTCCGTGCCCCGTGCTCACAGTCCCTGGCAAGTAATGGAGACGAGGAAGCAAGGTTGCCAGCAAATCGATCCCATCGGGGCACATCGGGGCGACCCCGGTGGTTGCCCGGACCTGGCGGGCGCCATGCCAGCCCCTCCGTCTGTCTCGAGGCCAGTCACAAACTCTTGTGATTGCAGTCACTGACCGGGAAGCGGCCACGGGTTCATCCTCGACTGGTGCGAGATACAAGTAATTCAGGATCACGCCGCCCGCACCTTGCGGAGACCTCAGCGTTGGCAAAGGTCTCAATTTTCAGCGAACTGCCGCCAGAGTCGGTTCGCGCTACCCTTCAGAAGTTGGCCGTCGGAAGGTATGCGAAAGGCTTGGCCATTTTCAACGAGAGTGATGCTGCGACACACATCTTTCTGATTCTGGCGGGGAATGCCAGCGTTAACGTCTGTGATGCCAAAGGCCGCCGCTGGAAAGTCCACATGGCCGGCCCGGGCGATTTGCTCGGGGTCAGCGCCATGTTCTCCGGCGGCCCCTATGGAGTCTCAGCCGTAGCCGAAACGGGTGTCACTGTGGGCGCGATGCGTCGCGATGATTTTTCCGCTTTCCTGCGGCGGTTTCCGCAGGCCTACTTTCGCTTGGCCGAGTGCTTGGGCAAGGATCTGGCGGCCGCTTACCATCGCTTATCGGCTCCATCCAGCCGGTTGCGGAAAAACCCTCTGGGAAGGGCGTAGCGGCGATTTTATATCGCCATAAGCCCAACGTTGTCAATATGCGGCTGGCGGCATAAAGCCGCCGCGACATGTTTTTCCGCAACCTGCAAGGCTGGCAGTCGCGGCACGGCACGAGCGGGCAAGAGTAGGGTAAACTGTCTATGAGGGGGGAGGAGATAGACAGTCGAATGGCGATGCTGAAATTTGAGAGGATTCTGTGTCCCCTGGATTTTTCAGAATATTCTGCCCGGGCTTACGATTACGGCTATTCGCTGGCGCGGCATTATGAAGCGCGGCTTTACTTGGAACACGTGATCCCGGCGCTCCCATTACTCTATCCTGAATACGCCTCACCGGACGTGGTTAACGAAATCCAACACGATCTGGCGGCAAACGCCCAGCGGCAGCTTGAAAAGATGGCAAGTTGCCATCCGCCTCTTGCTGTTCCGGTGGAGCTGATTGTCAAGGAAGGCAACCCCGCGGACTCCATATTGACTTCGGCGGAGGCGCAGGCCGCGGACTTGATTGTCATGGGCACGCACGGCCGACAGGGAATCGACCGACTTATGATGGGATCGGTGACCGCAAAGGTGTTGCACCGGGCCCGCTGTCCCGTGCTGGTGGTCCGGCGACCGGCTCACGACTTTGTGGATCCGGGCGCAAAAGGGAACAGCGTGCGCTTACACAAGGTTCTGTTCTGCACGGACTTTTCGAAGACGGCGCAGGGGGCGCTGCCCTATGCTATTTCGCTTGTTCAGGAATATGGCGCCGAGCTGACCCTGCTTTATACGCTGGATCACTTTCCCCAGTCCGGTTGGCAAAACTCATTGATTGAGGCGCGCCAACGCTTGGAAAGTGTGGTTCCTGCCGCATCGCTGAAGTCAGATAAGGTCAAGTCCACCGCACGCATCGGCAAGCCCTATCAGGAAATCATCCAGATTGCGCTGGAGGACCGGACGGACCTTATCGTAATGGGCGTTCACGGCCACGGCGCGGTGGATGGGGTGATCTTCGGGTCAACCACCAACCGCGTGATCCAACTGGGGCCCTGTCCGGTCCTGGTGGTTCGTTCCTGAAGCCTTTGCCCGTCTGCTCCTGGCGGTTCCCAGTTCAAGGGGCCAGCGGCTCCGTGAGCGAGTTCACATCCGGAACGGCACGCTCGAACAAGTCCCCCCCTCCTGGCCGGCGAGTCCCGTGTTATCCATTGTGGCTTTAGCACGCCGCCCTACCGGCCGTCAAATAAACCATCGTGAATAATCCAGATTAAGAGCAATACTGTTCAGTTTGGGTGTGCCTTATGATCTTGATAGCAGAGGCGTCCTGTCTCCCCTCACCCCGCCCCTCTCCCCGCTTGCGGGGAGAGGGGGAACCGCGCAGCGGTGGGTGAGGGGCACTGGTTCAACCGTGTGCAGTTATTCTCGAACCGACCTTAAGTGAACAAAATTGCCGCTAAGAGTCCACATACCGTTGCCTGCAAGGCAGGGGGAAAGGATATAATGAGCTTTAGCTTGGGCGCGTTCCCAACTCTGCATCCACGGCAGGCAAGGGCGCAATCCGTCCGCCTCCAAGGCGCCCTCAACATTAGATTGTTGTTCCACGAAGGAGGATCAATTTGAGCACTCAAACCCTGGCTCAAACCGGTTCAACTGCCGCAAGTAATCTGGACCAGCTCTCCATCAACACCCTTCGCTTCCTGGCGATCGATGCCGTTCAGAAGGCTAATTCGGGGCATCCCGGCCTGCCGATGGGAGCGGCTGCCATGGCCTACGTCCTCTGGACACGATACCTGCGGCACAACCCACCAAACCCCAAATGGCCCGATCGCGATCGGTTTGTCCTTTCCCCCGGCCACGGCTGTATGTTGCTTTATAGTCTCCTGCATTTGACAGGTTACGACCTGCCGCTTGACGAATTGAAGCAATTCCGCCAATGGGGGAGCAAGACTCCTGGCCATCCCGAATACGGCCTCACTCCCGGGGTTGAAACCACCACCGGTCCGCTTGGCCAGGGGTTTGCCAACGGCGTGGGCATGGCCATGGCCCAGAAATATTTGGCCGCCCACTTCAACCGGCCTGGGCATGAAATTCTGGATTACAAGGTCTACGCCATCGTGAGTGACGGGGACTTGATGGAAGGCGTCGCTTCGGAGGCGGCATCATTGGCGGGCCACCTCGGACTTAACAACCTGGTCTATCTTTATGACAACAATCACATCACGATTGACGGCAACACCCAGATTGCTTTTACGGAAGACCGCTGCAAACGCTTTGAGGCTTATGAATGGTTTGTGCAGAGGCTGCCGGATGGGAATGACCTGGAAGCCGTGGCAGGCGCCATCGACCGCGCCCATGCCGAAAAGCACCGCCCATCCTTCATTTGCGCGCGGACTCACATTGGCTATGGCAGCCCCAACAAGCACGACACGGCGGAAGTCCACGGCGAACCGCTGGGCGTGGAAGAGGTAAAGTTGACCAAGCTGAACCTGGGATGGCCGCTCGATCCGCCTTTCTATATCCCCGCGGAATCATTGGCGAAATTCAGGAAGGCCCTCGAGCACGGCAAGAAATTGGAGGCCGATTGGAACGCCCGCTATGCCGCCTACCGCGCCGCCTACCCGGAGCTGGCTGCGGAGTTTGACCGCTATGTGCGAGGCGAACTTCCAGAGGGATGGCAATCCAAGATTCCCACGTTCAAGCCCTCCGATGGGATGCTGGCGACGCGCCAAGCTTCCGCCAAAGTGGTGAATGCCATCTCGCCCTCTCTGCCGACACTAATTGCGGGTTCTGCTGACCTGACCGGTTCCAACAACACCCTGATCAAAGGAGCAGGCGACTTCGAGAAGGACAATTATGGGGGCCGGAATGTGCATTACGGCGTGCGCGAGCACGGCATGGGCGCCATTTTGAATGGCTTGGCGGTGAGTGGGTTGATCCCTTACGGCGGCACCTATATGACTTTTTCGGACTATATGCGCCCCACCATCCGCTTGGCGGCGCTCATGGAAATTCACACCATTTTCTACTTCTCGCATGACAGCATTTTTCTCGGCGAAGATGGACCCACCCATCAACCCATCGAACAGATTCCTTCGCTTCGCGCCATTCCTAATCTCTGTTTTATCCGTCCCGCTGACGCCAATGAAACCGCCGTGGCCTGGCGAGTGGCGATCGAACACCAGGGTGGTCCCGTGCTGTTTGCGTTGTCCCGGCAGACCCTTCCCATCATTGACCGGGCAAAATACGCTTCGGCTGAAGGCCTGGAGCGCGGAGCCTATGTCCTTGCCGAGTCCATAGGCAACGGGCCGGGCATTCTGCTGATCGCTTCCGGGTCCGAAGTGGCGGTGGCCATTGAGGCTTATGAAAAGCTGGTGGCGGAGGGACACACAACCCGAGTTGTGAGCATGCCGAGTTGGGACTTGTTTGAAAAGCAATCCAAGTCATACCGGGGCGCTGTCTTCCCGGCTGAATACGAGCTGCGGCTTGCCGTCGAAGCCGCTTCGCCATTTGGCTGGGACCGCTACGTGGGACCGAAAGGCGGCGTTATCGGCATGACCCATTTTGGAGCCTCGGCCCCATACAAGGTGCTTGCCGAAAAGTTTGGCTTCACGGCCTCAAACGTTGTGGCGAAGGCCCACGAGATGCTTCTATGGTAAGCCGTAAGGCGTGTTCAGATGAGTTTGGGCGTGGCACCGGGGTCTTGCCGGCCAACGGGGCTGGAGCGGGAATCGACTGGCAAGCTCACACTGTTTGTAGACAAGGGAGGAGCCGACGACATGGCTGAAGCCACCATTCTTTCCAATTCTATCGAAGCGCAATCCACACAAAGAAGAGTTCCTGAACCTTGTGTCATGGTGATTTTTGGGGCTTCGGGTGATTTGACGGAGAGGAAGCTGATTCCCGCACTCTACTATTTGGCCCGCCAGCAGTTGCTTCCGGAAGGATTCTCCGTGATTGGCTGCGCCAAGACACCTTACAACGATGACACCTTCCGGGACAAGATGCGGCAAGGCGTCAAGAAATACCTGAATCTTTCCTCAGAACACGATCAATCCGTAGAGAGTTTTACGCAGGGTGTTCACTATATCTCCGACGATTTTGGAGATCCGGACGCCTATGCGCAACTCAAGAAGCTTCTTGATCAACTGGATGAGGCGCGCGGCACCAACGGTAACCGCCTGTTCTATCTGGCGACGCCGCCGAGCTTCTTTCCGGTCATCATCAACCACCTCGGCGCCGCCGGTCTCTCCCATCCCAAAGGGAACGGAAGCAGTTGGACGCGTATTGTAGTGGAAAAACCGTTCGGGAGAGACTTGGAGAGCGCCAGGGAGTTGAACCGCGCGCTGACCAGTGTTTTCCGCGAGGAACAAATTTTCCGGATTGACCACTATCTGGGCAAGGAGACGGTGCAGAACCTCTTGGTCTTCCGCTTCGGCAACGGCATCTTTGAGCCGGTGTGGAACCGCCGCTATATCGACCACGTCCAGATCACCGTGGCCGAAGAGATCGGCATTGAGAATCGCGGTTCTTACTACGAGGAAGCCGGCCTGCTGCGGGACATGATCCAGAATCACGTGCTTTCTCTGATGAGCTTGGTGGCGATGGAGCCGCCCGCCATGTTTGAGGCCACGGCCGTGCGCGACGAGAAGGCCAAG
This sequence comes from Terriglobia bacterium, assembly GCA_035531475.1. Taxonomy (GTDB): domain Bacteria; phylum Acidobacteriota; class Terriglobia; order UBA7540; family UBA7540; genus CALCEB01. Next base: position 40,476 of record DATKST010000176.1, read on the forward strand.
GCCATGCGGGCGGTGCGCCCCATTCCGCTCGATCAACTGAATGACTTCGCGGTGCGAGGGCAATATGTGGAGGGCTGGACGGACGGCCATCAGCTACCCTCCTACCGGGCGGAGCCCAAAGTTTCCCCACAATCCACCGTTGAAACTTTTGCCGCTCTAAAGCTTTACATTGATAATTGGCGATGGGCGGACGTGCCATTCTACGTCCGCTCCGGCAAGCGCCTCTCCAACCGCGTCTCGGAGATCGCGATCCAGTTCCGGCGGGCTCCCCACCTGCTCTTCCGGGGTATTTTGACCCAAGCGATTGAGCCCAACATTCTGACCGTTCACATTCAGCCCGATGAAGGTATCTCCCTGAAGTTCAATGCCAAGATTCCGGGCACCACGATGCAGATTCGACCGGTGGCCATGGACTTTCAATACGACAAGGCTTTCGGTGAGGCGCCGCCCACAACGGCCTATGAGACGCTGCTGCTCGACTGCATGTTGGGCGATCCTATGCTTTTTACCAGGGATGACTTTGTCGATTTGAGCTGGCAATTGATCACACCCATCCTCAATCGCTGGAAAGAGGATGGGAAGAAGGGTCTCTATTTTTACGAAGCGAGCACGTGGGGTCCGCCCGCCGCGGATACCTTTGTTGAACGTGATGGCCGCAAATGGCACTTGGGATAGATCGCCAGGTTGACCCCAATACTGTTCACATAAGGTCCGTTCGAGAATAATGCACACGGTTAAACCAGAGCCCCTCACCCACCGCACAGCGGTGGGTGAGGGATCAGGCGACGCCTCTGACATCAAGATCATGAGACCCACTTTAACTGAACAGTATTGATGTTAACCTGGGTGATTCACGAGCTTATCTTGGCCTGGATTATTTGCGAACTTTCCTTCGTGAAGAATCCCGGTTAGAGCTTGCCAATCAGCCGGATCAAGAAATACGCGCCATTCAGGATGCCAGCCAGAAGCAGCGCATTCCAGAAAAGAGCTTTGCCGAAGCTGGGAGCGGGCTCGAACGCTGGCGCCGCCGCAATCTCTACCCTTTCTTCGGCAACGCTGAGGAATCTCGTGTGGTAGGAGGACATCATCGCTTCTGATTCTTTCCTTTTTCGCTGCACCCGCAAGGCGTGGTTGATGGGGCACCACAAATATCTATCGGCAGGGAACTGGCCTTGAATTACATCAACCTTCCTTTCGGTCTTCAATGGTTTGATGTCGCGATAGTCCGGAAGGATGGTTCTCTCTAAATTGCAGAATCTCCGGCAGGTTGTCGGGCGGAACTCAAAATGTTATATTGAGACTCGAAATTACCGTTTGACCGGGGCGCGTAGCTCAGTTGGGAGAGCGCGGCGTTCGCAACGCTGAGGTCGAGGGTTCGAATCCCTTCGCGTCCACCATTTTCTTCATATCCAAACGATTTTCGGGGCCTACAATGCAGTTGACAGTCATTTACTAATTAGTTACGACACCTGTATTGTTTCCCCTCGTTTTGTAGCCCCTCGGGCCTGACGCTATTTCTACGCACAAATTCGCCTATAACTTTACTCGACACTGCCCGGGAAAATTTTTCGACCCGAATCCCTTCCGGATGCGGCGCCACGGGCATACCTTGGATGGAGTGCCGGTGGCTTTGGGTCTGGCAAGGTGAACGTTGAACTTGTCGATGCGGAACAGCATGGGCCCCCGCCTACGCGGGGGCAACGGCGACGGGAGCAAGGCGCCACCTATAGGTACGCCATTCCCGCTGGCACCGGTCATTACCGGGCAGACTCGGCACTCCCGCTGGCACCATCATTCCCGCGAAGGCGGGAATCCAGGTTTGCCGGTGGGGAACTGCACGGCCCCTTGCCTGCGCGGGGGCGACGGGGATCATGTTCAGATCTCTGCCCACCGAATTCGTCCACAAGGCGTGTTGGCCACCCCGGTGATGTGAAGTTGAGATATAATGCAAGTTTGCGGCGAGCTGAACAGGAATTCGCGGTGGCTTCAAAGGGTAAGTCTCCGGTTTACTCAGGAGAAGTGGGCCAATTCGGAGCCGTATGCAAGTTTGCTATACATGAGGACGTAAGTCGACGACGGGCATTTGCTGTAGCGCCGCTCGGCGCCTGCCCTGACAGGGAGCGGCGAAATTCGCCGGTCACAGACCGGCGCTACAGGACCGGTCGTCGCAGACTTACGACCGTGTGTACAGCACAAGAAAGAAGCTGAGGAGAGCAATGTCGCGCGTTTCGTCAAACGTCCTGGTCGATCATTTTGCTCCTGCAGACAGCCTCCTGCGGGACGCTTTGTGGATTTCGGGTTTTGCTTTGCTCACGGCGGTTCTTGCCCAATTTTATCTTCGGCTGCCATTCACCCCTGTACCGTTCACGGGACAGACCCTGGCGGTGATGGCAAGTGGAGCGGTGTTGGGAAGCCGCCGGGGATTTCTTTCTCAGGCTGTCTACCTTGCGCTGGGGGCTATGGGGCTGCCGGTGTTTGCGGCAGGAGCGTCGTCATTCACCCACCTGCTGGGCGCCAACGGGGGGTATCTGCTCAGCTTTCCGATTGCAGCCGGGCTGCTCGGTTGGCTCGTCGAGCAGGGCGCCAGCCGCAGAACCTGGACGCTGGCGCTAGCCTTGATGGCCGCAGACGTTGTGATCCTGGCCGTGGGCGTAACTTGGCTATGGGCGTTTTGGGGTGGCTCGGCTCGCAACGCGCTACTACTGGGGTTTTATCCGTTCATCGCGAGTGACATCGTCAAAATCGTCTTGCTCGGAGTGCCGCTCCCCTGGCTCGTCCGGGGCGCGGGCGGCCCGGTGGTTGGCCCGGAGCGTGCGGAACAAGCACGACGCGAGCTGGGGATTCGAACGGAGACCGTTGACTCTCATTCGTCCGAAGGTATGGAATGATTTCATCATTCAGATCAGGAACACTCGGCCTGCGACTGATTCCGTTGCTTACTTGCCTTTTATTTGGGACCTGGATTGTTAAGCCGTGCGGGGCGGTTCCAGGCGCTGCTGACAATTCATCGAGTGACCTCAACCCCCTCACCCAGCAATTGAAGAGCACGGATGAGTCGGCCCGCGTCAGTGCGGCCAAGCAGCTTGGCGAGAGCGGCCAAATAGCGGCGATTCCGCCGCTTGCAGCGGCGCTCACCGATCCCAGCACCAAGGTTCGCAAAGAGGTGATCCTGGCCCTGGCGCAGTTCCGCAATGCGCAATCCCTGGCGGCGCTGCTCACCGCCACTAAAGATACCGATCCCACCGTGCGAACATTTGCAGTAGAGGCCGCCGTGAGTTATTACACGGCGAATTTGCCCAGCCTGGGCGTCAGCGGGTTCCTGAAGAGAAATTACAATCGCGCCAAGAGCAAGTTCAGCGGTGGAGACACGCGCATCGATCCCGGAATTCAAGTGAATCCCAGCGTCATCACCGCCCTCATCGCCGCCATGCAGGACACCCGGTCGATCGCTCCGGCTCGCGAAGCGGCGCGGGGACTTGGCATCCTGGTGGCCCGCCCCGCCGTGCCCGATCTGGTGGTGGCGGCGCACTCCACGGATGTGGGCCTGGCGGTGAACGCGGTCGTGGCTCTCGCCAAGATCGAAGATATCACGGCGGGTCCAAAGCTGGTGGATCTGTTGGGCTCGCCCGATAAGGATGTGAAGGTGCAGGCGGCGCTCACCACCGGCATCTTGCGAGCCCAGTCGGCCGTTCCGAAGCTCCAGGCGATGGTCCAGAACGATCAGGACAAAGACGTCCGTGAGGCGGCGCTCCAGGGCCTCGCTTACATCGGTGATACCGTGTCTCTGCCCATCTTCATTAAGGCGCTCTGGAATAATGAAAAGGCGGACCGGACTTACGCCGCCGAGGGCATGGCCCGCGCCGGTGACAAGAAGGCCCTGCCCGAGCTTGAAAGACGTTCCAAAGTTGAAAAAGACGCGGGTGTGAAGCTGGCGATGGCTTTCGCCTTCGCAGCCCTTGGCCAGCAAAGCCATCTGAAGGACTTGGTGAACGGTTTTGATTCGCGGACGCACGCAGACGAGGCGCAGACGTACCTGATCGAACTGACTCGCAACAAAACCTATCTTCAGGAGATGTATCCGCTTATGGCCAGCAAGAGCACGCGGGTGCGCCAGGGTATTTGCGGTGTCCTGATGTATACCGGAGACGCCTCGAGCATCACACCGCTCGATCACTTGACGCGCGACCGCAACTCCAACGTAGCAGCGGAGGCGCTTCGCGCTTTGAACTCGGTTCGCGCTCGGACCAATCTGCCGGCGGCGGGAACCGTCTCAGAGAGGCGGAGTTTCAAACCGGTCGTGAATTATAGAACCCATGAATCACTCGCTTTTGAACGTGATACTTGGGGGAACCTGGCTTTGTTCGCAGTTTAGGGGTGGCACTTGTGCTTTCCCAGGGGCGGCCAGAGGGTTGCCTCTGCATATAGCAAGATGTGAAGCCAATGGTGGGGGTAGTGGGTCAGTTTGCTGTAGCGGCGGTCTCTGACCGCCGGAAACTGTTGAAGAATAAAGTTCAACGGTTAGAGACCGCCGGAAGCTGTTGAAAAATAAAGTTCGGCAGTCAGAGACCGCCGCTACAGCAGCGAAAATGGTCCACTACCGAGGTGGGCGGCTGCCTTTCACAGGCGGGCCCCCCTTGTGCTACGATGAAAATAAAAATCCACGGCACAGATGGTGAGGGGAATCTATGGCTCTTTCGCCGAAGAAAGAGGTTCAGCGCATTTTCACGCAGACCCGTGAGCTAAAGCTCGCTCATAGTCCGGATTCGGACGACGCTTTTATGTTTTATGCTCTGGCCACTCGCAAAATCGGGACAGATGGCATTAAGTTCCTCCACGTTCTCGAGGACATTCAGAGTTTGAACCAGAAAGCATTGCAGGGCGTTTACGACATCAGTGCTGTCTCCTTTTTCGCTTATCCCTTTCTGGCGGAGCAATATATGTTGTTGCCTTGCGGCGCCAGCTTTGGGGAGCGATATGGACCCATGATCGTATCCAAAGGCCCCATGTCTGCGGACAATTTGAAGCAGAGGCGTGTGGCCGTACCGGGAAAACTGACCACGGCTTATCTCACTCTTCTCCTCTACGAGCCGGAAGTGGAGCCCATCTTCGTCGCATTTGACGAGGTCTTGCCTTGCGTGGCGCGAGGCGATGCCGACGCCGGGGTCGTGATCCATGAAGGGCAGCTCACTTACGCGCAAGAGGGATTGAACAAGGTGGTGGATCTGGGTGAATGGTGGCATCAGACGACGGGGCTGCCGCTTCCGCTGGGAGGCAATGTCATCCGCCGCTCCCTGGGCGTTCCTACCTTGCAGTCGGTGGCGAAGATTCTCCGCGAAAGCATCCGCTACAGTCTCGAACACCGCGAAGAGGCCCTGGAGTACGCCATGCAGTTTGCCCGAGGCCTGGACCGCTCGACGGCTGACCAATTTGTTTCCATGTATGTGAACCACTGGACGCTGGACTATGGAGATCAGGGGCGCCAAGCAGTACAAACCCTGCTTGACCAAGCCTTCACGAAGGGCTTGATTCCCTCCAAGGTTACGGCGGACTTCGTGGAATATCCCGAAGGAGCATCGCTCCAGTAAGGCCTCATGGTGAAATCCTGCCAGGCTGAGTTGTGGACGGTTGGTGAGCACACGGATCGCTTAACTCCAGCTCGACGCTGCCACCTTTCCCCCGACACAAGTTCCGGCCCGGCTTCTTGGACGGTTTCCCCTGCAGGATGGTCGGCTTAACAATACTCGCAGATGGCAACCTTGACCAAAACCCCACCACTCTCTTTCACCTCCTACCAGAAGAAACTTCTGGCGGCCTTGGCCGGTGCGGTGGGGCTTCGCATGTTAGGTCTGTTCCTGGTCCTGCCCGTCTTCACGCTCTATGGCCTGGAGTTCACTCATTCACGGTTCCTGGCGGGCGTGGCCTTCGGAATTTACGGCATGGCGGTAGCATGCACGGCGATTCCCATGGGACGCCTTTCCGACCGCCTGGGGCGCAGAAAAGTCCTGATTCTTGGGATGACGGTTTTCAGTTTGGGATCGTTCCTCTGCGCCATGCCCGGCTGGTTCCCGCCCACACTCAGGATCGGAGAGCTGATTGTGGCCCGCTTCATTCAAGGCATGGGCACCATTACTTCGGTCGCGTTCGCCGCAGTCGCAGACAACATTCCAAAGGAGCGCCGCTCCACGGGTTTCGCTTTTCTTGGAATTCCCATCGGTATTGCGTTCATCGTGGGAGTGATAGGCGGACCGGTCATCGCCGGTTTGCTCCATCCGCAATGGCTGTTCTGGATTACCGGCATTCTGGGTACGGCCACGGTACTGGTGTTGGCGCGAACCTTGCCGGACACTCCACCTCGCAGCAGGGCACTGGCGCCGGTCACCCAGGTTCTGAAGTCGCGGGCGCTGATCATGGTTGACTTCGGCGGCTTCCTGATGAATGTTTTCATGACGACTTTCTGGTTCTTCTTCCCACTTATCCTCACCGAACGGTATCATCTGCCTCTCACCCGTTATTGGGTCGTGCTCGTTCCCATGGTCCTGGCGAGCGGCGCTACGATGTTCTTGTTCTCAAAGGGCGCGGACCTCGGATGGAGGCGCAGCCTGACAGCGTTTGCATTCGTCCTCATGTTGATCAGCGCCTTCATGCTGTTTCGCCCGGACTCAGCGGGCCTCTCTCCCCATCATTTGGCCGCTGTGCTGATTCCGGGATCGCTGTTTTTGATTGGGTTCACCGGGCTTGAGCCGATTCTTCCCAGCCTGGTGACGCGCGTCACGCATGAAGCCTCCTACGGCACGGCCATGGGCTCGTTCCAAACCTTGCAATATTTCGGCAGCTTTACCGGCGGGGCGTTGGCCGGCGCTTTCGCCCATCTTTCGTCAAACTGGCCCATGGGCTTCCTGATGGCCGCCTCCATCCTTGGGTTTGCGCTGATGCTTCTGGTACCGACGAGCTGACAGCGGCGTGAGGCAAGGAACAAATCTAACCCGGAGGGGAGCGAGGTTGAAGCCTCGTCGCCATCTTGTGAGCCGCGCAAAGCTCCGCATCAGTGCTTCTTGGGCAGGCCGGATCCTCGCGTCGCCTGACGTTCGCGCAGGCTCTTCGCGGACAGGGTACGAAGGACTTCGGGAAGGTTCCGGTCAAGCGCGAGCATTTTTAAGTCCCGGTCGTTCAGCCGGCAGATCAGGGGAAGAGTAATGTCGATGGGGACCCGGGGATTGCCTACCAAGGCGCGAACCACGCTGTAATGCTTCAGATGGTTGCGATTTTGCGCCAGCCGCCGTAGCACCTCCTCCATGACGTTGCGCATGGAAGCAATGGCCTCGGCTTCGGCATCGGTCAGCTTGGGCGACTGGACCACGGCGCGGGCCACCGACTTGTTGGAGTCGCGGATTAAGATCAGACGTTCCTCCTGGCTTCCCATCAGCGCCCGCTTGATCTTTGCGGCCGGTGAAAGTTTGCTGAGCTTCTGGAGAACGGATTCCCGGGGATGATCCGCCGCAGGTTCGCTGCCGCTATCCGGCGGCGAGCCTGCAATGGGGCCGGGCCCCGGTGTCTTGGCTGGGGCATCCGCATGGGCCGTCACATTTTCTGCGTCCGTCGAAGAGGGACTCTGGTGAAAAGTGGGGTTTTTCAAAAGCCCATCCAGCAACTCCTCACGCTTTTCAACCAAGTGATTGGCCGCGAGGTCCAAGACCGCCACGGGAGTCGCGGGATCCTGAACCACGGCGAGAAGTTCCTCTCGTCCGGCTTGGTCGAGAGTTTCAATCGCTTGCCGGGCAATTTCCGGGTCACGGTCTTCGATCAGGTAGATTAGAATGTGGATTCTTTCGGCCGGAGAAACCGGAAGGTCGCCCTTCGCGCCCTTGCGCCGAACCGCAATGGGGGTGGCATTGTCGAGCACCATTTCGACAAGAGTTTTGGGGATTGCGCTCACCTTATGGGTTGGAAGTGGTTTTCTTCAGATCGGCCAAAGTCAGGCGAATGGTCTTCACCTCGCCGTAACGGCCCAACGGCTTCAGAGTTTGGCCGTTCAAAGTCAGAGTGATGCCTTGGGCATTGCCGGTGGTGACGTTGATGGAATCACTGGCGCGAAGGGTGCGAACCTCGTTGGGATTCAGGATTCGTTGCAGAAGAGTTTTGCCGTCACATTCAACGGCCACCCAAGACCGCTCTTTGGCCGAAACCTGCAAGACCATAGTACCCTCGCCCAGAATTGCGGGAGGCTCAGTCACATTTCCGGCCGGTTGGGTCGATCTTGAAGCTGGCGTCATGGCCCCAGGCATGCCTCCCACAGCGGCTTGCGTTCCCGCCTGCGCATCGCGCCGCGCCAGGCCACTTGTGGGCACGGAAGATTCGCCGGACGATGCGCTGACTCGGTTGGGAGCAGCATTTGGGGCTGAAGCGCCCGTGCCCCCGTCGCTTGCCGGATTCAGAGACCCCGTCGTCGCCCCGCCATTGGCGGGAGAATTGGCGTTAGAAGCTTCGGAGGCCGGGGTTATGGGCGCGGCTTTAGACGTTTGCGGAAGGTTGCCAAAGTTGGCTAATGCGTCCGTTTGTCGGTGGGAATAATGGAATAGGGCGTAGCCACTGGCCAGCAAAAGGGCAGCCGTCACCCAAGCAATTAGAGTGCGGTGGCCAGGGGGCGAGCTCCCCACCGCATGGTTAACGCCGATTCGCGAGAAATCCTCATCATTTTTCGGTGGGAATGCCGACTGGTATTCGGCCAGAACTTGCTCCGGGTCAAGGCCCAGGTAATTGGCGTAGGAACGAATGAAGCTACGAGTGAAAATTCCGCCCGGCATCTTGGAGAAATCTTCGGTCTCCAGGGCATCGAGGAAGCGAACGCTGATCTTGGTGCTGTCGGATATTTCCTCGAGTGTCACACCGCGCATCTCGCGTTCGCGCCTAAGATTTTCCCCAAAGCTTCCCATCCGCAGCCTCGAAATCCCCCTTCGCAATCAGATGGTCCTTATCATATTGCCCGGATGGTAAGTGTGTCAAATCACCCCACAGGCTGGCAGTGTCTCAGTTTGTTTGCTGTAGCGGCGCTCTATGAGCGCCGAACTTGGATCCTCAACGGTTTCCGGCGCTCATAGA
>DATKST010000177.1:0-82501 GCA_035531475.1 Terriglobia bacterium
TCCATGCACATCATAGACAATGAAAAGGCCAATGTCAAGTACTTACATGGGTACAACATAGCGCCCCTACCTGAACCTTCCAGCATGAAAATAAATCGCTTACCTCAGATTCCAAGGGTCAAGGGAGGGGGAAAATCCGTCCGAGGTGTCACCTAACCCATTACCCCGGCCCTCTCCCCGCAAGCGGGGAGAGGGGGAACCGCGAAGCGGTGGGTGAGGGGCTCTGGTTCAACTGTGTGCAGTTATTCTCGAACGGACCTTAAGTGAACGGCCTTGGGGCTCGCTCCAATGGAAGCCTGACCGGAAAGTATCACGGAATTCCGAGTACCTTTTGCGTCTGAAGACTCAGCCTCCATCGTGGGTGGTCCAGGCAATATTGAACCGCGCGCTCGGTGTTCATCCTGACTTCGGGGCCGTCCATAGGTTGCAGAAAGAAATACCGGAAGTTGAGGTCCTCGAACTGTTCGGGCCCGGCACCGGCCTGCGGATAGATCAGCTTCAACTCATCGCCGTGGGTCAACTTCAGTTCGGTCCCGGCCTTGGGGCTGACGCAAATCCAATCGAGTCCCGGCGGAGGCAGAACCGTGCCGTTCGTCTCCACAGCGATGATGCAACCCCGGGCGTGCATCGCCTGCGTCAATGCCTCATCCATTTGCAGCAGCGGTTCACCGCCCGTCGAGACCACGAAAGGGTTTCCGCTTCCCCGCCAAGTTTGGCAAATGGCTTCGGCCAAATCTTCAGCCGTCTGGAACGAGCCACCGCCCGGCCCATCCGTGCCCACAAAATCGGTGTCGCAAAAATTGCAATCGGCGTTGGCGCGATCGGCTTCACGGCCGGACCAAAGGTTGCATCCCGCAAACCGGCAGAAGACGGAAGCGCGCCCGGTGTTTGCGCCCTCGCCTTGCAGCGTATAGAAAATCTCTTTCACCGCGTAGCTCATGGCCGCGCGCGGATCTTGCCGGGATAGCGCAAGGGATCGGCCGCTCCCGCCTCCGCAAATCCTTTCAGCCGCAGAGTGCAAGCGTCGCAATGGCCGCAAGGCAGGCCTTCCGCCGAGGGATCGTAGCAGGTGCTGGTCATCGAATAGTCCACACCCAATTCGATGCCTTTGCGAATGATCTGGGCTTTGGTCAACTGAATCAGCGGCGTGTGGATGATGAGCTTTTGTTGCCCTTCGACGCCGGCCTTGGTGGCCAGGTCCGCCATCCGCTGAAAAGCGGCAATAAATTCCGGCCGGCAATCGGGATAACCGCTGTAGTCAAGGGCGTTCACCCCGATGAAAATATCGCTCGATCCCAGCACCTCCGCCCAGGCCAGCGCCAACGAAAGAAATACGGTGTTCCGCGCCGGGACGTAGGTGGCTGGAATGCCTTCGCCGATGGCGGAAAGCTCACGATCCTTGGGAATTGGAACATCCGCCGTGAGCGCCGATCCGCCGAAAGAACCTAGATCAATTTCCATCACGCGATGAGCGGCGGCTCCCAGCTTCTCCGCCAGGCGCTTCGCGGCCATCAGCTCCCAGCGGTGCCGCTGGCCGTAAAGGAAGGAGAGAGCATGGGCTTCGAACCCTTTGTCGAGGGCGATGGCCAGCACGGTAGCGGAATCGAGTCCGCCACTCAGCAGCACCACGGCTTTGGGTTTATTTGTCATTGAATGGCTGTATTGTTGCCTGGTGGGGCGGACCTTGCGCCCCTCCGAGGGCCTCTTATTAGCCCACCACGTGCGGGCGACCACGAGGGTCGCCCCTACGAGATTCCACACCAAATCCCTGCTCGCGGCTCCAGCTTGCCATCACGCGGGATTGCAATCCGCCGCGCGGCGTGAAATCGCCCACCACGGTCGCGGACACCGGTTGCGCCGCCGCCACCACGTCGCGCAGCACGCGGTTCACCACGTTTTCGTAGAAGATGCCAAGATTGCGGAAGGCCAGCGTATACATCTTGAATGATTTCAGCTCCAGGCAAGCCTTGTCGGGAATGTAGTAGAGCGTCAACTTCCCGAAATCCGGCAAGCCCGTCTTGGGGCAGACGGAAGTGAACTCTGGAATCTGAATTTCAATCTCGTAAGCGGGAAACTGATTCGGCCACGTTTCAATGGAGGGCAAGGCCGCATCGATTCCAGCCTTGGCATGGTCTTCGGTGTAAGCGGGTTCAGTCATGGTTGTCACTTTTGAAGGGACCTCAGAATTTCGAAACGAACTCACCGCGCCGGGATGCAATTGCGCAGTTTGCCGTAGCGGCGGTCTCTGACCGCCGGGTAGTGATGCAGTTTGATTTCTGTAGCGGCGGTCTGCGACCGCCGAGCTTGAATGCTCAATGGTTTTCGGCGCTCATAGAGCGCCGCTACAGCAAACTGCACCACTACCGACCGCCGGAAGGTGTTGACAAATAAAATTCGGCGGTCAGAGACCGCCGCTACAACGCTGCAACCAGAACTTGAGGGTTCAGGTTGCTGCGTGTTATCCTCAACCAGTGTCTTGTCCACGAATCACCTGGACAATGCGCGCACCGTTGGTTTGCCTTGTGCTGGAGTGGCGGAATTGGCAGACGCACGAGACTCAAAATCTCGCGCTGCTTAGCAGCGTGGGGGTTCAACTCCCCCCTCCAGCAGTTGAAAGTCCTTCCCCCTTCATTTCCGCAAAAGCTTGGGCTGCGGTTTCGACGGTCTCGTCAATGTCCGCCTCGGTGTGCGCGCCGGAGACGAACGCCGCCTCAAACTGCGACGGGGGCAAGTAAATTCCGCGCTCGAGCATTTTCCGGAAGAACCGTCCAAAGGCCGCGGTGTCCGAGCGCTTGGCGCTGGCATAATCCGTCACAGGACTTGCAGTGAAGAAAGCCGTTATCATGGAAGCGGCGCGATTCACCGTGAGCGGCACGCCCGCCCGCGCCGAGGCATCGCGCAATCCGGTTCCCAGACGGTTGGAAAGCTGTTCGAGCCGTTCATAGAAACCCGAGCGACGAATGATGTCCAACGTTTTCAACCCTGCGGCCACCGCCAACGGATTTCCAGAAAGCGTACCGGCCTGATAAATAGGACCCAGGGGCGCAACTTGTTCCATGAGTTCAACTTTACCGCCATAGGCGCCCACCGGCAAACCCCCGCCAATGATCTTGCCGAGCGTCGTCATGTCTGGAACAATTCCGAATTGGCGCTGCGCGCCGCCATAGGAGAGGCGGAATCCCGTCATGACTTCGTCAAAAATCAACACGGTTCCATGCTGCCGGGTCAGGTCGCGCAGCCTTTCCAGAAACCCGGGCCGGGGCGGAACGCATCCCATGTTGCCCGATACCGGTTCCACGATGGCGGCGGCAATCTGTTGGCGATGCCGGTCAAAAACTTCTTGCAGCGCGTGAGGATCGTTGAAGGGGACGGTGAGAGTCAACTCCGCGAGCGCCTGGGGGACGCCGGGACTGTCCGGCAAGCCGAGTGTGGCCGCGCCGGAGCCGGCCTTCACCAAAAGACTATCCCCGTGTCCGTGGTAGCAGCCCTCAAATTTCAAGATCTTGTCGCGGCCGGTGGCGCCCCGGGCTACGCGCAAAGCGGAGAGAGTCGCTTCCGTCCCGGAACTCACCAGTCGGAGCCGCTGCATGGAGGGGATGGCCTCCTGAATCTGCCCTGCCAGTTCCACTTCGGCGGGAGTCGAAGCCCCGAAACTGGTTCCTGCTTCAAGGGCGTGAGCCACCGCTTCAACCACTTCAGGATGCGCATGCCCGGCGATGAGCGGACCCCAGGACATCATATAGTCGATATACTGGCGGCCATCCACGTCCGTCATGCGGCAGCCTTTACCGCTGGCGATGAAGATGGGATCGCCCCCGACGGCGCGGAAAGCCCGAACCGGAGAATTAACTCCCCCGGGCATCAACCGCTGCGCTCTGGCAAAGAGTTCTTGAGATTTGGTTGGCATGTTAAAAAAGAGCCTTCTACCCTCAGCTATCAGCAAGAAGAAAGCACGGTCGGCTGAGACCTGTAAGCGGAGGGCATCCTCGGTTCCTTCACATCGATTAGCCCTAACACTGTTCACTTAAGGTTCGTTCGAGAATAATGCACACAGTTGAACCAGAACCCCTCACCCCGGCCCTCTCCCCGCTTGCGGGGAGAGGGCCGGGGTGAGAGGTCAGGCAACGCCTCTGAGATCAAAATCATGAAACTTGCCTTAACTGAACAGTATTGCGATTAGCCCGGACTGGGCGCTAGTTTTCCCTGGCGGCATTCGGCCTCCCCAAGTGTGAGACATGCCGCCGCAAGGATCCCACGCCCATTTCCAGCACTCCCTTTGCCAGAGTGACGGTGAGCCGCCGCAGCAGAGTACCATAATTCTGTGATCCATCCACCAGGTCCTGAAGAAGGGATTCGCAGCTCCGGCTGAGGGCGCTGTACTCAACCACGCGGTGGGTCCAGGGCTTGCCCAGGAAGTCTCCGTGGTAAAAATGGGGCGCAAGCCGTGCGGCCAGAGTCAGCCGGTGTCCGAATTCGGCTTCAATCCGGGCCGGATATTCCTGGGGAACATCTTCGCGTAGCGCCTCACCCAACAATTCTCCCGACCGCATGGCGTAATAGATGCCCTCTCCCGTCACCGGATCCACCAGACCCCCGGAATCGCCCGCGATGGCCCACCCCTCGCCCGCCAGTCGCATGTTCCGCCAGCTTTCTTTGCCCAGAGAAGGCAGTACATGGCTGAAAACGTTCGCCTTATCCATAGAGTAACCGAACTCACCCATAAAGGCGCGGAGTCTGTCGCGCAATTCCGGCATGGAATTCTCCCCAGTCTTGCCGCAAACTCCAACCGAAACGTGGTCGGAGCGTGGGAACGACCAGGCGTAGCCCTCAAAGTCCTCAAAGAAGCGCACGCGAAGGCACCGGTCCGTTCCGGGCACGTAGTAACCCAAGGTCAGCATAAGGTCGTGCGATGGGATGTCCCGAACCAGGATGTGCCGCAACCGCGTGCGAGCGCCAGCCGCAAGAACCAGGAAATCAGCTTCATACGTTTCACTTCTTCCACAGATCTCCCAGCCGTTCCGCACTCGCGTGAAGTCCCGAACGTGATCGGAGATGATCTCCGCTCCGGCTTCGAGCGCCCGCCGTAACAGCAATCCATTCAATACCTTCCGCGAATAAATGGCGATGGGATGATGGAGCGGAAGGCGGACGGACGATCCATCCGGGGCAATCAGGTCAACCTCATGAATCATTTGATGTTCAGCGACGGTCTCTTCCAGGAACGGGTAGCGGCGAAGGACCTTATAGGTCAATCCTCCGCCGCAGGGCTTTTCCCAACCATGCTTTTCCTCAAAAATGAGGACTCGATGTGGTTTCACCGCCCGCTTCCTACCGGAGTTCTCCAAGAGACCCCATGCGGCCATGGCACCGGCCGGTCCACCACCGATAATGGCAATTGTTTCTGTAGCTTTCATGGGTCTTGTGGGACGTCTGCGCAAACGTTATTTTCCACAGCTCATCGGGTGTTTCGATCCAAGGAATTCGCCCTTTCCCTAACCGGCAGGATACCATGCGCCGCAATGGGTGTAAATTCCAGGGTTATACCGGTGGGACATGGGATTTCTTTCCCTATTAGAGCAACTTATACATAGCCTGTCTTCAACATCGCTCATGCAACTATCGTTTAATCAACAATATCCAATTGGTAAGGCAATTGCACGGTACAAAAGCGGCGGAGTGGGCGGTGGATGTTGGTGTTCCTTTCGCCACGGGTTTCATGATCTTGCATCAAACGGATTACTGAACCAAAGACCGGTAGGGATTGGTTGAGAAATGTTGGAGGGGCTGGCCGGCATCGGGCGCTCGATGCGCTGTGATGGGTTCAGCCTTTCTTGTTTGTGGCTGCATTGGTTCTGGGGATTGATCTGGCCGACTCTCAGGAAAATCAGCGTTGCCTTGCAGGATGGCTGGGATTGGCCCTGCAGTCAATTTTTTGTAGGTACGGCTGGAACGGACTGGGGTGGGGCAGCAGCACCGGTTTCCCGGCCGCATTCTTGAAATTCCACAGAAAACTGGATGAATTCCCGTCGCCAACGGAATGCAAACCACTGCTTGCGGGACCCAAAACTGTTAAAGGAGGAATTCAGTCCATGTCGAAGGTTGCGAAACACTTGCTCATTGCGTGTTGCATTATTATTTTGCCGGCATTTTTGGCGGTTGGGTCAAATGGTGACACTCTTCCGGAATTGACCGCAGTAGCGCACAACAATCCCGGAAATGGTCCGCACCCGTCCACGGTGGGAACCGTAATTTACAGTAATTTTGGACAAAATTATAGTTTTAGTTGTTGCGCGGGCTGGACGGTTTCCGGAACTTTATCAAGCGCATCAACTAGCAACGTAGTAGCTACTGAATTTTCTTCCTCTGGCAGTTTTAGCGTAGGCCAGATTGACGTGGGAGTGGGGTGGGTGACTGGCGCGGACAAGGGCGTTATGGTGAGCCTTTGGACTGACAGCAACAACGTGCCCGGAACGGAATTAGGGAGCTGGAGTGCTTCCAACATTCCCGGGTTTGCCGCAACTTCGAATGGCGTAGCCACGATCTCGGACATTACCGGGGTCCGCGTCCAAGCCGGTGCTGATTACTTTCTGGAGCTGAGCAGTCCCAATAATAGTTGGGACGCCTGGAGCTTCAACAGCCTGGGAATCAAAGGACTGGTGGACCAGAAGGTGAATGGAGTCTGGAACCCATACATGACCTATGACCTGGGAGCTTTTGACATCCTTGCTGATCCCGCAAGTCAGGATACTCCTGAGCCTGCAACCCTGACGCTGTTGGGGGTGGGCATGCTCGCTCTGGGCGGGGTGCTGCGCCGCAAGGCTTTCAGAGACTGAAAGCCCATCACGACATGGCGGATTATTACTTCCGGACAGCCTGGAATTGTGCGGCGGGAATGGCAAGGCGCTGGACGTGATGGGTCTGATCCGTCCACAGATCGATGCGGGCTTGATCGGTAATCACCCGCAAGTGGTGAAGTCCGGCGGCTTTCGCACCGGCAGCGGGCCGTTCCTGGCCCAAATCCTGGATGGTGATGACGCCCGGCAGAGCCTCCTGGGGAATGAAGGCGTGAAACACTTGTCTGCCGCCGGAAGTCATGAAGAACCGCAGGACGGCAATTTCATATTGATGGATCACATTGTCATCCAGGACTAGAACGTCGCGGGGCAGTTGGAGGGTGCGATCGTCATTGCCGCCCTTGACGGTGTGGTAGCGGACGGTGGCGGGCGAGTGGCGCAGGTCCATGCGCAATTGAGAGCTTTCGGACCCTCTTTGGCTCCAGGAATAAAGAAGCGGTTCGAGCCGGGAGTTCAGCACCAGGTCCGGAAAAGTCTGGAAATGAAGGGTCTTGCCGTTGCGCATCACCAGAATGTGGATCTGGGCGCGAGCTTCGACACGGGAAGCGGAACGTCCAATTTGGAACTTCTCGCGTCCAACCTCCCGTCCGGCTATGGTTAAAACGAACGTTCCCTGGTCGGCGAATCCAGCCTTGCCGGAAATCGCCTTATGATGGCGCGGAGCGGCTGCCAGTGGCAACACGCCCAGCCCCATCGCGAGCCACACCAAGATCGGGCGACGGCGGTTTGAGATCATTTGGGTGTGCCGAATCAATTGGATTTCACCTCCTTTCGAATGGAATCGCACGAGAATGGTCAATTCCGTTCTCTTGTGACTCCATGGCAACATCTAAAACATCTGTAGACTCAATATCTGTTCTACCACTTCCTGCGGCCCGGCACTTTCCGTGGCCACCCGATATTCGGCCAGCCGGTAATAGGGGAGTCTTTGGTCGTAAAGCTCAGCGACAGACTGGGCGTCGCGGAATTTCGGCCGGTTGCTCATGCCCTCGCAGCGGCGGCGAAGTTCCTCCAGACCACAATCCAGCCAAATGGTAGCTCCGCCCGACTCCCGGATGAAATCGAGATTAGCCGGTTGGACAAAGGTGCCGCCTCCGAGGGCGATCACGGCCGGTTCGGTTTTTGCCGCTTCGGTCAACGCGGCGTGCTCGATTTTGCGAAAGAACGGCTCGCCCGCGCCCTCAAAGATTTCACGGATGGTCAATCCTTGGCCGGCTTCGATCCTTTGATCCAGGTCAATAAAGGGCCAGCCAATTCGCACGGCCAGTAACTGCCCGACCGTGCTTTTGCCGCTGCCCATGAAGCCCAGGAGGAAGATCAGTTTGTGCCGGTGATGGATCATAAATCCGCACGACTCATTTTCGACGAATCCAAATGTGATTATAGAGATAGGGGGATTCGCCACGCAACCGGGAGTTTCCAACCCTGCGGGGATCGAAAGGCAGGCATGGGCCCCGATGAAGTTGGAAATAACGCTTGGGGCGCGGCGGGTCCCGGCGGAATCGCTTTGAAATTAAAGGGATTTTTGAAGAAGCCTTACCAGGTGGGAGTTGGGAAAACCCACTCCCACCCGTCCAAAAGAGGCTGGCCTAATTGCGGGACATAAGCTCTTGGCATTGAATGCAAAACCGGGCCCAGGGGATGGCCTTGAGGCGGGCCGGAGCAATTTCATCTCCGCAACCCTCACAAACTCCATAGGTTCCACCGGCAAGCCGGAGCAACGCCCGGTCAATTTCCTTCAAGGTCTCGCTGTGGAGATTCGCTGTCCTGGCAGTCATATCCTGCTCGGCCGCCTTAATGGCAAATTCAACTGCATCGGGGCTCTGAATGTTCGTGGCCAGAGCTTCCGGGCCTCGCCTTACGGACGCTCTGAATTCATCGCGCTTCTTCAACAGGAGAGTACGGTATGGATCTTTTCGAGCTTTCACAGCGGCTATTGGCATTGACGTTTTCCTTTTAGTTTAATCCTCAAACTACTTTTTCCTTGCACACACTTCAGATGATTAAGGAGCCGTTTGGGTTGCGTAATTCTAGCAAAACTTTTAAATTCTATCAATAGCTTATTTTTCAGTAGGTTACGGAGCAATCGACCTGCCCGGGCCAAATCCTATCTTTATAATAACGACTCTACATAGGGAACAGATTTCGCCCATCACCATCCCCACTAAATAAACACGTGAAAAGAATATCGGCAGATTCAGAGGCGAACTTTAGCATTTTTTGGGTGCGACCATCTCTTTTTCGCTTTCAGTCTCTAAAGATGATCCACCTTCGCTGGGAATCCTGAAAATAGGCAATGGCGCAGCCTGCTGGTGCTGCATTTATTGCCGCTGAACCCAATTTCACATCTTTTTCCCGCGCTCACAGAGCAAACCGCGTCGAAAATTGGTGGTGGGTCAGCCTGGCTTTTGTAGCGGCGCTCTATGAGCGCCGGTAAAGCAAATTGCGCCACTACCCGAAAATTAGTGGTGTCTCAGTTTGAATTTTTGAGACATTGTTCGCCGCCGTCATCCCCGCGAAGGCGGGGATCCATGCTCCGCACAACCCCTTTATCTGCACGAGTTCGGAATGCCACTGCGATATTCGGAGTGGCATTCCCGCTTTCGCGGGAATGACGATGAAGGAAAAAATTGAGACACTACCGGATTCTCGCCATTGTCGGGCGGTGGCCTTCAGGAATTTTTCCTTGAGTGGACTCCCGCCTCCGCATGGGCGTAGACAAACCTTCGCCAGAGTGATGACGAGTGCCGGAGGTGGCCCATGCACGCAGGACCTGGCACGGATCCCCGCCAAAGATCGCGGCATTCCACAAACTAACGAATGCGTGTTGAGCGGAGGGGCGGCTTTACGCGGCCTCTTTTTTGTCCACTGACCCTTGGGCCTGGCCCATGCTCTTGTTAAGCCCGTTGCGAATTTTTAGAAGCTGCCAAAATATCATCAAACCTTCCACAAACAGAGCCCATAACAAAGCAATCTGAGTATTCATCGGGCTTCATCCTCCTTGTTTAGATCAATTGTTAACGCTATAAATAACATACTTATTATCAATATACAAGTATATATCGACGCTTTCTCTACAATGGGTGGTCTTCCAGCCATTTGAGGATAATTCCCTGGCACTACCATTCGGGGTTTTGAGTCAAACCTTGGGACGGACCCTGCTGCAAGGTCTCGCCTTGTTATTGAGTCTTCCCGGTTTGAAGCGGAAAGCGGAAAACGCGGATTATCATGCTGAGCAAAACGAAGAATCCCTGTATCATATTGAACATACATGAGATAAGTCCAGTTCGCTGCGCTCAGGATGACGGGCACAGGATGCTTTTTCAGCATCCTTTTAGAATCAATGATTTATGAGCGGGGTAAGAACCAGGAGATGTGAATGTGCGCAGAAAAAAGAATTATTATCGGAACGAACCCTAAGACTCGTTGAAAACAAAGGATCGAGTTTTGGAACGAACCCTAAGAAGCCTGCTAACCAAGCCATACGGAAGGGTGAAAATCAAATAAACATTGTATTATGAGCAAGTTACACCAACCTTCGCGGATAAACCGCATCAATTTATTTATAATCAACGAGTTAGAGGTTATGTGGGGCACAAAATGGGTTTGGTCAGGCAATTTTCCACAGGCAGGTGCGGGCCACATGCCCTCCCGCGGGCGACCACAAGGGTCGCCCCTGCGTCACCGTCATTCCCGATGCCGCCGGATCGTCATTCCCGCGAAGGCGGGAATCCATTTTCGCCTGGAAGCCCATCCATCCAGGGGCCAGGCGCAGCCCGCGAATAAGCCGGAATATTCCTGCTTTTTTCTTGCGTTCAAGTGCAGTGAGGAATAGCATAATCGTCTTTCAGCGAACTTTTTCTTTATTTTCAAGGAGCACCCTCAATGAAAAATCGAACCTTGTCACGGCGTGATTTCATGCAACAAACAGCCAGCACCGTCGGCGGCACGCTGGCAGCCAGTTCCATTCTACTGGACGCCGGAAGTCTGGCGGCGGCTTCGCCATTGCCCGCACCGGCAAGCGATACCGTCCGGTTTGGCATGATTGGCGTGGGTATGAGAGGCTCAGGTCTGCTCGATACGGCGATTCACCTGCCGGGCGTTGAATGCGCCATCGCTTGCGACCTCTACGAGGGCCGCAGGACGCTGGCCAAGCAGATCCTGGGAGAGCCGGTTCCCATCACGGCCCGGTATCAGGATGTGCTCGACAATAAGGAAATTGATTGCATCGTTGCGGCGGTTCCTGACCACTGGCACAAACAGATCATTGTGGATGCTTGCGCGGCGGGAAAAGACATCTATTGCGAAAAGCCGATGACCCACAAAGTGGAGGAAGGCTTCGAAATCATCGACGCCGCCAAAAAGAACCACCGGATCGTGCAGATCGGCAGCCAGGAGCCAAGCTCCGTGGTTTACCAGAAGGCGAAGGAGCTGGTCGCAGCGGGCGCCATCGGCAAGTTGTCCTTGATCGAAGCCACCATGGGGCGCAATGACCATTGTGGAGCGTGGTGGTATTCAATTCCTCCTGATCTCTCGCCGAAAACCGTTGACTGGGAAACATGGCTCGGCCCGGCGCCCAAGCGCCCCTTCAACGCGACGCGCTGGACGCGTTGGCGCTGCTTCCAGGATTACGGGGAGGGCATTCCGGGAGACCTCTGCATTCACCATTTGACCGGTATTCACTTCGTGATGGGCATCACGGCCCCACCCCAGCGAGCCTTTACCCAGGGTGGCCTTTACCGCTGGAACGATGGGCGCGACGTTCCTGACGTCATGACCACGGTTTACGATTACGGGGATTTCAGTGTCACGCTGCGGGTGACGCTGGACACCGAAACCGAATCCGGCTTCCGCTTTATGGGCGACCACGGCATTCTGGAAATTAATGGCGTTGAAAATCCAGATTCGGTGAGCGTTTCATGGCAGGACGGCAAGAATCACGGTCCGTGTACTCCCGGATGGCCCAGTCCGATGCGGCAGCAATACGGGGCCAAGTGGCATGAAGAACACGACCCGAAACCGGGAACCCAAAAGGTGATTGAGGCCGCGAATTATCTGGCTCCTCCTGGCTATGACGACACCCGCGACCATCTTTGGAATTTCTTTCAATCGGTGAAGACCCGGCGCCCGTCCGTCGAGGATGAATCTTTCGGGAACAACGCCGCCATTGCCATCCACATGGCGAATTATTCCTACTTCCAGAAGAGTGCGGCGGTGTGGGATGCCAGCGCGAAAAGAATCAGGAGCTAACCTAGATCAGGTTTAAATTCTGATCGAATGATGACGAGTGCACGCATATCGTGTACACTGAGTTCGTATGAAGAACATTACGCTCAGCGCCGACGCGGAGCTCATTGAGCAAGCGCGCCTTGTGGCCCGGTCCCAGCACAAAACCATGAACGCAGCCTTTCGGGAATGGCTGCTCGAATTTACAGCGCAGGCGGGGACCGGCCAGGAGGTGGATGCGCTTATGAAGCGCCTCCGACACGTGGCTGCGGGGGGCCGTTTCACACGGTATGAGAGGAATGAACGGTAGGTTTTTCCTGGACACAAACGTCTTCGTCTATTCGTTCGACCATCAAGCGCCAAAAAAGGCGCAGTTGGCGGGGCAATTAATACGAAAGGCGGCGACCACCCGAAAAGGAATCATCAGTTATCAGGTTGTTCAGGAATTCTTTAATGTTGCGCTGCGGCGTTTCGCGCAACCGATGACGGGTCCTGAAGCTGAGCAGTACCTCGCCACCGTGTTTCGCCCTCTGTTAGCGGTTCACAGCTCACAGGCTCTTTACGGAGAAGCGTTGCGATTGAGCGGCCGGTATCAGCTCCACTGGCACGATTCCCTGATCGTCGCTGCCGCCATGCAAGGACAATGCAGTGTCCTTTTCAGTGAGGACCTCCAACACGGGCAACGGTTTGAGGACTTACAGGTTCTCAACCCGTTCTCGTAGAGGATGCGTCCAACGCGCAAGATCAAATCAATATCGCGGGTGAGGCGAGGCTTGCCGTACAGCAAGACGGCTTGTCCCCCGATTACAATGTAGGGAATGCTGCGCCGTTCAAGCCCCAGAGCAAGTTGTTCCAGGATCTGTTCGAACATTCAGAGCCTTCACCAGGCGAAGTTTAGTTTCCAGTCCAACGAGTGGGTCGGTATGAGTAAAGGCGCCCAGCCTGCATGTTCGTACATGGCCTCCATCAGCTTCAGGTTCCGGTAGAAATCGGGTGGCTCGCTGAGGATGGTTCGGGATTCCCAGTTTTCCCAATACATTGGATCTTTAATCATGCGCCTTCTGCCTCTTGATGGGTGGTTCGCGGCCCTATATCAAATGCGTGGCCTCACCTTACTGAGCCTACACCCCACTTCCAAGCGCAAAAGAAGCGTGCGCTGTCAGGTCGGCGCCCGCCCGCTCGCCCGCAGCTAGCTTGTAATAGCCAGCGGCGGCAATCATGGCGGCATTATCGGTGGAAAGCGCAGGCGAGGGCAGGAAAAGTTCGATTCTGGCCTGAACTGTAGCTTCGGCAAATCGATTGCGAAGAAGCGAGTTGCACGCGACGCCCCCGGATACGAAAATCGACCGGACGGCCTGGGTGCGTGCTGCGAGCAAGGTTCGCGCAATGAGGTCCTGAACCACGGCTTCCTGGAAGCCAGCGATCAGGTCCAGTGTCTGCTGGGAGCATTGTTGGCGAAGATCGTCCGGGGTGACACGGCCCTGGGTTTTCCGCCAGGCGCGGCGTTGGTCTGCCTCCTCGACTAATGGAGTGCCCCGAATGCGGTAAAGAACAGCCGTCTTAAGTCCGGAAAAGCTGAAATCAAGTGGATTGCCCTTCATTTTGACGCGGCCGAACGGAGTTGCGTCGGCGCGTCCGTAAGGGGCAAGATTGTCAATCACTGGACCGCCGGGATAACCGAGGGCGAGCAGCTTGGCGACTTTGTCAAAAGCCTCGCCCGCGGCATCGTCGCGGGTCTGTCCCAGGCGAAGGTAGTGGAATTTCCGGGCTCCCGTTTCCGGTTCCTCGCGCCGCTCCACGCGAAACAGGCTGGTGTGCCCGCCGGAAACGACGAGCGTGACGCTGGGGAAGCCCGGTTCTGTGAGACTTTCGCCTTTCAGCCGCCGCATTTCATTCTCGAGGAGGACAGCGTGGATGTGGCCTTCCAAATGGTTCACTCCCACCAGCGGCTTTCCCATGACCCGGGCGATCGCCTTGGCATAGACGAGGCCGACCAGGAGCGACCCAATAAGCCCCGGCCCTTCGGTGACGGCAAGGGCATCCACCTGGTGCAAGGCTAACCCGGCGCGGTGGCAAGCCTCGTCTACGACAGGCGCAATCTTCCGCAGGTGCTCGCGGCTTGCGAGTTCCGGGACCACGCCGCCATACTTTTCGTGAGTCAGCACCTGGGACGAAATGGCACTTGAGAGAATCCTCCGGCCATCCTCGACAATGGCCGCAGCCGTTTCATCGCAACTTGACTCGATTCCCAAGACGAGCATGGCGGCAGAACTCCCATCAAGTATGTTAGCATACGGCACAGGCGGTCTCAGGAAGGCTCTGAGCGCCGCCCCATCAAAGGCCGCTCACGAAGGTCTTTTCCAGGGGAACGGGTCGAGGGGCGTTTTGCGGCTGCTTCATGGAGTCGCCGCTGCCACCTGAAGCAGTCCTAGGGGTGTTCATGGAGATTCGCAAAGCAGTCTTACCTGTGGCCGGGCTGGGAACTCGCTTTTTACCCGCCACCAAGGCTCAACCCAAGGAAATGCTGCCGATTGTGGATAAGCCGTTGGTGCAATACGCGGTGGAAGAGGTGGCGTCCTCGGGTATTCACAACGTGGTTTTTGTGACCGGGCGCGGCAAGAACGCCATTGAAGACCATTTTGACGTTTCTTTCGAGTTGGAGCATCAATTGGCGGGCAAGGGGAAGGAGCAGCTTCTGAAGCTGGTTCGCTCCATCTCCGGGCTGTTGCAGGTCACTTACGTGCGTCAGAAGAATCCGCTGGGGCTCGGCCATGCGATCCTGGTGGCGAAAGATTTGGTGGGCGACGAACCGTTTGCCGTACTCCTTTCAGATGACGTGATCGATGCTCCCGTCCCGTGCCTGCGCCAGATGATGGACGTCTTCGCGCAATACGGCCGGAGCGTCGTCGCCATCCAGCGTGTTCCGCGAAAGGCGGTTTCAAGCTACGGAATCATCAAGGGTCGCGCCGTGTCTGACCAGAATCTGAATGGGCGGTTGTTCCGGATTGAAGATATGGTGGAAAAGCCTTTGCCTTCCGAGGCCCCTTCGAACCTTGCGATCATCGGCCGTTATATTCTTACTCCTGCCATCTTCAACGAGCTGGCGGCAACCCGGCGTGGGGCTGGCGCAGAAATCCAGTTGACCGATGCCATCCGCCATCTCTTGTCGAAAGAACCGGTTTATGGATACCTGTTCGAGGGACGACGGTACGACGCCGGCGACAAACTGGGCTTTCTCCAAGCCACCGTGGAGCTGGCTCTGAAGAGGACTGACCTGGGCAAGCCTTTTCGCAGTTATCTCAAGTCGTTGAAGTTATGAATGAACCAACCTGGGGAAAAAACGGGTAAAGTGAAGTTTGTTAATCATCCAGGTTAGCTGCAATGCTGTTCACTTAAGGTTCGTTCGAGAATAACTGCACCTCGTTGAATCCGAGCCCCTCACCCACCGCTTCGCGGCACCCTCCCCCCGCTGGCGGGGAGAGGGCTGGGGTGAGGGGGAACGCGGCGACCCAGCCCTCAAAATCATGAGGTTCATCCTAAGTGAACAGTATTGAGGTTAGCTGCAAACAGATTGCAGGATGACCCGATATAGGGTCAAGCCCGGCGCGGAGGGTGCGGGCAGCGGTGCTTGTTTCAATGGGTCATTTGGACGAAGGCTCTTTGGCTTTCGGGGTTTCGGGAGCCTTCCCACCGTCGCTTTTTGAATCCGCTGAGGTTGCGGGCTTGCCATCACCTCCAGGGGGCTTGGAGGCAGCGTCCCCGGCCGGCGTGGAGGATTTCCGGGCATAGTCTGTAATGTACCAGCCGCTTCCCTTGAATTGGATGGCAGGAGAGGAGAGTAGGCGCTCCAACTCACCGCCGCATTCGGAGCAGACAGAGAGCGAATCGTCTGAAAACCTTTGGATCTTCTCAAAGTGCTGTCCGCACTTCTTGCAACGGTACTCGTAGAGTGGCAAGTTATCCTCCTGGTTGCTTTCATTCCAAGTATACCAACTCGGAGGGATGCGGTCAAAACTGCCCCAAACTCGGTAGTGGGTCAGTTTCGCTGCGCTGTCACAGCGGCGAGTTTACCTTGCCAATTGGCGTTATAGACGCCGCTACAGCAGCGAGAATGAACTACTACCAAGGTTCGGTTTTTGTTGACAAAATGACTTATGTCCGCTATTAATAGAGTTTTGCGCTTACCGCGAGACGTGGAGAATGGTGTGAGAACTTATCTTCAAGGGTTGCGCCGAAGTGGAGTGCGCTGGCACATGCTGGATGCGGAGGGCCAGGTCCTGGGACGGCTTGCGACCCGGGCGGCGATGTTGCTGATGGGCAAAACCCGTCCGGATTTTACACCGCACGAAGATCACCGCGACGGGCTCATCATCATCAACGCAGAGAAGATCCGGCTAACCGGGAAAAAGTTGGATGACAAGATGTACCGCCACCACACGGGTTATCCGGGCGGCCTAAAAGAAATCTCGGCTCGCAAACGAATGGAGACTCATCCCGAGGACGTGGTGCGGGACGCGGTGACCGGCATGTTGCCCAAGTCACGGATTGGTTCAAAGTTGGCGACGCGGCTTAAGGTTTACACCGGGCCGGCTCATCCTCACGCCGGGCAACAGCCGCAGGCAGAGGGCGAACGGCCACCGGCATCGTTATCAGAATAAGATTAGCATTATAAAGGGGAAATTGGGTGAGCGAAGGAATTGAATTTCGAGGCACAGGCCGCCGTAAGAGTTCGGTGGTGCGGGTGATATTGAGGCCCGGCGCGGGTAAGATCACCGTCAACCGGCGCACCGCTGAGGCCTATTTCCCTCTGGCGTCTTTGCAGGGGGAGTTGAAAGAGCCGCTGGTGGTGTTGGAGCTGTTGGACAAGTTTGATGTCCTTCTGAACGCGCACGGTGGGGGCATTCACGGCCAGATCGGTGCGGCGCGCTTGGGCATTGCGCGGGCGCTGCTGGCTTTTAATCCGGAGTTGCGGCCGCGGCTCCGCGCCGGTGGTTTCTTGACGCGGGACTCGCGGATCAAAGAGCGTAAGAAGTACGGGCAGAAAGGTGCCCGAAAGCGCTTCCAATTCTCGAAACGCTAGGCTTGATCCCCGTCCGGCGCAATGCCGGGCGGGGTGCTTGCGTTCCCTGACCCGTCCTTCGATCTATTCCAACCCAGGCGCCTGGTCCAAAAGGTTTATGGGCCGGGTATGTTTTGAACGCTGACTTTTCCGGTCCTTGCGGTGGCTCGCTCCGCAGGTTCCGCGTGGTCACTTCGTCGAGTTGAAGGAGGAATTTTGGCCACTATTAGCATGAAGGAGTTTCTGGAGGCCGGCGTCCACTTTGGACACCAGACGCGCCGTTGGAATCCCAAGATGAAGGAGTACATCTACGGAGAACGCAACGGTATTTACATCATTGACCTGCAGAAGACCTTGAAGCTCTTCAAGGAGGCGGCCAAATTTGTCTCCGACCTCTCCCAGGTAGGGAGTAATCTGCTGTTCGTGGGTACCAAGCGGCAGGCTCAGGAGGCGATTGCCGAGGAGGCGTCGCGCTGCTCGATGTTTTATGTGAACCACCGGTGGTTGGGAGGTCTGTTGACGAACTTCACAACCATCCAGAAGTCCATCCAGCGGCTGCGGGAGCTTGAGGAGATGAGCCGCGACGGGCGCTATGAGTTGCTGCCCAAGAAAGAGGTGTTGAAGCTCGAACACGAGCGCAAACACCTGGACCACAACCTGGCGGGCATCAAGGATATGCCGGGCCTGCCGGATGCCCTGTTTGTGGTGGATTCGAACAACGAGCATATTGCGGTGATGGAAGCCCGCAAACTTGGAATTCCGGTGGTTGCGGTCGTGGATACCAATTGCGATCCCGACGTGGTGGACTACGTCATCCCCGGCAACGACGACGCCCTGCGGTCGATCCGGTTGTTCTCTTCGCGCATTTCGGACGCGGTGATCGAAGGACGGCAGTCTGCCGAGCAGAAACGGATGGAGGCGGAAAAGATTGCCGCCGAGCGCGCGGCCGAAGAGTTGGAGGCTGAGCGGGAGCGCGCTGCTTTTGAGGACGAACGCCTGGCTGCGGCGGGGCAGATGCCGGTGGAAGAAATGGGCTTTATGGAGGTCCCTCCGGCCGCGCCGGGGACCGTGACAGAAGCTGAGGAATTGGCCGACGACCGGGTGCGCGTTCCCAGAGGGAAGCGCCGGGTTCCGGGTGGCAAGCGCGGGGGGCCGGAAGAGTTGTCTCCTGAGGATCTACGTTAAGCAATGGGGTTCGTGCCCGGTTGAATGGCACTCAAGAGACTGGGCCGGTAAGGTTTTGGTCCCTGCTGAAGCAAGGAGAGCTGAAAGAGAATGAGTGTTCCTGCGGAAACTGTGAAGAAGTTGCGCGAAGTGAGCGGCGCCCCCATGATGGAGTGCAAGAAGGCGTTGGAAGAGGCGAATGGCGATCTGGAACAGGCTTTTACGATCCTTCGAAAAAGGGGCCAAGCGGCGGCGGCAAAAAAAGCGGAACGTTTAACCAACGAAGGGATTGTGGGTTCCTATATCCATCCCGGCGCCAAGATTGCGGTGATGGTGGAGTTGAACTGCGAGTCGGACTTTGTGGCCCGGAACGGGGAGTTTCAGGCTCTGGCGCACGACCTTGCCATGCAAGTTTGCGCGACCGATCCGCGCTACGTTCGCAAGGAGGAAGTGCCGGCGGAGATGTTGCAGCGTGAAAGAGATATCCTCCGCGAGCAGGCACTGGCTTCCGGAAAGCCGGAGGCGATGGTGGAGCGGATTGTGGACGGACGGCTCGATAAGTATTACGAGGACACCTGCCTCTACGAGCAGCATTTCATCAAAGATGCTACCGGAAATTCCACGGTGCGGGAGCTGATCAACTCAAAGATCGCCAAGTTTGGGGAGAACATCTCAGTGCGGCGGTTTGCGCGCTTTAAGGTGGGTGAGGCAGACCGCACCGGGGCGCCCACCGCGACTTTGGGAACCGGATCGGAGGACGGCGCCGGGACTTAGAACCGTGAGGCCGGGTCTTGCCGGCGCGAGTTCTACCGGACGGGCCGGGCTATGGGCGAACCTGCATTTCACCGGATAGTGCTGAAGCTGAGCGGTGAGGCTCTGATGGGCAATCAGGGCTTTGGCGTGGATCCGGAAGTGGTTCGGAGGATCGCCTCAGAGGTTCAAGAAGTCCGCGACCTGGGGGTGCAGGTGGCGATCGTGGTGGGCGGTGGGAACTTTATCCGTGGCGTGGCGGCGTCGGCCAGTGGAATTGACCGGGTGGTGGCGGACCACATGGGCATGCTGGCCACCATCATCAATGCTCTGGCCATGCAAGACGCTCTTGAAAAGTTCGGAGCCCATACCCGGGTGGTAACGGCCATCGAGATGCGCGAAGTGGCCGAACCCTTTATCCGCCGGCGGGCGATCCGCCACCTGGAAAAGGGCCGGGTGGTCATTTTGGCGGGTGGAATCGGCAACCCGTATTTCTCAACCGACACCGCTGCCGCGCTTCGCGCCATGGAGATCAAGGCGGAAATCATCTTGAAAGCCACCAAGGTGAACGGGGTTTATGATGCCGATCCAGCCAAGGATCCGGAAGCCAAGATGTTTTCCCGGATCTCTTATCTGGACGTGCTTTCGAAGCGATTGGCGGTGATGGATACCACGGCCATATCCCTCTGCATGGACAATGGCTTGCCGATCATCATTTTCAATCTCAATGTTCCGGGCAATCTGATGAGGGTGGTGACCGGTGAGAAGGTCGGCTCATTGGTCGAGCGATGAGGACAGCGCGGGGTTCAAGGCGATGATCAAGGAGACGGTGGGGCAGGCGAAGGGCAAGATGGCCAAGGCGGTGGAGGACTTCCAGCACGAGCTGGCGACTCTGCGCACGGGCCGCGCCTCGGCGACGGTGCTTGACCACGTTCGGGTGGATTATTACGGTACCCCGACGCCTTTGAACCAGGTGGCGACTCTGGGCGTGCCGGAGGCGACCCTGCTGACGGTGCAGCCGTGGGACCCGGGCTTGCTTCCGGCTATTGAGAAGGCCATCCGCTCTTCGGACTTGGGCCTGAACCCCATGAATGACGGAAAGATCTTGCGTGTGCCCATTCCGGCGCTCACCGAGGAGCGGCGCAAAGATCTGGTGAAGCACCTCCATAAGGTCATAGAACAACATCGCATGACGGTTCGCAATGTCCGGCGGGACTCGAATGATGCGCTGAAAAAGCTGCTGAAGGATAAAACCATCTCCGAGGATGAGGAGCGCCGCGCCCTCGAGGAAACCCAGAAGTTGACGGACGAGTTTATCGAAAAGCTTGAAGCGCAAGGCAAGGCGAAGGAGCAGGAAATTCTGGAGATGCGATGAGCTCTGCGTGCTGGCATGATTTCAATGAAAATTCTCTTCCGGCTTGACAGGTTTTCGCTAGATTTGGTAAATTTGAAGGGATGCACCCTGATCGAAGTACTTTCTGAGAGGGAGCTTCACTTATAAAGGGATTGTTGAGTCAAGAAAGGTAAACACAGAATTGCCCACGTTCAGCCAAATGGTTCGTCTTGGTAGAAAGTCGCCGCGCTACAAGACTTCGAGTCCGGCCCTGGAAGGCTGCCCGCAGAAGCGCGGCGTTTGCATCCGCGTCTATACCCAGACACCGAAGAAGCCGAATTCGGCCTTGCGCAAGGTTGCCCGCGTGCGGCTGACGAACAGCATGGAAGTGACGACGTACATTCCGGGTGTCGGCCATAATCTTCAGGAACACTCGATTGTTTTGATTCGGGGTGGACGCGTTAAGGATTTGCCGGGGGTGCGCTATCACGTGATTCGCGGCACCCTCGATTCGGCGGGAGTTACGGACCGGCGCCAAGGCCGCTCGAAATACGGTGCAAAGAGGCCCAAGGCTTCCTGATGGAACGGAAAGAAGCAACGGTAGCCATTAAGACGGAGTAGAGGGTCGGGGAGTGGAGATACTCAGGGATTCGGCTGAACTGCCGATCCTCCGCCCCCCGGTTAAAGGTTGATATGCCACGTAAAGGAACAGTAGAGCGCCGCGAAACGGCCCCGGACCCGATATTCGGCAATCCTTTGGTTGAGAAGTTGATTAATTGCCTGATGCACGAAGGGAAGAAGTCAGCGGCGCAGAGGATTGTGTATACCTCACTCGAAGTCATCCGGCAGCGGACCAGCGATGATCCGTTGAAGGCGTTCAAGAAAGCTTTGGAAAACGTGAAGCCGGCGCTGGAAGTAAAGAGCCGCCGCGTGGGTGGCGCCAACTACCAAGTGCCGGTGGAAGTGAATCGGAATCGTCAAACCTCCTTGAGCCTGAGGTGGATCATCGGGTATGCGCGCGAACGCAGCGAGAAATCGATGATTGAGAGGCTGGCAGGCGAGTTGCTGGATGCCGCCAACAATCGGGGCGGAGCCATCAAGAAGAGAGACGACACCCACCGTATGGCCGAGGCTAACAAGGCCTTTGCCCACTACCGCTGGTAATCCCGAACTTTCGGGAAAGACCTGGACAGGCGGGACAAGGTTCCACCCGGAACCGCCATCCGCCTTGCGGCCGCTGGTGCGGCCCTAACGTTCATTTGAATTTGCGGGCGGCGGACCGTGGTCCGCAAAGGCCCCTTGCGCACTTTAGTCTTTCTTTGGATTTAGCACAATGCCTCGATCGGTACTGCTTGAAAAAACCCGGAACATCGGCATCATGGCCCACATCGATGCCGGAAAAACGACCACGACGGAGCGGATTCTCTATTACACCGGGATCACGCACAAGATCGGCGAAGTGCATGAAGGTACGGCGGTGATGGACTGGATGGAGCAGGAGCAAGAGCGCGGCATCACGATTACCTCGGCTGCCACAACCTGTTTCTGGAAGGATTTCCGGATTAACATTATTGACACGCCTGGCCACGTCGATTTTACCGCGGAAGTGGAGCGGTCCTTGCGCGTGCTGGACGGGGCCATTGCCATTCTGGGCGCCGTCGAGGGTGTTGAGCCGCAAACCGAAACGGTGTGGCGCCAGGCTGACAAATACCGGGTTCCGAGGATCGTTTTTGTGAACAAGATGGACCGGGCGGGCGCCAATTTTGAAGCCTGTCTGGAGGAACTCCGCAGTAAGGTTCGCGCTCATCCGGTCGCGGTTCATATTCCGCTGGGGGCTGAAGACAAATTCCAGGGATCGATTGACGTGATCCGTCAGAGGGCACTGGTTTACCAGGACGAGACGCTGGGCGCCGATTATGACGTCACGGACATTCCTGAAACCATGCGCGAAACGGCCAAGCACGCCCGTGACCAGATGATTGAGGGGCTGGCTGAGGTGGACGATCAAATCCTCGACAAATATGCGCACGGCGGTGCGGTGACCGATGAAGAGCTTTTTTCCAGCCTGCGGCGTAATACCCTGGCGATGAAAGTGGTTCCGGTGCTCTGTGGAGCGTCGTTCAAGAATAAGGGCGTACAGCCGCTGCTCGATGCGGTGGTAGACTTCCTGCCATCTCCTCTGGATGTTCCCGCCATCGAGGGCATCGTTCCGGAAACGGAAGAGGTGATCGTTCGTGAGGCTAGGGACGATGCTCCATTCTCCGCCCTGATCTTCAAGATCATGACCGATCCCTTTGTCGGCCAACTCGCCTTCCTGCGGGTGTACTCCGGCGCCCTGAAGAGTGGTGATAGCGTTTACAATCCACGCCGCGACCGCGGCGAGCGGGTTTCGCGTCTGCTGAAGATGCACGCCAACAAGCGAGAGGAAATCAATGAGGTTTATGCTGGCGATATTGCCGCGGCGGTCGGCCTGAAGAACGTAGCGACCGGAGACACGATTTGCGATGATGCAGCTCCCGTGGTCTTTGAGGCCATGGATTTTCCTGCTCCCGTGATTTCCGTTGCCATCGAGCCAAAGACCAAGGCCGATCAGGAGAAAATGGGTCTGGCGCTGGGCAAGCTTACCCAGGAGGATCCAACTTTCAAGGTCCATACGGATCCGGACACCGGCCAAACCCTCATTTCTGGCATGGGCGAACTGCATCTTGAGATTCTGGTGGACCGCATGCAACGGGAATTTAGTGTGGGCGCCAATGTGGGGCGCCCGCAAGTCGCCTACCGCGAGACGATTCGCGGCTCGGCTGAGGCGGAGGGGAAGTATATCAAACAGACGGGGGGACGAGGGCAGTACGGCCACGTTGAAATCCGCATCGCGCCCCTCGGTCATCCCGATCCCGCCGAAATTGCCGAGCTAACCAAGAAGAAATCGACCACCAAGTTTGATCCTGACCTAAATCTGCTCTTTATCGACGAGATTGTGGGAGGAACGGTGCCGCGGGAATATATTTCCCCGGTTTATAACGGCATCCACGAGGCCATGGAGACCGGAACGCTGGCCGGCTATGAGATGACGGGCATTCGCGTAGCTCTGGTCGACGGGTCGTACCATGAGGTGGATTCCTCAGAGATGGCTTTCAAGATTGCGGGATCCATGGCGCTCAAAGACGGTGTACGCAGAGCCCATCCCTGCTTGCTTGAGCCGGTGATGAAGGTTGAGGTGGTGGTGCCGGAAGATTTCATGGGGGACGTGCTGGGCGATTTGAGCAGCCGTCGCGGCCATATCGAAGGCATGGAGAAGCGTGGATCGACACAGATCATTCGCGCCCTGGTGCCGCTCGCGGAGATGTTCGGCTACGCGACGGACTTGCGCTCCCGCACCCAGGGCCGGGCGTCCTTCACCATGCACTTCCTGCGGTATGACCAAGTGCCGGCGGCGATTTCTGAAGAGATTATTGCGAAGATGCAGGGGCGGGCCGTGGCGAGGTAAAGATGCCGACGGCAGCAAAAGGGCGGGAGTTTACGGACGAAGCGGGCAAGGTCTGGACAGTATTACGGGCTGGGAGCTCGTTTGCAGTATTGCCTGAGCCACCGCCCGGAGTTAAGTTGCACGAAGTCGCTCGAAGCTGCGCGAACGTTGTGGGTGTCACGGTAACGGCAGACGGAACGCCGTTAGAGCACGTGAACGAGCACATTTGAATTTGGGGTGCCATCTGGAGCCAGGGACGAGAAATCGAAATCAACCTTCCTAACAGTGGGAGCATGTAACTATGGCCAAAGAAAAATTTGATCGATCGAAACCGCACATGAACATCGGGACGATCGGGCACATCGATCACGGCAAGACGACGCTGACGGCGGCGATCACCAAAGTGCTGGGGAAGACGAACCCCAAGGTGAAGTTCCGGGCGTTCGATTCGATTGACAACGCGCCGGAGGAGAAAGCTCGCGGCATCACCATTGCCATTGCCCACGTGGAGTATGAGACGAAGAACCGCCACTATGCGCACGTCGATTGCCCGGGGCACGCCGACTACATCAAGAACATGATCACGGGCGCGGCGCAGATGGACGGCGCGATCCTGGTGGTGGCGGCGACGGACGGGCCGATGCCGCAGACGCGGGAACACGTGCTGTTGGCGCGCCAGGTGAACGTGCCGTACATTGTGGTGTTTTTGAACAAGTGTGATGCGGTGGAGGACCCGGAGCTTTTGGAGTTGGTGGAGGTGGAAGTGCGGGACCTGTTGAACAAGTACAACTATCCTGGAGACAAGATTCCAGTGGTGCGAGGCTCGGCGTTGAAGGCCTTGGAAGGGGACCCGCAGTGGGAGAAGTCGATTGACGAGTTGATGGCGGCGGTGGACAGCTATATTCCGATGCCGGAGCGGCAGATTGACAAGCCGTTTTTGATGCCGGTGGAGGACATTTTCTCGATCTCGGGCCGGGGCACGGTGGTGACGGGTAGAGTAGAGCGGGGCAAAGTAAGGATTCAGGAAGAGATTGAGATTGTGGGGTTGAGGCCGGAGAGTTTCAAGCGGGTGGTGACGGGTGTGGAGATGTTCAAGAAGCTGCTGGACGAAGGGCAGGCGGGGGACAACATTGGGGTGTTGTTGCGCGGGACGGAGAAGGACGACGTGGAGCGGGGGATGGTGCTGGCGAAGCCGGGGTCGATCACGCCACACACGAAGTTCAAGGCGGAGACGTACATTTTGACGA
Organism: Terriglobia bacterium; assembly: GCA_035531475.1. GTDB lineage: Bacteria > Acidobacteriota > Terriglobia > UBA7540 > UBA7540 > CALCEB01. The sequence goes on from DATKST010000177.1 coordinate 25,100, forward strand.
AAGAGGAAGGGGGCCGACATACCCCGTTCTTTAATGGCTACCGGCCGCAGTTTTACTTCCGGACAACAGACGTGACGGGAGTCGCGAAGCTGCCGGAAGGGACGGAAATGGTGATGCCGGGAGACAACGTGACGATGGAGATCGAGCTGATCACGCCGATTGCGATGGAGAAGGGGCTGAGGTTTGCGATTCGGGAAGGCGGGCACACGGTGGGCGCCGGTTCGGTCACCGAGGTCGTTCAATAGGTGGTGGGCAACGATGCTGCATGAAAAGATCAGGATTCGATTAAAGGCCTATGACCATCGTGTGCTGGATCACGCGGCGGCGGAAATCGTCTCGACGGCCAAGCGACAAGGGGCACAGGTGGCAGGGCCGATTCCCTTGCCTACGGTGAAGAATAAGTATTGCGTGCTGCGTTCTCCGCACACGGACAAGAAGTCCCGTGAGCAGTTTGAGATTCGTACTCACAAGCGCCTGATCGATATCTTGGAACCGACCGCCCACACGATTGAGGCGCTGACGAAGCTGGACCTTCCCTCCGGAGTGGATATTGAGATTAAAGCCTTTGGCAAGGAACATACCAAGGTCTAAGGACTGGACCTTGACGCCGCGCCCCCAGGTTGGCGGGCAAAGCGGGGAGATTGGACTTAAAGGCCGTGAGTGACAAATATGGTGAATGCGATTTTGGGAAGAAAGCTGGGAATGACTCAGATATTTGCTGAGAACGGCGACGTGGTTCCGGCCACCGTGCTGAAGGCCGGGCCCTGCGTGGTCATCCAGCGTAAGACGGTTGCGAAGGATGGTTATGAGGCCGTGCAGCTCGCCTTGGTGGAACTTCCGGGGCCGCGGCGGATGCCCAAGGCGCTCGAAGGCCATTTCAAGAAGGCCGGAGCCAATCCTGCGCGCTTTCTTCGTGAAGTCCGGCTGCCTTCCGGTGAGAGTGAGGTCAAGGCCGGTGATAAAGTGCTGGTGGACCAATTTGCAGCAGACGAGCGCGTGGATGTGGTTGGGATTTCCAAGGGGCGAGGGTTTGCAGGAGTTCACAAGCGCCACCATTTTGGCGGGGGCAGCGGCTCGCACGGTTCCATGTTTCACCGCGCTCCGGGTTCGATTGGAGCGTCGGCGTTTCCTTCCCGGGTGCTGAAGGGTATGAAAATGGCCGGACATATGGGCGCGGCGCGGGTAACCGTGCGGAATCTGCGGGTGGTCCGCGTGCTTGCCGAGGACAATGCGCTGGTGGTGGAAGGCGCAATTCCGGGACCGAATGGCGGGTATGTGATGGTGGCGAAGGCCAAGGCGCCGCACCGCAAGGCTGCGCCCCAGCCGGTCAAGGCGGAAAAGAAGAAGTAAGGATTTGGGCGGCGCCCGGACGAAGATGGCGGGCAGGAAGCAGCGCCATTGATGAGAAAAACATGCCAAAAGTTGAAGTAAAAAACCTGGAAGGCCAGGTGGTGAAAGAGCGGGAACTGGTGGAGGCGGTATTCGGAGTGAAACCCAACCAGAATCTGCTGTGGGAGGCGGTTCGAGCCTACCTTGCGAGTCGGCGCAGCGGCACACACTCAACCAAGAGCCGCGGCGAGGTGAGCGGCGGCGGCAAGAAGCCCTGGCGACAGAAGGGGACCGGGCGCGCCCGCGCCGGCAGCATTCGCAGTTCACTCTGGCGGCACGGCTCGATTGCCCATGGTCCGAAACCCCGGGATTACACCATCAAGCTGCCGGCTCGAATGCTGCGCGGAGCCCTGCGCTCGGCGCTGGCGGCGAAGTACCAGGAAAACAAGATGACGGTGGTGGATGGTCTTGCCCTCGAGCAGGCCAAGACCAAGACGTTGCAGGTCGCGTTCCTGAAGTTGGGCATTATAAAGTCGGTGCTGGTTGTGAACGACGCCACCGACCGCAACCTGGAGCTTTCCTCCCGTAATATCGAAGGATGTGACTTGGTAAAGCATCATCAAGTGGAAGCCTATGATGTGCTGAGCCACGACGGAATCTTGATTTCGGATTCGGCGCTCGCCCGGCTGGAGGAATCGCTGCGATGATCAAGAATCCCTACCAGATTCTTAAGCGGCCACTGATCACGGAAAAAGGGTTGGATGCCAAGGAACGGGCGCGAACCATGATCCTGCAGGTGGACCCACGCGCCAATAAATCCGAAGTTAAATGGGCAGTGGAGCAGGCCTTCAAAGTGAAGGTGGAATCCGTCCATACTTCAAATTTTCAAGGGAAGATGAGACGCCGGGGCCGCAACACCGGCTTTAGGCTGGATTGGAAAAAGGCTTACGTTAAACTCAAGCAAGGCGAGAAAGTCCCTGAGTTCCTGGAGAACGCATAAGGGTTCGTGACGGGCTTTGTCTCGCTGAAAGACGCAATCTATGGGTATTAAAACATACCGGCCATACACCGAGACCCGCAGGTTCCAGACGGGACTGACATTTGACGAAATTACGACTTCTGAGCCGCATCGGCCTCTGCTCGAGCCGAAGCAGAGAATTTCCGGACGAAACAACCAGGGCCGGTTAACCATCTGGCGGCGCGGTGGAGGCCACAAGCGCCAGTACCGCATTATCGACTTCAAGCGGGAAAAGTTCGGCATTGCGGCGCGGGTGGCGACGATTGAATATGATCCCAACCGTTCAGCCTTCATTTCGCTCCTGCACTACGTGGACGGTGAAAAGCGCTACATTCTCTATCCGAACGGGCTGAAGGTAGGCGACAAGGTCATTTCCGGGCCGGAAGCGGATATTATCACCGGCAACGCACTGCCCCTGAAACACATTCCCATTGGCACCATGGTTCACAACATCGAACTGCGCCAGGGCAAGGGCGGGCAGATGGTGCGCAGTGCAGGGGGTGCGGCGCAGTTGCTTTCGAAGGAAGGCGAGTACGCGCAGGTGCGCTTGCCGTCGGGCGAAGTGCGCAAAGTGCACATCGATTGTATGGCGACGGTGGGACAGCTTGGCAACCTGGATCATGAGAATATTACGGTGGGCAAGGCGGGCCGCACGCGGTGGCTCGGCCGGCGCCCCACGGTTCGCGGCGTAGCCAAGAATCCGGTGGACCACCCGCACGGCGGCGGCGAGGGCAAGACCTCCGGCGGACGGCATCCAGTCACTCCCTGGGGGAAGCCGACGCGCGGGTACAAGACTCGTAACAACAAGGTAACCGACCGGTTTATCGTCAAGCGCCGGGAGCGGAAGTGAGTAACGGGAGGGTGCGTTGGCAAGGTCACTGAAAAAAGGACCGTTCGTAGATGGCCACCTGATGAAGAAGGTGGAGCAGCTCAACAAGCGGTTCGACAAAAAGGTGGTCAAAACCTGGTCGCGGCGTTCGACCATTTTTCCGGAAATGGTGGGGCACACCATTGCCGTCCACAACGGCAAGAAGTTTATCCCGGTTTACATTACTGAGAATATGGTGGGCCACAAGCTGGGTGAGTTCGCGCCGACCCGGAGTTTCAAGGGGCATGGGGCTCGAGCTGCCACGGAAAGAACGGCTGCGGCAGCGCCCGCTCCGAAACCGGCGGCGCCATCGGCTGGTTGAGACGCCAAGAGTGAATCCTGAAGGCTATAGGAAAAGATATGTTAGCTGAAGCCACTTCAAAGTACATTCGCATCTCGCCCCAAAAAGCGAGACTGGTTGTGGACTTGATCCGGGGCAAAAATGCCGGCGAGGCGTTGAATATCCTGAAGTTCACCAAGAAGCGTGTGACCCGGGAAGTGGAGAAGGTGTTGCTCTCCGCCATCTCCAATGCCGAACAGAAATCGGAGAACGTGGACGTGGATCGCTTGGTGGTGGCTGAGGCCTACGTGAACGAAGGGCCAAGGATGAAGCGCATTCGGCCCGCGCCGCTCGGCCGGGCCTTTCATTATCAGCGGCGAATGAGCCATATCACGGTGGCTGTGGATGCGACCAAGAAAGCATAGCAGGCTCCGGATTGCGATGTTGCGGTGAAGGCTGCAAGCCGGGATGAGGAAAGTTTGGGAGGCGAAGAGTGGGACAGAAAGTACATCCCTATGGGTTTCGGCTGGGATACACCAAGACCTGGAAGTCGCGCTGGTTTGCCAAGAAGGGTTATGCCGACCTGCTGCATGAAGACTTGGCTCTGAAGAAGCGGCTGAAAGAGAACCTGAAGAGCGCTGGCGTGGCTTCGATCGAAATTGAGCGGCCCGGAAACAAACTGAAGATTACGATCAATACCGCCCGACCCGGCATCATCATCGGGCGCAAAGGCGCGGAGATCGACCGGCTGCGACAGGAAGTTCAGAAGCAGACCGGATGCGAAGTCTTGCCCATCAATATTCAGGAAGTGCGCCGCCCGGAGTTGAATGCGCAATTGGTGGCTGAATCGATTTGCTTGCAGCTTGAAAAGCGTGTCGCCTTCCGGCGCGCCATGCGCAAGGCGGTGGATTCTGCGTTGCGCTTCGGTTGCAAAGGAATTAAGGTGCGGTGCGGCGGACGGCTGAACGGCGCGGAAATTGCCCGGTCTGAATGGTATCTGCAAGGGCGCCTTCCACTCCACACGCTGCGCGCTGACATTGATTTTGGGATGGCCGAGGCCCGGACAACCTACGGAGTCATCGGGGTGAAGTGTTGGGTGTATAACGGAGAGATTCTGATGCAAAAGCAGCGGCCGGCGCGTCGTGCGGAGCCGGTGGCGGTTCCAGCGGCGCCGGCGGGTCCCGTCCCGGTTTTGGAACCTGAGACTCTGCCGGACGTGCAGGCTTAAGGCTGGATGTTCTGGTAACTTTCGCCCGCGCGGAGGGTCGAAAACGGAGAATTTGACCGTATGTTGATGCCTAGTAAAGTGAAGTTTCGTAAACAGCAGCGCGGCCGCATGCGCGGCAAGGCGTGGCGGGGATCGCGTCTGTCCTTTGGTGATTTCGGGTTGAAGGCCGTCGAGCCAGGCTGGATTACGGCGCGGCAGATTGAGGCGGGGCGCGTGGCGATCATGCGCTTCATCAAGCGCGGGGGCAAGCTCTGGATCCGGATATTCCCGGACAAGCCCGTGACCAAGAAACCGGCAGAAACCCGCATGGGCAAAGGCAAGGGCGCTCCGGAATTCTGGGTGGCGGTGGTCAAACCGGGCCGGGTTCTCTTTGAGATGGAAGGCGTGAGCGAGGCCGATGCCCGCGAAGCGTTGCGCCTGGCAAGTCATAAATTTTCGATTTCGACGCAGTTTGTCGCCCGGGACGGGGCGGCCTAGGTGGCGCGAGGAGTGAAGGGATGACCGCGGAAAAGATTCGCGAATGGAATGAGAGCGAGATTCAGGCCAAGGAGCGGGAGTTCTCCGAACAATTGTTCCGGCTGAAGTTTCAGATGGCGAGCGGTCAAGCCGGTGTCCTGGCCAAGATCCGGGAGTTGCGCAAGGATATCGCGCGCATTAAGACCATCCGCCGTGAGGCAGAGATTCAGGCAAAGAGATAATTGAACCGGGCCGGCGCGGAGCCGGCGGTTTTCGGAAAGTAGCTTATGAAAACTCGGCGGCAGGAAAAAGTCGGAGTGGTCACCAGCACCAAGATGCAAAAGACCGTGGTGGTGACCGTGGAGCGACAAATTATCCACCCGCTCTATAAGCGGGTGGTGAGGCGGTCCAGCAAGTTTCATGCCCACGATGAGAAGGGGCAGTGCCAGGCTGGCGATACCGTGCGGATCGAAGAGACCCGCCCGATGAGTGCGCTGAAGCGCTGGAGGGTGGTTGAAGTGGTCACCCGGGTTTCTCCGGCGGCTCTGGAGCCGGAGGTGAAAGCATGATTGGAATGCGCACCATCCTGCGGGTGGCGGATAATTCCGGAGCACGAAAGCTTTCCTGTATCCTGCCGCTCGGCGGTGACGTGGGCTTGCAAGCGGCGCTGGGTGATGTGGTGACGGCGGCTGTGAAAGAAGCCGCGCCGGGCAGCTCGATTCCCAAGGGAAGTGTTGTGAAGGCGGTCATTGTGCGGATGCGTAAGGAGCAGCGGCGCCGGGACGGCAGCTACATCCGTTTTGACGAAAACGCCGCGGTACTGATTAACGATGTAGGGGAGCCGGTTGGCACTCGCGTCTTCGGGCCGGTTGCCCGGGAACTGCGCGAGAAGAAATTCCTGAAGATCGTTTCATTGGCTCCCGAGGTGCTGTGATGGGAAGTACACTGGATATCCGGAAGAACGATGTGGTGAAGGTGCTGGCAGGGCGGGACCGGGGCAAAGAGGGGCGGGTGCTCGAAGTGGAGCCGGGCCGCTACCGGGTTTTTGTGGAACATGTGAACATGATCAAGCGCCATACCCGGCCGAATCCGGCCAAGCAGATTCGCGGCGGCATTCTCGAAAAGGAAGGGCCGATTCACGTTTCCAACGTGGCTCTGATCTGCGGGGAATGCGGCCCGACACGAATCCAGCACCGCGAGAAGGCGGAAGGAAAGAAGGTTCGCGTTTGCGTCAAGTGTGGCAAGGTTCTGGACCGGTAATCCAAAGAGGGCAGAAGGTGAAATGACTCCGCGTTTGAAAGAGCGATACCAGAAAAATGTGGTGCCGGCGCTGGTTGAGGCGTTCAAGTATACGAATGCTTCCGCCGTGCCACGGCTGCGCAAGATTGTGGTGAACATGGGATTGGGCGAGGCAATTCAAAATGCCAAGCTGCTGGATTCGGCTGGCCGGGATCTGGGCCTGATCACTGGACAAAAACCGGTGGTCACCCGGGCCCGGAAATCCATCTCCAATTTCAAGCTGCGTAAGAACATGCCCATCGGAGTGATGGTGACGCTGCGCGGAGACCGCATGTATGAGTTCTTTGACCGGTTGGCCAACGTCACCTTGCCACGCGTCCGCGATTTTCGCGGCCTTTCGAGCCGCGCTTTCGACGGCCGCGGAAATTATACGATCGGCCTGCGAGACCAGTTGGTGTTTCCGGAAATCGATTACTCCAAAGTGGAAAAGACCAAGGGTATGAACATCTCCATTGTGACCGATGCCCGGACGGATGCCGAAGGCCTGGCGCTGCTGCGCCACATGGGCCTGCCTTTCCGGCAAGAAGCCCGGCGGCGAGCCGCCGAAGGGCAAACGGATGAGAAGGCGGGAGGATAACCGGTGGCGCGTACTTCGCAGATGGCCAAGCTTGTCAGAAAGCCAAAGTTTAAGATCCGTCATCGGAACCGTTGCCGCATCTGCGGCCGGCCGCGCGGGTATCTTCGAAAGTTTCAGATGTGCCGCCTCTGCTTCCGCCAGCTTGCGCTCCGCGGAGACATTCCGGGAGTGATCAAGTCAAGCTGGTAAGATTACCAGCCGGGCTGTGAGCGGCCGCGGGGCCGCGAATTTGATTGTTGGGAGACTTATGGCAGCCGTTACTGACCCTATTGCCGACATGCTGACGCGAATCCGGAACGGGATTCAGGCCCGTCACGCCCGCGTGGATATTCCCGCCTCCAAGATGAAGGTGAGCGTGGCCTCCATTTTGCGGGACGAGGGCTATATTGCCGGCTTCAAGGTCGCGGAGGAAGGTAAAAAGAAGGTTATCCGAATTTCTCTGCGTTACTCCGTGAACGGGAAAAACACGATTTCCAGCCTGACCCGCGTTTCCCGGCCGGGACGCCGCGTTTATGTGGGTGTGGATCAAATTCCCCGCATTCTGGGGGGCATGGGTGTTGCCATCCTTACCACTCCTAACGGGCTGATGACCGGTAAGAATGCCAAGAAGGCGGGCATCGGCGGTGAGTTGCTTTGCACAATTTCCTAATTGGAGCAAGAGCGTCCGGCTTGACGGACCGCGAACGGGCCGTCGCCTGATGGAGACTTTGCCAGGCGAATAGATCATCGGTTTCAGGATAGAAAAACATGTCGCGGATTGGAAACAAGCTGATTGAGCTTCCGAAGGGCGTATCATTCCAGCCGGAAGCAGGGGCCGTCAAGGTGACGGGTCCCAAAGGCACACTTCAGGTAGCGCTGCCTTTCGGCATAAAGGTTGAGAAGCAGGATGGACATTTGAAGACCCAGCGGACGGGGGATTCACATGCTGCCATTCAAGGCTTGGTGCGCAGCCTGCTGGCCAATGCTGTGCGCGGTGTGACGGAGGGCTTTGAAAAGCACCTGGATATAGTAGGGATCGGGTATCGCGCTGAAACTAAAGGAACGAACGTGGTGTTCAGTCTGGGGTACTCACATCCGATCGAATTCCCGGTTCCGCCGGGCTTAACAGTCACAGTTGAGAAGCTGACACACTTGGTGGTGAAGGGAACTGATAAGCAGCGCGTAGGCCAGCTCGCGGCTGAAATCCGGGAGCTAAGGCCCCCCGACCCTTATAAAAACAAAGGCGTTCGTTACACGGGTGAGCGTTTGAAGAAGAAGGCAGGCAAGGCCGCAGGTGGCGCGGGAGCGGCCAAGCAATAATCTCAGGATGGGGTCAGCAGGATTACCATGTTGAAACTGGTTTCTAGGGACACGGCAAGGCGGCGCATTCATGTTCGGATTCATAGAAGGATCATCCGCCAAGCTCGTTTGCCTCGCCTGAATGTCTTCAGGTCGCTCAACCACATTTATGCCCAGATTATTGACGATAGCGCCGGGCAGACCCTGGTGTCGGCTTCCTCCCGCGACCGGGAAGTCCGCATGTCGCTGAAGACCGGGGGTAACGTAGCTGCAGCCAAGGTAGTGGGTAAGGCGCTGGCGGAACGCGCTGTCGCGGCTGGAATCTCCAATGTGGTTTTTGACCGGGGCGGATACGCCTATCACGGGCGGGTGAAGACTTTGGCAGATGCCGCGCGTGAAGGTGGACTGAAATTCTAGGGAGAGGAAATGGGGAGGGTTTTTTTGTCGAATCGGATTGATCCCAACACGTTGCAGTTAAAAGACCAGGTGATCTCCATCAATCGAGTCACCAAGGTGGTCAAGGGCGGCAAGAACCTCAGCTTTGCGGCGTTGGTCGTGGTGGGGGACAGCAATGGCCATGTGGGTTATGGCTCAGGCAAAGCCCGTGAAGTTCCCATGGCGATCCGCAAGGGCATTGATGCCGCCAAGAAGGCTATCGTCAGAGTGAACATTACACCGATTTCGATCCCTCACGCCGTGGTGGGCAGGTTTGGGGCGGGAAGAGTCCTCCTGAAACCCGCGCCGGCTGGCACCGGAGTGATTGCCGGAGGAGCGGTGCGGGCCGTTGTGGAGGCAGCCGGAGTTCAAAATGTTCTGACCAAGTCCCTGGGAACCACGAATCCACACAATGTGGTAAAGGCCACCATGGATGCCTTGATTCAACTTTGCAATCCCGAGGAAGTTGCGGCCGCCCGTGGCAAGACCGTAGAAGAGCTCTGAAGGACTGAAAACTGTGATTGAGAAGAAAGTTAGAAAAATCTGGATCAAATGGATACGAAGCGGAATCGGCTTTCCGTACCGGCAGAAGGACGCGGTTAAGAGTCTGGGGTTGCGCCGGCTGAATCACGTCGTCGAATGTGAAGATACGCCACAAATCCGCGGGCTGATTGCGAAAGTCCCGCACCTTGTGGAAGTGGTTGACGCTCCTTCCGACCATCGTCCCTTGAAGGTCCCGGAGTACACCATCGTGAAGCCCGAGGCGGCGGGTCCGGAGAAGACTCCCCAGCCGGAGCCTCAAAATCCAGCGGAGTGAGCAGATCGAAAATGGCGATTCATATTGGAAGTCTTCGGCCACCTCGCGGCGCGCATAAAAGGCGCAAGAGGATTGGCTTCGGAATGGGGTCTGGCCATGGCAAGACGGCCACCCGAGGATCCAAAGGACAAAAGTCCAGGGCGGGCTCCCGGCTGCGCGTGGGTTTTGAAGGCGGACAGATGCCGCTCCAGCGCCGCCTCCCCAAACGCGGATTCACCAATATATTCAGAAAACAGTATGCGGTGGTTAACCTTGGCGACCTTGCGGAACTGGATTTGAACGGACCGGTAACTCCCGAATCCCTCGTCCAGGCGGGTGTCGTCAAGAAGCTGTATGACGGTTTGAAAATCCTGGGTGAAGGAGATCTCGAAAAACCGGTTACCATTTCTGCGCACCGTTTTTCGAAATCGGCTTTGGAGAAAATCAAGAAGGCTGGAGGAACGGCCGAGGTCATCTCTGCATGATTGAGTCTTTAAGGAGCGTCTTTGAAATAGCGGACCTGCGCAAGCGGATCGGTTTCACGCTGTTGCTCCTTGCTGTCTACCGGCTCGGCTCCTTCATTCCGACGCCCGGCATTAATGCCACTGTTTTCCAGCAATATTTCAATCAGATGGGGGGCACGTTATTCGGCCTGCTTTCCATGTTTTCTGGAGGCAGCCTCAATCGCTTGACGGTTTTTGCGCTTGGTATCATGCCGTACATCACGGCCTCCATTATTCTACAGTTGTTGACAGTGGTCTCTCCCACTCTTGAAAAGCTCTCGAAGGAGGGGCAACTCGGCCAGAAAAAAATCACGGAATACACCCGCTGGCTCACGGTGGGGCTTAGCGTGTTTCAGTCCTTCGGCATTGCGGTCGCTCTACAGCGGCAAACCAGCTTGGGCGTGCCCATGGTGACTCATCCGGGACCGAGCTTCATTTTTAGCACCGTCCTGACGCTGACCGCCGGGTCCGTCTTCATCATGTGGTTGGGCGAGCAAATCACTTCGCGGGGCATCGGCAACGGCATGTCGCTGCTAATCTTTGCCGGAATTGTCGTGGGCCTGCCCGCAGCGGCCCAAAATCTCTATAGCAACGTTTTTGTGACGCGGATCTGGAGCCCGTTGGTTTTGCTGGTTCTGCTGGCCTTCATGCTGGCTATTGTCGCCTTCATTGTCTTCTTCGAACGCGGCGAGCGGCGGATTCCGATTCAGTATGCGAAGCGCATCGTGGGGCGCAAGATCATGGGTGGCGTTTCCACCCACCTGCCCTTAAAGGTGAACAGTGGCGGTGTGATGCCCATTATTTTCGCCGTCTCGCTGCTTACCTTTCCTCAGACCATCGGCCTTTTTTGGAAAGGAGGGCTGTTTGGAAAGTTGGTGAACGGTTTTTTGAGTCTTTTCGCCTGGGGCGAGCCTCTCTATACGCTAACTTACATCATCTTGATTATGTTTTTTGCGCACTTTTACCTTTCTATTATCTACAACCCCGATGAGGTTGCGGACAACGTACGGAAACAAGGCGGGTTTATCCCAGGCATCCGTCCGGGAAAAAGGACAGCGGACTATTTGGACGATGTTCTGACGAAGATTACGTGGGTGGGCGGAGCTTATCTGGCCATGGTGGCCCTGATTCCCGAAATCATGCTGGCCGGGCTGCGGTTGAACCACCTCCCGGTGTGGCTGGGTGGAGCTTGGTTTGATTCGTACATGCCGACCTGGCTGCTGCACGGCCTGAACGTCCACTTCTTCTTCGGAGGCACATCGCTCTTGATCGTGGTGCAAGTGGCGATGGACACGATTCAACAAGTCGAGTCGCAATTGATCATGCGTCATTATGAAGGCTTTATGAAGAAGGGGCGCGTTCGTGGCCGGCGAGCTGCGTCATGAGGCGGCGGGATGGGTTCCCGGCGTGTATCCGATCATTATGCTGGGAGCGCCGGGAGCGGGCAAGGGTACCCAGGCCCGGGAGATTTCCAAAGCGCTGCATATCCCGGCAATTTCGACCGGAGAGATGCTCCGGCAGGCGGCCCGGCATCGAACTCCGCTGGGGCTGAAAGCGCAGGAAATCATGGAGAGCGGCGGGCTTGTGCCGGACGGCCTGGTTTGCAGCATGGTGGAAGAGAGACTGGGTCTGCCCGATTGCGCCGGAGGATTCATTCTGGATGGATTTCCCAGGACTCTGGAGCAAGCTCAGTTCATTGAACGCTTTATTGAGGAAGGCTGGCATGTCCAGCCGCTGGCGATTAATCTCGCGGTGGACCGTGAGTCCATCATTAAGAGGCTAACGGGACGGCGGATGTGTCCGGTTTGCGGGTCCATCTACAATATCTATCTCAACCCGCCGCGCTTGCCAAACCATTGCGACCTTGAGGGGACGCCGCTGATGCAGAGGGATGACGACCGGGATGACGTGATTCGAGAGCGGTTAGTCCACTACGACCACGATACCAAGCCCTTGCTGGACCATTACCGGCAGGCCGGCCATCTACTGGATATCGATGGAAGCCGCCCGCCCCGGGAGCTGACGGAGGCCATCCTTCAGGCGATCCGAAGTGTATGATTATTTGCAAGACGGCTGGCGAGATAGAAAAGCTCCGCCAGAGTGGCCAGACAACTCGCGAAATTCTTGAGGAGCTTCGACCTCGCGTTCAGCCGGGTGTCACCACTTGGGAGCTTGAAGAATTTGTGGCCAAGCGGCTGAAACAATTAAACGTTAAGCCCGCTTTCAAAGGGTATCACGGCTATCCGGCTTGCTTGTGCGCCTCGGTGAATGAGGAAATCATTCACGGTATTCCTTCTGGCAAAAGGCTGAAAGCCGGCGACATTATCAGCCTGGACATGGGTGTGGTGAAGGACGGATACTTCGGCGATTGCGCCATCACCGTTCCGGTTGGAGAAATCAACGAGTTCTTGCAAAGGTTACTGAGGGTTTCGGAAGAATCCTTGGAGATGGCGATTGACCGGGCCCGCCCCGGGTTCCGCATCGGTGATATTTCCGCTGTGATCCAACAGCATGCCGAGGAAAACGGGTACTCGGTGGTGCGGGAGTTCACGGGGCACGGCATCGGGCGGAGTCTCCATGAGGAACCGCAGGTACCGAACTTCGGCGAGGCGGGGCAAGGACCGCCGCTGAAGGAGGGGATGGTCCTGGCCCTTGAGACGATGATCAACTCAGCGGGTAGCGCCGTGCGGATTCTCAAGGACAACTGGACGGCAGTGACGGCCGATGGCGGGCATTCGGCCCACTTTGAGCACATGGTGGCCATCACCAAGAATGGACCGGACGTCCTCACTCGTATTTGAGCGGTTCGGGAGAGCTGGAGCCAGCTCCAGTTTGGAATTTATGGCGAAGGAAGAGGCTATTGAAGTTATCGCGACGGTTGTCGAACCCTTGCCCAATGCGATGTTCCGGGTAGAGTTGGACAACAAGCACCAGGTCCTTGCGCACATCTCCGGAAAGATGCGGAAGAACTTTATCCGTATCCTCCCGGGCGACAAGGTGGCCGTGGAGCTTTCGCCCTACGATTTGACCCGGGGCCGCATCGTTTATCGCTACAAGTGATTCTTGGCAGTGGGCCGGGGTCGAAGCGCCAGACCCGGCCCACACCGCGAGTTCAAAATTGGAATACTGGACACGGCGCATCCGGCGGAGACGTTGAAGATGAAAGTCCGATCATCGGTTAAGAAGATTTGTCCCAAGTGCAAGATTGTGAAGCGGGCCGGAATCGTCCGCGTCATCTGTGAAAACCCCAAGCACAAGCAACGGCAAGGGTAATGGAGTCCGTCCGTCCTCGAAGCGCCTGCAAACCCTGTGAGGCGCCCGGCGGTGCTGAATTTTAGAAAAGGTTGGAGGTTTGGAATGGCTCGAATCGCGGGCATTGACCTGCCCCAGACCAAGCGCGCGGAGATCGGTTTGACCTATATTTACGGCATCGGCCGTGCACGGTCCCTCTCCATTCTTTATCGCGCCAACGTCAACGCAGAGAAAAAAGTAAAGGATTTGACGGAAGAGGAAGTCGCCCGCATCCGCCAGATCATTGAAGACGAAGGGAACGTGGAGGGTGACCTGCGCAAAGAGACTGCCCTGGGCATCCGCCGCCTCATTGAAATCGGATCCTACCGGGGTTTGCGCCACCGCCGCAACCTGCCGGTGCGAGGACAGCGGACCCATACCAATGCGCGCACCCGGAAAGGGCCGCGCAAGGGCACGGTGACCAACAAGAAGAAAGCCGCCGGAAAGACATAAAAGTATCCGGGGAAGCGGCTCGGCGGTGCGCGCCCCAAGCTCAGGAGTCTGGAAGGTCCTATGGCAAAAGCGCCCACCAAGGCTGGAAAAAAGAAGGTGTTCAAGAAGAAGGAACGGCGTGTCGTTCCTGTCGGTGTCGCTCACATTCAGGCCACCTTCAACAACACCTTGATCAGCATCACGGATAACGAAGGCAAGCTGGTTTGCTGGTCCAGTTCCGGATCGCTGGGGTTCAAGGGTTCGCGGAAAGGGACGCCTTTCGCCGCCCAGCAAGCGGCATTGCGCGCCGCGGGCGCGGCGCGGGACCACGGGATGCGCACTGTGGAAGTCCGGGTCAAGGGACCGGGCGCCGGCCGCGAGTCGGCCATCCGCGCATTGGCCACCGCCGGGCTCGAGGTGAGAATCATCAAGGATGCGACGCCCATCCCGCATAACGGCTGCAAGCCCCCGAAAAGGCGCCGGGTGTAGTTTTTGGCTTGCCGGGAACGGCCTGCCTAGCGGTGGTGTTTCGGGAGTCTGGGCTTGGTAATTTCGGAATTTAAATCGGAATCTGAAACCGTTGAACGGTCCATCCCACGGGTTCCGTTAGGGGTAGCGCGAGGAGGATGTTTTGGCCAGATATTGTGATGCAGTCTGCCGGCTTTGCCGTCGGGAAGGGATGAAGCTGTTCCTGAAAGGGCAACGCTGCCTGACCGACAAATGCGCCATTGAAAAGCGCAACTTTGCTCCGGGACAGCATGGCAAGTCCCGCCGCGCCAAGGTGGTGGGGTACGGGCTCCAACTCCGCGAGAAACAGAAAGTGCGCCGCTTCTACGGCATTCTGGAAAACCAGTTCCGCTCCTATTTTGAAAAGGCTGCCGCCACCCAGGGGATCACCGGTGAAAACCTTCTCTTTATGCTGGAACGCCGGCTGGATAACGTTGTCTTGCGCATGGGCCTAGCCACCTCGCGGGCGGAGGCTCGCCAGTTGGTGCGGCATGGACACCTTCTGGTGGCAGGACGCAAAGTCAACATTCCGTCGTTCCAAGTCAACCTCGGGCAGGAAATTGCCGTCAAAGAGAAGAGCCGCCAAAGTTCCACCATTCAGCGCGCGCTCGACCTTTCCGGCGGCCGTGGGATTCCGTCCTGGCTCGCATTTGACCGCGAGACCATGACCGGGCGGGTGATTTCCATGCCCCGGCGTGAGGACGTGAATTTCCCGATTCAGGAGCAGATGATCGTTGAGCTTTACTCGAAGTAAGACGGCACGGTCGGCGCGACAGACTTATTGTGGCTGAGCTCGGGGGCTCAACCCATCTAGGGAGGAAGGGAAAAAATGCTCTGGAGAGGTTTTCAAAAACCGAAGCACATGGTTTGTGATATGGAGACTCTGACCGACAAGTACGGTCATTTCTATGCGCAGCCTTTTGAAAGAGGATTCGGAACCACTGTCGGAAACGCGCTGCGCCGCGTGCTGCTCTCATCGGTTGAAGGCGCGGCCATCACGGCGGTCCGAATTGAGGGTGTGATGCATGAGTTCTCCTCCATCGCCGGTGTGGTGGAGGATGCGACGGACATCATCCTGAACCTCAAGCAAATTCCGCTGAAAGTGAACGTGGATGACTCGAAGACGCTTTGCCTTCACATCGGCCAACCCGGCGAAGTGACTTCCGCCATGATTCAGGAAGATCCGGACGTCGATATTCTCGACAAGGACGTTCACATCGCCACGGTCAGCGAAGGCGGCAGCCTGCACATTGAAATGCGGGTGGAGCTGGGCCGGGGTTATGTTTCCGCGGAGAAGAACTTTGATGAGGACCTCCCCGTGGGCTACATCCCCGTCGATTCAGTCCATTCTCCGATTCGCAAGGTCAATTTCACCGTGGAAGCGGCGCGCCTCGGGCAGATGACCGATTATGACAAACTCAACCTCGATGTCTGGACCAACGGCGCCATTTCTCCCCAGGACTCGATCGGCCTGGCCGCCAAGCTGCTGAAGGACCACATGAACATCTTCATCAATTTTGAGGAACCCACGGAAGTGGAGTCTTCGAGTCCGGAGCAGGCCGGCTCGTTCCGCAATGAGAATCTGGACCGCTCGGTGGAAGAGCTGGAGCTTTCCGTGCGCTCCTACAATTGCTTGAAGAACGCCAACATCACCAGCATCCGGGAATTGGTTCAGAAGACCGAGCCGGAAATGCTGAAGACCAAAAACTTCGGCCGCAAATCGCTCAATGAGATCAAGGAAATCTTATCCATGATGGGGCTGAGCTTGGGCATGAAGTTCGATGAGAAGGGCAATCCCATCATGCTGGGCCCTGAGCCTCAACCCCAGCAGATTTAAGAAAGAGAAACCGAATGCGCCACCGAAATTACGGCAGAAAACTGAGCCGCAACACTTCGCACCGCCGCGCCCTGCTCCGCAACCTGGTCACTTCGCTGATTCTTGAGGAGCGCATCGAAACGACTGTGGCCAAGGCCAAGGCCGCGAAGGGAATCGCCGAGGAAATGATCACCCTGGGTAAGCGTGGAGACTTGCACTCCCGCCGCCTTGCCGCCAGCTACTGCATGGTGGCCCCTGCCGTCCAGAAGCTCTTTGAGGACATTGCCAAGCGCTTCGCCACGCGCAGCGGTGGCTACACCCGCATGGTGAAGACGGGTTGGCGCAAGGGGGATGGCGCGGATATGGCGGTCTTGGAACTGGTGGGCACCGAAGTTTTGCAACAGCGGGCTGAAGCTCGCGCCCAGCGCGCCGAACGCCGCAAAAAGGCCTCCGAGGAAGCTGAGGAACGCACCGCCAAAGAACAAGCTACTCTGCCCAAAGGCAAAAATAAAGAAGACAGAAAGTAAAAAGAGGCTCCCGGACCGGAATTTCACGCTCCGACTCTTCCCTTTGGCGCGTTGCGCCGGCCAGGGATTTCAGGCCTGTACCTTCTACCCTCCGCGTTCATCGGGCGCAGCCGCAGCCCAAACGGGTGAATGGGCCATCGCCGGCACGGCACGGCTTCCCCTTATTGGCGCCTTACCGTTCTTTGGTCGAAGGAAGGCGCCAGTCTTTGGTCTAGCCCGCCGCGGCTTTGAGCCGTGCTCTGATCTGCGGCAAGGCTTTGCGCAGTTCAGTTCCGGCCACGGCCTATTGCCAGCGACCTCCCCATGAAAAATGCCTCCCCGAAGTCATGTGTACTTATATTATAAGTACCATTATGTCAGCAATCGTTTGATGGCGGATAGCGGGTGATCTCCGAGAGAATGGAGCGGCCAATGCTCTGCAAAAACCGGCGCTCCAGCGACATTCCCACAACCTCAACCACGCCGATGGACCTCGCAGCGAAATCCCGCCTCACAAAATAACTATACATTTTTTCCTGATGCAACCTGAGTTATGTTATAATGCCCGCCTACCGGACAAGGCCAAGTTTGTTGTGATCGTTTTCCTGGTCCGCGAATGCGCCGGGGGGCGCTCGTTCATGGGGGAGAGTCTGAGCAAGCTATCACCCGTAACTTACGGGCTCGCGGTGATCTGTTTCTTCCTTCCTTTTGTCACCTTTTCTTGCCAAGGCCAGAGAGTTGCCAGCTTCAGTGGGATCCAATTGGCAACCGGCGCCAGCGTTCAACAGCCACAGATGTTTGGCCCCGCCCAAACGCGCCAAGAGCCGCCGGCGTTGACTCCAGCCCATGGCGCTTATCAAAGGAGGCACTAACACCGATATGCAAAGACATGACTCTCATTACACGGAAGCTATCAAGCGTGTGCTCTCTCTTGTGCTGCTGATTCTGGCGGGATCAAGTGCGGGATTCGGTTTAGGCGTGCATGCTACGGACTGGAAGGGTTCATTAAAGGATGCACTCGAAAAGAGCTATCCATTATCGCGCCGGGCTGGGTTCTCGCCCGATCGGATTACCCGGGAGGGAGTCGTCCTGGTGATTCAGAAGCCTGGAATTGCCGCTGACCCGTCGTTAGACCTTCGTTATTCCGTGACCTACGTTCGGAAAGTTCAAGTGGGCGAACAGGGCGGCGCCGTTGCAGCCCTATTCAACAAAGTAAATACCCGCGTCTTTGAGCCAGGCGAGCGAGTTTACGTCACCGGGACCAAGATCGGAAATGACTACGTGATGCTCGAGTTGTTGTCCTGCGATATGTTTCCTGTCATCGTTAAGGGCTCGACGAGGCAGGGACGCTATAAAGCCGCTTTGAGTTTCAAGTTCGAAAGCGACTACCTGCCCACGGCGGACCCAGCGAAAATCGAATCCCTCATTTCGCAGGTGATTGCGACCCAAGCCCAGGCTGCGGCGCAAAACACCAAGACGATCTCGCTCGGCCAGACCATCGAGCAAGTGCAGGCAATCTTGGGCCAGCCGGACAGAGTTGTGGACCTGGGGCCAAAGAAGATTTTCATCTACAAGGACATGAAGGTCATTTTCACGGATGGGAAGGTATCTGACGTGCAGTGAAGGGCAGGCGTTGACGTGACAAGAGACAACAGATTCTCCTTACGCGCGGTTATTCACAGTCCTCGCGTACTGAAAAAAGGAGTACGAGATGGCAGACTTGGTTGCTACGAAAAATACAAACCTCCCACCCGAGGAAGTATTAGTTCGAGCCGTTCAATTCTTCACGAATGAGAGCTGGCGCGCACAGTCACAAACTAACAGGATCGCCACTTTTGTCGGGGTCCCCAAAATTCCATGGGCTCAGCTTTTGCTGGCGATCCTATTGACTCTGTGTTTTGTCGTACCGGGTGTTATTTACTACCTTCTCGTAATTAGGAAGATGCGCCGTCTCCAAAATGTGGTCGTCACCACAACACCAAAGGGCACTGGTTGCGAGGTAGTAGTCAGTTATGCGCCGCAAGCCGCGAAGCTGGTTGAGAGTTTCTTCGCAGCACTTCCTTAAGGGATTCCCAATGTCGATGGGCCCCAACAGCGATTGGATTGGTTCGCTACGTCAAGAGCGCGCGGCGAGCAAGAGGAAATGGGGCACCGCTCTCATCTTGTCCATTTGCCTGGGGCTCTTTGGTGCAGACCGGTTTTATGTTGGGCGCGTAGGCTTGGGGATTATCAAGCTTCTCACGGTGGGCGGGTTTTTCATTTGGTGGATTTTCGATATTGTCTTACTCCTCCAAGGCCGGATGAAAGATGAATTGGGCAGAGAGCTTCGAAGGATCTGAGGGCAGGCTAACTATACGCGCGGCGATGCAGAGCAGAGTCCGTTGGTATCTCAATTTCGTTTTGGACAATTTCGACGTATGGCTACTCCCCAGTGTTCTCCTGGTAGCTTGGTTCTACTACCCATATTGTCAGGAGGGACCAAATCTTTGTATCTGGAAGGCGCTCCTCCACAGACGGTGTCCAGGTTGCGGCCTGACTCGAGCAATCTGCTTCATGGTCCATGGCAGGGTGCGCGAAGCCCTTGACTTCAATCCTCTTTCGGTACTGGCGCTCGGCTTGATGACAGTGAATTTCTCGAAGGCAGCGCGTAGCGCATCGCGGGCATTTCTGACGACCGGCAGCCGGGCAAGCTCTGCCCGCAATGTCGGTGGAGCAACGGCTTGAGCAACTCGACGAACTTCTTAAAAAGGGGCTGATCACGCGCAAGGATTACGACGCGAAGAAAGCGGAGATTCTGAAATCACTGTGAGAAAGATGGCTTGGCAGGGAGGCAACTATGCGGCATTGCCGCGTGCGCCTCACTTCTAGCGTTAGCATCCGTCGGTGCCATGCGTTCTATCAGTCCTGTGGCAACCGAATTCCAGGCGACAAAGGGGGAGTCATGAAAAACCGGAATGCGTTTTGGAACAAAGCGGGCATTGCGCTATTGTTTGTCTTTGTCTTGAGTTGGCAGGTGGGGTGCGGGGGCGGGTCGGGCAGCCCGCCCGCCCCGCCGCCGCACCCTGTTCCGAGCGTCACCAGCTTGTCCCCTTCGTCTGTGACGGTAGGGGCGGCAGTGCAGACAATGACTATCAATGGGTCCGGTTTTCTGCGCTCATCCACTGTGGCCTATAACGGGGTTGCGCACGCGGCCACGTTCGTTAGCTCAGGACAGTTGACCATCCAGCTCAGCACGAGTGATCAAGCCACGGTGGGAACCTATCCGGTGGTAGTGACGAATCCGCCACCCGGCGGTGGAGGTTCCGTCCCGGCCACCTTCACGGTCGATAACCCGGCGCCGGCACTGTCCTCGATTTCGCCTGCAGTCATTGCGGCGGGTGCGCCGGATACGGCCGTAACGATTAACGGCAATGGGTTCGTCTCAACCTCCGTGGTCGATTTAAACCGCTTGCCGCTGATAACTACCTTTGTCTCAGCAACGCAGCTCACCGCAACCCTTCCCACGGCGAGCCTGGCCAGCGCTGCCACAGATCAGATCGCTGTTACGACGCCCGGCCCAGGCGGAGGGACCTCCACCTCGGCCTCATTGGCAGTGACTGCCGTCGCTTCGCTGGTAATCCTCGCCACGCCACAGAATGGGGGGCCGACAGATGGTCCGTGGCAAGTCGTTGTTGCAGCGGCGGATGCGAGCGGAAATTCGATTGCGAACCTGCCAATAACCCTGACGTCCACCGATGGCGCGCTCGATTTGGCCCAAGGCCAGACGGACTCGTCCGGGACATTTCTGGCGACCATTTCTCCCCCGGGGACAAACACAGGGCAGGCCGTAGCCGTGACCGCCGCGACCGGTGCCCAAACCGCAGTGGTCAATATTGGATTCGTGTCCTCGCCTTCCGCGCCTTCAGGCCCGGCAATCGCAAGGAAGGCCTTTAGCTCACAATCCAACAGTGCGCCGCTCTCATCGGGTTCGACGCCAATGTTCGGACCGATGGTGTACGGCATCTCTGGAAACGCGGGATCCACAAGCTCGTTTGGCCCCCCCAGCAATTGCTTGAGCAACGTGGGTCTTAATCAGTTGCCAAGCAGCGCTTGCCAGACGAAATTTAATGCAAGCGGACTCCTATATGCTGAAGTGCATACAGAAAGTTCAGCGTGCAATACCGTTAGCGAGGTTCTGGGCTATGCGTAGGGGGGCTTTCTTATTTCGGGCTACCCTGCCTTCGGTTTGTGGCAGCCGAGTTTGCCAGAAAGTACGGCGGGACGTGGGCCGGATTGCTCACGAAGAGCCTTGCCGTCCTTGCTGGCCTAGAGCTCGTCACTGATCTTCCTAATCCAATGGATATCGTTACTGTAGGATGTCTTGCCATTAATGCTGCAAGCTTTGGACTCGGAACCGGACCCGGCACCCAGGTCACGGTAAGTCCACCACGGGCCGTGGTACCTCTGGGAGGGACGCAGCAGTTCACCGCAACTGTCGCTGGCCCGTCCGACACAAGCGTAACTTGGTCCGTCGTGCAAGGTGCTATGGGAGGCTCTATCACCAACACGGGACTTTACACAGCTCCGACAACCATGCCCTTTCTACCGGAGGTGACTATCGATGCGACCAGTACTGCCGACAGCCAGGCGGTTGCGCAGGAAGGGGTGACACTGGTCAACTCCACTGGCGGCAGCTCGGGTTCAATGGCCATCATTACCGGCCAAGTCGGCGGTCAGACGGTGGATAAAGCGTATATTCCAGTGCCTAATCCAGGCCTGATCTCCGTCGTCAACGTTGATGCAAGCCCGGCCTCAAACGCGGTCCTGACGACCATTCAAATGCCCCCCGGCTATAGCCCGAACGCCACGGCGGCGAACCCAACTACGCTTGAAGTGGTAGTGGGCAGCTATACTTCGCCCGACCTCCAAATTATTGACGCCTTTTCGGACCAGTTGGTTGATACCCTCACGACACCAGTCACCCAAAGCTTCAGTTTCAGCGGCGGCAGTTGCATGATTTGTGGCATTCAGATCGATCCCGCGCGGAATCAGGCCATCCTGGATACCGCGCAGGGCTATCTCATTCTGGACCTGTCGGCACTTACCTTTTCGCCATTCGTTGCAGCGCAGACGGCAGAAAACTTCGGCTACAGCCCGAACCAGGAGATCGCCCTGAGCCCCTTTTACGACGAGTTTGGATTTGGAGTGACTCCGGGAGTGCAGGCCGTCAACTTCAGCAACAACGCCGTCTTCAACCTTAGTTCCAATGGCGTGAACTGGTCCCGGCCAGACGCTGCGGCTGTTGATCTTACCACAGGGGTTGCCGTTGTTGCTGATGAGGATAACGGCAGCCAGCTTCTGATTAATCTAAACGCCGCCACGTTTGACTCTTCTGCCTCACCGCCGACTTTCTCAGCCCCGAGTACTCTGTTTTCGACAAGCTCACCAAACTGCGGCTCGTACAACGAGTGGACGATGATCTCCGTGGAGAGTTCGACCCACTTGCTGTTTCTCGGCACTGAGTATTACGACGATTGTGCGGGTGTCGAAACCCTTCCGGCTGCTTCCGGCTCTGGCGTCCCGCCGACGCCGACCATCTTCAATTGGGGGCATGTGCCCTCGGCTCCTGACGGAAGCGGATGGCAGAACGCCACAGACCCTCACGGCATCGCAGTTTTTACGAGCGTGGTGGACGGAAAGGCATACGGATTCCTGGTACGGGCCGACGCAGCTTGGGTTGCAAAGGTTGATCTGGTTGGTGTTGCGAGCGCTTCGCAATTGTCGGGAGGCGGGCAAGGACAAGTCGACCTGACTCCGTTTGTTACGTTCTACGCGACGCAGTGATGCCGGTCTCTTACGGGAACGGTCTGGGCTTTGTGCGATTGCAACTGGAGTGGCGGAAGGCCTGGGGCGCACGAGCGGGCGGCCACGGCGCGGTTTTGGTGCCGTGGGCTTTTGTCGGCCAGTGGTGAGCAACGAAAGGACAGAATCGGCGATCAGATGTGCTGAAGAATCTGAAGGCCAGGGTTGTCGGCTTCAACCAGGGCAAGGATACCAAGTAGCGAACTTCGGCCGAGCTCCCGACGGAATCTGGCTCGGCAGATTACGGCTGCAGTTCAAAGAGGAGGTTGTGACCATGTTAGTTCACTCAAAAGGATATTACATCCTGATCGGTACGTTTTTACTCGCGACGTGTGGACTGGTTTCTTCCATTTCGATGGGACAGACCGCACCCGAGAAGGCCCTTACGATACAAGACGGGACCATCATACACGTGGTCTTGACGGATTCACTCGGCTCGAACACTAGCCACGCCAACGACCCCGTGCACTTCGAGGCGGCCGAGGACGTCAAAGTTGGCGACGTGGTGGTGATCGCCAAAGGAGCAGCAGGAGTCGGGCATGTCATAACCGCCGAGAAAAATGGGCACTTTGGAAAGAGCGGCGGGATCAATTACTCCCTCGATTATATTAAGGCCGTGGACGGGACGAACGTCCGGCTTCGTGCAAGCTCAAGCTCTGGAAACCCAAACAAGTACAGCATGCTGGGCATATATGGCGCTTTCAAACACGGCAAGAAAATCAAGGTTGCGAAGGGTACCCGTATGGATGCCTACGTTGATGGCGACCGGGAAATCCACGTCCCCGGCCCCGGCGCCTCGGCGCCCAACAAATAGGCTCTATCCTGACGGGGGTTACACCCGCCTCGCGGGGGCGGGGGCGGCTCCAGTCCTCCGCCTGGACCGTCAGGCACGCCAGCGGGTAGCGCAGAGTTTCGTGTCTTTCGAAATCCTGCGGCTTTTTGCTTTCAAATTCGTGTCCCTTCCTCTGCGGGCAACAAGATGTGATCGACAGGCAAAATGCCGCTCGTTGCCTGGGGCGCACCCACGCTTCCGGTATCATCTTATCCATCTGCGGGAGCACAAGGGAGACCAGGAGTTCCGCACCGTGACGGGTGGCGTGTTCCACGTGTCGGGAGGATCGACGCGGGACTCGGTACCCTTCCAAGGGAAACAGATTGCCCCGCGAACTTTTGTGGTGGATCTCACCAATGTCCCGGCTGGGGAATACGGCTTTCTTCCACCTGGCATGATCGCTCAAAGCAGCGCATCTTCGCAGTTGGGGAAGATGTACACGTTCCACGTGCTGGAGTAACGCCATGGAAGCCCCGGAGCGTCCCATCGAATGTGAGACGCGCTACCAAGGGAACTGGTGTGCATTATTCTCGGCGACCGGTGCTGGTTTGGGTGGGTTGAGCCGGCCCGCCGCAGGAAAGGCTGCGAGCTTGGGCTGGCGGTGAACGCTCTGCTGGCGAGCGTGATTCTTGCAGGATTGCTGGCATCTTGCGGCGGCGGCTCTTCTGGTGGTGGAGGCATTACCCCGCCGGGGACTCCAGCGGGTTCCTATACCATCACCGTGACCGGAACGGCGGGGTCGCTCGTCCACAACACGAACCTGACCTTGACGGTGCAGTGAACCACGACCGGCAAAAGCGGTAGCCATCTCTGAAACGGCGATGCCGTGTCAAGCACTTTTTTTCGACACCTATCGATATCGCAGGCGGCGGCTTGCTTTCCGGGAACCGCGCGGATTCTATCTTTGGCGAGATCAGGGTGGTCCAATGCGACGGGGCCGTCAATCAACGCCACGACGAATTCCCGGCGTCCTTGCGTCTTCGCCATCAAGGGCCGTAGCCGGACCAGGTCCAGAGCGCCCATCCAGATGATCCTCGTTTCAATTTCCGGACCGAGCCGTGATGATCGGCAGCTCTTCCCGCTTCCAGCCGATTCCAACCCGGCCCATAAGACGGAGAAATCCCGGCGCCAATTTGCTCATCAAGCTTTGTGAAAGAAGCGCGTCCGCAGCAGCAACGCCGCATCTCTCGGGTCAACTGCCCGCACGGAGTTGGACGATGAGAACTCATACTGGCGGCCCGTCACCGGCCCGCGCACCTGGATCGGCGAATATTCCAGGTAGCGGAGAGCCACCGAAGAACTTGACGGCTGAGCTGGCGCAATGGTTTGTTGCAGCGCACGGGGAATGTTAGGCACGTTTTGCCGGACTGTTGGCGTTGTGGGTGACGCTGTCGCCGTCGATGTCGTGCTCCTCAGTGCCGTTCGTTTCTGACCGCAGCACATCGTTAACGTCTCCTTCTCGGGGTTGCGAAACGGCTTGAATAACGACAGGTTCCTGGCCCAGGCGGTCCAGCAGACAAGCCGCGCCGGAGAGCGCCAGCCAAGTGAGCAGCCAGTCGAGCGGCTTGCGGGAAACAAAGAGCGCGGCCGGAGCCGCGATCCACAGGCTGAGACAGTTGAAGCAATCCATCAGCTTACCAGCCAGCCCGTGGCCCAAACGGGCACGAAATCTGACAATGAAGTCTGCCGGGCCATCCTCGCTCGCCAGCAGGTGGCTCACCCGCCAAGTGGCGAGGACGGCCAGAACAAATCGTATCCAGAAGTTCCCTTCAATCACCCCTGTCATCGATCGAACTCCTGCCGCTCGCCACCGGGTTGGACTGGGTTCTCCGGAAACCGCACCTGCAGGCGGCAGGTGATTACGTCTCGCGTTTCTTCTGACTCTGCGGATTGCTCTTGCTTTCACCTTTCTCGGATGGGAGTTTGCGGCGGCGCTCCCCGGAGGGTGGGCCGGGGGCCTTTTCCGCCGCCGCGGCCCCGAGTTGCATTCTGTCGACTTCGCGCCCCAGATCGCGCAGGGTCTTAATGCCGCGGATGATCTGGTGGAACGCTTCCTTCGCCTCGGCGGCGATTTTAGGTCCCCAGGGATCAACCGGCACCGGTCCGTGAGGCGTCAGCACCCAGAGCGGCCCGTCGGCGAGGCTGCCGATCAATTGGTTGACCAAGGCCTCGTTGATGGGGATGTTCAAGTGAAAAGCGCCCACGATGACGGCGACACAGTCTGAGGAGATGCCGTTGGCGACCACGCACAAGCTGTAAAGGCCATCAGGGACTCCGCACGGCACCTTGAAACTCGTCGATTGTACCGAGAGGCCGGTCGCCACTCCCATCGTGCTGTGACCGAACGTGCGGCAATAAAAAACCTTGCCGTCGCCTTGAAGACGGACAATGGGGTAGTTCGTCGCCATGGTGGCGTCGTCGCCGTAGCTGTTAGCCTGTGAGAGCCCATTAATCTGGCGGCCTTGCAGCGTGTAGGTTTGTGCTACGTGCAACTCGGCCGGGAAAGCCGTGATCACAGGCTTCCAAGCCGGGTCCGGTGCGCCATCGGGAGTGTACACCTCAATATCAGTCGAGGCGTTGGAGAAGAGCACCTGCCCGGTTGGCAACAAAAGCATACGTCCGTTGTAGGTGTAGTCGGCGTTGTTGGCCGAATCCGGCACGGCGTTCAGATTCGTTCCGTCGAATTCGAAGAAGTGCGTGGGTTTGGCGTAACCATTGCCATCCGCCGGGATAGGACCGGCTACGCAGAGAACGTTACCGTTGGGCAGAAGGCAGGCGGGCGCATCTTTAGCCAGCCACAGGTTGGGGAAGTCCGGCCCTGCTAACCAGGACCCGGGTTCGTCAGCGAGCGGCGGCGGCGTGTAGAAAGCCGTGTGACCGGTGGCGCCGATCGCGAACACCCGCCCGTCCGGCAGCAGGATGGCGGGGCCGATCTCCTGCGAACTCGCTTGCACCAGGCTCACAGGCGTTGACCCTGCGCTCACCCACTTCTCGCCAGGCGCCACGTACTTTTCGGCATTGCCAATGTTGGTGCATTCTACGGAAAGAATTGTCTCATCGGGAAGAAGCGTCCAAGTCTCTTCTTCGCTGGGATCATCCTTGCTTCCCGTCGCCGTCCAGGTGTTTGCAGCCGGATCGTAAATCGCCGTGTCAGTCGTTCCGATTGAGCCCAGCAGCAATCTGCCGTCCGGCAGGACACAGCAGGGAGCGTCTCCAATCTTGGCCCAACCAGACGGTGGAGAAATAGGCGTCCACGTATTAAAGATGGGGTCGTAAATTTGGGCGGTGAGAAGATTAGCGGAAAGGCAGTTGTTGTACTCCCCGCCGGCGACGAACACGCGTCCGTCCTGGAGCACGGCGGAAGCATAATACATGGGAGCGTTGGGGCTCGGCGCAAGCGGCGTCCACGCGCCCTGTGTATAATCGCCTGTCGAGTCCGGGGTAAGCTTCCACCAATTATTGCTACAGTATTGTTGACACATCACCGTACCGTCGGTCAGCAGCAGCATGGTGCTCGCTTGAAACGGCGGTTGATGAACTAAAGGTCGCCAAGTTCCCGCCATGAGTTCAACTCCTTTCTAAGTTCATAAGATGTTCAGCGAGCCGCGCCCACTGTCATTCAGCGCTCAAAGCATGGCGACGGTGTGAGCGGCGCGTGACCCGCGACGGGCTGGAGAGGGCCGCCGGTGAACCTCTACCGGCGGCCCCTGCCGCCTCATTTTATTAATGGCGGAAATGGCGGACACGGCGGACACGGCTCGATCAAGGCGAAGCCTGCGTTGAACTGGCGGTCGTACTGCGACTGGCGGCTGTAGCCGTCTACAGCGCGCGCGGCACAGTACACCAGAACCGCAAATGCGCCTTCCGTGCAGGTTCCGAGCAGAGTGCCGGCCGAGTTCACAAACGTGGCGGGCGAACCCGGTGAGGGTGCGCCTGCGCTGGTGTCGGTAAGACCATGTATACCGGCGAGTCCGGCCACCTGGCCTTTGATTCCCAGTGAAACACCCAGGCTCCAATCGAGGAAGTTGTTGGGATGGAATGCAACGTAGTAGATCGTAACGGTGTCGGTCGAATTCGTGTAGTGGAGAATACCGCACGGATCGGTGTCCGTCGAGTCTAGCGGCGTGGACACCTTCGTAACCTGGGCAACCGTATCGTTATTGTCCACCAGGATCTGGAAAATCAGATTACCGCTCGCGTCGATATTGTAGGCGCCGACGTTGGTATAGGTTCCGAGCGGCACGCTCTGATCGGCCAGGAGATAAGCAAACGTGGAAGGGCCCCCGAGGTTGTCGCTGGCGACGGGGTTTCCAGCGTTGTCGAACATCTCCAGCCGTAACGTGCACAATCCGCTCCTGCGCGGAGTTGTGCCTTCGGTGCTGTCGAAATTCCCGTAGGGGAAATCAATCCAATCAAACCCGTGTTGCGGTATTGCAAATAAATTGCTGTTCCCGCCTAGGGTTTGAGGTGTAAACGTCACCGGGGTGTTCACAATGATGACGGTCGAGGGCGGCACGTAGGTGACGGTCTGGTACCTGATGGTGCTTGGGGCGTTGATCTGCGTAAAACTGGGGTCGCCCTGAAACTGGTAAGACCAGCGATAGTAGCTGATCCCAGGCGTCCCAGGCGTCGGCGTCGTCGGCAGGTCTGGATGGAATTGCACCTTAAGCTGAAGGGTTCCGCCCCACGGGGTCTTGCCGGGCAGAAGGCCAAGGCCCGGGCCTACTCCGTTGGTGAGCCCCTGCACGTACCAAAGGTCTTCCCAGCCGATATAATTCGGCCACACGTACAAGTAGTTGGGGCCGGGATTTACGGGCGGGCAGGAGACGGCGTCCGGATCATCAACGACGATGTCGACCGATTGGCTGCCGTCGTAATTGTAGTAAGTGCTGCAGGCGATCTGCGGGTCAGAGATTTCCACCTCGGTACCGTAAAGGTTTTGAATGACCTCAAAATAGAGGTCTGGAAAGTCCTCGGGGCACCAGAAACAAATCTCAGCAGAGAAGGAGCCGTCCGACTGAATCAAGACCTCCGTAAGCTCTTGCCAGCAGAAGGCCGAGTCAGGAATCAGCTCGCACCAGAAGTCGTAGAGGATTGCCTTGTTGGCAACGATGTACTGCTTGAGGGCGCCACCTTCCAGTACCGACAGTGTGGTTGCCACCTCGGAGAGTGAACTCGTCGTGCTGAAAGCGCGCGATGTAGCGCTGGAGGAGGCGATGGTGGCCAGGCTCGCAGCGGTGCTCCGGCTGGTGGCCGCGCTCAAGCTGACGCGACTCTGTTCCGCCGAGCCGGTCAGCCGGCCTACCAAGCTGTCTCGCAGGGTGAGGAGGTAGACGGGCGCCAGGGTATCCAGCGTACACTCGAGGTCGACCTGAAAGATCTGCACCGTCCCCGTGCAAATCGGTGCATAAAGTGGCTGATTGCTCCCCGGGTTTAGCAGCTTGCGAACTGTGCCATGCACGAAGATGCAGGTTTCAAACCAGCAACCGTAGATCGTGGGAAAGGCTGCAAAGGAAAGCTTATCCACGCCTAGGGCAGGAACATAATCTTGGGTGAGGGCCTTTGCTCTGGTTAACTGCCCCACCAGATCCGCGGGATGCTCTTTCTTGTTGTGCAGCAAGTCGGGTCCTACTTTCACCTGATAGCGTTGCCCGGCAGCGACCTCAAACTTCACGGGTTCCTTGTGGACCGGCTTGGACTCTGCGAGGCGCCCGGCGGAATCGAAAAGGT
Organism: Terriglobia bacterium; assembly: GCA_035531475.1. Taxonomy (GTDB): domain Bacteria; phylum Acidobacteriota; class Terriglobia; order UBA7540; family UBA7540; genus CALCEB01. The sequence goes on from DATKST010000177.1 coordinate 54,122, forward strand.
AGGCCCGGGTGTGAGGAAGCTCCTTTCCCACCGGGTAATCACGAAAAGCCACATCGACGGTTATCGTCGTTTTCGAGGTATTGTCAGCTTTTGTAGGCATACTTTGAATCCTCCTTGCTTTTTGATTGAACTCAGTGGCTGCCTCCGTTTGGGTCGAGCAGCTCGATACAAGCACGGCGAAGGTTTTCCCGCCTCGGGTTCTGCGCGCCGCGCTCGCGCTTGTTTACGGCCAGTTGTTGATCGCCCAAGTGATCAGATCGACCATCGGCGAGCCCGCAGCCGCGATGTTGTTGTCTTCAGAAGAGAACGGAAACTGGTACTCTTCTTCCTGGCCCGAAACCTCGCCCACGATGCTTGGGTAATTTTCACCTGCCCACCACGCGAAGAACGGTCCACCCGAGTCGCCCGGCGACGAGTCCCCGTTATCGGTTTCCAATTCCATCGCGTCGCCATCTTCGTCGTCGTCGTGGAAGCTGATACCCCCTTGCCGCGAGGGCTGCTGGGCGTTGGCCACGGCGCCGGGGTACCCCACGAGGTTCCAGTAGTTGCCGTCGTTCCAGCCATCGTCGTAAGTCTTGCTGCCAAACCAGCCCAGCGAGTCGCCCAACGGATCGTACAGCTTCATCACACAATAGTCCCAGGCCGAAACCGTGTCGTTCGTGTCGTATCCCCAGTAGCTCTCTACGTACGAGAGCACGCCGGAGCCCAGTGTTGAGGAGCCGTTGAAGTACGCCGGTACAAAGAGCACCATCCACGGGTCCGCTCCCCAGGGGGCCACGTGTCCTGCCGTCAATATCGTGTTGTGGGTCACCAACGTACCCGATCCCGACCATTGCCAATTGGGGTTGGAAGGATCAGTCCAAGCGAATACCCTCCCGATGCACTGCCAGGGGTAGCCCGAGGGGAAGAATGGCTGGCGGACATCGTTGCCAAACACGTAGTGTGGCCGAACCCGGTTGCCATTAAGTCGCCGCAGGGGTGGGCGGATGATCCCGGGCGACATCTTCGGGTGATAAATCAGGTCAGCCCACTCGGGACTGTGCCCTTTGACCGGCCGGCCGGCCCCTTTCGTCTTTTTCACTTCATCCCGCGAGAGCCGACCGGCTTCCTTACCCGGCAGGCCGTGGATGATGTTCTTTACACCGTCGATGTTCCACGCTGTCATTCCCTTTCCCAAATCAATCTTATGGAGGGCGGTTTCCAGCTTAAAGTCGCGTGCGCCACCCGGAATTGTGAAACTGTTCGAGGACTTCAGCGAACGTAACGCCTTGGGCGGGGCCTTGTGATTCACCACGTTATCCAGTCGGAGCACGTCGTCCGGCGTCAAAGGCGGCGATGACTTCGGCTTCTTGGGTGCCCATTTCTTTTCCATGGCTCAACTCCTCTTTTGCGGCAAATGTGAGAATCGGAGCGAATTTGCTGAGGGTGATTCATCGTTTCAGTTCGCCGATTTCAGCGCTGGGAGGCGGTGCGGCGGCCTCCTGCGCTGGCTTCTTTTCATCTTTGTCGCTCACGGTTTTCCTCCTCATCCTAAAGAGTGTTCGTGCCTTGGTGAGCGTTGAGCAATCAACATGCGGGGGTCGGCTATCCTCCTGGGGCCCTTTCTTCCTTGGGCTTCTTCTCGATCATCTTGGGCAACTCTTCGATGAGCTGCTCGAACGCCGTATCTTGGGCGGTCCTGGGCAGGTGCTCGAGCACTGCGTTCAGCGCCTCCACCAAACGGTCGGCTTTGTCCTGCGGAATTCCCTGCTGGACAAGAAGTGCCGCCTCAGATGGAGAAACAACGTACATGCGTTAATCCGGCCCGGCCCACGGCCATCGCCACCCGCAGGTGACCTCGCTCTGCGGTCACCGCTTATCTAGGACGGCGCCGCTCGTCCCGGTCGAAAAGCTTTCTCGGCCCGCAAACTTTCCATGGGGTTGACTCTTGGAAGCGGCTGCTGCTAGTTCCTTTGTTATGCCGACGGCTCAGCGGACGACAAGGTTACCGTGGCCGACTTGCTCCTCAACGGATGAATTGCCTGGAATTGCATTTTGATTGATGCGCACATGCTAAATCACATACGCAACCCTGTCAAGTATCTGATATTTCATAATCATCAATCTCATACACCCGAAATATATTAGTGTTGGCGGTATAAGTCTGCTTGCCTAAGGGCTAAGCCGGGAGTTGAGAATGCCCCAAAAAGAATTGGTCTCAATTGTCGCACGGGTCTCAACCGTCTCATCCGGAAGTGTTAGGCTAAATCGGTGCTGGAAACGCCCACACTGCCCCCAGAGCCAAGCCTCTGGGCCGTTACGGCAAATGGGGTGACGAAGGTATGAAAGTCTCCGAGATTCCCACTTCCTGTAGGGGCGGGCCTGGTGCCCGCCCGCGTGCGGCCGTCAAGGTCACCCTACGAGGTATCCGCATCATTCCAACCGAGTTGGGTTCATACTGAAAGAGGGCAAAAAAGATGTTAAAACGCAAGGGCGAACCGGGCATGTTATAGAAAATAACGGATCGGCATTTTTGAATGACACAAAGCAAACCGGACGAGACTTTCGATACTTTGAATATTTTGTATGCCGAGGGATTACCACGAAGACGGGGTGCAAAAGTCCGGCAAGATATTGCAAATACAAGAGATCGTGAAAAAGGTGCTTAGCGTTGCCTGGTTAGCCGGCAGACACCGTAGCCTGGCGCCTTTCTCTGGACATTTGGCGAACCTTGCTCACGCTCCAGATGAGTAGCATTCCAAGGAGAGCCGCGGTGGTGTCAATGCCGCAATCGACCAGCGACGGTCCCCGACCTGGCACGAAGATTTGATGGAACTCATCGGTGAGGGAATAGCTTCCGGCCAGCATGACGGACCACAGGGCCGTGCGCGGGTCCCAATAGAGGTCCTCTCGAGCCTGGATGCTGGCAAAGATCAGCAAGCCAAAGATGCAATACTCCGTCAGGTGCGCGGCCTTGCGAAAGTAATGGTGAAGCAGTGCGAAAGTGGGCGGAGTGACGTGAATGCGAAGGAGATGGAGGATGGTGGATAGAACAACACCCGAAAATCTTCCCCCGAAAGTTCCGGTGGAGAGGTAAAAGATGAGCCCCGCCCAGCAACACGTGAAGATCACGCGGAAAAGCCGCTGCGCCCCGGGAATGCGATGTCCTTGCCCTGAAATGTTATTCAAGCCGGTAATTTGGAGCTTCCTTGGTGATAATCACGTCGTGAACGTGGCTTTCGCGAAGACCGGCGGCTGTGATACGGATGAATCGGGCGTTTTTTTGCAGTTCCTCAATGTTTCCACATCCGCAATAGCCCATGCCGGACCGCAACCCGCCCACCAGTTGGGTCACCATATCAGCCAGCAGGCCCTTATACGGAACCCGGCCTTCAATGCCTTCGGCCACCAGCTTGGAAATCTCACCCTCCTGGCTGTAGCGGTCTCCGGAACCCGCAGCCATGGCGGAAAGCGACCCCATGCCGCGATAGGACTTGAAACTCCTACCCTGGAAAAGGATGCTTTCACCCGGGCTTTCCTCCGTGCCCGCGAACAGGCTGCCGATCATCACCGTGCTGGCGCCCGCCGCGATGGCTTTGGTGATATCCCCGGAGAACTTGATTCCGCCATCGGCGATCACCGGGATGCCGTGGGGTGTGGCGGCGCGCGCGCAATCCATTATGGCGGAGACTTGTGGCACCCCCACGCCGGTGACGATGCGCGTGGTGCAAATGGAGCCGGGGCCGATGCCCACCTTGATGGCATCCACGCCCAGCCCAATTAAATCGCAGGCGCCCTCGTGAGTGGCCACGTTACCCGCCACCAAATCCACGCCGGAAAACTGCTCGCGCAGGGCGCGGATGGCTTCCATCACTCGCGAGGAATGCCCGTGCGCGGTATCCACCACCAGGACGTCCACCTTCGCTTTCACCAGTTCCTGGGCGCGTTCCAGGTAGTCACCCGTGGCCCCAATGGCCGCGCCCACTCGCAACCGGCCGTGGGCGTCTTTGGCGGCGCTGGGGTATTTGATCCGCTTTTGGATGTCCTTAACGGTGATGAGACCCTTCAGTTTGAACTCCTCATCCACCACGGGCAACTTTTCCACGCGGTGCCGGTGGAGGATTTTCGCGGCTTCCTCCAGCGTCGTTCCCACGGACACAGTAATCAGGTTCTCCCGCGTCATCACGGCTTCCACCGGCAGGTCGGACCGCGTCTCAAACCGCAGATCGCGGTTGGTCAAAATGCCCACCAGCTTGCCGTTCTCCGCCACCGGCACGCCCGAGATCTTGTACTTTTTCATGATCCCCTGCGCCTCGGAGATTTTGCTTTTGGGACTGATCGTGACCGGATCCACAATCATGCCGCTTTCCGAGCGCTTCACTTTGTCAATCTCGGCAGCCTGCCGCTCAATGGGCATGGTCTTGTGGATAATGCCAATCCCACCTTGCTGCGCCAAGGCAATTGCCAGGCGCGATTCGGTGACGGTGTCCATGGCGGCGCTGGCCACAGGTATGTTCAAGCTGATGTTGCGGGTGAACCGGGTTTGGGTATCAACCAGGGCGGGCAAAACCGAAGATCGGGCGGGCCGCAAAAGGACGTCATCAAACGTCAACGCCTCCGGGATGGGATGTTCTTGCATAACCTCCTCAGAAAACTTCGCCGCAAGATGCTGAATTCTTCATTCTAATGGCCCTCATCGTTGCGGGTCAAGCGCGGGTTCGGAAAAGAGTGGGTCAGTTTGCTACAGCAACGAAAATGTACCACTACCTTCGGAAAAGGGTTTTGGCGTTGAAAGTTGTGAGTGAACTCGATAAGATAACAAATCGGGGAGTTTGGGGCTTTGTAACCGGCCAATTCGTCTCTGCATCCAATCTACCGCCGTTGCTGAAAAACGGTGCCATGCCTTTGGGTTGAGGCACTTGCCAGTGACGCCGGGGGTTCAGTGAGTTGGGGAATCACAACAAGAGCGTGTGCAGCCGCAGTGCCCCGAAGACCTGTTTTTTGACAAAGGAGTTCCATGAAGAAAGATATTCATCCAAACTATCACGAAGTCACGGTCGCCTGCGCTTGTAGTAGCACGTTCAAGACGCGATCGGCATACAAGAATGATGTGATGCACGTTGAAATCTGCTCGAGTTGCCATCCCTTTTTTACCGGGAAACAAAAACTGGTGGACAGCGCCGGGCGCGTGGAACGCTTCCAGCGCAAGTATCACCGCACCAGCCAGGTCCCGGTGGAGGTATTGCCCTCGAAGATGTAAAGGTTTCATTCGCAGGGCGCCGCGCCGGCATCTTGCCGCCCGTCGCGGTCCGCAGGGGGCAACGCGCCTCGATGAATGACCGGACGCAACCCTGGCATCGGCCCACGCCCTAAACTTTACGATAAGTTAAGTTATAGCGCCGGAAAGAAGGTGGGTGACCCGGCGCATGATGACAGCCCGAAGCTGCTGGAGCATTTTTGAACGCAACGCCCGGAATGGATCCTCTCCGGCAACCGGAAAATCCTTGACCACGCCATCCGCCTCGAATCCTTACGTCACGCAACCGAAAGTTTACCTGCTGGGCCGCCAAGCCCTGGTGGAAGGCGAGCTGGCGCGATTCCTGAATGATGAAGGCCTGATCTTTTCAACCGATACCCGGGTGGCCGCCGAAGTGCTGAATGAAATTGCCGGTCGCACCTGCTACATGTCGTTCGGCAAGGGGCGCAAGAGCAACCGCGAGTATCTTGAAAATATCCTGAGCTCCAAACACGGCAGCGTTTTGGAGCACGCCGTGTGGAACGTGCTGATCACGGGCGTCAGCCGCTCGCTGACTCATGAACTGGTCCGCCATCGGGCCGGGTTCGGCTATTCGCAGCTCTCGCAACGCTACGTGGATGAAAGCGATGCGCGCTATGTGGTGCCACCCCTCTATCAGCAGAATGAGGCCCTTTACGCCAAGTGGAAGCAGACCATCGACTCGGTGCGGCAGGCCTACGCCGAGCTGGCCGAATCCACGGCGCAGTTTGTTCAGGAACAACATCCGGAGATGCCGGCCAGGGACCGCAGAAAATGGGCGCGCCAAGCGGCGCGGTCGGTGCTTCCCAATGCCTGCGAGACCAAAATCTTTGTCACCGGCAACGCCCGCTCCTGGCGCCATTTTGTCGAGCTTCGGGGCAGTGTCCATGCCGACACGGAAATTCGCCTACTCGCCGTTGAGGTTTGCCGCACCCTCAAAAAGGAAAGCGCGAATCTCTTCTTCGACATCGAAATTGTGGATCAGGCGGACGGCATGCCGGCGGTGACCGTTCTTCACTCCAAGGTGTGAAGGCAAACGGACCGGCTGGAATTGATCCTCCGCTTTCCAGCCTTTCCTGATTATGAAGTAGTGGGTCAGTTTGCTGGTGCGGCGGTCTGTGACCGCCGGAAGCGGTTGAAAAATAAAATTCGCCGGTCAGAGACCGCTGCACCAGCAGTGAAAATGTACCACTACCCATTGCGAAGAGAGATGGACAAGGCCGGTTGTTTCGTGGGAGGTCTGTTGTGGGCTCGAGGCGTCGGAAGATCTGGACCGATCATCACCGCCAATGGCTTGGCTATCTAACCGGTTTATTGCAGCACGTCCAAAGCGGCCGCAAGATTCCTCTGGGTCCATCCGAACCTTCGCCCCAACTCGCCACCAAAATTCCAGCGGTTTTGAAGCCCCTGCGGATCGCCTACTGCGCTCCCCATCCTGATGACGAATCGCTGAGCGGGGCGCTGGCTTTGCGCCTGCAGTTGGAAACGGGCGCCCGCGTCACGGTGGTGGCCATTACCTTGGGGCGGGATGAAGGCCAGCGGCAGCGCCGTTTGCGGGAATTGGAATCGGCGTGCAGCGCGCTGGGATTCGACCTGGTGGTTCCCAATGCGCCGCACAGCATGGAAGAGGTAACCTTGCCATCGCGCCAGAATCGCCGCGCCCTCTGGCTCCGCCATCGCAAAATGCTGCAAATGGCTTTCGAGGAAATCCATCCGGACTTGGTCTTTGCTCCGCACCACGATGACTTCAACAGCACGCATATCGGCACTCACTATCTGGTGGTTGATGCTCTCCGCCAATACCTGGCGCAGAAAAAGCAACACGCGGTCATGCTGGCTGAAACGGAAATTTGGCATCAAATGAATGGACCGAATCTGATGGTGGGCATTGCCCCGGAAACGGTCGCCATTCAGCTTGTCGCGGCCTGTGAACACGCCGGTGAGATGTTACGCAATCCCTACCACATCCTCCACGCCTGCCGGTTGATGGATAACGTGCGCCGCGGTTCGGAAGTGGTGGGCGGCCAGGGCGCTGCTGCTCAGCCGTTTTCCTTTGCTGAGCTTTACCGCATCAGCTTCGTGGCCGGGAATAAAGTGGTGGCGGCAAAGCCCGGCGGCCAGATGGTGGGACCGGAAGACCCTCTGGATTTTGCCTTGCTGAAGAAATGGTTCTGGCCGGGCAGCGGCAAAGTGCAGTAAGGCGAGGCCTCCGGCCAATTTGTAAATCCGCTTGTCCCTTTCCACTGCCGCGGCGGGCTGATAGACTAACATTTCTTTCCGGCTGAAAGACATCAGCCGCTGTGAGGCTACCGATGAATACTTCCAAGCAATCGAATGGGGTCCAAAAGCTCCGCCGCGGCGCGCCGCGAGCGTTGATCGTTCTATCTCTTGCGATGGTGGGTCTGGGCTGGGCCGCGCTGCCCTCGGGAGTTGTGCGGGCACAGGTGAGCTTCCAAAGAATCACCGGTAAGACTTTTGACGGCGCCGTGCCGCGAGAGTTTGTTCTTGAGACCTTTGCCATACCGGTTGAAAAACGCAACGCCGCATTGATCAAGACTCCGCAGGGATCGCGCCTGCTCTTCGCGCTGCTCGACACCAGCGGCTACTCCTCGCAGGTGCAGCAGAAGTATATTGGCATGATCATTGCCGAGGGCAAGGTCAGAATCTGCGGCCATTGGCTCGGCACCGGAAGTTATGGGTTCGGACTCACCAAGCCGGTTCCGGCTGGACCGGGGCCGGCGGAGTTCAAGTTCTACGATCAGGCGGGAATTCAATTGGCGAGTTGTCCGGCGGCAAGAGACGAGAAGTTGCAGCAGCCACGGCCGCTTCAGGTACAGTGGAACGGACAGACTGAGGCCCGGCTTTACGTGGGCCGTTATTGGGCGGCGTTTCGGTGAGGAATTGGACGTGAGGCAAGACCGAATAAGGTGGATTACATTTCGATTAGTTCACGCCGCGGCGGCGCGGCCGTTGGCTCTTGGCATCCTTATCTTGTTAACAGGCTCTGCCGGATTGCGCGCCCGGCAGAACGGCTCTTCTTTTCTAGTGATCGCCGGCACCGCCACGGACGTCACGCCGAAATCGGTGACGGTGATGGGGCCGGACCTGAAGCCAGTCACCATTTCAACCCAAGAGGATTTTACTCAGAATGTTGCCGCGGGCTCCAAGGTCACCGCATGGTATTACGCGCAGGGAGACGGTTACGCGCTGCGTTGGCTTTCCTATTCGTTGGAAAATGATTTTGTATCGCCAGCCAGAATCCTATCCCAAGTAAAATCCGTGGTGCTGTTGCCTGACTCAAAGATGCAGGGCGCTGACGGCTTGACGGATATCATTGCCGGGTTTATGAAGGACAACCTGGGCTGGCGCGTGGCTCCGAAGATGTGGGCCGCTTACATCCGAAAGCAGATGCTGAAGAAGACGTCCACCCTTGATGCATTTAATTCAAAGTCCGGCAAGTTTGACATGAAGCGTTACCTTCAAAGCCAGGACAACTTGATTCCCACGCTGGCACGCCGCGCCCGCGTCAATGCCGTTCTGGAAATTCAGATTGAGAAAGTCGATGCTCCGGTTTCCCGTAAGGTCGCGGTGTGGGATGGCGTTCAGGATCCGCTGAGCGGGAAGACCATGAGGACGATCAGCAAGATTAACCTGGTTTCCGGGACGGAGGGCAAGGTGCCGGCGGCGACCGTGGTCCTGAAACTATGGAGCCCACAACAACAACTGCTTTGGAGCAACCGCCGCGGATTTGCTGCCCTGGAACGCTACGAGGGGTTGCAAAACAAGTTGGTAAGCTGGCCGTTGGCAGACTCGCTGGTGGATTCCCAGAGCATCGACCGCTGGCTGAAGATGGTCTTCGCGTCATTCGTCAAGGTTGCGCCGCCGCCCAGGAATTTCGATTAGAGCGGTTATTGGCCTGGTACAGAGTGAGGGTGGGCAGGGTGGGGCCGCAGCCGTTCAGCGCTCCAGGAGGAGCTTGGCAATGGTTTGCAATTGCATGAAAGACGTGCCCTCGTAAATCTTGCCGATCTTCGAATCCCGCAAATATTTTTCCACCGGGTAATCGCGGGTGAAGCCGACACCGCCTAGGACTTCGATGGATTCGGAAGCGACGCGCTCCGCCACCTGGGAGCAGAAGTACTTGGCCATGGCCGCTTCCTTGACGAAAGGCTGGCCGGCATCTTTCAGCCGGGCGGCATTGTAGGTCATCAGTCTTGCGGCTTCCACATCGGTGGCCAGGCGGGCGAGCTGAAACTGGATGCCCTGGAATTCAGCAATGGTTTTTCCAAATTGTTTTCGCTCTTTGGCGTAACGCACCGCATATTCGAGCGCGCCCTGTGCGATTCCAATCATCTGCGCGCCGATGCCGATCCGGCCCTCGTTCAGAGTTTCGATGGCCACCTTGTAACCCCGGCCCACTTCGCCCAGTACATTCGATTTGGGAATCCGGCATCCATCCAGGATCAGCTCGCAGGTCGAGGAAGCGCGGATGCCCAGCTTGTCTTCCTTTTTTCCGACGGCAAAGCCCGGAACATTCCGCTCAATAATGAAGGCCGTAATGCCGCGATAGCCCTGCTCGCGGTTGACCGTGGCAAAGACGATAAAGAGGCCCGCTTCTTTGGCGTTGGTGATCCAAAGCTTACGCCCATCCAGGATGAAATGATCCCCGTCTTCGCGCGCCCGGGTTTCAAGTCCGAAGGCGTCGCTGCCGGAATTCGGCTCGGAGAGCGCATAGGCGCCGACGGTGTTCTGGGCTAGTTTGGGCAACCAAGCCTTCTTCTGCGCTTCGGTTCCCCAGCGCAGGATGGCGTTATTCACCAGCGTGTTTTGTACGTCCACCACCACCGCGGCAGAGGCATCGACGCGCGCGAATTCTTCAATGGCAATAATGGACATGAAGAAGCGGCCGCCGCTTCCGCCGTAGGATTCGGGAATTTCGATGCCCATGTAACCCTGTCCGAAAAAGCTATCGATCAGCTCCTTCGAAAAAACGCCCTCGCGGTCCATCGATTCCACCAGCGGGCCAATTTCCTTGCGGGCAAATTCTCTGGCGGCGGACTGAAAAAGGCGTTCGTCCTCGCTCAGCGCCGTCAACGGTGGAATCGCCGCAATGGGAGCTGGAACCGTCTCAGCCATAGCATGTCACCTCATCGAGTTTTTCGAGATCACGGCAAGGTCTAATCATATCACCCAGCGCGGAGGTTCAGCAGGCAAGGGGTGTGCAGGGGCAGTGGTGCGTTTCGGCGGCTGTAGCGGCGGTCTCTGACCGCCGAATTTTATTTATCAAACCTTCCGGCGGTCAGAGACCACCGCTACAGCAAACTGAACCACTACCCCTGCGCGGCTCCGGCGAATTCTCAGGCTGGAAATGGATTCGAGACAGACATCGGCTCAGTCCGGGTGGGGCGGTGCGCCATCCAAGGCTTGGTTGGCGAGCCGGTCTGCTTCACGGTTCTCTTCGCGTGGCACGTGGCGGACGGAGAAGCGTTCAAACCGCCGGGCCAGTTGCTGGGCGCGATCATGCAGGGGGCGCAAAGTGGGGCTTTTCACTTTGTAGCTGCCGCTCATCTGATACACCAAAAGCTCCGAATCGCTGCGGATTTCCACCCGGGCATGCCCATTCTTCAACGCATATTCGAGCGCTGCGATCAGCGCCTGATACTCTGCGAAGTTATTGGTAGCGCGGCCCAGCCTCCCGGAAAGTCCAGCCAGCCGCTCGCCTTGGGAATTGCGGATGGCGACGCCATAGGAAGCGGGCCCAGGGTTGCCCCGCGACGCGCCGTCAATGTTCATGACCAAAGTGCTTGAAGAAGAATTGTCAGGCATGAGAGCAACTGAAGCAGGCTTGAGCGCGTCCTCGAAAAGCTGAAGTCTAACCTTGGCGGCCGGCGCAGTGGCAAGAAAGTTCGTGCCTTGCAGTGAACAGACCGCAGCCCATGCAATAACTCAGGAGATCTACTGCCTTCTGCCTACTGCTTACTGTCCACTGCTTTCTTCCTTCACGACCGGACAGCAGCGTGGCCGTGTTCGCCGGCAGGACTTTCGCCCGATTCCGGCGCCGCCTCCACCGGTGGGTCGTAATAGAGAATGCGGACACAGTTTTCGCAAGTGAAGAGCCCGTCGGAGGTGCTCACGTCATTGAAGGCCTGCGGCCGGAGCCGCACGTGGCACCCCATGCAGAAACCGTCGCGCACTTCAGCCACGGCCATACCCTGGCGCGCCCGCCTCAGCTTTTCGTAAAGGTTACGGATTTCTTCCGTCAAGCTGCTTGCCAGTTCGTTGCGCCGCGCCGTCAGTTGATCCCGTTCCACGATGGCCGCCTGACGCTCGGCCTCTAGAGCGCCGGATTCTCTTGCCACCCGCGCTTTTTCCGAGTCCAGCTTTTGCGAAGCGTCCCCGATCTGCTTCTCAAGCTGTTCGGACTCCACCATCTTCTCCAGAATACGATCCTCAATCTTGCCAATGTTGCCCTCTTCGCCTTCAATCTCCTTGAGCATGGCGCGGTATTGCTCGTTGGTTTTCACTTGGTAAAGCTGATCGCGGTGCTTGGTGATCTTGGCATTGATCTGTTGAATCTCAGCATCGAATTCCCGTCTTTCTTTTTGATTGGCGGCAAGCCGATGCTTGGCGGCATCAAAAGCCGAAAGGAAATCCTTCAACTGGTCTTCAATGGCCTTGATTCGCGCCGGCAGTGAAGCAATTCGCGAACCCATCTCCGCAATCTTGTGGTCAATTTGTTGCAGCTCGATGGCGGTTCTGACTTCAGGGTGCACGGCGGCTCCTGCGGCGGGTTTTTCCAGGGGGTGTGGTGGGTCCAGTCAATTTCATAACACCATCTCCATTCTGTCACAAACACCGGAGAGCGGCAAGAAGCGTGAAAAACGGGTCGTGGTGCAGTTAAAATACCCCTGCTTGTCCGCAAGGAAAAATGCAGGAGAGAATCGGCTGGATGAGGTCCGCGGATAGGGTGAGGTTTCGTTTCCCGCAACTCTGAGGCCTTCTACATGGACAAAAATCAAGAAGTGCAGGAGCGATACGACGAAACGGAACGGTGCCGCTTCCGATTGGTGGAGATCAAAAAAGAAGCATGCCCCCCACGGCAGCTTTGGCAACCCAACGGCAAAAGCAAACATGGTAGGCCGTGTAAGCGTGTGTCTTTGGGACCTCCTCGAAGATGTGGCTCAAGGGGACACCGGTCAGCCAAAACGCGCTAAATTCCTTGCGATTCCGTAGGGTGATAACATCCCTTTCCGCCTTGCGGTCCAGCGGTGTTGGTTGCCCTGCGCTCTTTGCAGTATCCCAGAGATCGTTGTAGACGGCGATGGAATCGAGGTCTCGGGGAACGTTTGTCGGGTCGGTCTCAAACTTGCCAAGGTGGTAGTCATGCACCTTGCCGCCTTTGGCGATTGAGTTTGGGCGGAGCTCGTTGGCGCTCACGCCTTGCATAATGCGACGCGCGCGGTCGTCGCCTTGGGAAGAATTAAAAGGCTCGTAAAAGTAAACCAAAGCGCCCGCAGGTACATCGGTTTGCCCATAGGAATCCGTGTATCCGCCATGCGCTGAGATGCAGGCCTCCGCCGCAAATGTGCCGGTCCGCACTCGATAGATCCTTAACCATCGCCCAACATCAACTGAGTCCGCCATGATTCCACACGCTACGACACGCCTTTGCGGCTGTCAAGATTAAAGCTGGACCATCCACTGAAAGAACAACAAATTCTGGTGCAGAAATGCCGGTCATCATGTTTATCTCGCCATCACCGGTACCACCAGCGCCGAAGGGTGCGCGGCATCGTGATAAATCGTGTTGGTCGCCTTGACCCAGCGGGAACCCGTCTCCGGGCTTTCACCCGTGTTCAGATTGCGGTCAAAGCGCGGGAAATTGCTGCCGGCGACTTCGAGCCGCAACCGGTGCCCCGCCAGGAAGACGTTGCTGGTGGCCCAAAGGTCTATCGTGAATAGATACACCTGGCCCGGAGTGATGAATTCCGGATGTTCCGCCGAATTTCGATAACGCGCCCGGATAATTCCCCCGGTAATGTTGCGGGCGAATCCATCCGGACCCACATCGACCAGCTTGGCCGTGAAGTCGGTATCCACAGCGGTGGAGCTGGCGTAGAGATCCAACTGCACCGGTCCGGTCACGTTCAGGTCGTGAGTCAGGGGCGGTGTCGAATAGACCAGAACGTCCTGGCGTGCTTCATTCGGCCGCTGATCGCGTGCGCCTGGCTCCAGATGCTCCGAATCACAACAAAGCCTTCCACCCAGCGTCGGCACGGGGTTGGAAGGGTCATCCACGAACTGATCCGGCGATTCCTCGCCGGGAGTTTTGCTGCTGATCGTCCCACTTCCCAGCGCGGAATTGGCTTTTCCTTGTGAGTGAAGATAGTAAAGTGTGGACTGAGCCCCAGCGGGAGGCCAACTGTCCGCCTCACGCCATTCGTTCTTACCCATCTCGAAATATTTCACGGCTTTTTCCTGCGCCATCCCGTTCGGCTCGTCTTTCAGCAAGTTGTCATACCAGCGCAGCATGACGGCGTTCATGTCCACCGCGGAAGCCGCGCCAAAGTCCACATCTCCCACTTTGCGGCCCATTCCCGAGTGGCCGCCCACAACGATGAGCAAGCGTTGACCGTTGCGCGCCGCATCGGTTCCGGCGTGGGCCTTGAGTCCAAGGTAGTTCCGCAGCGTCCCGCCCAGGAACAGGTCATACCATGCGCCGGTGTGGAACGCTGGCACGCGGATGCGGGAATAATCCGCTTCGATGGACCATTGCTTCCAGTAATCGTCGTAGTTGGGATGATGAATCCAGTCGAGGAAATAAGGAGCTAAAGCGCCAAGTCCCGCATTGCCCAAGGTTGGCGGGGCGGGGAACAGCGAAGTGCTTTCCAGCGGAAGCGTGCTCGCGAATTTCATGGCATTCGTGCCCGCGGCCACGCGCCGGTTGAGCGTGTCCTGAGCCAGGGCGGCCGTCCAGGATTCATCAAACCATTGGGTCAGCGCGCCGCCCTGATAGGTCCAGTTGGCATGGTAATTGGACGCGGTGACGATGGGGAAAATTCCGGCGAGATGCGGCGGATGGGCAATGGCTTCGAGCATCTGCGTGGCGCCCACGTAGGACCCGCCGAACGTGCCGACCTTGCCGTCCGAATAAGGCAGCGCGGCAGCCCACTCCACCGTGTCATAGCCATCCGCCGATTCGTGCTTGAACGGGTACCATTCGCCTTCGGAGGCGTAACGGCCTCGGCAGTCCTGGATGATGACGATGTATCCGTGCGCGGCGTCCTTGAGTGCCGTTTCCACCTCGTTGGCCTTGTTATAGGGCGTGCGTTCCAGCAGGACGGGAAACTTGCCGGCAGCGTCCGGCCGGTAGACATCGGCGCGCAAGGTTACGCCGTCCCGCATCTTCACCGGAACATTTTGTTGCACGATGACTTTGTAGGATTGGGCTGCCCAGCCGGGAGCCGGGATCAGAGCCAGCAAGATGAAGGCCGTCGTTAATGAGGTTCTACGTTTCACGCCGCTCTCCTTCGGTTGCAAATGGAATTTACGAAGGGAGCGAGTATAGAACATTCGCATGAGAATGCAAGCACGTCATTCCCACGAGGCTTGTTCCCGCGAAAGTGGGAAGTAGGAATCCAGCCGCGGAGGTCGCACGAACTGAAAAAATTCCCTGAAATTAAAGAGGAAATCTAACGGCTACTTTTGCATATTCTGGACGTACAGAATCATATTCACAAGGTAATCTCGGTCCCACAACACAACTCCGTTTGCCTTTGCAAGTATCGCTGCTTGGTCCGTGTAGTAGTTATTCGTTACCACAATGGCCTCAGAACCTTGATACATCCCACGTGCTGCAACGGCTTCCTGCACCGCTCTTACTCCCACTCTTTTTGTGTATCGCTTTGCCTGGACGATAGTTCGCGTGCCTTCCTTTGTGGCGACTAAATCCGCTCCGAAATCTCCCGCAGTGCGAGTCCTGTGGACCCTGTAGCCAAGTCCGCTAAACAAAGTTTCCAAGTAGCGCTCAAAGGTGATGCCATCCATGAGGTCGATCTCAGCAATGCCAGAATGGGTCAGTCGACGCTGATTGTGCTGCCAGATGGTGAGCGCGATGGCGGCGAGAACTGCCGGCAACAGAACAAAGAGGAGAGCGAGTGATTTCGCATCCAGTGCCCAACAGACAAGGGCAGCCATTAGGCTCATGCCGATCAGAAACGCAACGCCTTCTCCAAGACTGGACTGCTGCCTTCGCCGTCCCATCCGAGATCATCCCTCCAGCTAGGCTACGCTTGAAGTCCGGCCTGGAATTCAGCAATCGCGCACCTGCCGTGGCTTTCAAACCCTCTGGCTCTCCGTCCTGGGTCCGTACGCGCCACCCGCGGACCCGCATGCACGGCGGTGTGGGAGGGGAGATCGGGCGACCGCTCCCCCTATCCCGATCGTGCCCCTCAGGTCCAGGTCGAATATTTGGTTAGGGCTTCGAACCTAGGGTCAGAGCGGTCAACAATGTCGATTATCCACGCTGCGGAAATAGGCCCCTTTACATAGTCCCCAGACGCAGCGCCGTCTGCCTTTAGAAAGAAACGACTCAGCCTCCCGGTCTCGATTCTGTCCCCCGGAACGGCTGCTACCACGAGAGAGGGTTCGCCGATTGTTTTTAGGACAGGCCCTACATCAGGGTCGCCCGTGTGCAAGCCATAGATCGCTTCGCCACCCCAGCAGCAAAGGAGGCTCCAGACTCCGCTCTTGCGCCTGAGCAGCGAGCGTCGAAAGACGAACCAGATCATTCCACGTCGATAGGCGTCTCCGGCTGCGTTGACCCTAAGAAGACGGTCGGCCACAGTTTGGCTCAAGTGGTTAAGCCGACGGGCGCTTTGTACTCTCTTCTCAGCCAGCTCCGGTGACAGCGGCTGGAGGCCGCCGTCAAGGATTTCGGCGCGTTCGTGAGAAAGCAGCTTCGTGCAGTGAAACCCCAAGATTTTTTCGCCCGCCAGGATCTCGTCCGCTCGCCTGCAATCGTTGGCTTCCAGAGCTGCCCTCAGTGACTTGGGCCATGTCCTGCGAGACTCTACGTCAACCGCTGGTGTGCCATCTCGAGATCTGAACGCGATCGAACGACCCATGTGCCTGAGATTGGCACACAGTATAGCAGGTCGGCGGGTGGCGCATACATCGCGCCTTTTGGGATGTGTGCGATGCAAGGTACTAGCGGGTCGGGGTAGCTACGCGGGAGGCGAATATGTGCCGTTGTTTGGCATGGTTGCGCCATTTCGCATCCCAAAATCGCCTACATCGCGGAGCGCGCGCGACGTAGGAGCCACCCGCAGTCTCTTTCGCATGTGAATGAAACGGATGAAGCGAGCGAGTATAAAACATCCACGGGAGAAAGCAATAGCAGGATTCGAATTCGCAGATACCGAGACGTGGCGCCGGGCTCAGCCCCACGTGTGAATCTGATCCGCGGGTGGCATACATTGGTTTTTATTTGTGCGCCAGCCTCGGAGGAGTCGAGGGTGGCCTCACCCTTGGGGCGCTCGTTCAGTAAGCTGACGAGCCAGGGCGAAGCCCTTCCCGGTCAGTCTGTACAGAATTCCCCCCGCATGCGTCACAAGACCTCTAAGTAAAAGCTCTTCTAGGGCTTCGTAATAGATGGCTGCAAACACTGGATCTGTCTGGTCTACGAAGTCTCTCCCTGAGCGGACCCACTTGCCCAACTGGTCCGTCTCCAGGACTTGAATTACGCCGTCGTGCGCAGCCGATCTGAGGAGTTGCTCTTCGGGCTCTGTCAATGGGCGGTCATGCTGTTTGTGGGGGCTACTTGTCTTCCCGACTTTGTCTTCGGCTTCATGCTCCGCGTCCCGCTTCCACATTTGTAAGACTTCGACGGTGAACCGAACAGGATCGTTATCGACCAACTTGGCGCAATTCTGGCACAGCCAAATAGCGTTGCGTGGAGAGCTTCGGTCATCGTCGGTTAACGACGCGTTATAACGGGGTCCGCCCGGCGAGGCAGCGGTAATATGCGCCGCAACGCCTACATTGACTGCTTTGGAGAGGTCCGCCTGAGGGCCACTCGTGGCTGCACGGCAGTCGGGCTTGGAACACTTCAAAGCCACTCTCGTCCCAATTGCCCTTTTTGTCTCCTCTGTAAAATCGTCTCGCATATCTCCCCGCCCTAACTGTTTCAGTCGCGGCTGACGAGTGCGTTGGCTTTTATGCATCCGCCACTGGCAAGCGCTGGCGGCATCCTGTCCATCGCCAGAATGGATCGATCCTCCAGCTAATAGAACCTCCAACCGGACCAAGGCCAGTTCCCCGCAGGTGGCGCATACATCGCGCCTTTTGCGATGTGTGCGATGTAAGGTCCTAGCAGGTCGGGGTAGATTCTCTCTTGAATTTCAAGAGCTTTTTTCAGTTCATGCTGCCTCCGGTGAAGTCTGAGCGGTCCGGGCTGCCGTCGTCCCCTGAAATTGGCTGACGGTGCGCAGAGAGATTTTCCAAATGGAGCTCGATGGCTTCGCGGGCATTGGCAGCGGCTTCTTCAATGCTCTCGCCGTAGGAAACACAGCCCGGCAGGAGGGGAACCAGAACCGTGTATCCACCTTCCGGCTCAGGAATCAGGTTGATCTGATAGGAGTAGACCCTCTTGGTTCTTCGCATGAAATTTTTTCCTCCCGTAAGCAGGTTAACAAGGCGCGAGCCTATGAGCAGCGGCGTAGCTTGCCGCGCTGCGCTACTTGGTTCGTGAGGGCATCATTATAGTGGATTCCCGCCTTCGCGGGAATGACCGTCTCGGCAGCGGGAGTCTGCCCATCCTCGTCATTCCCGCGAAGGCGGGAATCCACATGCCCGTAACCACAATCATTCATAGCGCAGCGCCACGATGGGATCGAGCTTGGAGGCTTTCATGGCGGGCCAAATACCGAAGAACAGACCGACGCCGACGGCGACGATGAAGCCGGTGAACACGGACCAGATGGGAACGCTGGTGGGGAATTGGGGGACGAGCGCCTTCACCAGGAAGCTGATGGAGCAGCCAAGAAGAATGCCGAGGATTCCTCCGGCGCCGGTCAACGTCATGGCCTCCAGCAGGAATTGCCAGGTGATATCGCTGCGCCGCGCCCCAATGGCCTTTCTCACTCCAATTTCGCGGGTACGCTCGGTGACGGAGACCAGCATGATGTTCATCACGCCGATGCCGCCCACCAGCAGGCCAATGGAAGAAAGAACGACCATGGCCAGCGCCGTGGTGGCAATGATCTGACGGAATTGGGTGATGATGGATTCCGCCGTGGCGAGGCCGAAGCTGTCCGCTTGCCAGGGTTTGACGCTGCGCCGGCGGCGCAACAGGCCGGTGATTTCATCCTCCGCCTGGCTCATGCGGCCGGGATAGGCCATGGCCATGATGAAGTTATCCTTCACGGCCGGGTAGATCTGCTTGTAAGTGAGATAGGGGATGTAAACCACGCGGTCATTGCCGGTGTCGCCTAAGAACTCCTTGCGCTTACTCAGCGTGCCGATGATCTGGAAAGTATTACCGCCCACGACGATGTTCTTGCCGACGGGATCCTCATGGGGGAAAAAGCGCGTCACCACGTCGGCCCCAATCACGGTCACAAAGCGGCGGTGCTGATTCTCAAACTCGGTGTAAAACCGGCCCTCCGCCAGCGTCGCGTTGCTGATGCGAAAGTCTTCTGCAGTGGCGCCCGTAAAATTACCATTCAACATGTCCGCGCCCTTATACTTGATGACCGGCGGAGTGGAATTCCAGTTCACCAGTTCCACGGCCACGTCCTCCACGTCCGGACACTGGTCGCGGATGGCCATGGCGTCATCGAAGGTCAGAGGCTTGCGAAGGCGCTCTTCGCGGGTCAGGCGGAAATGGATGCCGGGCTCAAACTTATAGACGAAGATAGTGCGGGTGCCAAAGCTCTTGGCGACATCGGCCATTTGGGTGGAGAGGCCGGAGACCAGGGAGGCGACAGCAATCACCGTAGTGGTGCCGATGAGCACGCCGAGGACGGTGAGGAAGGACCGGACCTTGTGGCTGCGCAGCGTGTCCAGCGCCAGCAGTAGATTCTCTCCGACATTTTGCCGGTATGCTTGCATTTTCAGGCTTCCGTTCGTAAGGCTTCGATGGGGTCAAGCTTGGCCGCTTTGCTGGCCGGGTAGATGCCGAAGAACAAACCCACAATGGCGGAGAGCAACAACCCTACCACCACCGCGGTCAAAGGCACCGCGGATGCGAAAACGATGTTGACCAAGGCGCTGATGCCATAAGCAAAAATGACTCCCAGCACGCCCCCCATAATCGCCATCACCGCCGATTCGGTGATGAATTGCAGCAGGATGTCCCGGCGGCGCGCTCCCAGGGATTTGCGGATGCCAATTTCATGCGTCCGCTCGGTAACGCTGGCCAGCATGATGTTCATGATGACGATGCCGCCGATCACCATGAAAACGGCCACCACGCCGATGGTGACCGCAAAAATCGATCCCGTCAGTTGCTGCCAGGCGGTCATCAAGGTATCGGAGGTGTTGATGCCGAAATTGTCCTCGGCATGGTAGGTGAGGTGACGGCGGGCGCGCATCAGGGCCGTCGTTTCGTCTTCCAGCGCTGCCATCTGCCCGGAGTTCCAGGCCTGAATGGAAACGTTCAGGTGGGGGCGGGCGACGAAGACCTTCTGGAAAGTGGAGAGCGGGATCTGGACGAAATTGTCCTGGCTTTGGCCGAAGGTGGTGCCGATTCTTTTCGCCACGCCGATGATGCGGAAAGGCAGGCCTTTGACCATGATCTCCCGGTTGAGCGGGTCCACATTCGGGAAGAATTTAGTCACAATATCGTGGCCGGCGAAGCACACCATGGAGCGGTGGTCGTAATCCGAGCCGTTGAAGAAGCGGCCGCTCTCAACCTTCGCCTCGCCGATATCAATCATGCTCGGCGTGTCGCCGCTGATTTGGGCATCGTCAATCATCTGATTCTTGTACTTGATCTCGGGCCCCGATCTCAAGCCGGCGTCTGCCCCAATCTGCTTGTAGCCGGCCAAGTTGTCCCGCAAAAACTCATAATCGTCGATAAGGATCGGCTTGTTGCGGTGGCGCGCCCGGAGCCAAGCTTCATAACCTTGGGCCCATTTGAACTGGCTAACGATATAGGTATGCACGCCGAGGTTGGCGATGTGATTGGCGATGTATAGGTTCATCCCGTTCACCACGGACATCACCACAATGAGCGTAGTGGTGGAGATCACCACCCCCAGCAGGGTAAGAAACGAACGGAGCTTGTGGGTGCGAAGGGCCTCGATGGCGATCCCAAAGGCTTCGCGGGCGGTGAACCAGAAGTTGCCGTGTTCGCGCCGCTTTTCAAGAGGCCGGGTTAGCGCAGGATGCGTTTCAGTGATCGTCCCCACAAATTCTCCGAGGGCTACAAATTTCAAAATATAAAACTTATATTTTTACCTGAAAAATTATTGGTTCCTTTAACCCCCATGTAAATCTCCGGCAGTGGTACATTTTCGCTGCTGTAACGGCAGTCTCTGACCGCCGAGCTATATTTTTCAATAGTTTCCGGCGGTCAGAGACCGCCGCTACAGCAAACTGACCCACTACCAAATCTCCGTTTCGCTTGCGTGTTTCAAAATCTCCGATTGCTTGTTTTCAACCACATGCCCGGTTCAATCTGAATAAAACATCTTTTTATTCTTGCATTGCTACCGGGTACGCTCATCGCGAGCAATTTTACCATCCCGAATGTGGATCACCCGATGGGCACGGGCGGCAATGTCATGCTCGTGGGTGACCAGGACCATGGTATTGCCCGCCTGATGCAACTGGTCAAAAAGCGCCATAATCTCCAGGCCAGTTTGGGAGTCCAGGTTGCCGGTCGGCTCATCTGCAAGGATCAGGGATGGATTGTTAACCAGCGCCCGGGCGATGGCCACGCGCTGGCGTTGTCCGCCCGAAAGTTCACTGGGCTTATGGCCCATTCTGTCCTCGAGCTCCACGTGGCGTAACGCCTCCCTGGCGCGCAGCAGTCGTTCCTCGGCCGGCGTACCGTTGTAAATCAGCGGCAGCTCCACATTGTGCAGGGCGCTGGCGCGGGCCAGCAGGTTGAACGTCTGGAAGACAAACCCTACTTCTTTGTTGCGGATATAAGCCAACTCGTCGTCCGTCAGCTCGCTCACCAGTCGCCCATTCAGCCAATACCGGCCCTTGGTGGGTGTATCCAGGCAACCAATGAGGTTCATCAAAGTCGATTTGCCGGACCCGGAGGGTCCCATGATGGCGATATATTCGCCACGCGGTACGTCGAAAGATATCCCGCTCAGGGCGTGAACCTGGTTTTCACCCATTTCATAGGTTTTCCACAGGTCTTCGGTCCGGATCAGGATTCCATCCGGCGGCGCGCCGTCCTTCTGTACCGTCGAAGCCATTACCTCAGTCTGCATGGTCGGGTCGATCCTCTGAATTTTGTCCTCTATCTGGGGTAGTGGCTCAGTTTGCTGTAGCGTCTCTGACCGCCGGAAACCGTTGAAGAATAAAGCTCGGCAGTCAGAGACCGCCGCACCAGCAGCGAAAATGAAAATCTACCTAATCTGGAATTCAAGCTGTGATGAATTCGCCTGCTGTCTCGCCAGCCGGAATCTGCGTTCGGGCATTGTAGTGCCGCCGTCCGGGCGGCATGGGCCGGCAGGATGCCGGCGCTACCCACCCGATCCGGAATCGACGTTCGGGTTCGGCAGTTTGATCGTATTATCAACCTTCACCTTGGTGTTATTCTTCAAAGTACGAAGGGCCGAATAGCTACCCGTGACAATGGTGTCTCCAGACTTGATCCCGCTCAGGACTTCAACATCCGTCGTTCCCATGATGCCGGTCTTTACCGGAATAAAGATGGCGCGGCCATTGCGCACCGCAAACACCCCCTGGACTTCGTCCTTATCGTCTCCGAAGCTGATTCCCATGCCGTCGGTAGGCTGCTGTTCGGCGGCCAAGGCATCGCCACTCCCTCCCTTTTTCTTCTTATTGCCCTGCTCAAGTTCTTTTTTGGTTCGGACGGTGAGCGCCTGAATGGGAATAGTGACGGCATCTTTGGCGGTGGCCGTCACGATCTTAGCGGTTGCGGAGAGCCCGGGCCGGAGTGAGGGCGGCGGATTGTCAAGCCGCACAACCACCTTAAATTGTTTGGCTTCCTGATCGGACGTAGAAGTTGAGGTGGTGCTGCCCGTGGTGGTTTCGCCCGTGGTGCTGCTCAGGGCGCTTTGTCCAATTTCGGTGACACGCCCCTTGAAGATTTGGTTAGGAATGGCGTCGACGCTTACTACCGCCGGTTGGTCAAGTTTTACATTAACGATATCCGTCTCATCCACCATCACTTCGGCGTCAATAATGGAAAGATCCGAGACTTGGAAAAGCAGGCTGCCGCTTGTGTTTTGGACTCCCGGCACCACGATTTCACCTACGTGTACGGGGAGGTCGGTTACGAACCCTTCGTACGGAGAAGTGTAAATGGTCTTGTCGACCACGTCCTTGGCGCTCACCAGGTTGGCCTGATTCTGGGCCACGGCGGCCTGGGACTTGTCGTAAGTGTATTTGGCTTGTTGGTATTGGGCTTTGGCTTGAGCCACGGCGGCCGCAGAGGATTGGACGGTGGCTTGAGCCACTTGGTAATCGCTCACCCGGGTGTCAAAGTCCTGCTTGGCGAGCAAATCGAGCTTTAAGAGTTGCAGTCCCCGGCCGTAGTTGAGCTTGGCTTGATCGAGCTTGGCCTTGGATTGGTCCAGATTGGCCTGTGCGGTCCTCAGAGCCGCAGCCGAGGCATGGACGGCGGAAAGCTGCGCAGAGGAATCCGCCGTGCTGGTGTTCAACGCCGCGGCTGAGGCATCCATCTCCGCCACCTGTTGGGTGTCCTCCGTCCGCAAGAGCAACTGCCCCTTTTTGACGGGCTCGCCTTCCTTGACGTAGATATCCGTGATCCTTCCAATCGAATTGGCATTCACGTTGGCGTAGTTCTTGGGTTCGATCTGGCCGGATGCCGTGACCACCGCCGCAAGGTTCTGGCGGTTCACCTTGCCGGTCTGCACTGTGACCTGGCCGCGTTTGCTCCATACCACCCCAAAAATCGTCAAACCGACGAGCACGACAACGGCAACTCCAATGAGCAACTTCTTTTTCCAGGGTTTCATTGCTTATCCTCTTCGCACCTTTTCGCCACCCGGCCAAGCGCCCATCAACCCCTTTCGGCTTAGCAGAGTGGCTTCGGTCAGGGTGGAGCGGCCCCAAAGCCACTTCCAGGCTCGACGCATCGGCTTTATCAGGATTTCACTCCGCTTTCCAAGATTCCGTCAAGTGATTGAAAAGACAGTTGTCTTAGTACATCGTTTCGCAAGTGCGCTTACGTATTTTGAACCCCTCACCCACCGCTGCGCGGTTCCCCCTCTCCCCGCTTGCGGGGAGAGGGGCCGGGAGTGAGGGGTTGTTGAGGCCATTTGTGCGAATACGTCACCGTAAATATGAATAGCAGTGTTTCTAGGGGTGAAAGGCTGTGACCTCTCCGGGCACGGGTCCTCTGATTTAGGGGTGAGAACACCATCAATTGACTCCAAGATTGCCTCCCACCTTGTTCATACGACAGCGGTATGCCAAAAGTTTCAAAATGCGACAGGTTTTGCCGCGAATAGGCTTATTACAGAGTTTTCTCCCAGGAACTAAGGAACCTCATTTGCGGCCAGGGGCGAGGGGTTCGGGCCAGCCATCATACATGACAATTTCAACGTGCTCGGCTCCATTTTACATCTATTTCTGGAGGAGGGCCGCATAAAAGGTGATTGGCTGGAAATTCACCCGGATGTATGATGCAGGCTTCCGGCGAGGTGTTTTTCTTTCTTATTGGAGTCGCGCCGCCCTTCAGTGCGGCATTGCCGGGCTAAAGCCCGGCTCTACAACAGAACGACCGGATCAATTAAGAGTAGCACCGTCCTTCAGGGCGGCATTGCCGGGCTAAAGCCCGGCTCTACAACAGAACGACTTGGCTCTGAGTGGCTGACCATGACCCATCGCAGATGGCTGCGGATTATACCTGTCGCCTTCCTGATGTACACCATCGCCTTCATCGATCGAACCAACGTCTCCCTGGCGCTACCTTCCATGACCCGGGATTTGCACATGAGTCCCACGCAGGGGGGACTGGCTGCCGGCATCTTCTTCTGGGGTTATTTGGTGCTGCAGGTGCCCGGCGGATATCTGGCGCAACGGTGGAGCGCCAAGAAATTCATCAGCATTTTGCTGGTGGTTTGGGGACTCTGTTCCGCCGCCACCGGGTTTGTCCATTCGGGCAACCAGTTGCTGGCCATGCGTTTGCTGCTGGGCGTGGCGGAAGGGGGCGTTTGGCCGGCCACCCTGGTACTGCTTGCCAACTGGTTCCCGCGCGGTGAACGCGCCCGCGCCAATGCCTATTGGATGCTCTGCCTTCCCGTCGCCGTGGTGCTTTCCTCTCCTCTTTCCGGCTGGATCCTGGCGCGCTGGGATTGGCGCGTGCTCCTGGTGAGCGAAGGATTGTTCCCCATCCTATGGCTGGCCATCTGGCTGTGGCAAGTGAGTGATTATCCACACCAGGCGCCCTGGATTTCCGGCGAAGAGCGCGGCTACCTTGAGACCACTCTGAATGCCGAAGCCGCGGCCCTTGAAGCCTCAGAGCCTTCCGTTCAACGAGCCGGGAGCGGCACCCTTCGAGCCCTGGTCCATCCCCAGGTGCTGGTCCTGGTCCTGGTCTATTTTCTGGATACCACGGGAAATTACGGGCTCCTCTTCTGGCTGCCCACGGCGATTGAGAAGGCCGGGCGCGTCACGAGCTTTCATGCCGGGCTGTTGTTTGCCATCCCCTATCTCATCGCCATTGTGGGCATGGTGTTGCTGTCGAACCATTCGGATGCCCGCCTGGAACGTCGCGGCCACGTGGCGGTGGCGCTTGCCTGGGCTGGGATTTTTATGATGGCGGGGGTATTGGCCAGTTCCAAACCCGGCGTCCTTTCTTATTGTCTGGTGGCGCTGGTGGGCGCTGGTTCTTACAGTTTCCTCGGACCGTTCTGGACGATTCCCTCGGAAACGCTTCCCAAAAATGTGGCGGGCGCCGCCATGGGATTGATCAACTCGGTGGGCAACCTCGGAGGATTCTTCGGTCCGTTGCTGGTGGGTTACCTTAACGAACGGACCGGCAGCTTCAAGCTGGCTTTCGGGCTATTGGCAGCGGGCTGGCTGATTGACGCTTTCCTTTCCTTGAAATTCATATCTGTCCGCAAGCCCGTGCCAAATGCCGCCAAAGTAGCAGACGGGTAGCTGCGGCCTCCAATTTCTTGCCGCAGCCACCTTGGGAGTCCGTTTTGATTCCAGGACCGCGGTGCGTGGGCGCTTGTCGCGGGTCCCAAACTGCGCGTTGCTTTCTAATCTTTCGGCAATCCCCCCGTTTCAACCGTTATCCTCATGCCAGCCACGAGGAAGCGGCCCCCGGCGGGCTGCTTGGTTTGGTAAGATTTGGGGGCCGCTTGCAATTTTTTTGAAGTTGGCTCGTAAACCTGTCAGAGGAAAATCATGGAATTTATTCGGCTGATCTTCAAGAACACCCTGCGCAACCCGCGGCGCACGGTGCTTACCATTCTCAGTATCGGAGTGTCATTGTTCCTGGTCAGCACCCTGCAAGCCGTGCTCAACAGCTTGTATCGGGCGGGTCACAGTTCCAGTAACCCTCACTTGCGAGTGGTGGTGCATCGGGCGACCTCCATCACGCAATCACTGCCGGAAGCGGACCGCGCGCGGATCGCGGAAGTTCCGGGAGTGAAATACGTGATTGGAGTCACCTGGTTTGGCGGCCAGCAGGCAGCGCAGGGTTTGCGCATCTCAAAGTCTGCGGGTTTTGTTTGGAAACCGCGGGAAAAGCCGCAGACTTCCTGGAAAACGGAAGTCTGCGCTACCTGCTCGACGCCGGACAGGACGTGAAGGCGGAAGGCTTCTTTCGCCGAGCTATTCGCATATATCCCTTTCACGCCGATGCATGGGGCCACCTCGGAATAGTGCACGAGAGGCGTGGAGACTGGCTCCAAGCCGGTCATTGCTACTGGCGGGGTACACAGCTTGGGCGTATTTGCTGCCACGAGATCGAATTGAACAATCGGCGGATAGCCAAATTATGGCGGTCACCCGGAGAAGCAAAGACGCATTATTGGGGGGAGTATGACACTCGAGCCTATCTACGGGCTCTTTACAACTGGGCACAGTTGTTGTATCAGAGAAAAGAGTTCAAGTCTGCCCTGGCTTACGCGGAAGAATCGCTGCTTGTAAATCCAAACGACAACACAGGAGCCAGAGACCTCGCTTATTCTATTCTAAGACTGCTTGGGAATAAATCTGAGATGAGAAAGTTGGCACGGCAATACACAGGTGAATCACTACCTCACGGAGCTGATGAATTAGAGGTCATATGCTTCGGAAGTCGTATTGGCCACCCCCGCCAAAAGGGGAAACCGAATTGAGCTTGTTCTCCGAAGAGGACTCACCCTTTGAACCAACTGCGGACTCGTATGCGTGCGAAATCGCGCTACGCTTGCTCATCGTGATTGCACGTTGTCTGTGCCACTAGCCAGCACCTACCCGCTGACATCGTACTTGTGACCGGGAATGCCTTCAGGCGCTTTATCTTTTCTTACCAGCGTAGGCCGTATCCAGATCAGCTTATGCTCCGAGCGGCCTTGACCAATAGCCTGATTCCTCCAGTGCCCCCTCCTCCAATGGGCTGACAACTCACGGCCGCTCGGCATACTGGGTGTTTCGTGTTCCAACGAGTCTCCGCAAAAATGAATCAGCGTGTAGCCTTCGCGAATCGCCCGAATCCGGGCGCGTGCACGTTCCAAAGGTGTTGGGGCTTCCGTAACGCGGCGAGTCAACTCCGATCGAGGGTACCGGTCAGCTACTTCCCGGCTCGGTGACGAAAGGTAGCACAGACAATTGACCACCAGCTTTAGAGCTTGGCGAAAGACAGGGAGCCATTCTAGTCTCTCCCGAATCTTTTGCCCTTGCGCAGTCTCTCCAGCCGGGCGGCTTCGCAGGTCCACGCCAGCCTGGCGAGCCATTCGCTGAGCTTCGAGCGAAACTTGATGGGGAACCCAGTCCTCATTGAAGTCATCATCGGTTCCAACGGTATGTCTGAAAGTGGCGCCGACGGTCACATCGGGTGATGCGACCTCAAATGGGAAGTAGTAGTACCGGTCCTCCTTCAAGATGTAGTTCGACGAAGTCGCGTCCACTTCCCCGTGAGGCCGCGTTGTAAGGAGCACGTCCAGCTTCCTTACTTCAGAAAATGGAACTTCACCCAAATACGCTCCGTCCACCACGTGGTCAGGGTCTCCGAGTCCCCACTCGCTTTGGGGACCGAAGTAGAGATAGAAGCAGGGATACGGGAATTTTATCGAACCCCATTGGACATCCTCCACATCCGTCAGTTGAAGCAGCTCAACGAGGCTACCTGAAAAGTGAAAGATGTTCCTACCTAGGTTGGTGAACCTTGCGACGTGACAGAAAAGGGCAAACTCCTCGTCCATCCGCTTGGTGTTACTTGGTCGTTCACTGAGTGGTGTTTCCAATAGGTGGGGATTCCAAAAAGCCTCGACATACTTGGTGAAAAGCTGCCCCAAATCATCGATCGACAAAATCCCATCGCGGAGCTTCATATTTCGGTAACGATTGTAGAGAGTCTGAAAAAAGTCTCGTGAGGTAGCGAAGCGATTTGGGTGGTATCTGAGAAGCTCGATGGCTTGCATCTGGCGCCTCCGGCGGTGGCTGGCATGGGGTTCCTCGTCAATGCTGACGAGGCTTTGGCACTTCAGAGACGGCTACCCAATTCGGCAATACTCGCTCAATACGTGCGCGTTCCGCTGGCTGGCGCAGACGCTAAAAAGCAACCCTCTGCGCCAGGCAGCGTGCTAGGCTTTTCCCTTGTTGGGTGTCCACGGCCACGGACCTCGAGCCTGTAGCTCGGTGACTGCCTTCAAGAAAGCTCGGTGGCTATCTCTGTTACGCGGGAACCGCCGGGAAAAGTTCGAGAGCCACTCCTGCTCGTCCCACCCTTCTGCGGC
>DATKST010000178.1:0-4828 GCA_035531475.1 Terriglobia bacterium
GATCTTTCTGCAGTTCACCCATGGAAGCTTGACGCAGCGGTTGGCCGTCCGGCGGGTGAATGTGAACAATCACATCTGCATTGAAGCCGGGCGTGAGCCGCAAGTTGACGCGCCAGCGCGGGCGTGTGCCCTTGCTGCTCACGGATTCCGTGTCCCAACTGACCAGGCCAAAGCGCGTCGGGCAATTTTCCACTTTGATCTTCTGTCCACCTTCAAACCAATGCTTCGGCGCAGCTTTTTGCAAATGGATTAGATCGCGGTCGTGTTCTTCATAGCAGAGCAGCCAGCGCAGCGCGAGCGTCGGTTGCAGTTCGCTGTTCACCACGGCGGACCAGCCGTAAGGGCTGCCTTCGCCGGGGTAGTTGCCGGGTAGAAGCGCATCCTCCGGAGAATAGCGGCTGCCGGAATCCATGGCATAGCAAAGGTTCGCGTAGAGCGCCAGCAGGAACGGGCGGTAATCCTCCTGGCGAATGCGGCCAGCGAGCGTGCCGTGCTCCATAAAGTTCGAGGTGCGCGGGTAAGCGCCGTCGGTGTTCATGCCCAGAATTTGCTGCCTGGTGATGCGGCGATGGATGAAGTGGCCCTCGTCGAGCGCCGGATCACCCCAATCACTGGTCCACCAATCCATCATGTAGCGATGGTTTTCATAGCTTGATAGTTCGGTGGGTTTGCGCTGGGTATCGAAAACGGTGAAAGGCGTAATGCCGGCGCGTTTCATTTCTGCGTTGCGGTCGTTCAGCGTCGTTTCGAGTGATCGCTCGATGTTGGTTCGTATTTCTTCTGCGGTTTTGGCGATTTGCTCTGCTTCCTGCCGCAGCGCGTCATCCTGGTGCTCGGCGGCGGCCCGCTTCAAGCAGCGCGCGTGCTCATGCAGCCCGCGCCACGTCCAGGAAGCGTTCTGATAGTAGTAAGGATGTGATTCCGGAAAGTCGTCGCCTGGATCGCCGTTGTCGGCTTCGGGCGAGCCCCAAATCAGGCCGTGGCGCGGATCGTCGGGCGGAAAAGTGGTTTTACTGTACTCATATCTTGCCAGCACGAATGCAATCATGCGGCGCAACACGGGCAAGCGACGCTTGAGGGCGGCAAGATCGTGCGTGGTGTCATAAGCGCGCGCCGAATTTTCCAGGAACACTCCGGCATTGAGCGGCGCTTCCACCTGATCCTGCGTGTTGTAGAGGAAGTTGCCGTCGGGAAGAATGTAATTTTCCAGATAATGCTGGAAGTAAGGTTCCACTTCGTCCGTCAGATTCCAAACTTGCTGCGCCCACACAAACTCATAGTGAGCAACGGGGAAAAGGGCGTGGCTGCGCTCGGGAATCTTGGTGTAAGCGCCCTCGCCGATTTGATAAGTGGGATTCAGGCCGCGACAACTGCATCGTGAAAGCACAATGCCGGCGCGGGCCGCATCCAGCAGCCACTCGTCCGGGATTTCCATTTTCATCCGGTCTTCAAAAAAATGATGCCAATGGTTCCAAAGTCCAACGAGCACCGTGAAAAATTCTTCCGCTGAGCCATTCCAGTAATGCTCTGTGAATTTTGTGGACGGCACGGAACTTGCGGCTCCGGTATCTCCTTGTGGGATCAAGGTTCCGTTTGCCGCTGGCGTCATGGCCCGAATACGGGCGAGTGGTTTCGCATCCGCGCCTGGAGGCAACAGTACCATCACCTCATAGCCCACCTGAAATTTGGGATTCCACACGCCGATGTCCGCGGCGGGAAGATAGCCACCTAGAAGCGTGCGCTTGCTGTAGCCATGAACGTATTGGTAAAGGTATTCGGAAGGAAGAAAACGGTGAGGGTCAAAGAGGCGCCCGGTCATGTCGGGAGCCCACAGCGATTGCGAGTCCGAGCCAAATTGCCGCGAGGTTCCGTCCGCTTCCAACCACAAGGAACGCGCCGGCCCGGCTTCTTCGTTTGCCACCAGCGTCCAGCCAATCAATTCCGCTCCCAGCGCCGCCACATTTTCAAAGCAAGGATCTTCATTGGAATTCAGGATATATTCGCCCCACTTGTCGGGGCCTGGAATGTATTGGCGGGGCCGCGTGAGGCGCGCTTCGGGTGGGGCGGTGATGGGACGCGGACGAATCCGGGAAAGGTCTCCGATGCGTTTCGGGATACGGGCGATTTCACGCATTTCGGTGACGTATACGATTGCGCCTTGATGAGTGACGTGCTTCTCAAACACCGCCGTCGCTGTCCCATTGAGCCGCGGCAAAATGGCCAGCAGTTCCCAACCGTCAATTTCTTCGCCGGTCGTCAGTATCTTTTCTAGTTTGCCGGCAACGGCGTGGACGCCTCCGCCTGTGATGGTGACGACGCGGGGCGAGTTGGCCAGGGCTTGGCGCTCTCCAGGAAGAAACAGGGAATACTCGTTGGCAATTCGCACGGGTGAGTAACTGGTTCCACCAGAGTTTCCATTCTCAGCGGCAGCAGTTGCCAGTGGAACTTCTCCGGCAGCGGGAGCCAATACATGGGCCCGAAGGCTCGCGCCGATCCCTGGCACGGCCACAGCTCGTTTCAAGAACGTTCGTCGTTGCATCGGGGCTCGCACTTTCGAAGGCCAGGAATTCCCTGGTCGGCACAGCGTAGTAAGCTGCCAGGATGGTAGCCGCCCTTTTTGGGGCAAAGATGGGGCCTATTGAAGCCCGATTTTCAGCATCTTGTCAGTTTCTGCTTCTTCACTTCTGCGGTTGTATTCGTCGATGATGTCTGAATCCGTTTCCAACGCAACTTGCCGTCTTTGCCTGTCTTGAGTCGCTGGCCAAGGGCTAGTTGCCCGCTACTTACGGGAGCGTTCCACAGCCAATAAGGGTGGCGCTCCCCGTTCGGTTGGATCTCGCCCTTCTGCAAAACTTCACGCACAGCTTGAGAGCGGGTTCTAGCCGCATGACGTCTTTCACCGTGTCCCCCATACAAACTTTGGTGGAGTGGCGAGGAATTTGCGCTGTTTACCCTGTCGCTGGCGGTTTGCAGACCGCTGGCTACGCTATCTCACCTCACCGCTCCATTCGGGCCCAGCAACTTGCTCCTCGCGGGTCTGACTGGCCCCTGCGAACTTCCCAGATTCAAAGCGATGTTCACACCTTCGTTGTCCAACTTACTTGAACTGCTTTTTGTTCTACTCTGTTGAAAACAAGTTTTCCATTCAGACGGTCTTGATACAACTCATGAAATGGATTTGCCTCAAAATGTGGCTCTTCCGGCTATTTAGTGAAATCGGGAGCAAGGTCCAGGCTACCACCGTGGATGTAGATGACACGGGCAAAGTTCTGCTTGTTCCCGAATCTCCTTGCGGTGTACTTCACCCACTAAATCTTGGCGTTGATCGATCCACCTGCCGCGTTCGTCACCCGATACCGCAGCCAGTCATAGCGCGTGCCGGTTAAGCGTTCGTCGCCCGCCACCTTCAACGTCTTCTGTTCCCAGCCCCGAACCCGATCCACCGCCTCGATGCTTTGCTTTTTCTTTTCACTCAGCGTTTTCAAGAAGCCGTCCAGACTCGCCTGCTGCCGCTCCCGGCCTCGCTCCACCGCCCGATCCATGATACCGTGAATCTCATCACAACTCAGCCCCCACTGCTCGCCCACCGCTTTCTGGCTCGCTTCTTCCAGCCACTCGATGGCCAAAACCTCAAACCGCGCCGTGTAACGGCTCGACGGCTCCGCCCAGGGCAGCTTCACCACCCGCACCCCATGCTCCCCACACTCCGTCCGTGGGGGGCGCGTGTGCAGAATCGTCTGCTATTACCAGGTGTCCAAGTGCCCCAACCCCGTTCCGCTTGATTATCATAAGGCTTCGACTCGGCCCCGCACTCCGCACACGGCCAACTCTCCACTTCCTGGTGCTCCATGTAGACGTGAATATCCCCTTCCTTGAGCTTCAGTTCTACCCGATTCACCAACCACGGCGCTTCAATGTCTAAAATCTTCCAGTACAGTTCGCGATCTTGCATACCGGAAATTATTGCACGAACCCACTACCCCCCTGAATTCTCCAAAAAAAAAGGGGAGCCGATAGCAACGGCTCCCCAGCGTGTTTCTTCTTATTAGGGGTTTTGGGAGGGTTGTGCGGTTCCCCAAAATCCCTCTAACCTTATGATTCCATTGGTTGCGGGGGCTGGATTTGAACCAGCGACCTTTGGGTTATGAGCCTGAAGTGAACCGGCCATGTAATTGATTCTGCGGCACGGGTGGCAACCTAAGGACGTTTCAGGAAGCGTTGGTTAGTGGTATTGGGGGTCTAAAGGGGGTTTGTTTCTGCGACGAGCGAAAGTTGACGTTGCAGTGCCCGCTCCAAGCGAAATCTAATGCACAGACGGACGAATCAATTCAGACGGATTTCCCCCCTCCCTTGACCCTTGGAATCTGAGGTAAGCGATTTATTTTCATGCTGGAAGGTT
This sequence comes from Terriglobia bacterium, assembly GCA_035531475.1. Classification (GTDB taxonomy): domain Bacteria; phylum Acidobacteriota; class Terriglobia; order UBA7540; family UBA7540; genus CALCEB01. The sequence goes on from DATKST010000178.1 coordinate 4,400, forward strand.
CAGGCAGGGGCGCTATTATGTACCCATGTAAGTACTTGACATTGGCCTTTTCATTGTCTATGATGTGCATGGAGGTCATGCCATGTACATCGATACTGTCCCCAATCGCAACTCCCCGCCCGCCGTCCTCCTCCGCGAAAGTGTTCGCCAGGGCTCTCGCATTCGCAAGCGCACCCTCGCCAACCTCACCCACTGGCCTAAGCCCCGCCTCGAGGCCCTCCGTCGCCTCCTGCGCGGTGAGTTCGATCATCTCTCCCATCCTGACCCCCAACTCGGCGACTGCTTCGCACTGCTCTTCGCCTTGAAACAGATTGCGGACCGGACCGCAATCACGGCCGCCCTGGGCAAGGCGAGACTGGCCAAACTGGCTTTGTTCCTAGTCCTGGCCCGCGTCGCCCATCAAGGCTCGCGGTTGTCGGCCACGCGCTG
>DATKST010000179.1:0-4583 GCA_035531475.1 Terriglobia bacterium
CGGTCTCGCAATTTCATGGTGCACGGTCCTTTCTTAAGCCGATGCCATTACGTCGAAGGCGATTCGGCGGCGGTGATGAGGACTGTCCCGGCCAGTGTTATGAGCCCTCCAATGATCATGGGCTTCGTAACCCTCTCATGCACAGTGATCGCCGAGATAAGCACTCCGAGAAATGGAAGAAGATAGATTGAAACGGACGCTTGGCTCACATCGAGCCGTCTTAATAGGAACATCCAAAGCACCATTGCCAAGCCCCAGCTCATCATGCTTAAGACCATCAGGGCCAGCCACGTTCCGGCTGCGTAATGGGCAATTCCAGAAATCGTAAAGTTTTCCACCCCTAGCGCCAACGGCACACCCAAAATGACTGCCAGCGCGTACCCGTAAACCAAGACCTCGATAGGCGTAAAGCGCCGAAGCAATTCTTTGCAATATACGTTGTAAAACGAGCTACTGCTACATGCTAGGAGCACAAGAATATTCCCAAAGAGAAACTTTGGGTTGGTTAGTTGAAGATGGCGCCAATCGAAGCCTGAGAGCATCAGGACGCCAAGCAAAGCCAGGAGCAGGCTTCCCCAACGCACCCACGTCATCTTCTCGCCCAGAATCAGCGATGCCAGTAAGGCTGTCATTACCGGAACGGTCAGGTAAATGAGGGCGGCATCTGAGGCCGAGGAACGGCTTACCCCCCAGGCCAGCAACGCAGAGGCCGGGATCAGGCCCACGATGCCGATCATAAGGAAGCCGGTAATATTCTGCTTTGTCCACAAGGACCGGCCAGCGGATGAGAGAGGTCGAGAAGATGGCTGGCTGGGGTTCCGCTTTCGCTCCCAGATCAGGAATGGCAGCAATACAATGGCAGCGATCAGGAAGGTCCAGGCACTCAAGGTTAGGGGGCCCATTTTCTCGCCGGCGACCTTATAAGCGGCGTATTGGGCGGCCCACATTCCATTGACCAGAATGAGCAAACAGACATCGAAAACAGACCGCGAAGACACGTTCATGATTTGTTTGAAGGAAATCGGTTATTTGTAACCTTCTGCTCTCAGAATAAATTGCTCAGGCTTCAACAATCAGGCAGCGGACGTCCAGCGGTTCGACCCTCACACGCAGACTATTCCCGCTCGACAGAAGCTCAGCGCCCAGGAGGTCCTTCGCGGATCTGGAATTCTCAAGCGGCAAGTCCGCTTCGACGGGCCGTTCAGTCAGATTGAAGAGAAACCAAGCCGACTGGTTTCCCAGCACCCGCCGTCTTCGCTTCAATTCTCCAACGTTGTCCGGACGAACTCCCTCCCGTTTCAAAACCTCAGCCAGGAAGCTCGCATTTCGCGGGTCGTTGTAGGCGAGGAACGCGTGCCCCAGGAGCGTGCCGACAAGATAAGCCTGTCCCTTGCCAAACTTGTTGACGGAACCTGCCACCTGATCACCATACATCAGGATAGGCTTGGCGGTCTGGGGGGCGAGGGTTTGAATGTAGAAAGCCGGGAAGACACTCTCCTTTGACCAATCGCCCACGCCGGAAAGGTTTCGGAATTGCTTGATGTCTCGTGGACCGAATTCAGATATGGTCCATTTCGAACCTGTGCCAGGTTCGCGAATCAGGAACACGCCGCTGTCCGTGGCACCGAAGATCTCAGCAACGCCTGGAGCCATATCACCCTTGAAACCCATTCCGTAATTGCTGAAGCGTCCGGGGCAAGCTTCGGAAATCAGAACACCGCCATTTCGCACGTAAATCGAAAGGTTCTCGACCATGCTCTGGCTGAGCGTAAGCGGGAACGGGAGGATCAACACCTTGACCTTGTCGGGCGTGGCAGGCAGGGCGTTGATGTCAATAAAACCCGCGCTGAACCCCTCCGACCAGAGCGATTTCCAGATGCCGGTAAGCGTGTACTGGATGTGTTCGAGAAAGTTGTGTAGCGACCCTTCCCCAAAGTGAAAGGCGTCCTCGCTCACCACCAGCGCCACCGCAGGTTCCGGGTGCCCGCCGCTCGCAAAAAGGTCAGCGTGCTGGTTGAGGGCCTGAGCCAGGCGGCCGGCTTCGTCAGCCCGCTCGGAGGAGTCCGACTGCCAGTCAAGCAAGCTGAAGCCGTATCCTTCTTCCCAGAAGATCTCCGGCCTATGGTTCCAGAAACAGATGCCGCGGGCCCCAGCGGCGAGGCAGCTCAGGACCCATCGTCTTATGTCGGCAGCGCTTGGCACCCGGCGGCGATTGAGGCCTTCGGTAATCGGACCTCCCTGTAGTTCCGCCGTCCAGATGTGACGGTCTCTCTTCGCAGACCGAAGGTAGTCAAAACGCATCAAGATGTCTTCAACCTCGTGATTGACCTGGCCAACCTCGGTCAGGGGCTTTTCGGCAGAGCCGTGTGCGGCGTCCCACGGCCCCGGACCGCTCCAGCCCGGATAACAGGACGAGCCGAGCACGTCGAGCTGCTCTGCGTAGCGCCACTCGCGCGTCCCTGCGACCGTTATGCCGCCGACATGCGCCAGGATCGGACGATGCAACGGATCGGTGTGGCGGAAAGCATCGCCCTTCCACTTCAAGACGTCGGAGAGGTAGACGTCGTCCATGAAATAGCGCCAGTCGATGTAGGGGGGGACGTGGGGAGAGAAGCGAGGCGGATCGATGTCTTCCCAATTGCTGTAACTCGTTTTCCAGGTCCGATTTAGGTGCTCGAGCGACGAATACTTCACCCGTAGCCACGCGCGAAAGGCCGGAACAGTATTATGGCAGTAGCACACGCCCAAGTGCCCTGGGCGCAAGGGCCAGAAACCAATCTCCTGCCACACATTCCAGACTTCGATATTGTCATACCGCCCTATTTCTCTTCCAACCGCTTCGATAAACCGGATGGCGGCCGCACGCGCCCCAGGATGGTGCCAGCAAGGGCCTGGCTTGCCATCGGCCGGCAGAACGAACTGGGTGGGGTCGTTGTGAGGTTCACCCGTTTCATAAACCATGGTCGCGTCCGGCCACTTTTTCCAAAGCCAGGCGGGTGCGGTCTCCATGGTTACACCAAAATAAACACGGAGGCCGTTCTGCCTTGCGTCGGACACAACCTGGGAAACTGTTTCAAGGTGGATCTCCCCTTCGGACGCTTCATCGTTCGCCCACACTTCCTGTATCTTAATCATCGTCAAGCCCAAGCGCTTCAAAATAGGAAAATCATGCCTTAGTTGGTCGAGGGGCAAGTGGGGTTCACGGTAAACGTGCGCTCCGAAAGGGAAAGTGCCTGCGCTTATGGGCTTTGTTTCTGGAGATGGTGGGAGGGCCATGCCTGAGTTAAGCATCATGCCACCCCCAATTGCACCTCCTGCCAGCAGGCCTTGGAACTCTCGACGGGTCATTTTGCTATTCATAGGATTTTGATCCTTTATGCCAGTAATTTCGCCACTTTCTCGATTCTTAAAACACACGGCCAACGGGATAGGGTGGGACATCGAATCCGAGCCTTACCTCTGCCGTTGTCCGGTCCCACCTGGCAATTGCGTCATGTTCGTCCGCCTCCAGTCGCCCCGGGTGCGGGTGAGCAGCCTGAGGGTGTTGAAGCAAATTCTTTGAGAGCAGTTTGATTGAGTTCGATTCCGAGGCCCGGCCGCTGGGGCAAACTGATCTTCCCGTCTTCAATGACCAGCTCATCTTTCACTAGTTCACGTCGCAATCGGGAAAATGCCACGGGAGCCGGCAGGAACTCGATGAACGGGCAATTGGGGGATGCAGCGGCGACCTGGGCCGTGGCCGCGACTCCAATGCCCGTTTTCCAGCAATGCGGCACGATCATCTTCCCCCGATCCGCCGCCATCTCGACGACGCGCATCGCCTCCGTGATTCCTCCCACTCGTCCGATGTCGGGTTGGGCCACATCGATGTGTCCACGGTCCATCAAATCCAAGAATTCAAATCTTGTTTGCAACCATTCACCCGCCGCGATCCGGATGCTCGCGTTGTCCGCAAGATGGGCATACCCATTCAAGTCGTCAGAAGGCAATGGTGTCTCGACAAAAAAGATGTCGTATTGTTCAAGCTGTCGAATGACCTTCAAAGCCTCCTTCCAATCAGACCAGCAATAGGCGACATCCAGCATCAATACCATGCTTGAACCTGCTGCCTCGCGACAAGCCGCTACCATATCGACAATGGCTTCGTTTCCTTCTTGCAGACGATGGTGGGAGTAAGGTCCCCGAACGCAAATCTCAAGCTTCGACGCCGAAAAGCCGAGGCTCTTGGCCCATTGCACCTTGCGAACTAGATCCTCTCGCTGGGTGGTGAGCGTATGCCCTTCGGGAATCAGACTGGCGTAAGGGGTAATAAATTCATGCGCGGCGCCCCCCAGGAGCCTCCAAACTGGTTTCCCCTCAGCTTTGCCGTAGAGATCCCAAATCGCCATATCAAGGGCGCCAATCGCGCAGATACCTGAACCACGCCTGCCCGTCATGGCAGAAAAGGTATAAAGCCGATCCCAAATCGCGCGAGGTTGCGTGGGGTCCTGCCCCACCAAAAGTTCCGTCAAGCCCAGACTCATGATGTGCGATCCCGGCGCTTCAATATGCGCTTTAATCACCCACGGATTCGCATCAACTTC
>DATKST010000180.1:0-15638 GCA_035531475.1 Terriglobia bacterium
GAAGCTCAGACACGCATCTCTTTGGCAGCATCACAGGGGCTGGAAGCCGAGAGAAAAAACTCCGGCTCCCGAGTCCAGGGAGAAAACTTTCTCTTGACATCCCCTTTCATAGAACCCTCTCCCCGCTTGCGGGGAGAGGGCTGGGGTGAGGGGATGTATTGGGTCCGAAATGGAACAGTTGTTATCTGACAGACCCTGACCGCCGCACCAGCAGCGAAAAAATACCACTACCAGCTACGCCATCGACTTGACTTCGTCAGCCCAAGACGATATTATGTAAGTCTATGATCCCACAAGACTTGAGACCACTCTTCTGGGACACGAACCTTGACAACTTCGATCCCAGTTCCTATCCCGCTTACACCATAGCCCGGATTCTCGAATGCGGCGATACCCAGGCGATTGCCTGGTTGCGGGAAATGTTCTCCGAAGATCAAATTGTGGAAGTCCTCCAAAACGAACGAAGGCTTTCCCGGCGATCCGCGAACTTCTGGGCGCTCGTCTACCGCCTTTCCCCCGATAACGTAGCGGCATTGAAGTTTGTCCGCTAACCCCAAGGCTGTTCACTGAGGCCCCATGCCCCTCGGAACCCGATTTCCACGCACCCTGTAGGGGCGGGCCTTGTGCCCGCCCCTGGGCGACCACAAGGGTCGCCCCTACAAGATGTCCGCTTATCTGAACAGCATTGCCCGCCAACCCTCGCTCGCGTATCCTTCAAAGATCAAAGGAGCCAACGACCATGAAAGAACAGGAACACCTGTGGCATCGGGAAACCGTGGGCGCGCAGGTTGAGGAGGCGCTGCTTGACCTGCAAGGCATCCAGGTGCTCTCCCGTTTCTACCTGGCAGGGGGTACGGGCTTGGCGCTTCACCTTGGCCATCGCCGGTCCGTGGACCTTGATTTCTTCTCGGGCCAGGCGTTTGACGAAGCCGCCTTGCTCCAGAAAATTCAGAATCTTGCGGAATTCTCCCTGGCCGCGAAGCAGCCCGGAACGATCCACGCGCAAATCCGAAGGGTCAAAGTGAGCTTCCTCACCTACACCTATCCGGTGCTCTTCCCGTTCGAAACGTTTCTCGGCGTGAACGTGGCCGATCCCCGCGACATCGCCTGCATGAAGGTCAGCGCGATTGCCAGCCGGGGAGCGAAGCGAGATTTCGTCGATCTCTACACCGTGTCGCAACAGCACGGACTGGGGCAAATCCTCGGGTGGTTTGCGAACAAGTTTGCCCGGGCTAATTACAGCAAGGTGCATGTCTTGAAATCGTTGACCTACTTTGAGGAGGCGGAGCAAGATCCTATGCCGGACATGCTGGCCACTTTGAACTGGCAGGAGGTAAAGCGCTTTTTCCTGGCCGAGGCGCCTCGCCTGCTTTGACGTCCGGCAGGAGGTAGTACGGCGGCACCATCAGCCGCCCACCCCCACGTGACCGGCCTGGACTTGTCGGGAGTCTCGAATTCAGTCTGGGCGAGAAGGCCGAGGCACTCTCAGGTCAGCGCAAACAGGCCGCGCATTACATCCCAGCCAAGAAACGAGGGCAACTGGCGGCCTTGCTTGAGAGTCTCAATCAGGAAGTGGGTGGTGCTGGCCGGGTCCGCGGTGCGCATCTCCTCCTCCAAGCTCGCACTTAAACTCTGAATGGCGACTTATGAGCGACGTTCCGTTCTTGGTATCCAGCAATGAAGGAGTCAGAAGAGGCAGCCAAAAAGGCTGCTTAGGGCCCGTTCAGAAATAACTGTTCCATCTTCCAACCGGCACCCCTCACCCGCCGCTTCGCGTCACCCTCTCCCCGCTTGCGGGGAGAGGGCAGGGGTGAGGGGATGTATTCGGTCCGAAATGGAACAGTTATTATCTGACAGCCCCTTAGCCCCGGTTTGGCTCGCTCTCCTTGTCTATCAGGACTGAACGCTGCCCCGGCCTATCCCCAAGAATCCTCAATCTCTTCAAGTGTCCGCCCTTTGGTTTCCGGGACTCTCCGGTACGCGAAATAAAAAGCAGCAACGGACAAAACAGCGTATAGCCAGAAGGCATGACGGGCTCCAAGTCCATCCACCAGGCTCAGGAAAGTGAGCGACATCAGAAGATCGAAAATCCAGATGGTGACCGAGGCCAGCGACATCGCCTGACCCCGGATGGTGGTGGGGTAGATTTCTGAAATCATCAGCCAGAAAATCGGCCCCAGTCCAATGGCAAATGAAGCCAGATAGACCAGCACGCCGGCCAGGGTGGCGCCCCGCGAAACGTGGCTCACGCCGAAGAGATAACCCAGGTAGCCCAGGCTCAGCGCCATTGCGGCAATGCCGATGAGCAGCAACGGCCTGCGCCCCACGCGGTCGAGCAGGAACAGCGAAACGATGGTAAAGACCAGGTTCACCGCTCCCACCAGCACCGTGGCCAGGATGGCGCTGGAGGCGCTGTGGAAGCCTCCCATCTGAAGAATGATGGGCGTGTAATAGACGATGGCATTGACGCCCGTGACCTGCTGGAAGATGGCAAGCCCCACGCCCACCACCAGAGCCTTGCGAAAGCGTGGAGAGAAAAGGTCGCGGAACCTCAGACGGTCCGTTTCGGTGACCTCTTCGATCTTCGCCAAGTGCCGCCGCGCCTCAAGGGGGTTTTCAATGCGGCAAAGGATGCCGAATGCCTCGCTGGTCCGGTTCTTCGACGCCAGCCAGCGCGGGCTTTCCGGCAGGAAGATCAGGGCCACCAGCAGCACCCCTGACGGGATCACGGCACTGATGAACATGGCCCGCCAGTTTCCCGCGGCCGAGAAGAGGAAATCCACGTAGTAGGCCACGGCGATGCCGGTGACGATGGCAAGCTGGTTGAGAGTCACCAAGGCGCCCCGGACCTTCGGCGGTGCAAGCTCCGCAATGTAGAGGGGCGTGATCATTGATGCCACGCCGACGCCGATACCCACCAGGAATCGCGCCACCACAAACGCTGCCAGTCCGTTGGCCATGCCGGTGAGCACCGCGAACACGCCGAAGATGATCGCGTCCACCAAGAGGACGGGCCTGCGGCCGAAGCGGTCCGCAAAGTAGCCGGCTACGGCCGCTCCCAGCGCCGCCCCTGCCAGAACGGCGCTGACCGCCACCTCCGTCTCAAACGGCGTCAGGTGAAACAGCCTTCGCACAAACAGGATTCCGCCCGAAATGACGGCCGTATCATAGCCGAATAGCAGTCCTCCCACCGCCGCGGCAATGGCGATGAGCAGCGCATAAGAAGTCCAACTGCGGCCTTCATGCAGGTTGGCGTTCAGTAATTCCGGGTCACGGTGAGAGTCCATGGCAATCTTCGCGCGATTGAAATAGGCCGAAAGCCGCAGCGCCCCGTAACGTTCGAAGCCACTGCGTGCCGACGTCAGCGGTTTTCCTTCCGGCACCTGCTGAGGGCTACAAAATAGAGTTGCGATTTCGTTCTGTGGCGGCGTTCTCCGAGCGCCGAAAAGCCGACGGCCACGGGTGGCCGCTACAACAGTGGCTATCACTACATTTGGCAAAACCTACTATCTCTTATTGGGGGAGGGCTGGGAAGGAAATATTGCACGAAAAATCCGAACCTCGCCGGATGAAGCGAAAGACCGGAACCAGCACTGCTCAAATTGGCTTCGAGGAACAGCCGCTTGCCTAACCGTTCGTGTTATTCAGCAGGGCTTCGGCGAGAGTACCCAACAATTCTCCCGATCCGTTTCGCATGCGGAGGCTCAGCCGGTAAAGGTTTTCCTTCTGTGGAATGCGAGCGTCAATCCGGCAGGGATGGAGCGGAGTGACCGGTCCAAGGACTTCCGTGCTGATAACCCCTCCATTCTTACAAATGCTTACCAGTTCCAACGTGCCAGTTTGAAATACACCGAGGAGAGCGGTTACCCGCAGGGAATCGCCTTCCCTCTGGACGTCCAGTCCGTGCCCGATTGCGGCGCAGTGGTTAATCCGTTGAACCGAATCGCCAGCCAGCCTCGCGCAGTGCCAGGACGTTTCAAAGCCATATTCCTCTCCCGGCTTAAGATCGACCAGCGGGCTGAAGATTTCTGTTTCCACGTAAGCGTCACAGCCGTTGGGGTCATCTTGGGGAAGAATTCGGTCAGAATGGACGGTGTAGGAACCTGCCCCGTTTACCCAGACAGCTACCGGAGCATCATCCACGTAGGGTGCGCCCCGGAAGACCCGAAACCTTTCCGCCAGCAGGAGGCCTCGCGTGGCATCCAGGCTGCAAATCCAACCCTCTTTTGCTTTAACCGCGAGTTTGGCAACACGATCCACATATTGAAGTCTGAATAGGCCGGAGTGAGGGTCAGTTTGGACCGCATCGTACTTATCGTCACCAAGAACCTGGTCGTAGTCTTTAGCAGGAGCAAACACTACAAAACCGGGGCCGGCTAGTTGCTGGGTCACTTGCCAGAGGGCCCAGCGCGCGGGGCGGATGGAAGCATTGCGCATTCTGTGACGGATTTGGATGGTCGCGGCACCTCTGGACAGGTGAATCTCGCGCTGGAGAATCAGGCCAGTGTATTCGTCCGGGGGGCTGGTCAATGCCAGGACGGCATCACCCGCCTCCCCCTCCAGAATCTCCCAGGAGTACTTTCCGCCATCTAGAACTGGGTCGGGGGGGCCCGGCCATTCGCAGTCGCTTGTCCAACCCTGGGGCGCTGGCCAGACCTTCGAGCCGCCATAGTTCTTCCAGCCCGCGGCAAGATTGTTTTGCTCCGGAGGGTAAACTTTTCCGAAGTGGCGAGGGTTCACGTAGAAGTATTCTTGGCCTCCCAACTTGAGTTGCAGGATGCGACCCCCGATTTCAGGGACTGCGATGAGGTCCACAATTCCGTTGCTCAGCCGGATCGCTTCCCAGCCAAGATATCTTTCGACGTTGACCGTACACGGATTGGAACGGGCTCCGAGGGTTACTTGCTCCATGCTCACAGAGGTCTCCGGCAATAAAACAGTCGAGGCGCTTTCTCTTTCGATAACTCCCTTGCCCGGCAGGAGAAGCCGCCGCCTGTTCCCGGCCCCGGCACGCCTTCATACCTAGCGAGGCTCCGCCTCAGACCGGCTAGTCGTGACCCCCTCACCCGTCCCGCTACGCGGGCCACCCTCTCCCCCCGATCGGGGGAGAGGGATTGGGGTAAGGGGCAATGCATAACTTGATCCAATTAAGTCAACTTTCGCAAATCTTGGAGTCTAGAATCACCCCTTGAAGCAGGCCACCATCCCGCCCGGCGCTCACGAAGGCTGATTCACCACGGAGACCTGTCGCCGGCTGAGAGTGGCCATGGCATTGCGCTCCTGGTTGGAAGCTGCGGCCGCCTTGATGAGATAACTTCCAGGCTCATCAGGGATGGTGGCATCAAACCAATAGGTCTGTTGGCCAAGGCCCGGTACTGTGAAAGGCTGGCTCAGGTTCAGCACTTCGCGGCCATCCCCCATCGCCAACGTCAAAGAAAGATTTCCGAAACAACCCTCGGCGCTATCATTGATCACCATCACAAAGAATCGCCGCTTGGAACCTGCGGGAAGAGAAGGCTGCCAGAAATCGATGTAAACACCCAGCGGCTTGAACGCTTCTCCCAGGTAGTCTTTGAAGTGAGGGTCCAGCTCAAGCTTTTGCACGTTCCGGAAGTGATCGCTGGTAAACGCGCCAGGGTAAGAGCAGGTCAGATACACAAAATGCAGGACTCCGGCGTAGTTTCGGTACGCGCGCCAGAACTCAGTCAGTCCCGCCAATAAATAGGCATTCAGAGCCAGCCTCTGCTCCGCCGTTGCTTGAGCTCCGAGAAGGTTTTCGTAGATATGCGTGGTGAGCCGCGTGGGTGAACCGTCGCGATTCAGCCAAAGCCATCCGTATTCATTCAGGATCATGGCGTGCGCTTGCGGGGGCCGGACTGAATTCCGGGAGAGGCCGGACATGGTTTCCAGATCCGTCATCTTGAACGGCTGTCCCGTGGTCGATTGATTTCTAATGAAGAGGTACGGATGATCTTCAACCGGATCGTTGGGGCCCTGGGGGCCGTTGTAGCTGTTCTCCCACGGACGCCCCGAGAGGTCGAGCGATCGCACCGCAGGGATGATCTTTTCCGCAAAGATGTCATCCAGCGTCTCATTGTTGGCGTCCCAAATGGCGACGCTCGGATGATTCCAGTTGTCCCTTATCCATTCCTTGTATTGGCGGATCATTTCATCCACATCCCATTGCCGGCCGTTGTATTCGGTCGACCAGGAGGGATGCCCGGTCCACACGAAAAACTCATTTTGGATCATTAGACCAGCTTCGTCCGCGATGTCCAGCCAAAGGTCTGGAACAGGTCCAATGCAGAATCGGAAAGAATTCCAATGCATTTGCTTGGGGATCTCAACCAGGAGCTTTCTCACCCAGCGCTCATCCCACGGCAACGGGCCGGACTGGGCGTCTTCGAAAAAGCGGTGAAGCGTGATATTGGAGCCTCGAAGGAAGCAGACCTTGCCGTTCAGAATCGCGCGCTTGGTGACCGTATCAAAGCGAAATTCGCGCATGCCAAATCGCGTCTGGAAACTATCTCCGCCGGTGCTGGTTTCCAGAGTGTAGAGAAAAGGATCTTCCGGCGACCAAAGTCTCGCGCCCGGAATTCGAATGCTTTGTGTAAAAGTTCTTTGCCCGCCAGGTTCCAGTTGCAGGCCGGGTCCGATTGCTCTCGCCACTTCCGCCTGGTCCTTCCATGTCCTCACCCGGTGTTGGAGAGCGAAGGTAGCCGGAGCGCTGCCATGATTCATCACCGAAACTTGGACGATGATTTCCGAGGTTGAAATCCGGGGGGCAACTTGCAGCGTCTCAATGACGGGATTATCACTCAGCAAGAGTGTGACATCGTCATAGATGCCGGGGGTCCATTTCCGCTTCTCGAAGTCAGTTCCCGCCGGGTAGCCTTTCGGAAGCACTCCGGGATGGGCGCCAACTCGGACCAGAATTTCATTCTCATCGCTCCACTTCACCGCACTCGTCAGGTTGAAAAATCCGGCGCTGAAACAGCCCATGTGTTCGCCAATCTTCTGTCGGTTCAGCCACACGGCCGTTCCGAATTGTGCTTTGTTGATCTTGAGGATCGCAACTTCCCTGCGGGCTGGAGAGTGGAATGTCCTTCGATACCAGAAGTAGTTCCGCTTTTGGAGGGAGATGCCGGGACTATCTTTCCCGAGGGAGTTCCAAGCGGAGGCCGGCAACTCACCAAACCTTGTCAAATTCCAGATGTTTTCCCGGCTCTGGTAGAGGTCGACGTCCTGAAATTCGGGATTGGCCAAGTGGGCCAGCCCAGGGACAGGTACGGTATGCGGGAAGTGTGAGGGAATGATATCCGGAGCGACGCTATCTTCAATTTGCCACTCACCGTTCAGGGAGAGGATTTGCCTCCCCTGTCCGGTGGATGGAGGGTTCCGAGTCCCAGTGGCCTGCGATCCTACTTCAGCGCTCAAAAGCGATGTGGCTCCCAGTGCCGAAACAGAATCCTTCAGGAACCGCCGCCGTCCGATCGACCGCATGTTCGCCATCTTTGCTCCTAAAGAGTCATTATTCCGGGCGGATATCAACTCGAGATTTCAGCGCATCGCCAAGCCCGGCGGTAGTGGTGCAGTTTGCTGGTGCGCCGCTCGGAGCCTGCCCTGACAGGGAGCGCCGAAAACCGTTCAGAATTCAAGCTCGGCGGTCGCAGACCGCCGCACAGAAATCAAACTTGCGCCACTACCAGTTCATCCGTCCCCACGCCACTGCTACCGCGCCTGCCGTTGGCCTCACACCAACGTCACAGTATAAAACCTGGCTGGCGCCTCCAGCGGGGCTGAGAGGACTCTTTCTTCCCCGCCGACATGGCACGTGGCTGCCACGTAATAATCCAGGAGCGGGCTGGCGGTTTTGCGATATTCAAGCTCCGCCACGAAAGTGCGCCGGCCGGTCCGATTCATCCGTGAGGGTGTCCAGGGGCTCGACTCACCCGCGCGTGTAATGAGGCTGACGGCAGCGACCTCTCCCCGGCCCGGAAGAACGGCATGGACTCGGACCCGGTCTCCGGATCCCAGCAATGTGGGGCGCGTCGGAACAAAGAGGCGCGGCGCAGCGTTTGGGTCCGGCTGACGGACCTGTGAAAACAACTGCTCCACCTCGGGCGGCAATTCTCCCAGAAACTCCTTCATTGACGCGCGCAAGCGGTAGAGCGCCAGGCGCTCATATTTGTTGTGCATTGATGCCAACTGGCCCTGATCGTTCCTGGTACTGACGATACCCTGGTACCCCAGGAAAACCTGCCGGACCCGGGGGGCGAGCTTCAACCACAGCGGCACCCCTTCGCTCCGAATGAGGGTTTTCGCCTCATCTGGTTTGCCTTGCTTCTTGAGTTCGGCCGCATTCTTGAGCTTTTCATTCAAATGAAAAGCCAGCGACCAGGATTCTGAGTAAGGAGTCAGAAACTCCACGAATCCCGCCAGATAATTGAGCCTCTCGCGCTCGGTCAGACTGGAAGCGGAGTCAGCCAGGCCGCGCAACTGCCGGGCTACCTGAGCCTGTGATTGCTTGATACTTTCAGGCGGCTCGTAACCATTCCAGAATTGAAACGCTTCGTCATAGTCGCCAGTGTATTCATGAGTTTCATGATGACCATCCTTGATTTGGCCATCCCATGAGCAGAGGATCAGCCGGTCACGGTCTGTGTCATCCAACACCTTGGCGAGCGAGTTGGCGCGAGGCTCGCGCGCCTGCACGGAAGAGAAAGCTTGGAAGAACTGCGTCGGGGTCAGATCCTTCTGCCACGAGTAACGGGATTGAAATCCTGCGTCCGCATCCATGATGCGGTGCCTCCAATGAATACCCATCAGGCCCTGGCAGCCGTATTTTTCCGCCAAGTCCATGTCTCGGACAAATCGACGCACGTGGAACTGCGGCAGCCACATTGCCGGATCGTCTTCCAGCCAGGGTATCGGCCAGCGCTCACGCCCCTCCAGCTTCCCGTACTCTTCGCTGACCGGATCCCAACCCAGGTTGTCATTCAAGGAAGAGAAGATGACATCTTCCGGGAGTGCCTTGTGAAAATAGGCGAAATGGCGGACGACTCCGCCCCAGCCGGAGAGGACCATCCGTTTTTCAGGCGCATGACGTTTCAGGAAGTCGTGCGCTTGTTTGAAGGGTGTAACGGAAAGCGGAACGTTGCCCTTCTGGCTGGCCCAGTTCATCTGTTCGTCTTCCCACAGCCAAACGTAATCCACCGTAGGATAAGCCTGGAGCAAACGCCCCAGGCGCGCTTCAAGAATATCCTTTGCGGCTGTGGATTCTGGATCGATCCGGGGGCCAGGAATATTAGGATTCTTCGGCACATAATGCGCCTCAGGCGGGGCAGCCCTGAAAATCTCGTCGGGAATCTGGTACGGTTCAAATCCCACACCCGTGCGGATACCGAGTTGCTTTGCATAGCGGAACGCTTCGGCCCATAGTTGCTGGGCAAACTCCTCATCCTCCCAGCAGCTCTTGGCTCGTGTGGTAGCTTCAGAGCCGAAGACCTCATCCGCATAAAACTCCGGAGATCCCATACCAAATCTCGATGTTCGTTCCGGCAGGTATCCCCAGCGGTTTGTTGCGCTCGTGTCAGTATAGGCAAGGTGGCCGGCCCCTGCGTATTCAAAGGAGAGGAATGATTCGGTCCATTGATCTGCGCCTGAATAGACGTGAACCCCAAGCGTGTTGAATCTCATCCGCACCATGGCTTCAAGATAGGCGCGCCAGTCCTCCCGATTGTAAACGGTCACGCAATTCAAGAAGTCAGGCCATGGAACCAATCCGCGCACCTTGAAGCGCGGCTGACCCTGCCAAGAGTTGCCGATCGAGGGAAGGTTGAGGCTCTTCGCAGGATCCAGAGGGTAGACTTCCCCATCTAGACCAAAAAAAGCGCCCTGGCGCTCCAGAATATCGAACGCCGCGTAAAGAACCGCCTGGGGCGTCGCGCCCGTCAAGCTCAAGCGGGAGGCATCCTGCTGCGCTATCTCGTAAGCTTCTGGATTTTGAAATTTATTTCTATCGACACTCAGAGTAAAAACAAAGTCTCCGGATGAAGGCGTCGCTGCGCCTACAGTTGCCTCAATCGGCTCGCGGGCTAAACCAAGGTTTCGCAGTCCGCGTGCCATCTCACGGGAAGCAAACTCCAGTTGAAATCCGGAATCTGGCGGGCGGACAATCCACACCGATTTCCCAATGCTAAAACTGGCTTTCATCTGCAGGTCGCGAGCTTCGCCGCCCGCCGGAATGCCGGCTCCTGCCGCAGAATTTTCCGAATTTACGGAATGAGATCCCCCACCCATCCAGGTGCCGGCTCCCAGGCACAAGGCGGAATCCTGCAAGAACCTTCGGCGGTCCATGGGTTTCTTTGTAGTCATTGAGAGTTTCCTGAAAGCTGATTTTTATGCTGCCTTAATGGGTCTGGCTTTCCTCGCTAAAGCGAAGGATGTCATCTTCTGAGGTTCTCTTGCTCAAAGATTCTGCAATGGCAAATTCATTCTGAGATGTCGCGGTATCGCCGCGTTGCCGGGCGAGTTGGGCGTAAAGATAGTGAGCTTGCCTGTTCTTGGGGTCCAGCCGAACGGCGAGCCGAACGGCATCCCATGCTTTGCGTTCAGATCGGGTCTTCCAGTATGCGTCCGCCAATTGAAACGCGACTTCGCCGCTCTGGGAATTCAGGTCATGCGCTTTGAGCAACAGGGGGATGGCTTCCTGGAAACGATTTTCCTTATTCAATAGAGCTCCCAAAGTGAATAAGGTGGCGAAACTGTGAGGTGTCTTCTGAAGCTGTGTTTCGAGGTATGCCTCGGCTTGTTGGAAGTGTCCGATTCGGGCCTCGGTTGCCCCCAAGAGTAATTGGATGTTGGGCCAGTCTGGGTCGAGGGTGGAGACGGTGGTGAATTCCTCGAGGGCTTGCGGGAACTTGCTGAGGCCGACGTAGGTTTGGCCCATTAGAAAATGAACTTGAGCGGATTTGGATTCGGGAGAATCCAAAAGATTTCTTAAAATGATCTGTGCTTCCGCCATGCGCCGAAGCCGGATGTAAGATGCTCCCAAGGCCAAAAGCACATCGGGCCGCGCTTCGGCTCGAAGGGGCGTCAGAATCTGGATCGCCTCTTCGTACTTACCCAATTCCACATCGCATAAGCCAAGCAATTCGCGGCCTTGGCGATTTCCAGGTGAACTGGAAAGGAATCTTCTCAAGGGTTGGGCAGCATCGGCGTATTTCCCTTCCCGGAAGTAGACAACCCCCAGGTTCAGGTAGACGCCCAAGAGGGTGGGATCAATCTTGAGCGCAGCGCGGTATTCCCGAATGGCTTCTTCATACTTGTGTTCATGTGTGTAGACAATACCCAAGTTGGAGCGGCCTGCCGCGGAATTCGGGACCTGTTGAAGAAACTGGCGATATCCTTTATCTGCTAATTCCCATTGCTGGTCTTCCTCATACGTTTTGGCTTTCAGGAACAAGCTCTTCGCCTCCTGCGACGAAGCTTGGTTTGAGAACGAAGCCCAAAGAGCCAATGCAAGGAAAAGCGGCCTGCCTGAATGTTGGTGTCCTGGTTTCTTCACCTGAAGCCGCCACCCCCCTTAACCCGCCGACCTGCGCAAGATCAATGCTGATCTTGCACATGCGGCGACTGAGGTCCCCCAAGAGCAAAGCGTGTCCCCTACCTAAGAACTGCCCGGCGGCGGCAGAAGGACTGAACGCCTGCTGCACTGAGCCCACTTCAATCAACGATCTTCACACCCGGTGAGCAGGCATACCGATGTCCCGCAGGGGTATCGCCGCATCGTTCAACTGCTACTGCAAGAGCATGGAGGAACCCTGCATCAAAACGTAAGTTTCAATGCCAGTTGCACGATTCGAGGATCATAAGTGCTCGTGACTTGACCAAAGCCTCCGGCACCCAGCGCCGTTTGCACCCCGTTGAAGTTCACCGTGTTCAAAATGTTGAACATCTCCGCCCTGAACTGCAGATTCATGCGCTCCTGAATCCGGAAGTTCTTGAAAAATCCCGCCTCCCAGGTGTTCATGGGTGGTCCCCAGATTGTGCCAACCCCAGCGTTACCGTAGAACCCGAAGGGCGCAGCGGCATAGGCATTGGTATTGAACCATTGGGCCACAGTTCCTGGGCCGGAAGTAGATTGGCCCTGGACGGCATTGGGCCGGGTGGCTAAGCCTTGGGTGGGTGAAGAATAGCCGATGGTCAGCGGAAAACCAGACTCGAGAGTAACTATACCGGTCGCCTCCCACCCTTTCAGGACAACTCCTGCAACACTCCTCATGCCGCGAAAGAAGGGCAAGTCGTAAACATAGTTAAAAACAAAGACGTTGGTCCGGGCAAAAGCTGCGGGTCCATATTCTGCCCTCAAATTGTAAGGGTTTTGAGGACCGGAACCTAAGCCCTCCGCACCGGATAGAGCCATGGTCTTTGACCAGGTATATGCCGCTCCAAAGGTCAAGCCGTTCGTGAACCGCTGCTGAAGGTTGACCTGCAGGGAGTTGTAGCTTGACTCTCCCACCGGGGTAACGTTGTTGATCGTTGACCACCCTTGGAATGGGCGCACGTAATCCGTCGAGACTCGTGTCGTACAGGGGAATGGAGTTGTGGCCGTGCAGGCGATGCGGGGATCGAAGTTATATCCCATGGCTGGCGAAGGTTGGTTGATGTTTGTGACGTAGTCCAAATGGGTTCCCCGGCTGCCAACATAGGCTACCGAAAGCAGCAAATTATTGGAAAGCTCTCTCTGAACGCCAAGGCTCCAGCTTTGTACAGTGGGAATGTCGTAGGTCGAGTTAAGACCGTTGAGTGCCAGTGGCGTGATGGGCGCAGCAACTCCGGCCGCTGGATTGTTGAAGGGTGGATTGAAAAAGGACGAGATGCTGGAGAATGGAGGATTGCCCACAAGGCTATATACGTCGTTCCCTTCGATCCGGTAATAGCCAATCCCATAGCCGCCACGGATTGCTGTTTTTCCGCTTCCTGTCGGGTCCCAAGCGAAGCCGAAGCGCGGAGCGGGTGTGTTCCAATGGTCGTTCACTAAGCCCAATGGTGTGCCGTTCTTGCCCGAAACTACGATCCCGTTAAGTAAATTTCCTGAATTGGGAACAATTTGTCCCGTTGGCAAGACAGTAGGCGCCTGTGCCGGATTGTACTGGTTCGGAAGGAACATACTCAGGTTCTGGCCATAAACATGTGGAATGAAAAAGTAACGTAACCCGAGATTCAGCGTCAAGCGGCGCGTGGCTTTCCAATCATCCTGAAAGTAGGCCTCCGTTTGGTGATAGTTGTAATAAGGCTCGCGGAATCCCTGCAGTTCTCCATAGGTTACCGGGAGGCCGAGGAGCCCGTCTGCAATGGCGTTACCTGTGAAGTGGCCGTCAAAGGAGTATGCCCCTTGGCGGGCTGGCGAGGTCTGGGATTGAACAGGAGTGATTGAGAACATCGTTGTAACACCCATTTGCAGGCTGTGCGCTCCAGTTACCTTGGTCAGATCATCGGAAGCCTGGCTGACGTTATGGTGCGCCCACCAGGGTCCCCATAAAGCGCTAATCCCCCCGTAACCCTGTGAAAAAGACAGATCGGGAACCACGTTGAAACCCGGATTGAAGGGATTGACCGCGTTATATCCAGAGGGTAATTGGTAAGTGCCTTGGATGGTCATGGCTGGCGTTGTCGAGGCTGGGTAATTGCTTGCGTAGTTGTACGAAATCTCGTTCAACAAAGTCGGGTTAATAATAGTAGAAACCTGCGCAATAAAGTTCCGTGAAGGAATATTGAACTGGGAATGCAGAGTCGGGAAGGAATCACCGGACCACGCGACGGTGGGGTCATTCTCTATCCAGCTATCGTGGATGAATCGCACGAACACCTTGACCTTATCGGAAACGTTCTGATCGACCCGGATGATTTGCTCTCCCCAGTTCTGACCGCTATTGGCTCCGGTAATGAAATTGAAGAAACCTGGTGCATTGGGAGTTGGAAAATCCTGATTTAAGAGCAACTTAACGTTGTTATTGATACAACCCGGGTTGATTTGACTACCCACGACGCACGGGCCACCACCGGGAGCGGTGAGCGGCTGGCCGGTTAAGGGGTTGGTAGGGTTCGTTAACGGGCCGATGCTACTGAAGTCGCCATTCCGCATGGCCGCGGTTGGCGTCGCAGTCACCAAGGGAGATTCAGTACTCTCCCGAAGCCATTCCTGGTCGAAGAAGAAAAAGGTTTTGGTTTTATCGGTATTGTAATGGCCGGGGATATAGAACGGCCCACCGATTGTGTATCCATAGTCGTTGTAATGGAACGGCGGCCTCGGAATATTGGCCGAGTTAAGAAAGAAAGAATTGGCGTCAAACGCGTCATTGCGAACAAAATCGTATGCGTCGCCATGAAAATCCTTCGTCCCAGACTTGGTTACAGCCAGGAGCTCTGCCCCGCCGGCGGTTCCGTATTTTGCACTGTAATTGCTGGTCAACACCTTGAATTCCGCCAAGGCATCAGGGCCGGGATTCGTCATCGTGGAAGATTGATTGCCCATATCAGTATTCTGAACGCCATCGAGTTGGTACCCTGTATATTTCTGGTCAAAACCATTGACGGCGTATCCTCTTTCACCATAGAAGCCCTTCCCGATTTCATCGCCGACTCCTGCATCTTTGGTTGCTCCGGGAACTACTTGTTGAAGCTCCATAAAATTCCGGTCCAGGATGGGAAGCTGTGTGATCTGAACAGTGGAAACGGTCTGGCTCAATTCACCGGTTTGCGTCTCAACCTGCTGGGCTGTGGCAGTAACTTCAACGGTTTGCGTATTTGAAGATAACTTCAGCGTGAAATTGACCCCCAATCGGTCTGCCACGTTCAATACGATTCTGGAACTGGCTACTTTCTGGAATCCCGACGCATCCGCCGTCACCTGGTAGGTTCCGACCGGCAAAGCCTCTGCCACATAAATACCATCCGCTCCGGTCTTTAGAGTCCGTGCCACGACTCCTGTGCCGAGGTTGGTGACGGTGATGGTCACGTTCGGAATCACCGCTCCGCTTGGGTCAGTAACGGTTCCTGTAATCGTCCCGCTGGTTTGCCCACAGGCCACCCAGGGGCAAGCCAGGAAAACCGCTAACAAAAAGAAATAGGAAAGTAATCTCGCTCGGTTGGTCTTCATGATTTTCGCCTCCATAAAGGACGTTACCGTTAACGCACTTTCCCATAGGAGCGACTTCTTGTCAAGCATTTTTTATCACATTCAGTAATCTTATTTTTCGGACTAGACTCCTTGATGCGGCAAACGTGTTGCATTTGAGTCAAGTCTTACATCGCCCCTCACCCCCAACCCCTCTCCCCCGAATGGGGGGAGAGGGTGGCCCGCGTAGCGGGACGGGTGAGGGGGTCACGACTTGCCAGTCTGAGGCGGAGCCTCGCTCGTGATTAAAATGCTTCTAACCCGGATTATTCACGAACTTCCGATAGGGGACCGTCAGGGGACGGCATTACAGGCAGAACAACTACCGGTCTGTGCCCTCGGAGCGGCGGGCTTCGGGAAACAGGTGGAGATTCGACCGCATGACAATCGCCGGATTGAGGTAGTAGGTCTGGGGGATGGCACGGCTGCGGAGTATGTGGTCCACCAGGAGCCGGAC
>DATKST010000181.1:0-7931 GCA_035531475.1 Terriglobia bacterium
TTGGTCGATGGTCAACTGGCGGCCCCGGCTACGCGAATCCAGGCTGCGACCAGCGCCGAAGCGGGCCAACCGGGGGTCGGCTGCCATCAGTGCGAACAAATCGCTTATGACAGCCGCGATCACGTCGTATCCGCCGAGACGGCGGTAGGGCGTCTTTTCAGGTTGATTCGCGTTGCTTCCTGAAGGCGCTCCCACGATTTTTCCTCCCTGAAAACAGCGTTGATCAACTTTGTGGCGCGTCCTCCTAGCGTAAGCGGGAATTCAACTTGTATGCCCCGCGTCAAAACAGTACTTGCTCGGAGCAGAGATATCGGGCACCAGGCGTCAGGTTTTAGGGGATGCGATTTTTCCTGACACCTGTGACCTAACACCTGTCCTCTCATGAGGTGACGGAGTTCGGGCTGCGCGCCTCGCTGTTCTTCACTTTGCGTCCATGCCCGCATTCTGCGTCCCGGGATCTCGGAGGGCATGCCGAACGCCACGCCCCTGGACTCCGCCTTACAACACTGCTTCCGGCAACTCGAAGCGGAGGTTAATCGACGGGACCACGAGGCTAAACTGCCGCCCGAAAACTTGACTCATTCCCCTCAAGTTTCGCGGCTCAAGGGATCTAATACCTACGTCCCAAGAGCTGCAAGTGATTCGCTTCGAGGAGAAGGCCATCGAATCTAGGATCGAGCTTGAGGAAAGCCAGCCAGCTGTCGCGCCCCGCCCGAGCCTTTCTCAGCAACCCGAGCGCCTGCTTTTGCTGCCCGAGGGCAAGATGAATGCTTGCCAGTTCGCAGGGTGAGACGTACCGCCGGGTTGATAGCTCCTCCAACTTTCCCACTATCTCTCGCGCCCTCTGATTCTTACCCGCCCGCGCATACGCATAGCCCAAGCCCGCGGTCATTTGCGGGCTCTTTGGCGAAAGCTGCACACCCATTCTGAGGTGCTTGATTCCCTCTTGGTAATCTTCTCTGCAAACGTGAGCAATTCCCAGCCAGTAGTGGAGAACCGCAAACCTTGGGTCGAGTTCATACGCATGCTTCAGCTCTTCTAAGGCACGGCGGACATGCCGCGCTGAAAGATAAAGCCACCCCAGGTCGGTGCCTATGTTGGATGAAAGGGGATCGTGCACCTTGGCGACCTCCATTATCTGCAGTGCGTGGTCGTATTCTCCCGTGACCGCCAGGTAGAACGCGTAGTAAAAATTGGAGGTGATGTCCGCGTCGTTAAGCTCAAGCGCGCGTTGCAAGCGCCGACCGGCTTCTGGCCAGTTCCAGTCGTGGATACCCGCCAGCCATCCAAGTATCGCATGCGCTTCGGCAAGGGTATCCTCCAGCTCAAGAGCTCTGACTGCGGCCCCCTTCGCCAGTCGGCACAATGCTTTGGGGTGGCGTACCCCGAAGGAGGCAAGCAACGTGTACGCACTTGCCAGACCCGCATATGCCGACGCGCAAGTGGGCTCCCTTTGAACGGCATCCCTAAAACAATCAACGCTTCTCAGAAGTCCTTCTTCTGTCCACTGCTTGCAGTAGAAGCGACCTCTAGCGTAGGCATCAAGTGCGCCTGCGTCTCCCATTTTGGGCGAGCTGATGGCCGCGTCTGGTCCCCTCGACCGCGCTGGTACGTTCTCCGCGACGGCAGAAGCTACTTGTCGCCGCCGCAGCGATATACCACGGTAATTGCCATCGTAGCTCCGTGCCCAAACCAGTTCGTCTTTCTGGGCCTCCACCAACCGCACGTCGACAGAAATCTTGCTATTGATGTTAACGATCGATCCCTCGACGACAAATGCCGCCCCCAACCGCCTCGCAGTCTCCCCCAAGGGTTCATCGGAGCGCTTGTACGCCTTTGTGGACGTACAGGAAACCACTCTTATGCCGGAAAGGCCGCCGAGCTCTGTGGCGAGCAGGTCAGTCAGCCCGCTAGCCAAGTAATCATGGCGCGGGTCTCCACTGCGGTTTTCCAGCGGTAGCACTGCCAATTTGGCCGAAGAAACTGAAATTCGTTCCAGACCCGGAGCTGCGAAACCTGAGTACACGGGAGCCACCAAGCGGAACCCGCGGCCACGCAATGTTTCGACATAGCGGGCACGCTTGCCATGGTCGCCGAAGGCCATACGGATCTGCCTGATGCAGAAAGCAACCGCTTTATCAAAGTCCACGAAGGTTTTCGCTCCCCAAATTTGTTCGCGGATTTCGGCTCGGGTCATGAGCAAGCCCTTCCGGGCAATTAGCAGCCCAAGAATCTTGCAAGGTTGTGGCGCCAGCCTCGATACCCGACCGGATAGACCCCGGATTTCGCCTGTCGTTAGGTCAACGTGAAACTGGCCCACGCGCATCTCAGGAACCATTCGATTTTCGGTCATCGGAGGGGAAACGATGGTCATCATGCAGGCTACGCAATGGTCCTTGGGTCCCACGCGCAAAACTTGCATCCTTCGCCAGAGCGGGAGATATTCTAATGGAAAACTAGTGCAAAAATCAAGCTGCCGAAATCAGAATCAGTGGTAGTGTGTGCGTGTGTTAAGCAAGAGCCAGAGCGGGGGTATTCGGCAGCTGGCCCGGAGGTGGAAAATGGTTTCACATACATTGACGCGCGCGATGGCGACTCTCGTTACGTTGGCAGCGATCCTTTACTTTCTTTCCGCTCCTCCCAACCTGTTGTCGCAAATGAATATGGGAAGCGTCTATGGGACTGTCACGGATCAAAGCGGTGCCGTGATTCCAGGTGCGAAAGTGACCGCTGTCAACCAGGGGACGGGGCTTTCGCGGGTGACCCTTTCGGGGAATACGGGTCAATTCCGGATTCCTGATTTACCGGTTGGGGCGTATACGATTACCGCGGAGGCCCGCGGTTTTAAGCTTTACTCTCAAAGCACAGTGACGGTGGTGGTTTCACAACCCACGCTGGCAAACATCGCACTCCAGGTGGGGAGTGTAGCCCAGCATGTCGTAGTTAGCGCGAACCCGGTGGCGCAGGTCCAGTTATATCAGTCTACCGTGGGGGGGGTTCTCCAGGAGCAAGCCGTCAACAACCTGCCGTTGAACGGGCGAAATTTCATTCAGCTTTCGTACTTGGCTCCCGGCGTGACTGTGAATTATGCACCGATTACTTTGAAAGGATCGCCTGCCGATGTCCCTGGTGGCGTGGCGGTCATGCCCTACGTGAACGGTGCCAGAAACACGATGAATGCCGTGCTTATTGACGGCGCATCGGACAATGATCCTGTCCTGAACACAGCGGCGATCGTGCCTGTTCCAGATGCAATCGAGGAGTTTAAAGTCCAAACCAACATGTACACGGCCCAGTATGGGCACGGCGGGGGCTCCATCATCAACATCGTCACCAAATCAGGCACCAGCCACGTGCATGGTGACGCGTATTATTACGGGCGCAATGAAGCCCTCGACGCCCGAAATTCCTTTTTGGCCAACAGGCCCACTCTTCGCAGGCACCAGTTCGGAGTTGCGCTTGGCGGGCCGGTAAAAATCGGCGGGCTCGGGAAGGATACCTTCATCTTCGGTAACTACGAAGGATTCCGCCAGGAGGCCGGTGAAATCCTGAACACCGTCGTTCCGACCGCCCTTCAGCGGGAAGGAAACTTCTCAAATTTAAGCACTCCCTTGAAAGACCCCATCGGCGGCTGCATATCAGGTAACATAATCAACCCCTCGTGCATGGACCCGGTTGCGGTGGGAGTAATGAACAAGCTGTGGCCCCTGCCGAATGTGGGGACCAATCTCTATCAGGCGGCCCCCATTACGACGCTGAACCACGACCAGTTCTTGATCAAGGTGGACCATAGCGGGAAGCGACACACCCTCTCAGGCCGCTACGCTTTTGACGATGGCAGGGAGTTCGTGCCAGTAGCTGGCGCGGCGGGGGCTGGCATATCGGTTGGTTCGGGAGCGCCTGGATTTCCGGTCACGAATCCGATGAGGGCGCAGGACTTTGCCTTTTCGGACACCTTCATCGCTTCCGACCGTTTGGTGAACATCGCCAGGTTTACGTTTCTTCACGACACCTTTGCAGATAATCTCCTTGTGAGTCATGGGAGCCCGGCCGCTTTCGGCTTCACATATCCTGTGACGCAGGATCCTTCCATGCCCAGCTTTTCTGTTTTCGGTATCGGCCCGGCCGGTACGCCGGCCCAAAAGGACTTCACCAAGGATAACAATATCTTCCAATGGGCTGACGATGTTTCGTACCAAAAGGGAAGCCATTTCATGCACATAGGCGTCGAAGTGGATCGTTCCATGGTTGACGTTAACACCGGCAATTTCACTCCTGGGCTTTTTGATTTCAGTGGAGCGGTTACGGGCAACGCTTTTGCCGACTATTTGTTTGGAGCGCCTCTCTTGTTCCTGCAGGTTGAGGGTGACCCAATCAGAAACTTTCGTGACTCGACGTATTCAGCTTACTTCCAAGATGCCTATCGCATGCGGCCGAATTTCACGCTCAATTACGGGCTGCGTTGGGACGTGTTCACTCCGTTCACTGATCCCAATATCTATAGCATTGGACACCCCCGCCTCGCGACGTTCATTCCCGGTCAGAAATCGACCTATGACCCCAGCTTGCCTACCGGGGTCGTCCTCGCGGGCTACGACAAAGGGGTGAGACAGGGCATCATAGCGACGGATTATAACGGCTTCCAACCGCGCATCGGTTTGGCCTGGGATCCCACGGGGCACGGGACGACGAGCATTCGAGCTGGCTATGGCATCTTCGACGATGCTACCGCCTTAGACGGCACGATCAACAGCACCGACGGTACTCCCGGTATCCGCCCTGCCGAGGCTCCCTTTTTGCCGGGTGTGCACGCGATGGCAGACCCGTATTTCGGCAAGTCACCCTTCACCCCTCCCATAACTTTTCCAATCCCAACCGTCCCCCCTCTTAGCCCTACCTTCGTTGATCCCAACAACCGAACTGCATACGTCCAGCAGTGGAATCTCACAGTGCAACGGCAAATTCCCTGGTCAATGTTGTTTCAGATCGGCTATGTGGGAACAGAGGGGACAAAGCTGACTGGGCCGCTCTCGCTGGCACAGTCGTGTCTCGCGACCCCTGCTCAGCCGTGCAACGGCCAGACAACGAACACGGTAGCGAATGAGTCTGCGCGCCTGCCATATCCAGGGCTTTCCGGCCTTCTTATGTTCACATCACAGTACTCGTCCAACTATAACGGTCTGCAGGCAGAGCTTACCCGCGCGATGCAGAACGGCTTCGAGTACCAACTCTCCTACACGTTTTCGAAGGTCATCGACTATACCTCCATGAATGATTTTGCCTACTCGATCCTTGGCCAAGTCCAACCACAGAATAGTTATAACCTCGGGGCTGAATATGGCCTCGCTGCCTTCAACACGCCCAATCGGTTCGTGGCCAATTTCATGTATCAGTTGCCATTTGCGAAAAGCGGTACGGGTGTGGTTAAGTATCTCGCGGGAAACTGGCAAGTGAACGGGATCCTTACGTTTCAAAGCGGAAGTCCGTTTACCGTATACGATAGTTCAGACCCCTCTCTAACCAACAGCAGCGGAGACCGGCCAAACGCCGTCTGCAATCCAAATTCTTCCCACCATACTGTCCAGGAATGGTTCAACACGGCTTGCTTCCAGCGGATCTCGCCGGGAGGAGGGTTTGGCAACGCTGGCCGGAACATCACCTTTACGGACGGGGTCAAGACCCTTGATTTTTCTGTTTTCAAGACGTTTGTGACCTCCGAGGCGACCCGGCTTGAGTTAAGAGGCGAGGTTTACAACCTTTTCAATACCCCAATCTACTCGATTCCTGTCAGCGACATTAACTCCCAGCTGTTCGGGCAGGTTCTTGGAACTGCTGTCCCAGAGCGTCAGATTCAGCTAGTGCTGAAATTCTTTTTTTGACCCCAGCCGGGAGATGTTCAGTTTTGGGTGTAAAGCGTGGGAGACGAGGTTATGTTCGCAGGAAGATTTGAAAACGGTCACGGAAATCCGTGGGCGAGGCAGACGCCTTAGGGTCTATGGCGAAGGGGAACTGCATTCATGGGAGTTGGCAATGTCAGCGCGAACAGAGTAGGCCCTTGAGCATGGGGAGCAACACAAATAGAAAAATAGAGGAGGATGACAATGTTTGACGCAACTTCGAGACGGAGGCAATTTCTTAAAAGCGGAGGGCTTCTTGGCGCGGCTAGTCTGCTCGGGTGTAAAAGCAAGGCCACTGCGCTGCTGGCAGAACAGATCAAGTCAAGCCGGATCGAGCTGCCCCCCGAGATAAAAGTTATTCAGTCGAAGGAATACGGGCAGAAACGTATTAGGCAGTTCCAGGACGGCGTGAAGAAGGCTGGACTCGACGCCATGATCCTGAGTAATCGCTGCCTCGATTACGTCGGATACACGAGCAACTACGATCCGGATTCCATGGAGCCCGCCGTTGTCTTCATCCCGGCGGAGGGGTCCGATATCCTGTTTTTACAGATGTACAGTTCGGCGCACAAGCGGCAGGCGGAGAAGACAATCTGGATCGAGAACATCGTGGATGTACCGAAGGACCCGGTGTACGAGACCAACTCCCTGAACTTTTATAAAGAGGTTGCGAACACGCTGAAAGACAAAAAGCTCACCCGCGGCCGGATCGGGTTCGCTGGCGGAGAAATGGATTGGATTCTTCCATACTACTTCAAGGATCAGTTCCCCGGTTTGCATATGGAAGACGCCAACCGGGTGCTGTGGTCCTTAATCGAGGTTAAGGATGAGGTGGAGCTGGCGCTGATGTGGTTTACGGCCCGCGTGAGCGACGAGGTCGCCGTGCCGCTCATCGAGAAGCTGCTGGTTCCCGGAACCATGGACAAGGAGGTTTTCAACAAAGTTCTGTACGCCATGATGGAGGCAGGGTCTGACTCGCCTATGTTGATTCTGGGCGCCTCCCCTTATTCCGCCGGGATTTGGGCCACGCCCCCGCTGTACCGCCGGATCGCCCATGGCGATATCGTCTTGTGCGAACCTATCATCAACACTCCTGGTAATTACCAGACTGAAAGAATGTATACCTTTGCGGTGGGAAAGCCCAGTGACTTTCCTGAGTCACAAAAGCGAGGAGCACAGGTCATCTATGAGTCCTATCTGATCGCCTTCGAAGCGATGAAGCCCGGAGCCGAGCTCAGGGCCGTCTACGAAAAGGCGAACAACTATATTAAGAGCAAGGGATACCCGGGGGGTTCCACGGTGCTGATCGGGCATTTCATCGGGAGAAACAACCACGAGGGCGGACGGATTAATTCGGAAGGAACGGAGGGTGTTATTTTGAAGCCGGGAATGGTGATCAGTTGGCATCCCAATGTGGTCGTCCCCGGAAGCGGCGGTGTCCGAACGATTACATCATCTTGTATTCTAATCACGGAGAAAGGTCCACAACGGATGTCCAAGTTGCCTTTGGAACCCATGGTATACGTCTAGAATTCTGGAAGCTGAGTATCCATTTGACTCAGGTAACCGCAACATAATAGTACGGTCGCCCGTGCGGCATTATCCCCGGACCTTAGCGGAATTCGAAGCCTGCTTTACGACCGAGAGGCTTGCCGGGGCTATCTGTTCCGGCTGCGCTGGCCGGAAGGCTTCCGGTTTCCGCGCGGGCGGGGGAAGGCATGGTCGCCGCGAACGATCTGCGTCCAGCGCGCTGCACGCGGCCATCAGACCTCGGTGACGGCCGGGGCGATTTTCCAGGATACGCATAAGCCGCCGAGGCTTTGGTTTCGGGCCCTGTGGTTGATCACCGGTCAGAAGATGGAGCCCAGTGCGCTGGGTATTGCTCGGTGGGGCATCCCGCTTCATTCCAGCCACTCCAGCCGCCGTCCATGGAAAGCACGTTCGTATAGCCCATCTTCTGCAGGTTGTCGGCGGAGAGAGCGCTGCGGAATCCGCCGCCGCAGTAGAGCACGATGGTTTGGGATTTTTCGGGGA
>DATKST010000182.1:0-27827 GCA_035531475.1 Terriglobia bacterium
ATGCGATGGGTCATGCATTGAACACCAAGCTGGACCGGCTGGCGTAAATCGAGTGTTTCCGGCCGCAGCGAGGGCTCCGTTTTCGCAAACACTTGAGATGCGAGGGAGCTCGAAGCAAGCGAAATAAACTTTCGGCGATTCATTTGAAAATGATACTCCAAGACGATGGTAGGCGTAAAAATCCACTTCAAACTCTGAGGATTTGTAATCTTTCCATCTGCGTTCAAAACCCAGTCTCAAAGTCCATCCAACCATCCGAGGGCCGCCCTGGCGTCAACACAAACCGCGCATTCCCCTTCGAGAGATGGCTGAGATGCCAGCTTTTTCTGGAGCCAAGGATATCCAAAAGAAGTATAAAAGAACAGGACTTCCGGTGGTGTCTCAGTTTGTCTGCGACACTACCGGACTTTCCCATTTTCCCTCGCCACATCCGGCCCAATGATAGAATTGGTGTGCGTCGCGGTTTTTGAGAAGTGGACAGTGCACGCTTCGTGGCCTCATATTTCGTTGTGGTTCTTCGGTATTCCGCCCTCCGCTCCATGCGCTGGCCGCTGGAATCCGTCGAATCTTTCCCAACACTGGCCCCGAAACGCACCATCCGCCTTCACAACATCTGCAACTCGAACTCTTTCCTGCTTGGGGAGTTTAAGATGGGGAAAGACTTGAAAGAGAAGTCTTGACAATCGCCGCCGGTTGGTAAAAAATTCGTGACTCGATTAACGATTTAATGATCCGGCCATTACAACGCGGCACTTTGCGCAGGCGTCTTGCCACTCATTTGCACGATGCCATCCTTCGTGCTGAACTGAGCCCCGGTGAAAGGATTGTGGAGGGCAAACTCGCCCGCCAATTAGGGGTAGCACAGAGCAGCCTTCGAGAAGCTCTCCAGGAGCTCGAACATCAGGGGCTCGTTACGAGGCGGGATAATCTGGGTACTTTTGTCATTAAGCCCTCGGCAAGTGATGTTGAAGATATTTATGTCGTGCGCCGGCAGCTTGAGCCGCTTGCCGCGCGTTTAGCCCGCGAGCGGATGACCCAGGATCAATTGGCGCAAATGGTAGACTTGGTTGAGAAGATGGAGACGGCAGGTGCAAGGCAGGATTTCGTGGAACTATTAAAGACCGACCTCCAATTCCATCGGCTTATTTGGCATTTGTCAGGCAATAAGTCAATCGATCGAGCTTTGAATGCTGTCTGCCCTCCCCTTTTTGCCAGCTACTTGATGAAGGCCAAAGCCGGCCGCCCATACAACCAAGCTAGAGATCTGGAAGAACACCGTGCATTGACCGATGTGTTCGCGCACGGCGGTCCAGAGGAGGTAGAGAAAACTTTTCAAGTAATCATAGAGACCTTTCGGGTTCAGGACGTTGAAAACCTTCAGGTCATGGATGAGGGCGGACTATTTCCGAAATCCCCACAGAAGAATACCAGAAAGCGGTAGCGACGTGTTCTCATCCATTCTCAGGCAAAAGAACAGCCAGCCTCTATTCACCCCTCTCAAAGGACACGGAGCGAAATGGATAGTTCAAGAATGAGGAGCCTTTCAGAAATCCTGCTGGAAAAGAAGATGGACCACGCTTTGCTGACCTCATTGGCAAGCGTCCGCTATTTCGGGGGACATACCGTTTCCATCGAAACCGGTCCTTCGCCTTTTGCGCCGCTCGCGAGTGCCTTGGTGTGGGTAAAGGGACAAGAGCCGGTCCTGTTCCTTGCGGAAATCGAATCAGCCGACGATGTTGACGCCGGCATCAGAACTCACACCTTCCCTGGGTATACGTATGACCGCCCGTTGCGGTCTCTCGAGGAGCTCACCACCCTGCTTCTTGACACCTTCAGCCGTCTTCCTCCCAGCATCGTGGGTGTGGAAATGGCTGACCTGCCGGCTTACGTGCTGGAAAGCCTTGGTTTGAATTGTCGTCATCTTAAATTTCAGGACATCACGTTGGAACTAGCCGGGATGAGAGCGGTTAAGCAGGAAGATGAAATTAGAGCGATTCGTTCCGCCCTGAAGCTCTGTGACTTAGGTCAGGCTACCGTGAAAGGGCGAATATCGCCCGGATTAACAGAGTTGGAGGTTTTCTCGGAAATGCGGAAGACGATGGAGTCCGCAGCGGGAACGCGTCTGCCCCTGCTGGCAGATTTGGTTTCAGGTGTCCGGACAGCGGGGGTCGGCGGAAACCCTGGCGCCTCAGAGCTTAGAAACGGTGACTTGGTCATTTCCGACATCGTCCCTCGACATCAAGGCTACTGGGGTGATACGTGCAACACTTGTGCAGTGGGAGAACCCACGGATGAGCAGCGGCGGCTTTTTGAGGGAATCGAATTTGCCCTGTATGAAGCCATTGATCGAGTTCGGCCGGGAGTCCGTGCCTGCGATCTTGACTCGCAGCTACGGCAGCGGGTTTCAGCGCTCGGCGGGACATACCCGCACCATAGTGGACACGGCATCGGACTGACTTTCCATGAAGAACCCCGAATCGTTCCTTACAATCAAACGCCTCTGCAACCAGGGAACGTCGTTGCGCTCGAGCCAGGCATCTACTTGGAGGGGCAGTGGGGACTGCGCCTGGAGCACACAATCCTGGTAACCCAAACCGGAGCGCAGATTCTTTCCGAGTTTAAGCATTCGCTTTAGCCCACACCGAGGGGGAGACCTTGTTGCGACTGGCCGGCAAAACCGCACTGATTACAGGAGCAGGCAGTGGTATCGGTCGAGCCACCGCAAAACTGTTTGCCGATCAGGGAGCACGGCTCGCCATTCTGGATATATCCGGTGAATCAGCTCGCAGGGTTGCGAACGAAATAGCGAATGCAGGCGCCGAAGCTATTGCTCTTGAAGTCGATCTTGCTGACGGCGAAAAAGCTGAGGAAGCGGTCGTGAGGGCCGCGCGGTCCCTCGGGGGGCTGGACGTCCTGGTGAACAATGCAGCCACTTACGTTGCACAAGACTTCTTCGAAATGTCCCGCAGAGAATGGCAGAACGTCTTGGACGTGAATCTCACCGCGTATTTCCTTTGTGCGCGGGCTGCAGCCCGTGAAATGCGGCAAAAGGAGAGCGGTGGGAGTATTGTCAACATCGCATCCGTTCACCAAAGAATTTCGGAACCACGCTCAGGCGCTTATGCCGCGTCAAAGGGTGGCGTGGCGCAGTTAACTCGGAATCTCGCGATCGAGTTTGCGCCGTATAACATTGTGGTGAATTCGATCAGTCCGGGATTCGTGCGCACTGCAATGTCCATTGTCAATGGAGTGGACGAAACTACCACCGGTCGATTCCTTAGCTATTACGTGGATTCGGGACGCATCCCACTTGGCCGGGCGGGATTGCCAGAAGAGGTCGCTGCTGCCGCTTTATTCCTGGCCGCGCGGGAATGCACCTATGTGACCGGTGCCGATCTGGCGGTTGATGGCGGCCTGACGGCTACTCTGTGATTGCAGGCTTTCCTGCACTGCCGGCCGGCTCTCCATGCCATGCTTCCCTAGAGCGGGATTGCTGCGGATTCCGGCGAAGGCGGCCACTGATTCCGATCCGTGATTCCGAGGTTATGCCGATCACGCCTGGAGCGAAGCGAGGCTGGCGCCGTTATGGTGCTTGAAGCG
Source organism: Terriglobia bacterium (assembly GCA_035531475.1). Taxonomy (GTDB): domain Bacteria; phylum Acidobacteriota; class Terriglobia; order UBA7540; family UBA7540; genus CALCEB01. Next base: position 3,601 of record DATKST010000182.1, read on the forward strand.
ATCAGGGTCGGTCAACCGGAATTTAGCTTGACCTTCTTCCCTTTTTGTCCTTGTAGAAGTTAGGAATCTCGCCGCCGGCGCGGTAGAAATGTGGGAATCCGGCGGTGTGAGCCGGATTTCTAAGCCCGGCGGAGCCACTCTTTCCTTCCAGCCCATGGACGCATTGGCCTGTGGCGGTGAACCCCCGGCAAACCGGGATCAAATACCACGAGCCTTTCAGAATTCGATCAATCGCTGGTGCTCGCTCAGCACCACTCCACCGTTGATCCTGAACTCCCAATAATCACCGAAATCGCACGCGATAAACCCGCGGACTGATTGGCGAACCCTCTGAACCATTCCATTGATTCAAAAGCAGTTAACTTTAATTTAAAAAAACTATTGACAGCTCGTACCGAAAATGATTAGATTCGCCAATCGATTATCGGTTATTTCCGGCGAAGGAATTTGTTGACATGACTTAATGGACAGCCCAAGCAACTGTAAAGGGGGCGAATCCTGCCGTGCAGGATCAGGAACTTATCGCCTTCAATGCTTAAGCACATGACCTAGCCCAGGAGGGCATATGACGCAGAAATTTAAGTCTGAAGGTTTGGCCCTTATTGTCGCCGTGTTTATGGGGGCTGCCTTACTGCACGCATCCCTCGATCACGGCAACATTCAGGGGCGAGTGACCGACCAGCAGGGCGCGACTGTTCCCGGGGCCAAAGTGGTGGCGAAGAATGTTGAGACGGGCGTTTCCGTCGCGTTGACGACGAATTCGGCAGGTCTTTACCTGGCTCAAGAGCTCATGCCCGGAAAGTATACGGTGCATATCGAGGCAAGGGGTTTCTCGTCGCTGGATATCGGTAACGTGATCGTGACTGCGAACACCAGCACCGAAGAAGATGCCCAGCTCAAGGTGGGCGCTACAACCCAGGTGGTTCAGGTGCAAGCTACGGAACCGGTCATTCAAAGCGCGCCCTCGAATTTCTCCACCAACCTGGGAACCCGGTACATTCAGAATATGCCGTTGCCGGGCCGCGATATCCAGACGCTTGTCCAACTTATTCCGGGGGTATCCCAATCCACAGGCCCATCGGGATCCGTTTTTGGATTTGACAGCCAGTTTGGCGGGTTCCCGGATCCCCAGCATCTCGTGGGCTCGGGGATCAGCGCAAACGGCGGCCAAGGGGGTGCTAACGCCTGGTATCTGGATGGAAGCCTGAATGCAGCCTTGGGCGCTGAGAACGTAGTGGTCAATCCCTCGCCCGATGCGGTCGGCGAGTTTAACGTGGTGGATAACGGATTGGCGGCAGAGTATGGGCGCACAAGCGGTGCGGTCGTCAACGTGGTCTTAAAATCAGGCACCAATCAGGTGCATGGCGACATTTACGAATTCAACCGGAATTCTGTCTTCAACGCCAGCAATCCGTTTGATCGACGCAACGCTCAGGGCGCGGCGTTTCTCGAACCTTCCGAAAACTATAACGATTTTGGCGGCACGGTCGGAGGTCCGGTCTATTTCCCGCACATTTACAACGGCAAGGACAAGACCTTCTTCTTTGCCTCCTGGGATATTTCATTGCTCCACGAGAATAGACCTACACTGTTGACGGTTCCTCTAGCAGCCGAAAAAGCGGGAGATTTTACCCAGGATCCCGCCTTGGCGTCGGTTTGCGGAGTGAATGGGGCAACGAATTGTCTTTACAATCCGTATTCCACCACGGGGCCGGATACAAACGGCCTTTTCCACCGTACACCATTCTCGACGCCTGTGATCCCAGCCAATCTCATCGATCCTGTCGCAGCCTTTTACGCACGAAGTTATCCTAACCCCAATTTCGTAGATCCCTTGCAGCAGGGCCCGGGGGGTTGCGGGATCACTTGCAACAACTTCATTGGCCCGGTTGGAAGCAGCCAGACCACGCACAACGTCTCCATCAAGGTTGATCATGTGGTCTCGCCAAAGAACAGGCTTTTTGTGGAATGGCTTTTCAATCCCAGTTACTATTACAACTATCGCTACCCTTGGGATGGTCCCACGGCGCCAACGAGCACCGGCGTTGCGGGAGCACAACCCTACCGCACCATCAACCAGCTTGCCACCGTGGGCTTCACTTCCACGCTGACCCCCACGCTCCTGAACGAAGCTCGCATGGAGTTCAGCCGCCAGAACCAGATCGCCTCGCCAAACCCCAACAGTGTCGCAGATACCACCGCCGTGGAGAACGAGGTAAAAAACCTCAACTTTGTCTTGTATCCTCCGACTCAGGTGGTACCCACCATTGGCATCGGCGGTTTAGCTTCGGTGGGGCAGCAGCAGTGGCAAAATGCCATTCAGGGTGTGCAGGCTTACACGTTTACCGATAACGTGACGAAGATTCTCGGCAAGCACACCCTGAGGACGGGTATGATGTTCCGGCGGGACAACAATTGGAACATCGCGGGCTGGGGGTATAACCTGGGCTTCGGGGGTGGGCTGACCAGCGATCCGGTCAGCGGCCAAGGGGGGGCGGGGCTTGCACAATTTCTCATGGGAGCGGTGGACCAAGGGTCAGGCACTGGCACCTATCAGCCTCCCTGGCAGACTAACAATTACTTCGGTGCTTTTCTCCAGGATGATTATCGCGTCTCGCCAAGTCTTACGCTGAACCTCGGCTTACGGTATGACTACTTCGGGTGGTTTTACGAGCGGCACAACAATGTGGCCAACTTTAACTTCAACGCCGCAAATCCAGATGGTCCCTTCAAGGGAGCAATAGACTACTTTGCAACACCCCAGCACCCATCAAGGGCCGTCTTCCCGGCGAACGGGCCTGACCTCGGTCCCCGCTTGGGCTTTGCGTGGTCGCCGTTTAAGAGTCGCAAGACCGTCCTTCGAGGAGGCTACGCCGTCATCTTCAGCAATGGGATAAGCTCGGCTTTCGGAGATCAGAATGGAGCTGTCAGCTCGCCGGCGTTCGCCAACTACTTCGCCTACACGGGTGACTTTACAGGGCAGCGTCCTGCTTTCCAGTTGAGCCAAGGGGCGCCCAATCTTAACTTGCCGTCGATCGATTTTGCCAAATCATCGAAGGACCAGTTCTTGGGAACGACAGTCGGTGCGTTCCTGAAGGCGCCCGAAGACCCTTATGTCGAGCAGTGGAGTTTTTTTGTCGAGCAGCAGCTCTCGAACACGATGAGCCTGAGCGTCGGGTACGTGGGCACGCACGGCATGCACCTCTACGGCGACGAATTCAGAAACTACGATTATGTGCCTACGGCTGTCCGGCAGAAGTTGGGCACGACCATCAACAATCCAATCCCTACGAACGCGGCAATCGGTGCTATCTACGGGTGCGGGGTATCCTGTCCGGCAAACTTGGTGCTAAGGCCTTTCCCCCAATACACCGGTGTAACGGCGAATGTTTCACCGAACGGTTTCAACGATTACAATGCTTTCCAGCTTCAATGGCAGGAGCGATACAGTCACGGCCTGAATTTTATGGTTTCCTATACGTTCCAGAAAAACATTGAATCCGCCAACTATGGCAGCATTATTGGAAATACTGCCACGCCCACGACTCTGGGGCGCACCGTTGGGCGGTCCTCGCTGGTCCCCGGCGCCGTCTCAGGAGGAGTGGCGAACACCGCCGGGAGCTCGGCTGCCGAGAATCCAGACAATCTTAATGCGTACGTCGGGCTCGCTCCGGATGATATCCCCCAGATTCTTAACTTTGCCATCACAGACGAGCTGCCCGCAGGTCCGGGAAGGCGTTTCTTCAGCCATGGGCCTCTGAGCAGGGTTCTTGGAGGGTGGACCCTTACACAGAATTGGAACTTTCAAAGCGGCATCCCGATGATTATCTTTGGACCCTGCAATGGGATCGGCAGTTGCCGGCCTAACCTGATCGGGAATCCTGCCAGTGGTCGCAGTGGCAATTTGGGGCAGCGTGAAAACCAGTGGTGGAATCCGAACGCGTTTGAGGCGAACTTCGGCAACAATCCGGCAGTGATCCAGGAAGTTTCCACTGGCCTCAACCCCAACGGCACACCATTCAATTACAATAGCCTGGGTTCCTGGTGGCAATACGGCAACGAGGGTACCAATTGCCCCATGTGCCGCGCGCCGGGTTTCTGGAATGCGGATGCCGCGTTGCAGAAGGACTTTCACATTTCGGAAAGCAAGTATTTCGAGGTCCAGTGGCAAGCCTTCAACGCCTTCAACCATCAGAATCTAGGTCTTCCTAATAACCATTGGTGTCTGCCGCCGGGTCCGAACGGTCAGACCGACGCCGTGCATCAGTTCGGCTGCCAGTTTGGGAAAATCACGAATGTCCAAACAGACCCACGGGCTATGGAATTTGGAGTGAAGTTCGTATGGTAGTTGCCGCCCGTGAGAGATCCCACGACCGCCTTGCGGGGCCGGCGTGGGATCTCGAGGTCAACAACGGGCACAGGTGCGCAAAGCCTTGTGCCACTGTGAAAGCCGGGAAAACCACACGTCCAGTTTAACCAGTGAGGAGGAAACCATGCTCCGGCATCGTTTCCTCTCCTACTCTACCGAACTGAATATCACCCACTTCCGTCAGGACGCAATGTCCCAGCCTTGCTTGGCGCGAGTGATCCCGAAGGCTATCATGTTGGAGGCGCAACGCCGCAGTTTCACCTCATGGTCCCCTGTTGTGCTTAGATGCCTAATTCTGGCCGCCGTGCTTCTTGCTGCGGACCCCTGTATTTTCGCCGCGTCGGCGGATGCCGGCATTCAGGCCATTGTTGGCCTCATTAGGCAAGGGCGATTGCCCGAAGCTCATGCGAGGCTGCTCGACGCCGTCAAGAAAAATCCAGACTCTCCCGCCCTGTACCGGCTGCTAGGGATTGTCTGCCAGCGTGAAAAGAAGTTTGCTGAGGCGCGGGAAGCACTGCAAAAAGGGGTCAATCTGACCGGGGGAAAAGACCCCCAGCTTTTGTTCCTTCTCTGCCAAATCGAATTCACCTTAAAGAACCGCGCTGAGGCGCTTCGGCTTGCGAATCAGGTCTCAGTGATGAAGAATGCTAATCCCATGACCCACTATTCGTTGGGGCTCTTAATGCTCAACAATACATGCCCTCATGATGCCGTGAGTGAGCTGGAAAAGGCTCAGAAACTTGCTCCCCAGAATCCCGCCATAACCACGGAATTGATCGTTGCGTTCCTGAACGACAACAACCGGCAGCGCGCCGGCGAGCTTATGACGGGCTTCTTCAAGCACGCCTCATATGATGACTTGGTTCAGGCCGGGTCGAGGTTTGGTGATGCAGGGCATTTTGCGGCTGCGACCCGCGCCTTCAGGCGGGCGCTGCAAATTAACCCTGACGCCTACGATGCAGCCTTTGACCTGGCTTTTGCAACCTACCGGCAAGGCAAATTGGCGCAGGCCTTAGCGATTCTGGACACGATGGACCCCCGCACAACACCTGGGCAGTGGGATTATCACTATCTTCGAGGCAAAATCGAGATGGGCCTTCATCATGCTCAGATCGCCACAGCAGAGATGTTAAAGGCATTCAGTTTGCAGCCTAATAATGAAACCTTGTGCTCGGATACGGGCCTGTTGCTCTTTCACTTTGAAAAGTTTTGGGAGGCGCTTAAGGTTTACCAAACCTGTTCAGGCCACCTGCCGGATTCAATGCCGATCGCGACAGGTCTTGGTCTTACTTATTTTCGATTAGGGAAATACGAAGACGCGATTCGCACGTTTAGGAGCGTCCTGGCGGCCCAGCCTGTTGCGGACGCCGCACGTGAAGCCTTGGGCTTTCTGCTGTACATCGAAGGGAATCTAGACGAGGCCAGCCGCCTGCTCGAAGGTCGCATGAGCGGTAAGAATGTGGATTTTTATGTTTATTACTTGGATGCGCTGGTGCTGTTGCGCCTCCACCCGATTGGAGATCACGCGGACGCGCTCCGGTCATTGGATGAGGCTTTGCACAAGAATCCGGCATTTGCCCCGGCCTGGTTTGAGCGGGCAAGAATTTTGGCTGACGGGGGAAACTCAGCGCAAGCTCTGACGGACTTGCTCCGGGCCACCAAAGCTAATCCTTCCTATGCGCAACCGTATTACCTGATGGCGAAGATTGACTATAAGCTCGGTAAGAAAAAGGATGCAGAACAGGCCCGATTGCGATTTGTCGCCTTGAATCGCGCAAGAGAGGAAAAAGAACAGGAACAGCAGGTGGAAAATCAACTCTTGCAGGCGCTTCGATAACTGTACATTCTGGCGTCATGAATGCTCTGTTTGCAATACATACGGTCGTAAGTTCAATCATCATGGTTCGCAGCGGAGGGTTCGCAGCGGAGGGAAAGGAGTTCAGCCCTTCTGATGGCTGAACTCCGTCGGGCAGTAACGGCCCTTTAACACAATGGATTGAGGGGAGGATGTGGAATCTGAGAGGTGCGGCCCACGCTGGATTTTTGCTTGAAGTGGTCTCGAAGTGGCACCCCATCTCTCTATCATTCCGGAAATTCAGGTCTCGATAAGGCCCTTGCCTTCCTGGAGCGTGATCGTCCGGTCGGCATGGATGCGCCGAACGTGATCCACCTGCCCGCTAGGCCAACGCAGAATGATTTCATCAGCCACGGTATGATCCCCAAGCCCAAAATGCAGGCGCAGATCGTTTTGCGAAAGGTAACTTCCTCCACTCCGCACTTCGTCTATTTGCCTTTTTGCACCCGTACGCACTTCAACCCGCGTCCCGATTCCATTGCGGTTGGACTTCACCCCATTCGTCTTGATCTTAATCCAGTGATTACGGTTGCTTCCCTTATTGCGAAGCAGATAGGCAGGGCCGTTCATATTGCTGATGACGATATCGATGGCCCCATCGTTGTCGTAATCGGCGAAAGCAACCCCCCGGCTCGAGCTCATGAGCTGAATTCCGGGGCCCGAAAACCTGGAGATATCTTCGAACCTTCGCTCGCCTCGCGGCCCCGGCACGTTGCGGTAAAGAAGCTTGGGTTCTGCATACGTCGAATCGATATGGTACTGATCGATTTCACTGGAAAGATGGCCGTTAGCAATGAAAAGGTCCGGCCAGCCGTCATTGTCGAAGTCAATAAACCCGACCCCCCATCCCATATAGTTCGGATGGGCACCCAATCCGGCGGCAAAAGTTACATCACTGAAGGTTCCATCTCTGTTGTTGTGATAAAGGTCAGGCGTATCATCAGAAAAATTAGTCTTGGCGATATCCAGGAAACCATCCCCGTCGTAGTCGCATGCAGAAACGCCCATACCGGCCTGGGCTTCTCCATCACCGTTATAAGCAATTCCTGTTGCAAAGGCGAGGTCAGTGAAGGTGCCGTTGCGATTGTTGTGGTAGAGAATACTTGCTGTGGAGTCGCATGCCACGTAAATGTCTTCCCAACCGTCGTTATCGTAGTCCAGGGTAAGAACTCCGAGGGCGTAGTGCTTGTCCGGGAGCAAAATTCCCGCCTTTTCACTGACGTCCGAAAACGTTCCGTCGCCGTTGTTGCGATACAGAAAATTTCTTCCGGATTTAAGCCCTCTCGGACCGCACGCCATGGGGATGCCCTTGTATTGGCAAAATTGGCCCGACCCGGGCTGGGGGAGGAGACGAAAATCCTTACCCTGATCAACATAGTTGGCCACGAACAAATCCAGGAAGCCATCGCGGTCATAATCCACAAAGGCACAGCCGGTATTCCAGCGCCAGGGATCTCCGGCGACCCCCGCCGCGCCAGCGACCTCTGTAAAAGTTCCATCCCCATTGTTGTGGTAAAGCAGGTTTTTTCCGTAATAGGTCACGAAGAGGTCATCCCACCCATCATTGTCATAGTCGCCCACGCACACCCCTTGACCCCAGCCGGAGTGAACCAAGCCCGCCTTGACGGTCACGTCGGTAAATGTTCCGTCGCCATTGTTCTTGAAGAGGCGGTTGGTGGGCTCTTTGCCCGGAGGAAAGCCTTCGATGGTAGTTCCGTTCACCAGGAAGAGATCGGGATGCCCATCGCGATTGTAATCGATCCAGGCCACGCCGCAACCTGTGGTCTCAATCAAGTAACGCTTCGACTTTGCCCCGCCGAAGACGTTCGTGAAGTCCAGCCCAGCCTGGCGGCTGACCTCGATATAAGAAGGGTTGAGGGCAGGCGTTGCCGGGGTTTGTGCCGCCAAGCCAGGGGTTTTAGCAATAGCCCGTTCTGCGCCAGCCAGCGAAACGAGCTCCAGGAAGCACCGGCGATCCATCAGTCGAACCTCTGGAAGCGGGCCGAAGAGTATCGAAGACAGCGCCGGTGCGCCATGGTTTGGGGACCTCTGGATGCTCGCACTTGTGGGCCTTTGCCAGTCATTGCCTTTTGATTATACAATGCCGCGACAATATCCTTGAGGGGTTCCCATGCTGGAAACAGGGGGAAATTCGTATAGCAAACATACCGCGAGCTCCCCTGAACGGAATGCTCGCCGCCGGGGAAAGTTCAATTGCAGCAAACCACTTTTGACGCTTTTCATTGTGCTGGATTGCGCGATTCTTGCCGCCCAGGCGCCGCAGGCTATGGCTCATCTTGGAAAAGGACTCGAACTTTTTGGCCTGCAAAGATATGCCGAGTCGATCGAAGAGTTGCAGCGGGCGGTCACGGAAGACCCAAAGCTTGTTGACGCGCGCTATCATCTCGCAGTCGCATACTTCAACGAACGGCAGTTCGAAAAGGCCCGGAAACAGTTTGAACTGCTTGCTCCCACTGGCTATCACAAACGCTGGGTAACCTACTATCAGGGCAGGCTTGACCTGCTAAGCGGTAACCCTGATGCTGCAATTCGAAGATTTGAATCACTGCAAGGGTCTGAGCCATGGGGCGATGAACTCTATTATCTTGGCTCAGCGTACCTTGCAGAAAAGAGGCTTCAGGAATCCATCCGATATCTGGGCCGCCAAATTAGTTTCAATCATCGCGATTTTCGCGCCCACTATCTCTTGGGCCGTGCCTATATGATGAACGGCCAGACCAAGGAAGCGCGAATGCAGTTTCAGGAGTCTGAGCAGCTCCACCAATATTACTTGCAAGGCAAGCAACAGCTCGCTGATTGCCGTCTCCAACTTCAGGCAGGTCATAAGGAAACAGCGTGGAACCATTGTGCGTCGGGGCTGCAAACGGACGACATCGATAAGCTCACTGCGGTTGGCATGCTTTTTGGGCAGTTTAAATATTACCGTCATGCTCTTCGAGCGTTCAAGAAAGCCTTGGTTCTGGACCCGAGTTCAATCGAAATTAATTACGATCTAGGTTATACCTACTATCAGTTGAAGGAGTACCCATTGGCGTGCAAGTATGCCGCCATCGCCGTCGAGCGCCGTCCGGACTTTTTCGAAGCGCTGGAAGTTTATGGCTTCGCGCTTCAAAAATGGGGGAAAAACAACTCGGCGCTTCCCGTGCTCAATCGCGCTCACGCGCTGCGTCCCGACGATCCGGCCGTGAGCGCCGTTCTGTCGCAATGAAGATCCAAGCCATGAGGTGATACAACAACCGGTGTCCATAGCTCCCCAAGAACAAGAACTCGCAATTCCCAAAAGGATGTTACCGCCCTGGCTGATGTACTCCTTGCTGACCATCTTTCTGTGGGGGGTCTGGGGAGCTACATCCAAAGCGGTGGCGAATGATATTAACGCGTACATGAATCAGGTGCTGTTCACGATCGGGCTGGTTCCGCTGCTTTGCTTGGTCGTCCGCTCCCCCCGCTTGGCGGGAGGCAAAAGCCGGAAACGCGGAATTTTCTACGCAGTGATAACAGGAATTCTCGGCGGCACGGGCAACATCACGTTTTTTACATCACTGACGTTGGGGGGGCGTGCTGCCGTCGTTGTACCGATGATGTCCCTCTCCCCCCTGGCCACAGTGATCCTCGCCTTTCTGGTGCTGCGCGAAAGAATTAGCGCCAGCCAGATCATGGGACTAGGCTTGGCGGTTGTCGCCATTTATCTGCTCAGCATGTAGCGGTACTTTACGGAGGTGCCCGATGCATTTTCCCTTGTGGCTTTTGTTTGCTCTCGTCACCTTGATTTTCTGGGGAATCACGGGTGTGACCCAGAAACTGTCGACAAATGCCATTTCGACTGAGTTGTCATTTCTTTGGTTTGTCCTGGCGTTCATCCCCATTGCCCTGGCGATACTTCTTCTTGTGCCGCTTGACTGGCACTTGAAGACGCGGGTCTATTGCCTGGCGGTGGTCGGAGGAGCGCTGAACGGCTTGGGCGCCCTGACGAGTTTCAAAGCTTTGGAATCCGGAGGGAAGGCCTCGATTGTTATCCCTCTCTGTTACCTGTATCCCCTTGTCACTATCTTCTTGGCCCTTATTCTCCTGCACGAAAAGGTTACCAGCAAAGAAGGGGCGGGCATCGTGCTCGCTCTTGTCGCAGCCATCCTGCTCTCCCGCGAGGCCCCACCTAAAGCGCCAAAATGTGATTAGTGCTGCGGCTGGGAAGGGCTTCATCTTTTGAGTTGCAGCCCCAAAGGGCAGCAGACTCCAGCCCGTGTCGTAAGAACTGGTGCACTGGTGCCCATTATCTTTCCTTTGTGCCCTGCCAAGAAGGGGCAGGGCGTAAGAAGGCGAACGCCCGCACCCGCATTTCTGCCGCTTCTCCGCGAGATCGACAACGATCTTTGAATCGCCCGAATCCCGCCCATGCTCTCGGGCTGATACTCTGCCGCCCTGCCAATGCAGGGTTCAAAGGCGGTTGACTCCTGTGCGGACCGGAGTTGTGGCGCGGCACCCGGAAATCACGCTCGTGGTATGTGGCTCAAAATCATCCAGGGAGAACTCCGCCCTTGCGCTTACAAGATAGAGACAGCGGCGCAGCCCGGTTAATTTGATGTCCATTGTAAACACCGAGCCACTTCCTCATTTAATTCCACTCCGAGCCCAGGCGCCTTCGGAAGTTTGATGATCCCGGCTTCGGGAGTGAACTCAGGCCGTATAAGCTTGCTCCGGATGATGGAGGGCCATAGCTCCGGAACCATGAATTCAATGAACGGAACGTTGGGACTCGCAGCGCTGAAGTGTATCTCCGCAGCGATAGTCAGTCCGGACTTCCACCCGTGTGGAGTGCAGAGCAGTCCGCGTTGGTCCGCGAGTTTTGCTATCCGCATGCATTCCGAAAGTCCCCCCGCCCGTCCGATGTCAGGTTGGATGACATCCACTTTGCCGCGATCCATCAGGTCTAATGCTTCCCATCGAGAAGCCAGCAATTCAGCCCCGGCAATGCGCGTTGTCACCGCCTCCGCAAGACGCGCGTGGCCGTCGAGATCGTCCATGCGCAGAGGGGTCTCCACAAAGTACAGGTTGCACTCCTCGAGTTGCCGCAAGGTCCAGATCGCCGACTTGCTATCGAGCCATCGATAGCCCACATCAATCATGAAGACTATTTCGTCTCCCAGGGTGCGCCGGGCCATCTTCACAAGGCGTACGATGTCGGCATCCGTGTAAACGTCTCCGTAAACCAATTGCAGCTTGACGGCGCGGAAATGCATCTCCAGAACCTTCTCCATCATTTCCTGCGTCCGCCGCTTGGTTTCCGCAAGAGTCGATAGGGCCGGGTGTACGCTCGCGTAAGGGACAACCGCGTCACGGCGCGGGCCGCCCAAGAGTTCAAAAACAGGTCTGCCAAGGGCCTTCCCGGCGATGTCCCATAACGCCAGATCGATCGCCCCCATGGCGTGGATGACGAGGCCGCGCCGTCCCGTATAAATGGTTCCCTGATACATCTTGTCCCACAGCCGTTCCACATCGAGCGGATTCTCGCCGATCAGCATGTCCTGGATGCTGAGGCTCCAGTTGTGGGATGATGGCGCCTCCAGCACGGCCTTCACCATGAGGGGCGAGGCGTCCACTTCACCCATGCCAGTGATACCGTCATCGGTGCAAATCTTAACAATAACCGTCTCCTGGGCGCCGTCGTTCGCGGTGGCATCCACCTGCCTGACTCGTAGAGGAATCGCTTCGACTTCCGTAATCTTCATGATTCACCTTGTCAATTGCAAAAGTTGAAAACATACTCCAAATTATTTGAACGCCGCGTTCGGTGATCATCGCGTGATCGTTAGCCCGGGTTATTCACGAACTTCCGGTAGGGAACCGTCAGGGCACGGTTTTAACCGTGCCCTGACGGTCCTCAAGTAAAACTTCGTGAATAATCCGGGTTGTGCCGCCATCCGCAACGAAGTCCACCCCGGTCACACAGGCACATTCACCAGCGGCAATCAGCTTTTCTTTCACCGCTGAGAGCAATAGATAGAATTCCAGGAAATGTCTCTGCTTGGTTCCAGCCCCCCCTCAGTTCACGATCTTAGCCGGTTGCTCTTACTCATATATTGCGCGGACCGTCAGTTGCTTCTCCTCAGGCGGCAAGGAGATTAGCTCGCGGCGCCTATCAAAACGTTCCCACGGTTTATCGTTAACTTCGACGCGGAGGACAGTCTTTCCCTGCGGGTGGCGCAAGCGCAAGTTAATGGCCGCGGGTCTGTTCCGTTGCGGGGTTGAAATCTCCGCGGTGATAACGCCTTGTTCAGGGTGCGCTTCCACGCGATAACTCAGCTCGCCGAAATACGTTGCCGCCCGCTGGACCTCGATGATTAGATCGGGAAGGAACCATCTGCGGGGGGCGCCGGAATTAAGATAAAGCTGGTCTTCATGCTCGCGAATCAGCAACAGCCGCAGCCATGTGAGAAATGCAGCCTCATCAGAGGTCTTAAAGAAGGGGCCGCCCCCGATCCCGAGAGTTGGTACCCACTCCGTGAAGGCATGGACATCCGGATAGAAGCTGATGGCAAAATCGTTATAAAAAGCCCTGATGGCCTGGGGGAGCTGGTCGCGCTCAAGGTAGAGATCGAACAGGTCTACGAGGTTCGGCTGGAGAGCCATTCCGCCGCGGTTGAACCAGTCGCGGTTCGGGATGGAAAGCGCGTCCTCGGCCATAAACAGGTTGTCTTCATAATCCTGCAGAGTCCACGTGGCAGGTGCTTCATGGGGCGAGAGTACGCCACAATCCACCAGCGCGTGGGCCCCATAGAGTGTATTCCTGATCCAGCCCAGATCACGTCCATGAAGGGAAGTTCGGGGAGGTATCATGGGAACAAATGTGCCGTCGCGTAACGGGACTACAGGAGCAATAGCCATGGCACGAAAAGCCGCGCTGCGAATATCCTTCCGGTAGGCTTCCGCCTCTTTTTTCAGCCGCTCCCCTTCAGATTGATCGATGACAGAGACCACCCCCGCTGTAGCGTTCAGGCCGCGATAGGCGTACCCGTTCACTGCGAACCAATGCTCCCATTCCCCAACGTCTTCCAGATCGCCCGCAGGCAATAAGCCGAAATTCGGAGCCGGACCTCCATCGGGCTCCCACCGCATGGTGGCTTTACGTTGGTCAATAATCCAATTCGCCGCCCTAAGCAGATGGGGGTTCACTTTTTCCAGCCAACGCTGATCGCGAGTGAAGAGGAAATGCTCCGCCAAAGTCCACAGGGTCCAGCCGTGGTCGAGGTTGTATCCTCCCATGGTGTAATCGTGTTGGGCATCCACCCGCACGCCATGGAGTTCCGCAGCAGTGTCGGTGGAACGCCCCGGAAAAGGTTTGGAACCCTGAAGCTCCAAAAGGGGCTGGAGGCAACGCCAGGCTTCGTCGTGCAGGCCGCGCATATTCAATAGTCGCACCTGCACGTCTGTTTCATTTGCAAACACGTTGTAGTCGTAGGTTCCGCAGGGACACAGGGTGTACCCCGTCTTTAGATCCTTTTCCTGCGAGACCAGGATGTGCTGCAGCACGGCTCGGAAAAATGTATTGAACACACTGTCTGGAACTTTAATCTCCATCCCAACGGCAGTCACCTTCTTCCAATAGGTGAGGGTTTCTTGCAGGCGGGTGTCAAAATGAATGCCTTGGACTTTCCTGAAATCCTCTTCCGATTGCATGGAACGAAAGGTAATTTTAATATTCAGCGTTTGTGCTTCATTCGGAGTCAGGGGAACAGTCCAGACGGCTGCGCCGCCCCCCTGTAGCGTTGAGGGAAGCGGTTGGGGCCAATCCGGGGGCGGGATCGGACTTTCAACGGAACGATCGACGCTTTCGAGCCGGAGTTCACCAGCGGAGACCTCGAGCACAGCCCGCAGTCGCGGCTTATTGTACTTGCTTTCTGCGTTTCCTGTTCCCAGCAGCAACCCCTCCTTGAACTCAAGATGCTCCGCCGGGCTGGTCTGAAACCATACTTTCGCTTCCGCAGGCACAGCCCCCATGTTCTGCGCTTCAAGTCCTAAAAAAAGTATGCTCGGTTCATCCCCTCGCAGACGGGCGCTATCCAGAGGAGCTTCCAGCATGGTGGCATAGGCTTGCTGCGTATAATGAATCCCCTCGCTCTCCCAGCGCGTGGTGACCAGCGGCAAGTAACCGTTCAGTACTTTCTGGTTAGTGCCGGTCTCCCGCTCGCGGAAGTCCGGCACCGTGCCCGTTCCCAGGCGGAAATAAATCTCGTCTCCTTGCCACAGCATCCGCTCCAGGTCTTCCTTCATCGCCTTCGAACTTTTCTTGCTGATGAAGACGTTCCCGTTAAAGTCCAGACCATATTTTTCACGGCTGCCCGTGAACCCCAGGGGGATGTAGCGAAACGGATGGCTGCCCTTCCGTGAGGTCAGCGCGAGCCGTGGGATTTCTCCTATAGCTTGTTCCAGTGACTGCTCGGGGCGCCGTGAGACGCGGCTGATGATATCCTCTCCGGGGCGCATGCGTCCGGACTTTGAAAATGAGTCAAAGCTTTCTCCTGCCGTGGCGTCGCCCAGAAACACTCCCAAAGGCTTCACGTAGACACCGCGGTTCTGGATCACGTCATCCACGCCCGCTCCGAAGGCGTGTCGTGCCCCATGAATGGTAAGGATTGTACGATCATTGGATGAAGGTTCATGCTGCGTATATAGAACCTTCAGGCGCAGGCTAGAAGCCGCTCCTTCGAGTGGGCTGGAATCGAGAATAATACCATTGTAAACCGTTGCTTTAGCTTCGAACGCCGCTGTGCCCTCACACCCCGTTTCGACGCTGATTTCGCGGCTGGCCCATCGCGAATTACTGTAAGCGCGGAGGTCCTTAAAGGGAATACGGTCGTTCCCATGATTCAGGCGGATCTTAAGAGTGCGTCGGAAGGAGGGCGTGTATCCAGGGGCGTTGCGGGCATTTGGATTTTCCGCTTCAGAGAGTGGCTGGAAGACGAAACTGAGCGTATTCGCTTTTACATCTCTGGTTGCGTGGACTTCCCGCCACGAACCCTGCCACGGGTCGTCAACCGTGGTCCAGCCGCCGCCAGGGACCTCCGGCCAGGTTGAAACCCAGTATTCCAACTTTACTCGATCGTTTGCGGGAATTTGGCTCGATCCGGCGAAATCGATTTCAACTCGCCACACATCGCGTGGCTCATCCCACTCGATACCTGGGTTTCCGTCCCAATCCTTTGACCGCCCGAAAGTCGCCAGGTTCACGACCTCGCCTGGAACGGGTTGCCCGGCGCTGGGCAGCGGGGCTCTTGGAGGCCACGCGCCATCGAGGGCAGGATATGCGGCAGTCAGGCTGGCTGATGCGGCTAAAATCTTCAGCGTGTGTCGGCGCGACAGGCTCATGAACTTTCTTTCTCCCCTCTAGGACTGCAGTGGCTTCCTGAAAGCTCCTTTAGCCCGGACTATTCGTGAAGTCCCTATGGAGAACCGGAAGGCTGCGGTTAAAACCGTGCCCTTCCGGTCCTCAAGCAAAACTTCGTGAATTGTCCAGGTTAGAATCAATGCTGTTCACTCAAGGCCCGTTGGAGAATAACGCACACGGTTGAACCGGAGCCCCTCACCCACCGCTGCGCGGTTCCCCCTCTCCCCGCTCGCGGGGAGAGGGCCGGGGTGAGGGGTCGCGCGACGCCTCTGCCATCAAGATCATGAGGCTCGCCTTAACTGAACAGTATTGAGGTTAGAATCGCACCGCAATTCGCATGGTTCCGGTCTTCAAAGGCAAACGAATTCGTTCTGCGGTGGCGTCAAAATCCCGCCACGGTTTCCCGTCAATTTCGACTGCCCGAATCGGTTTGTTCTCCGGATACCGCACCACCAGCCACGCGGCATGGCACGGGTTGCGCGAAGGCAATTCAATCTGGCCTGTGACGCTTGATTCTCCGGACCGGATGCGGTAGCTGACCGGCCCGAAGTAAGTGGGCGCCTGATCCAGTTCGATCTGATTTCCCGGCGTGAGCCATCGGCGCGGGATGCCTTCGAGCAGCCAGAGAGTATCACCCCTTTCCAGCACCAGCAGATTCCGGAGACGATGAACGAATTGCGCTTCATCAGGAATCTTATAGAACGGGCCGCTGGCATGCACCCACTCGTGATATTCCTCCGTAAAGGCATTCGCGCCTGGGTAATAGCAGGCGACAAAATCGTTATAAAGGTTCCGAATCGCGGCTGGGATTTCATTCCGGCGCAGGTAAACCAAGACAGGATTTATGAGGTTTGCCTGGAATGCCATTCCACCCCGGCTGAACCAATCCTTATCCGAGGCCCATCCGTGGACGTTAATTCCCCAGGGTTCAGAGAGGGTTTGATTGTCTTCCCAATCGTTCAGAATCCAATTAGCGGCAGGCTCGCTGGCACGGAAGATATTCAGCTTCAGGGGAACCATCGCGCCGTATAGCAGTTCGCGAGTGGAGGAGAGCCGGTAAAGCGGCAGAATCTTCTCGGGATAGCGTGTGTAGTATGCCACCCGAACGGGTCCGAAGTAGGGGAGGCGTTCGTAGGGCCGCGTCGGGACAAACGGGACGTAGGTATTGTTCCGGAGGCGAACTACAGGAGCCGTCCGGGCCGCCCGCAGTATGGCTGTCCGAAGGTCCTTTCTGTAGTCGGCGGCTTCTTCTGTATAATGACGGGCCCCGGGAGCGCCGATGTCCGAGAGGGCTTGGGCCAGCCGCGTCATGCCCGCAGAGGCAAACGCATTCACCGCGAACCAATGCCCCCAGTCGCGGTTGTCTTCCAGATTCCCCGGCGGCAGAAGACCGTACTCGGGCACCTTCGTCCCGCCCACGAGAATTTGCGTCAATTTACGTTGCTGAATGATCCAATCGGCAGCACGCATCATGCTTGGCGCGTTATGGCGAAGCCAGGCTTTGTCCCGCGTAAAGAAATAATGCTCGCCAAGCGCCCAAAGGACCGCCCCCTGGTCCAGGTTGTAGGGCGAGGTTGTGTAGTCGTATTCCGCATTGACGCGCACCCCGTGATAAACAGCTTTCTGGTCCCCCGTGAACATTCCGGGCATCGGCTCCGAACCTTGCAACTGGACAAAAGTCTTGAGGATTTCAGCCGCGAGCTGATGAAGTCCCGTTGCATCGAACATGAGACACTGGTAGACGGCCTCATTCTCATACACACCGTAGGTGTAGCTGGCCGCCGGGTCCATGTAAAGGCCGCTTGTGGGGTCCTTGGTCATGCTGATGAGGATGTGAGGGGTTACCGCCCGGGCGAAGTCCATGAATCGCTGTTCCGGAATCTTGAAGGGTATGTCATGTGCGGTGATCTGCTGCCAGTACCCGACCACTCGGCCCCGTTCCCTCTCATAGTTCAGCTCCAGCAGTTCCTCATTCTGGGCTTCGGTGAGCCGGGGAATGAAAGGCAGGGAAACAAAAATCGATTGTGTTTCTCCGGGCCGCAACGGGATTTCAATATGGAGTCCCTGCGGATGCTTGCTTCCGTCATCCACTGTTGTAACGGATGCTCTCGCAACGGCTGGAAGATGGAGGGCGGCGCGAATGAGCCCGTCGTCTTGAGTTACCAACTCTCCATTCTTGAAATTGACCCTCTCGGCAGGTTCCGTTGCCAGCCAAATGTGCGAGGTGACCGCGGTCTCTCCGGGATTATTTGCTGTAAGTTTAAGCATCAGGACGGAGGGGGTTTCCTCTCTCCGCCCAGGACCGATTGGAGATAATGGACCCGAGAGCAGAGTGGCGAACCCTTCTTCCGCGTAACGAACCCCGCTATTTGACCACTTGGTGATGGCAACGGGCAGGTAATGATCCAAAGTAGAAAGCGCCGAGTCGTGCCAGCCCGGGCGGAAGTTTGGATCTGCCCCCGTGCCGATGCGCCAATCGATCCGGTCGCCTTTCCACTCCAACCGCTTGAGCTCCGACCCTTTGGCCTTGTCGGCTTGTTTACTGATATAAACATTGCCGCCCCATTCCAAAGCAAACTTCTGCCAGCTTGAATCCGCCGCCAGGGGGAGATAGAGGCGGGGTCCCTCGCGGTGGACCGGATCGAGAGCAGGAATTTCTCGGGACGCCCGCTCATATGTCTGCTCTGGTTCCTGAGCCAGCTTCTCGCGGATTTCCGCGCCTCCCTTCACAATGCTGGGGGAAAACATCTTCGCGTCCGAAGCCAAGCTTATATAGAGGTGGAATGCCGGGATATAGACCGGGCCTTTTTCGACGTCGGGTACGGAAAAGGAGCAGGTTCGCTCGCCCGCATTCAGCGTGACGATCGTGACGTCATTCGATCCGGGCAGAACAGGCTTTGCCTCAAGCAGGCTCACCAGCAGTCCCTTGGGCGTTCCGAGAGTATCAATCCGAAACTGGCTTTTCTTCACAAGATCGCTAGCGGAGAGGTTCCACGGACTGACGCTTGTGAGCGACCCGTTGTATACCTGCACGCTGCCCACCCAAAGGTGTGCTCCAGTCTCTCCCGCACCAAGATGAATGCGCACTTTGACAGGAACTTGCCCGGAGCCACTGAAAACCGCCACTCTCTCAATGCGGGGGTCGCTGGGGAAAACCAGCCGCAACTTCAAGGTTCGTCGGTAGCGGACGCCAGGGGTGTTGTCTGCATTCGGATTCTCGGCCGCAGTCAGGGGCGCAAAGGTATAGCCGCACACATTGCCCTGACAGTCGGCTCTTGCTTGTGATTTCAGCCATTTTCCTTGCCATGGATCATCCTCCGGGTCCTCCATAGAGGGCATGCGGGGTGGAGAATAAGGCCAATTCCGAAACCAGTACTCAAGAACCCCAGGCTCGTGCTTGCTTCCAGGCTCAAAATGAACCATGACTTTTTCGATGTCGCGGGATTCCCCCCACTGGAGACCGTAAACATAGTGTCCATCCGAAGTTCTCTCAGCATCACGGGGAGGATGCTGGGCTTCTGTGTAATCAAACTCCACCTGCGAAGTTTGGCGGTCCTGCACACAGCAGCGCCTTGCGAAAGGAGATATATCGAATTCCGAGGTTCGCCCGTAAGCGGAAAAGATGAATGCGGCTGAGATGGCGCAGCCAATTGCACAGTTTAGAGCACAGTTCAGGACAAATCTCATGGATTCTCCTCCCCAAAACTTTTGCATCCATCGGACGGTCTTACGGGCCCACATTCGCGAATCGAGGCTTCCTCTTTCCCTAACCTCCGCGGTACATAGCGGCATTTGCCCCGAAATCGTCTCAGACGACGCGGTACCGGGCAACCACTTCTGGGTTGATTTCAATTCCCAACCCAGGTTTCTCCGGCACCTGGACGTATCCCTGAACGACACGGATCGGCTGCAAAAGCAAATCGTTCCGAATCGGTGAATTCGTCAAGCTGTATTCCAGCAACTCTGTCTTAGGAAGCGCAGCAATCAAATGCAGGCAGGCGCTCAACAGAATTCCAGTCTTGAACGCGTGGGGAACGAGCCGTGCATTAGCGTCCTCAACAAGCGTCGCGACCTTTCGAACTTCTGTCAGACCGCCCACTCGGGAGATGTCCGGCTGGATCACATCAAGCCTGCACTCTTCGATAAGTCTTCGGAAAGCACGGTGGCCACTTTCCGCTTCTCCGGCTGCGATATTGATGGGGACAGTGGCGGTCAGCCGCTTGTATCCTTCAAAGTCATCAGGAGGCAATGGCTCCTCCAACCAGTTCAGGCGGTACTTTTCTATCCGCTCCGCCACCCGGATGGCCTGTTTGACGGTGTACTTTTGGCCAATGTCGATCATCAATTCGGCATCCCCGGCTCCTGAGCGAGCGGCAGCGATCAGTTCGACGTCCCGGTCCTCATTTGAACCCAGGGGACCCCATCCAAACTTCATCGCGGTATATCCCTGGGCAACCTGCTCGCGTGCGAGGCGCTCCACCGCAGCAGGAGTTTGCGGCATCAGCACACTCGCATATGCCCGTGCCTGGGTTCGATAGCTTCCTCCGAGGAGTTTATGAACCGGCTTGTTGATTGCCTTCCCGAGGATGTCCCACAGGGCAATATCGATTCCACTCATTGCATGGAGAACAGGCCCTTGGCGGCCGAAATAGAAGGTCTTGCGGTACATCAAATCCCAGAGCTGTTCAATGTCAAACGGATCTCGACCAATTAGGATCTCCCGGAGGCCGTGGGCGATGCCATGCGACGCGTGCGCTTCAACTGCCGCCCGAGCCACTTCGGGAGAGCTGTCCACCTCACCCCATCCAACTAAGCCTTCGTCCGTTTCAACCCTTATCAGCAGATCATCTTGAGTTCCGTCAATGTCTTCAGTCACTTGGGGAAGCCGCAAAATAATCGGCTCAATCTGGGTAATTTTCATAAGTCGCCTGCAAGGAGATTCATGTATACCGCTCCAGGATTCGGAAAGATATTAATTGGATTGGACGCGAATTGTCAATCGATTATCGCTTACCTCTGTCAAGCCCATTAGAAGTGTCCTTTTTTCTCTCTGTTCTTGGTTGTTGTTGTCTCTTCTTGGTCGTTGGCCTTGGCCGGAGCGGATTTCGGCGGCGAGGCAGGCTTGGAGGGAAAGGTGTTGGAATCATTGGTCGAAAAGGCGGCCCTTTCAGGCTGTCGAGGCCCCAACCTTAGCGTGGCACACCCGCGGCCAAACTTGTCGAGAGTGGTAAGTGGCAAGTGACAAGTGGCGAGCGAAAAAATCTTCGCGCCCAGGGAAGATGTTCGGGATGAGGAGCACAGGGAAGAACGGTGAACTCCCGCGATCGCTGAGAGGCTCAGCACCCAAAATCCGACCTGCGATTCCATTCTGAGGCGATCAGGCGTATGTTACCGGCCGGGCGGAAAGCTCATAATGGAAATTCCGGTTCAAGCGCATAACCGGGACGGAGCGATAGAATATGCATACGGTCAAGGATCTCTCCACGGAAGAGCTGAAGGCCCTCATCGGCGAGGTTGTTGAGGAAAAGTTACGCGAGATGCTGGCCGATCCGGACGCAGGTTTGGCACTTCGGCCCGAGGTTTGAGATCGCCTTCTGAAGGACCTCCAGGAGCCTCGGAAAGACGGAGAGAATGTTCCAGCGGCCGAACTGGCCCGCCGCCGGGGCCTGGAATGGTAAATGGTCCAAGTCGAATTCCGCACTCAAGCGGGCCAGGAATTTGAAGACCTCGATGAGGCGTTGTCGCCCGTGTGTTGAAAAAACTCCGCTGGCTTGCCGGGAATTTTCACTCAATTAAGCCCGAACCGCTGGCTGGACCGCTCGCAGGCCTCTTCAAGCGTTGGTGTGGGCGACTATCGAGTAATTTATCAACCTGATCGCGAGAAAAAAGCGTTGATAGTCCAAATGCTCGGGCATCGCCGGGAAATCGATGATCGGTCCACGTAATAACGAGCCTCGCTCGATGCCGCGGTGCTACGCCTCAGTTCCCGAGGAGCCCTGTCCCGGCGGCTGTTCTGGGCGCCACCATCAAGAAACGACGTAGGCGCCACCCGCGGATTGCTTGCTGTGCCACTTAGCTTTTACCTGTTTCTAACGCATTCCGTATTTCTATGCAAATGCTCTTGGCAATCGCTTCAACTGACTCTTCAATCGTGGTCCCCCCCACCCACCGCACGCCCATTAGGGACTTGATATCGAACGACACGTCATATTCTTCAAGTTTCTTGTGCGGCCCCCATCGATAAGTCACTTTCGCAATGAACTCGTCCGGTGCTGAGGGATCGCGACTAAGAAACGAATCCCAGAACGTGCGCCATTCATACCCAGGTGCCATAGCTTTGAATGTCTTTTCGCTTAGCTGACTTTGAGAAGAATCCCCTCGAAGTTGAGGTGAAAAAACTAGCTTTACATCGGAAGCCATTGACTTCCCAAAGTTCTTGATGACGAGATCGTAAGCACGCATGACCTTCTTATTGTGCTCGAAATAGCACACAACACTCGGCTTCGACTGCTCTTCCCGTGATAATTTCATTTCGCTGACCATTGACCATGTTTTCCAAACATAGATGATCACTGCGACGAGTGTGGCTACCTCTATTCCAGGCTGCCACTGTCCGAGAATATCTAGAACAGTTTTCATAGGATGCACCTTTCCTCACCAGAGGGCTGGCGGGTGGCGCGGACGTTACCGTCCATGTCTGCGCCCTGGTTACAGCCCTCTCCTTCCTCCCAGAAAACAGATGTTAGCAGCAAGGAAGAGCCCGGCCTGCTCAGAGGCGCCGACATGAAAACCAATGTCGGCGCCACCCGCGAGAAAGATACGGTCCGTGATTCGCAATCGATGCACGTTGGACATCGCTCAACCACAATACCGCAAAGCCCAGGGTCAGGGAAACACTGATCGTGGCTTGTATCTACCCGCTACAAATTACTTTACTCGCGAGGAGCGTAGACTTATCATCCTGACGCTATGTGGCTTGGCGTTATGTTGGCGGTCGTGCTGGGTCTCGCCACTTTCTATATGGCGTACCTCGGGGTGCACGTGACTCTACACCCTACGGAAGAACCGCGCACGCGAAGGCGGTACAAAATCAAGTTCTGGGCCTCTGGGGGAATAGCTCTCATCTTGATTGCCAACCAGACAGTCAGAAACGCACAAATGCAGTCCGCCATAACTAGACAACTAGCCGACATAGACCGCAACACGCAAAAGCCTCCAACTGTGTCCGTCCAGAACAATATCCCGCCCGCACAGATCATTATGGGCGACGAGGCAGAAAAGGCAAGGCGCAAGCTGATCCGCGAGCAGCTAGGAAAGTTGATAACTGAAGGCGACTCAATTGCGAACTCCTGCGCTCAAGGGGCCGCGTGTAAAGCGGCAAGAAGAAGATGGGAAAGTAAAGTCGAAAGTTACTTGCGATCTAACCTCGACTCGTCATTCATGATTCGCTTTAAGTTTAATGAAGGAAGCATGCTGCCCAATGAAACTAAGCAGATTGGCGAGGACCAGTCCACCCTCATAGGGTTTCTGGATGACCTCAAAGACTAGGTGGGCTACCGCGAGTGGCGTCTACGTCGCTTTTTTGATGTAGGCGCCACAGTGAAAGGCTAGAATATCCCGGTGTCCCGGCAACACCACGACTACGGCGGCCATCACCTGCATGACCTCACCAAGAGCATTTATCGCCGTGTCCGGGTTTTTGACTCCGACCGCTTCAAGCTCAACTTTACCAGAACTCGGTAGTGTCGCAGTCTGCTGTAGCGGCGCTCTATGAGCGCCGGAAACCGTTGAGGATCCAAGTTCGGAGCTCATAGAGCGCCGCTACAGCAAACAAACCGAGACACTGCCCGGAACTCTGGGTGATTGGAGGGCCGAGGAAAGCAAGCGCAGCGCGGACCTGCGCTCTGTCAGGTCCGCGGCTCTTCGACAACCCAACGCTCACCCAAGCGCGTTATTGTTGGCGCTATCAATGGTTGGAGTTTTCCAGCGGTATTTTCTTCAGCTCGACGACCAGCTTGGGCAAATCGTCGGTGATCGTGTCCCAGACCCGATCCAGATTGATATCGAAATAGGCGTGGATCAGCCAATTCCTTGCGCCGACAATACTCGTCCACGGAATTTCCGGACACCGGCCCTTGGTTTCCGGAGAGATTCTTGCGGCTGCCTCTCCGATAATCTCAATGGCAACGCGCGATGGCCATCGACAACATGCGGTTCCGATCGAGATCGTGACGGGTCTGACCCTGGGCAAACGAGAGGGCTTCCTCGGCCGCTTCCATCATATGACGGAGGCGCACGGCGGAAGGTTTGGATGGCGCTCGCGGGAGGCTATCCCTACGCGGCATGGTGGGCGAGGATTCGGGCTCAGCTTCAGCAGATTCCCCTGCGAAGCTGAAACGTAGAGTGAGAAGGGTGCTTACGGTCACTGCGAAATATCCACCGGGGGAAGTGGGCCCGGCCCGCGTGGCGAGTCCTGGTCATGCAGAGCGTACGGGTCATCGAACGCGGGTGAGGGTCTCGAGGAGAAGCCAGACTCCCTACTTTTGACGACAGCGGGGTCGAAAACCCGGACGAGGACCGAAAATTAGACCTCCTGAGCG
>DATKST010000183.1:0-3108 GCA_035531475.1 Terriglobia bacterium
CTTCGTAGTCGTTCTGCACCGAGTTCGGCGGAAGCTGGATAGCGTCTCCAGGGCCGATGATCGTGTTTGAAGACTTGAGAAAGAAGATGGGAGATGCAGGAAGGGCTTCGCCCTGCTCCTTGGCGTGGTCGGCATAGTTCAGTCCCACGCACGTGGTCTTGCCAGGGCGGGTGATGGGCGCCCGGAGGCGGACGGATCCGAGCGGTAGCACCGCTCCATCAGCGCCCGCAGCGGACTTTTTGCCGGATTTTGCTTGGCTCATCTCGCGCGCCAGCCCCCGGGCGGCAACGGCCAACGCTTTGAGCCATGCTTCATCGTGGCCAAGCAACGCAATCATATCCCGCGGCGCCGCGCCGGATTCGGCGAGTAACGCAGCCGCCTGTTTGAATTTCGATTCGCTATATAAGCTGCGCGGCCCGCGCCGCGCTCGGACAAGGTCAATAGCCGCCTTCACGTCTACCACGCTTTTGCCTTCCACCACGCCAGTCCGAAGTTGCCTGCCGGACTCATAAGTGACAAGTTTCATGGTTAATGCGCCTCCAAGAGAGTGTGCTCGAATAGTTCCATGATACGGAACTCAAGCCAGTCTTTTCACAGCCGGACATCATACCTCAAATTACGGTCAATCCCAAGAGAACCGAATTGAGGGCGACGGGTCAGTTTGTCGTAGCGCCGACCTTCAGGTCGGCATTTCAAAGGCTGTGCCGGGGGGCTGGGAGGACGTAGCACGGGCTCCGTCCATCACATGTATTTTCAACAACTTCCCCGTTGAGCGCGTTCGCTGCCGCTTTCTAATAATGTCTTGATGTTGCTTGTTATCAATCACTTAACCAGTGATGTCCTGTTGTTGAAGCCGCCATTTCTGGCTTCTGTAAGTTTTGGAGAGCGGCGAGCCGCAAGGCGGGTGAAATGCGCATTTTGTTGCAATTCGCGCCCTGCCGAAACTGGTTCATCACAATGGGGTTAGTCTAGCATACTAGGCTAACCGAGTCAAGGGGTTGTACTCGTTCACATAATTAGTGACACTTTTCGGATCAGGGTGTAACTCCATGTGGATTGCCAACACAATGCAGCAGTGACTATAATCAGCGACGCGGGATGGAACGGTCAGGTAGCTTGTCGGGTCCATAACCCAAGGGTTGCTGGTTCAAATCCAACCCCCGCAGCGACCGAGAACCTAACTCCCGTGACCACAGTCCGCTGAACATGCACAGAATACTGTCGGCGGATTCTGCCGGTTCGTGCCGTGAACCCCGTCATGGCTGCTGTTCTGGCCTATAGATCGGGGAGGGTACGAACCATACACCTAAGAGGCAGGGCTCATGCACTGGCTTGGACCGTTGGCGCGACTGGTACCCGGCAAGCAGCATAAAAGCGAGCCAGCCGAGCAGCCCTGGAACCACCCGCGCGGCAAGACCGCCTTCTCATTCGTCGTTGATGCCGATCCCAAGTTAGCCTTTCAGGGATACCATCTGGCGCATTCCCTGATCGAGCACTGTGTAGAGGAGCCAAAGGCCATCCATGTCCAGGTCACACCGGAAGTCGATTCTCGCGTTCGGCGCCTGTTTACTGACCTCGGCTGCAACATGCACGAAATCAGAAGGTTTGGAGACGGGCGTTACTGCAACAAGGTCGCACAGCTCGAAAATCTCCGGGATATCGACATTGATGGCGCGGTGCTGCTCGATACCGACACGATCGTGCTCGCTGACATTCGACTATTTCTCGCCGGTGGCGCACTTCAGGCGAAGGTTGTCGATTTGGCGAACCCATCCCTCGGCGCTCTCAAGAAAGCCGCGCGGCTCGCCGGCATGCGGACTTTGCCAAAGACGATTCCGGTTGATGCGGGTGGCGGAAAGACCTATCTCGGGAACTGCAACGGAGGTTACTACGCCATTCCAAAGGCGTTGATTCCCGTCGTTTCAGCGGAATGGCGGCGTTGGACGCTTTGGCTCCTTGACAACTCCGAACCTTTGCGACAAGAGGGCAAGCAGAACCATGTCGATCAGGTCGCGATGTGGCTCGCCATTCATATGGCTGGCATCCCATATGAACCCGCACCATCCAATCTGAACTACTATACCCATTTCTCCGGCGCGCATCGTTACTACGATCCTGAGCGGCCCATTGCATTACTCCACTACCACGATAGTTCCCTCAACGTACTGGGTCAAATCGAACCCGAGGCGGATCTAACCGCAATTGAGATCGATGCCGTCACTCGCGCAAACGCGCAGATCAACCGGCATTTCGACAACAGAGTTTTCTGGGATCTGCGTTATGCCCGGTTCCCCGAGCGTGGCTCCGGAGTCGGGTCTCGGGGCCATAATGTGATCTACAAGCGTGAGCTCCTTGCACGAGAGGGCATTGTGGCGGCCGCGGGCGTGCTCGACGTCGGCTGCGGCGATCTGGAGGTCCTGAAGGTTTTCGACGTCCGGGATTATCTCGGACTTGATCAATCGGAGACGGCTTTGATGCTGGCGCGCCAAGCTCGACCCGACTGGGATTTCCGCGCCTTCGACCTCACCTGCGACGCTGATGCGATCCCTGCGAAGGACTGGGTGTTGTGCTTTGAAGTTCTCATCCACCAGGAAACGGAGGACCGGTACCGCAAGCTAATCGACTTCATCGCGGGGAAGGCACGCGAAACGCTCGTCGTCTCCGGTTACGAAGCTTACCCTCGCAACCGGCGAGGCAATCACATGATCTTCTTTCATGAGCCGTTGGAATTGAGTCTCCGAAACACAAAACGATTCCGGTTGATCAGAAAGATAGGTGAACATACCGATGTGGCTGTCTTCCGGTGCGACGTATGAGCGGTGCTAGCGCTTGATCTGCTGTGTTAGCTGAAGTAGCCAAAGGTATCGTTGCTCCTGAAGGAGCCCGAAAAGCCTGCGTTGGTGCAAACTCGCTATGCAAAAGAGAATCATCGTACTTGGTATGCACCGGAGCGGAACGTCACTGGTTGCTGAGGCGGTCCACAAGTGGGGAGCGTTCGGCAATGATGAGTTTTTGCCTACAGATTACAGAAATCCGCAGGGGTATTGGGAATATGCTCCTCTGGTGCATTTCAATCGGAGACTGATGGTAAGCGCTGGTTCACAGTCA